>NZ_JBPFSF010000008.1:0-225739 GCF_051106045.1 Paenarthrobacter sp. FR1 | reverse complement strand
ACAGAGTTACGGCGGTCATAGCGTGGGGGAAACGCCCGGTCCCATTCCGAACCCGGAAGCTAAGACCCACAGCGCCGATGGTACTGCACCCGGGAGGGTGTGGGAGAGTAGGACACCGCCGGACAACCATTCGAAGAGCCCCGACCACAGGTCGGGGCTCTTCACCTTTAACACCCACACAACAAGCAGGCAGACCCCGGGCCCGCTAACCCTGAGCCACCGGTAGAGTTGGGATGAATCTCACGCGTGCCCTGACCATCGCTTCACCGGGGGACGAACAGGTCCTCATACGTCCGCTGGAAGTCTCGGACGCCGACGCGCTGGCCGCTGCCTACCTCCGGAACCGTGAACACCTGGCGCCATGGGAGCCTAAACACGCCGAGCCTTTCTTCACCACAGCCGGACAAGAGTCGGTGATTCAGGACAAACTTGCGCTCTCAGAAGCAGGCAGTGAGTTGCCCTGGGTGGTGGCAACCGGCAAGGACATCATCGGCATGATCACCCTCACGGGGATCGTCCGCGGACCGTTCTTGAATGCCAACCTCGGTTACTGGATCGATGAGGCGTGGACCGGTCGGGGCGCAGCGTCAGGTGCGGTATCCGCCGTCGTGATGATGGCCGCGGAAGACCTTGGACTCCATCGCATCCAGGCCGCCACCTTGGTCCACAACGGAGCGTCCCAGGCTGTGCTGAAGAGGTGCGGCTTCGAGAAGATTGGGCTGGCATCGGACTACCTGCGGATTGCCGGAGAGTGGCAGGATCACGTCTTGTTTCAACGCATTCTTTTCTGACCGGCAACAGCAGCCCACGCCGTAGGGTACGCCAAGGGCGTAAAGAGGCCCTAAAAACCCCGAAAATCCGGTGATTTTGGTCAAAAAGGCGCGGAAACACGCGGAATTTGCTGGCCATGCCAGCCCAAGCTGGTAAGTTTTCGAACAGTGGCTTGCTCGCATTCCGCTTGAAAGCTCAAAAACGTATGAGTCCAGGAGGACGTAAATGGCTAAGAACCGTAGTGAACTCGTTGCAGAGGTAGCAGGCAAGGCTGGCACCAGCCAGGCAGCAGTCAACTCCGTGCTCGATGCACTGTTCGAAGTTTTCGAGACTTCTGTCGCCGCTGGCGAAAAGATCACCATCCCGGGCTGGCTCGCAGTTGAGCGCACCGACCGTGCAGCTCGCACCGGCCGCAACCCGCAGACCGGCGAGACCATCCAGATCGCAGCCGGCCACAGCGTCAAGCTGACCGCTGGCTCCAAGCTGAAGGCAGCTGTCGCCAAGAAGAAGTAACTTCTCTTCGGCGAACGCCTGGAAGGGACGGCAACCTGTTGGTTGCCGTCCCTTCTGCTTTTGAGTTAATGCACATAGCGCCCTCCCGATTCGCAGCCCGGCGGCAGGTAGCGGACAATGGATAAGTGCCATCAGCAAGAAGTTCCGCAACTGCCCCTTCGCCTGCTCCCAAGCCGGGAGCGCGGGGAGGGACTGCAGTCGCGGGCATTTCGCTTCCGTGGCAGCTTGCCGGCCTGGCAGTACTGTTCCTGGCACTTGCCGCAGCACTGATCTTCTCGGGAGCCTCAGCCGCACGCCAGGTTTCCGACCCCGGCGCCTTGGTCCGGTGGGGACTTCCCTTTGCGAAGGCCATCCACAACGTGTCTGTGGCCACGGTGGTTGGCGGCTTGATCTTCGCCGTCGGCATCCTGCCCAAGAACCTCGGCGGATCGCGATCACGCGAGAAGGACCTTGACGCGCCCGAGCATCCAGCCTTCGCGCGCGCACTCGCAGTAGCCGCTGCCGCCGGCGCGGCATGGACGTTGTCCGCCGTCGCGGTCCTCGTCCTCACCTACGCAGACGTCGCCGGCCAGAGTCTTTCCGGCGATGCCGAGTTCACCCGCTCGCTGGTGTATTTCATGACCGACATCGAGACAGGCAAGGCTTGGCTCGCCGTCACCATCATCGCGGCCGTGGTAACCACTGCGCTGTTCGGGGTCCGTTCGTTGACCGGGCTCGCGTTCACGCTCCTGCTGGCCCTCATCGGCCTGATTCCCACTGCCCTCATCGGTCACTCCTCGAGCTCCAGCGACCACGAGGGTGCCATCAATTCCTTGGGCCTCCACCTGGTGGGTGTCTCCACGTGGGTGGGCGGCATCATCATGCTGGCGGTCCTCTCGGGGATTCTCACAGGGACCAGGAGCAAGGGAACCCAGGACATCACGGAACAGACGCTGAGGCGCTTCTCGTCCTTGGCGGGCTTCGCCTTTGTCTTGGTCTTCGCCTCGGGCGTGATCAACGCAGCCATCAGGGTCACCAACCCCGCCGACCTTTTCGGCTCACCCTACGGCCAACTCATCCTTGCGAAATCGCTGGCCACGCTGGTGCTGGGTGGTATCGGGTTCATGCACCGGCAGTGGGTCATTCCGCAGCTCGGCAAGAACGGGTCCATGTCTGCCCGCCGCGTGCTGTGGCAGCTGGTTTTGGTTGAACTGCTGGTGATGGGCGCGACGTCGGGACTCGCCGTTGCGCTGGGGCGATCGGCTCCGCCGCAGCCCACCACCTACGCACCGGATGCGTCGCCGTCGTTCATTCTCTCCGGCTACGAACTGCCGCCTGAACTCACCCCCGAGCGCTGGCTCACGGAATGGCGCTTCGACTGGCTGTGGGTGGGTGTAGCGCTGTTCGGTGCTGTGACCTACATCCTCGGCATCGTCAAGGTACGCAGGCGTGGCGACAAGTGGTCCTGGTTCCGCACGGTGAACTGGCTGATCGGCCTGATCGTGCTCACGTACATCACCTCCGGTCCGCCCGCCGTCTACGGACGGGTGCTGTTCTCCGCGCACATGGTGGACCACATGGCCCTCACCATGGTGGCGCCTATCTTCCTGGTCCTCGGCGCCCCGGTGACCCTTGCTCTTCGTGCACTTCCGGCCAGGGGCGAAGGCGCCCACGGTTCGCGCGGCCTGCGGGAGTGGTTGCTGCTGTTCGTGCATTCCAAGTTCTCGCAGGTAGTGACGCACCCGTTGTTCGCCGCGGCAAACTTTGCGGGTTCCATTGTCCTGTTCTACTACTCGGATCTCTTCGGCTTGGCGATGCGTGAGCACGTGGGTCACGAACTCATGAACCTCCACTTCCTGCTGACGGGCTACATCTTCGTGCTGAGCATGATCGGCAGCGATCCGCTGCCTCGTCGCGCTCCGTACCCGATGCGCTTGTTGCTCCTGCTGGCCACCATGGGCTTCCACGCCTTCTTCGGAGTGGCCATCATGGGCGGCACCGGGTTGCTTGCCGCTGACTACTTCGGAAACCTTGGCCGAGCCTGGGGGCCGTCAGCCATCGGAGACCAGCAATTGGGCGGTGCCGTGGCCTGGGGCATCGGCGAAGTACCTACGTTGCTGGTGGCGATTGGCGTGGCCGTGATGTGGTCGCGTTCGGACGAACGGGAGACCCGCAGGGTGGATCGGGCAGCCGACAGGAATAACGACGCCGATCTCAGTGCTTACAACGATATGTTTGCCCGGCTTGCTGACCGCGACGCCAAGATGGCCGGCCGAACAGCCCAAGCCACCCGGACGGCCACGGCCGAACCCACCCGGACGGTCACGGCCGAACACTCCGCCAACGACAGCGCACCGGAGCAAGATGGCGCGGTCCAGCCGGACAGCACCACCGGGCAGAACGAACGAAACACCAAGCTGGAAGGACGCTGATGAGCGAAACCGTACGTACCCAACACCGGGTCCGGGCCTCCGAACTGGAGGGCCGCGGCTGGCTCAACACGGGCGGCAAATCCCTGGACCTCGAGTCCTTGCGCGGAAAGATCGTGCTGCTCGACTTCTGGACCTTCTGCTGCATCAACTGCCTGCACGTGCTGGATGAGCTGCGCCCCCTCGAGGAAAAGTACTCGGACGTCCTGGTGACGGTCGGCGTGCATTCGCCCAAGTTCGAGCATGAGGCGGATCCCGTGGCACTGGCATCCGCTGTTGAGCGCTACGAAATCCACCACCCGGTCCTGGATGATCCCGAGCTCGCCACGTGGAAGGCCTACACAGCCCGTGCATGGCCAACCCTGGTTGTGGTGGATCCCGAGGGCTACATCGTGGCCCACCTTTCCGGTGAAGGCCACGCAGACGGACTGGCAGTCCTGCTGGAGGAACTCGTGGCTGAGCACGAAGCCAAGGGGACCCTCCACCGCGGTAACGGTCCGTACGTGGCGCCGGTGCCGACGTCGGGCACTTTGCGTTTCCCCGGAAAGGCCACGCAGCTCGCCAACGGCAACTACCTGGTGGTGGACTCCGGCCACCACCGCTTGGTGGAGCTACGCCCCGACTTGGAGACCGTGGAGCGCGTCATCGGCTCCGGCACCAAGGGGTACTTGGACGGACAATCGGAGATCGCACAGTTCAACGAACCTCAGGGCGTGACCCTGCTGCCGTCGGAACTCGCCTGGAAGCTGGGCTACGACGCCGTGGTCGCCGATACCGTCAACCACCGCCTGCGGGGAGTCACGCTGAGCTCGGGTTACGTGCAGACGCTCGCCGGCAACGGCGTGCAGCGACTGCTCGACGCTGGTCCCGCCCGCGTGACGGACACGGGCGCAGGCACCTGGTCTGAACACCACGACGGCGGTCCGGACGACTTTGCTGCCGACGCCATCGATGTTGGGGCGCTGGGTCTCGGTACCGAGGTTTCCCTGTCCTCGCCATGGGATGTGGTGTGGAGCGAAAAGTTGCAGCGCGTTGTCATCGCGATGGCCGGAACGCACCAGATCTTCGCTTTCGACCCCTTGGCCAACGAGGTTTCCATCCTTGCCGGCTCCGGGCTTGAGGGCCTGCTGGATGGCAAGGCCGAGGAAGCCTGGTTCGCCCAGTCGTCAGGCCTGGCGATCGACGGCGAAGACAACATCTGGGTGGCTGACTCGGAAACGTCGTCATTGCGTCGCTTGGTTGTCAGCGATTCGGGCGTGACCGTGGAGACCGCAGTAGGCAAGGGCCTGTTCGATTTCGGGTTCCGTGACGGTGCAGCCGGTGAAGCGCGACTCCAGCACCCCCTGGGGGTCACCGTACTGCCGGACAACTCCGTAGCCATCGCCGACACCTATAACGGTGCCGTGCGCCGGTACGACCCCGCTACCAAGTCTGTTTCCACGTTGGCCAGGGGCCTCGCTGAGCCCAGTGACGTGGTGGTGGTTCAGGTGGAAGGCAGCGATCCGCTGCTGATCGTGGTGGAGTCCAACAAGCACCAGCTTGTCCTGGTGCCGATTCCCAAGGAAGCCCAGCAGGTGGATGAGGGTGCGTCGCAGACGCACCGGCCAAAGAGCCCGGTCACGCCAGGAAACCTGGAGCTCGCAGTCCGGTTCAAGGCTCCCACTGGACAGAAGCTGGATGACCGCTGGGGTGACCCGACGCAGTTGAAGATTTCCTCCACGCCGCCTGAACTGCTGGTCTCTGGAGGCGGGACGTCTGTGGGACTGTTGCGCACCCTTGAGTTGTCCGCCGATGTTCCGGAGGGCATCCTGCACATCACTGCCCGGGCTGCTGCCTGTGACGGACCCGAGACTGAAGACGGCGAAATCCCGGACCACGCAGCCTGCCACCTCTACCAGCAGGACTGGGGCATCCCTGTGATCCTGCAGGCAGACGGTGAATCCGAGCTGGTGCTGGACCTGCGCGGCATGGACTAAGCCTTATTGATTGACATGGCCCGGGTTGCCCCTCAGGGGATAGCCCGGGCCATTCTCATGCTGTCGGTCTTGTCAGGAACGGTCTTGTCAGGAATACCCTGGTCAGGAATGGTGCCCCGTCAAACGTGGGCGGCACGACGACTAGAACGTCAGCAGCGGGGTGACCGTCACGGTGTCTTTGCTGGTGTCCAGTTGTGTGGTGAAGCTGAAATCGTGCTCCACGTTGAGGTCCTTGCCGAAGCCGGTGAACAGATCGATCTCCCTGGCGGTCAGCTTGGCCTTGCCGTTCAAAGGCGCCACCACCCATTTGCCGCCGAAGGGCTCGATGGTGATTTTGGGGTAATCCGTGATTTCCCATTTGATGGTTCCGTCCACGACGCGCGCGTTACTGGCGTGGTAGAACGGGCAGTCGGGCTGGAGGCGCTGTTGCTCTGTTGCTTGGGCGGCGCAGGTGTCCAGGAACTCGCGGACCTTCCCGGCGACGGCCTCGTTCAGGGCCTTCGTGGAGCGGGTCTGCAGGTTCAGGGGCGCCAAGCCGCCATCGCGGGTGGTCACCAGGGCCGACGCAGCGGGGGCTTCGAAGTAGGTGCCGTTCAGGCTTGCCTCGTACTTGCCGGGGAAGAACACGGCGAAAGTGTTGCGGCCATTGGGCATGTTTACGGGCACACCGTTGAGCGTGGCCTCGCTGGAGTTGACCACGGTGACGTCAATGGTGGGCAGCGTGGTGGGCACGAACGCCCACTTCCCGAAGAACAGCCACTGTGTCCCGGTCCGTTCCATCAGGAACTCGGTGTGGAGTCGGCTGCCGTCCAAGGTGTAGTCGACGGGCACGGCCATCCGGTTGTTGCCCCGTGCTTCGGGGTTGCCCACCTTGACGTCCGACATCTTGGAAGCGGCAGTTTGCAAGGCCGTCCCGTCGAGCATGGCGGCGTTGGCGCTGGGGACTTTAGCGCGGAGCAGTCCAAGTGCCTGCTCGCCTTCGCCCTTCTGCAGGGCTTCCAGATACTCCTTGACGGGCTGCTGGGGACTGGCAACGGACGAGCTCACCAAGTTGATGCAGACGATGGCCCCGGCGGCAGCAAGCATTAGACCGAGCAGCCATCCGGCTGCGGTCTTGACGAATGCTTGACTCAACTGCACGCCCTTTACGTTACCTGCCGCGGCAGCAATCGCTGTGCAGGAAGACCTCCGATTGACTTATATCCATCGTGTGGAGAAGGCTCGACGGCGGGCGGCAGCACGCGGTGCCGCCACCCGTCGTCGTGGTTGTGGGAGCCCGGAAGGGCTAGCGGCGACGCCGTGAGGAGGTGCCGAAGACACCCCGCATGAGATCGCGGCCGAGCTGAGTCCCCATGGAACGGACCATGCTCTTGAGCCCACCGCCCAAGGCTCCACCAAGCGCCCCTGCGATGTCCCCGAACATTCCGTCCTGCTGGGGGGCTTGTTGCGGAGCAGGGGCGGGGGCCGGGGGCGCCGGGTACGACTCGGGTGTCGAACTCCGTGAGCTCGGGCGGCCGAGGATTTCCTCCTCGATGCGGCGTGCCTCGGCGTCGATGTCGGCCTGGGAGGCGCCCGATGAGGAAGCTGGTACCGGCGGCAACCCCGGCGCAGCGTCCCCAGTGGGCACTGCGGTGTTGCCGTTGAGTTTCTCGTAGGCCGAGAGGTTGTCCACTGCCGTGCCGTATTTCACCAACAGCGAGGACGCAGCCACCGTGCTGGTGACCAGTTCGTCGGTGCTGGGCCCCATGACGGACTCCGGAGCCCGGAGTCGGGTCAAAGCCACTGGCGTGGGTGCGCCTTTCTCGTTCATGACGGTGATGACTGCCTCGCCAATGCCCGCGGAGGTGAGTGTTTTTTCCAGGTCGTAGTCGCTCACGGGGAACGTGGACACGGTGGCTTTGAGTGCTTTGGCGTCTTCGGGGGTGAAGGCTCGCAGGGCGTGCTGGATGCGGTTGGCCAGCTGGCCGAGGACGTCGGCAGGAACATCCTTGGGCGTTTGGGTGACGAAGAAGATGCCCACGCCCTTGGAACGGATGAGGCGCACGGTGGTGGTGATGGCTTCCAGGAAGGCCTTGGAGGCGCCGTTGAACAGAAGGTGGGCCTCGTCCAGGAAGAAGACCAGCTTGGGCTTGTCCAGGTCGCCGGCTTCGGGAAGATCCTCAAAAAGGTCCGCGAGGAGCCACATGAGGAACGTGGAGAACAGGAGCGGCTTGGTTTGCAACGTGGGGAGCTCGAGGCAGCTGATCACGCCGCGGCCGTCCGGGGCGGTGCGGAGAAGCTCGGCGGTATCGAATTCGGGTTCGCCGAAGAACTTCTCCATGCCCTGCGCTTCAAGGGTGACGAGCTCGCGCAGGATCACACCGGCCGTGGCCTTGGAGAGTCCGCCAAGGTTCTCCAGTTCTGCCTTGCCCTCGTCCGAGGTGAGGAACTGGATGACGGCGCGGAGGTCCTTGAGGTCGATCAGTTCCAGGTTGTTCTTGTCCGCGAAGTGGAAGATCAACTGGAGGCTGGATTCCTGGGTGTCGTTGAGGTCCATGATCCGGGAGAGCAGGATGGGCCCGAACGAAGTGATGGTGGCGCGGACAGGAATTCCGTGGCCGTCTCCGCCCAGCGAAAGGAACTCCACCGGGAAGTTCTTGGCCTGCCACTGCTGGCCGAGTGCCTCGGTACGTGCCAACAGCTTCTCACTGCCCGTGGCCGGCGTCGCCAGCCCGGACAGATCGCCCTTAATGTCTGCGAGGAAAACCGGAACGCCCGCCGTCGAAAGCTGTTCGGCGATCATGTGCAGGGTGACCGTCTTGCCCGTACCGGTGGCGCCGGCCACCAAGCCGTGGCGGTTCATCATGGCGAGGGGCAGGCGGACCTGCGCTTCCTTATGGATCTCGCCGTCAACGATTGCGGCGCCGAGTTCAATGGTGGCACCTTCCAAGGTGTACCCCTGCTGGATGGTGGCGAGTTTTTCGGCAGTTGTTGCGTTGGGTTCGTTGGCCATGCGGATAGCTTAGCTCTGCAAGGCAAGATCCTTGCTGAAGGCCAAATGCTTGATTTCTTCGGGGTCAGCGGCGAGGTCGAACAGCGCCCGGTAGCCAGTGGCAAGGTACAGATTCTTGGCCTCGGGTTGGCGCGGGCCGGTGGTCAGGTACAGCTTCCGGTACCCGCGGCGACGGGCTTCATTCTCCAGTTCAGTCAGAACCAGGCGGGCCAGGCCGCGGCGACGGTGTGCTGAATGGGTCCAGATCCGCTTGAGTTCGGCCGTGTGCTCGTCGTAGCGGCGGAAGGCGCCGCCGGCCACAGACTCGCCGTTTTCCTGGATGATGATCAGCGCTCCGTGCGGAGCTTCGAATTCCTCGGCCGGGTAGCGGCTCAATTCTTCCGCTGCGCCGCCTGTGCCGAACAGGTTGCCGTAGCGGGTCTCGTATTCGACGGCGAGCTCGTCCAGGAGCGGGCGAACGCGGGGATCGCGCATGGGAAGGCTGAGGACGGTAAGGCCCGACGTCGGCAGGGTGGGGGTGGTGGTCATGTCAGGCCTTTCGTAGGTGGAACCCAAGGAGGGGTCAGCTGATGGTGTAATGACGGTCCAGTGCGGCGTTTGCTGTCCCCTGGTTGGGATGGCTGGTTGGGATGGCTGGTTGGGAAGGGGCGCTGGTACTGAGGCTGAGGCACTCATGCCGGCCCCCTCCAGCGTGGCAGCAACGGTGGTCAGGAGCCGGCGCGCCAAGGCGTCGTTCTCCCTGAAGGGGGCGGCGTTGGTGTTGGGACGGGCGAACGCTCCCGCGCCCCAACCGGAGGTCCATGGGCCCACAGCAAATAAACCATTCTGTGGTGTACCAACAGGGGACAGGACCTGGTGATTCCCGGAGACCAGGAGTTTGCCGGTGGAGTGGGCGCCCTCAGAGGTGAGCAGCCTCTGTTCGGTGCCCCATCCGGCGTCGTGCAGGTTTGCCAAGGCGGGATTCGCTGAGCGTTCCACGGATGCAGACGGCAACCGCGCCTCAATGTAGGCCGACGCATCCACCACAACGGGCGACTGGAAAGACCCGGCCACGAACCGTCCAACGGACTCGTCCGTACGAACCCACATGCCCGGCCCCAGGAATTTCAGGAGTCCGGCACGGTGCAGGGCAAGCATCTCGCGGAGGCGGTGCGACGGCGGACCGGAGTCCACAAAGCTGAAGAATCCGTGCCACCAGCCGTGGATGGCCTGCTGGGAGCGGGCATTGAGCCGTTCCTGGGGGACCAGCCTGCCGAGGTCCATGTACACGAACAGCAATGCGGTGAACAGGGCCAGGGTTTCCGAATGGTCGGGGCTGGTGCGGAGGTTGAGGTCGTTCTGGATGTAGGCAGCTACGGAGCGCTGCACGGCGTCATGGTCGGCGAAAGCGCAGCCGCTGAGCGGGTGGTCAAGCTTCTCAAGATCGAGCCGCAACGCGGGGTCCGGCACGGAGAAGTTCACCAGTTCCTCCCGGGCGGCGCTGTACCAGTCGACGGCGTCGAACCGCGACTCGAAGCTGGTCCACGTCCCCAGGACCCGCTCCGGGTAACCGGTGAACAGCTCACGGTAGTACGCGTAGCCGGCGTCCTTGGCAATCAGCGGCCACAACTGCGTGCGGAAATCGAGCTCGTGGTGCTCCGCAAGCAGCGCGTCGATGGCATCAGCGGTGAAGTATCGCGGCCGCGCAATCGGCTCCCCGCGCAGGGTGGAGGAGATCTTGGAGTGGTACGGCACTCCGCGCCGTGACCCGGCCCAGACGCGCGGCTCGGCGCCGGAGGGCACATAGTCCAGTTCGCCGTCGGGCCTTTCTTCAAAGCGGCCACCCCGGCCCTCGAACAACAGCACCAGCAGGTCCACGAACGCCAAACCCATGCCGGCCACGATCACGTCCTGCCCGGCCTTGACCCCGCTGTAGTCCACGTCCGTGGTGTACGACGGCGGCGCATGGAACCCGCCGTGCCGGGCAGCGAACTCGCTGATCCGGGCTGACTCGTCGTCAAGGGCGGAGTCGGTGTGGCCCAACGCGTAAACCACGACGTCGGCCGTCACCTCCGCGCCGGAAGCCAGCCGCACGCGGTGCGCACCGGCGTCGGGGTTCGTAGCCGCTGCGGGCGCGACGGCGGTGGCCGTGTCCCGGTGGACGGTCACTGTCACGTCGGGGCCGAGACTGGCGACAGCCCGGCGGAAGAACCACTCAAGGTATTTGCTCTGCAGCTGCCGGGTGGGAAAGGACGCTGGCGTCAGGGAGCGGAGCTGTTCAAGCAGGTGCGGCTCCAGCGCAGGAACGTCCCGGATGGTGCCATCCAGCACACCCGCGGCCCAGCTGGACAGGCCGGGGCCGTCAAGGGACGGTCCATCGCAGGCAACAGAAGCGTCAGTGAACATGGTGACGTCCGCGGCGGTGGAGTTCAGGAGCAGGCCGGGATCCTGGTCGTAACGCCAGATCCTCCCGGAACCGGGTTCGTGGGGTTCGATGACGTGGAGGTGCAGGGGGCCCTCGAACAGCGCGGGCCGGTTGGCGGCCAATCGTTCGAGGACGCCGGCCGTGCGCGGGCCGCCGCCGATGAAGGCGATGGCGGGAACTCGTGACGGCATGGGATCTCCTGAAAAACAGTGGGTGGTGCAGCCCAATCTAGGGAGCTTGGGGGACGCCGGTCGAGCAGCGGGTAACCGCCGTTCACTGCACGTCACGCAACGTCAACGCACGCAAAACCACGACGCATAAGACGGCCGGTGTCAGCGATTGTGACGCCGTGAGAACCCCGAAGAAGCCGCGCGAAGTCCAGTGAAGAAGTGCAAATTCCCGCCTTGCTGCAGGGTTTGGCGCCGCCCTAGATTGGCAGCCATCCGATAGACAACAACCGATCTGAAATGAGGTGGCGCATGAGTGCAATCGCACCGCCTGCCACGGCGGACACTGCACCGCCCACCCCGGACTACTCCGAGTACAAGCTTGTCCCTGCCCGCCATCCGTGGCGATGGGTGGGCACCGTGCTGGTTGCCGCCGGTGTCGCTGCCATCGCCTGGTCGCTGGTCACCAACCCCCGCTGGGAGTGGGGAGTGGTGGCCGAGTGGTTCACGGCCCAGTCGGTGGTCAACGGACTCATCGAGACCCTGAAGCTCACAGCCATTTCCGGTGTGCTGGGCTTCGTGCTTGGCTTCATCCTCGCCCTCATGCGCTTGTCGGCCTCACCGCTGCTGGTTTCGGTGTCCTGGACGTTCTCCTGGATTTTCCGTTCGACGCCGCTGCTGGTCCAGCTCCTGCTTTGGTACAACCTGGGCTACCTCTACGAGAAGATCAGCTTGGGCATCCCCTTCACGGACGTCCGTTTCTTCGAAGCCCAAACCACCACGCTCATCAGCCAATTCGCCGCAGCTGTCCTGGGCCTCACGCTTAACCAGGCTGCCTACTCGGCGGAGATCATCCGCGGCGGCATCCTCTCCGTGGACCAAGGCCAGCTTGAGGCTGCGTCGGCTTTGGGCATCCCGGCGTGGAAGCGCTCCACCAGGATCGTGCTGCCGCAAGCCATGCGCGCCATTTTGCCCAACGCGTTCAACGAGATCATCGGGCTGGTCAAGGGCACCTCCATTGTTTACGTGTTGGCCTACTCCGAGCTCTTCTACACGGTCCAGGTCATTTACAACCGGACCCAGCAGGTGCTGCCGCTGCTGCTCGTCGCCACGCTCTGGTACGTGGTGATCACCTCGGTGCTGAGCGTCTTCCAGTACTACATTGAGCGCCACTTCTCCAAGGGCGCCCTCCGGACCCTGCCGCTCACGCCCCTGCAGAAGGCCCGGAAGTTCTTTGCCACCCACGTTGCCGCCTCTCCCACGAAGGACGCCCGATGAGCATCATCGCTGCACGCAAGGAATCCACCACCACGGCACAGGCCGCACACCAGACTCAGGCTGAAACTTCGGCTGCCGCATCAGCGGGCACGACGACGGCCCGGCCCGCCTCTGCTGACCAGCAAGCCACCCGTGGCCAGGTGGACATCGCCAACGTCCGCAAATCGTTCGGCGTCACCGAGGTCCTCAAGGGTGTTTCCTTGTCCGTTCCGCCGGGTGGCGTCGCTGTGATCGTCGGTCCGTCCGGCTCCGGCAAGTCCACCCTGCTCCGGACCATCAACCACTTGGAAAAGGTGGATGGCGGCTACATCACCATCGACGGCGAACTGGTGGGGTATGAGGTCCGCGGCAACAAGCTCCACGAACTGCGTGAGAAGGACATCCTCAAGCAGCGCACCCACATTGGCATGGTGTTCCAGAGCTTCAACCTGTTCCCGCACCTTACGGCGCTGGAGAACGTCATCGAGGCGCCGATCGTGGCGCAGAAGCGCTCCAAGGCCGAGGCCCGGAAGCGTGGCTTGGAACTCCTGGACCGCGTGGGCCTGAAGGACCGGGCCGACGCCTACCCGCGCCAGCTCTCCGGCGGCCAGCAGCAGCGCGTCGCGATTGCCCGTGCCCTGGCGCTCGATCCCAAGATCCTGCTCTTCGACGAGCCCACCTCCGCGCTGGACCCTGAACTCGTCAACGAGGTACTGGACGTCATCCGGGAACTCGCCAAGTCCGGCACAACGCTGATCATCGTGACCCACGAGATGGGCTTTGCCCGGGACGTCGCGGACACCGTGGTTTTCATGGACCAGGGACAGATCGTCGAAGCCGGCACACCGCAGGACATCTTCGCCAACCCCCGCGAAGAACGTACCCGCAGCTTCTTCTCCAAAGTCATCGAACCAGCTTTCAACATCTAGGACACCCTCCATGCTTCGCACTGCCCACGGCTTCGCCGCTCATGAAACAAAACCGCGCTCAATCAAAAGCAGGCTCCTGGCATTCGCTGTACTGCCCGCCGTCGTACTTCCTGCGCTGGCCGGGTGCTCCGATCCCGGGGCGTCGGCTGCCAAGCCGGAGTCGGAAGCTGCCAAGAACGGCATCGTCTACAACACCTCCGTTGACCAGAACCGGATCCGTGGAGAGAAGGACGCTGCCGCAGCAGGGGCCGTTCCCGCGGCCATCGCCAAGGACGGGAAACTGACCGTCGCCACCACGGCCGGCTCGATTCCGCTGTCCTTCCACGCCACGGACGACAAGACTCCCATCGGCGTGGAGGTGGACATCGCCCAGCTCGTGGCCGACAAGCTCGGCCTGGAACTGGACCTGCAGGTGACATCGTGGGAGAACTGGCCACTCAAGACCCAGTCCGGCGACTTCGAGGCCGTCTTCTCCAATGTGGGCATCAACGCCGCCCGCGTTAAGCTCTTCGACTTCTCCACCTACCGAGCCGCGTACATGGGTTTCGAGGCCAAGAAGAGTTCCAGTTATGACATCAAAGGCTCGGACGACATTTCCGGCCTGAAGATTTCCGTGGGCTCCGGCACCAACCAGGAGAAGATCCTGTTGGCCTGGAACAAGGAACTCGAGGCCAAGGGCAAGGCGCCAGCGGTCCTGCAGTACTACTCGTCCGATGCCGACACCATCCTGGCACTCTCCTCAGGCCGCACCGACTTGAACCTGGCTCCGTACCCGTCCGTGACGTATCGCGAGAACACCCGCGACGACCTGAAGGTAGTGGGCAAGGTCAACGCAGGCTGGCCCGCCGAGACGCTGGTGGCAGCCACCACCCTCAAGGGCAACGGCCTGGCCCCGGCCATCACCGAAGCCCTGAACTCCACCATCAAGGACGGTTCCTACGGCAAGGTCCTGGAACGCTGGGGCCTGTCGGAAGAAGCCGTGCCGGAATCCAAGACTGTCACCGAAGCTACTTTCGGAGCAGGCAAGTGAAGTTCCAAGTCCTTGACATCATCCCGCACGTGAAGAACCCGGTGACGGGGGAGATCGTCTCCACCGCCGACCGGCTCAACCAGGTGGTGGAAACGGCTCGCCGCGCGGAGGAACTGGGCTTCGACAGCTTCTCCGTGGGGGAGCGTCACGCCGGCGAATTCGTCTCGTCATCCCCGACGACGGTCCTCGCCGCAATTGCCGCCGTCACCGGCCGCATCCGCCTCCAGACCGGTGTCACCGTGCTCTCCGTTCTGGACCCTGTGCGCGTGGCCGAGGACTACGCCACCATCGACCAACTGAGTCGAGGCCGCCTGGAACTGGTGATCGGCAAGGGCAACGAGGTGCTGCAATATCCGCTTTTTGGCCTGTCCCTGGACGAGCAATGGGATCTGCTCGCCGAGAAATATGCGCTGCTTCGCACGCTGTGGCGTAAGGAAAGCGTCACATGGTCGGGTCGCTTCAGGCCCGCGCTCACCGAACCAACGACGACGACGCCCCGCCCGTTCGCGGGGTCACCCCGGATTTGGCACGGCTCGGCTACAACGCTGACGTCCGCTGCGCTCGCCGCCAAATGGGGTGATCCGCTGTTCACGGCCAACGCCATCCAGCCGCGCGGGAACTACAAGGTCCTGATCGACCATTACCGCGAAGAGTACGAGCGCCACGGGCACGATCCTCGGCACCAGTACCTCGGCTCGGGCAGCGGCGCCGGCGGGGTGTTCATCGCGGACACCACGCAGGAAGCCATCCGCCAGTACGGCCCGGTCTATGAGGCACTTACCGCCAGCCGTAACGTCCCCGGCAACAACTCGCCGTTCCGCGATATCCAGCACGCCGTGGCAGAAGGCCCGGCCCTGGTGGGCAGCCCCGAGCAGGTCATCGACAAGATCCTCAGCTACCACACGCTGTACAACCACGATCTCCAGTCGATCTCCCTGCCCACCACGCTGCCCTTTGAACAGCAGCTCGAGATCCTGGAACGCTTCGCGCTGGAAGTCATTCCGGCCGTCCGAGCTTCTGCGCCGAGCACCTTGTGGGAAACCGAAGACCCCTTCGGTGGCCGGCCGGAGTTTGCCGGGGCCACCGAAGCCGACGCCGCAGCAACCGTCACCGCAGACCACGCCTTCAACAGGAGCGATACCGCCAATGTCTACGCACACTAATAGCGCTACGCACGCCGCATCCGCACTCGAAGCCTTTGACGAGGAATGGCAGGAATGGCACGACGCCCATGAGCGTCACCGTGCCCACCCGCATGGCTTCCTCGCCGTGACGCACCTGCACTGGCTGACCGGGGACGCGACCCGGCTGGAAGGTGCGCCCGGCACCTGGAGTGCGGGAGACGACGTCGTACGGGTTGTCCTGGAACCGGGCGAGAGCCTGCAGCAGGACGGCGTGGAACTGAACACCGGCACTCCTCTTGAGCTTGGGCCGATCGAAGAACGCGGCGGGATCAACCTGGTCTCGGGCGATGCGGTGATCGAGGTGGCCAAGCGTGGCGGCGAGTATATCGTTCGGCCGCGCAACCCTTCGAATGCCCTCTTGCAGGAGTATCAGGGGACCCCCGCCTACACCCCGAACGCGGCATTCGCCGTTGCCGGAACCTTTGTGCCCTTCGAGGCTCCGCGACCCACTACGGTGGGTGCCGCCGTCGAAGGTATCCAGCACGTGTACGAAGCTCCGGGCGAGATTCGCTTCAAGCTGGCCGGCGAGGAGCTCGCGCTGACGGCCTTCAACGGCCACGCTCCCGGTTCACTGTCCGTGCTGTTCACCGACCAGACCTCCGGCAAGACCACCTACGCGGCCAACCGTTCGCTGTCCGTGGTCCCCGCCGCCGACGGCACGGTGCAGCTCGACTTCAATCGGGCCGTGAACCTGCCGTGCGCCTACACCGACCTTGCCACCTGCCCGCTGCCGCCCGCCGAAAACCGCCTTCCGGTGGCCGTCGAAGCCGGCGAAAGATCCCCTACGAACGTCAGGACCAGAAGTGAGCAATGCTGAGAAGGCCGGATTCCTGGCCATTGAACTCGATGGCGCCGGGTATGAGAACCTTGCCCGCACCGTCCTCGCCGCCGAATCCGCCGGCTTCCACGTGGCAACCTTCAAGGACGCCCCGGAAGCCGGGCGGGCCAACGCCCTGCAGCGGGCAGCGTTTGCCGGTCCCGTAACGCGCACCATCGCCGTGGTTCCGGAAGTGGACACCGTCTATACGGAGCCGTTCCACATCTCCACGCAGCTCGCCAGCTTGGACTACGTATCCGGTGGCCGTGCCGGGTGGATCGCCACCGCAGTCGAAGCGCCCGAGGCCGCTGCCGCCGTCGGACGTTCTTACGTTGAAGGCGACGCCCTGGCCCAGGAAGCCGCTGCGTCCATCGAGGTCGGCCGCCGATTGTGGGACTCCTGGGAGGACGACGCCGTGATCCGCGATGTTGCTACCGGCCGCTACATCGACGTGGACAAGCTGCACTACGTGGACTTCGAAACCCCGGAGGACTTCCACGGCGCCGCCTATTCCGTGAAGGGCCCGTCCATCATCCCGAGGCCGCTTCAGGGCCAGCTTCCGGTGCTCGCCGCTGCGTCACTGGTAGGCGAGGGCCTGGTGCCCGCTGACGCCGTGGACGCAGTGCTCGTCACCGCCCCCACTGCGGAGCTGCTCGCAGGCGAGGTTCGCGACGTTCGGGCCCGCCTCGGTGCCGGCGTCGCGATTGTGGCGGAGCTCGACGTCGTCCTGGACGCGCGCGGGCAGGCTGCAGCCTCTCGTTCGGTAGCCGCTCAGGGCGACCGGGCGGGCTTTGTTGGCTCGGCAGCCGGTCTCGCCGAGCTTCTCGACTCACTTCTTCGAGAAGCCGACGGAGTCCGCCTCCACCCGGCCGTTCTGGACGTGGAACTCGAAGAACTGTCACGGCGTGTTCTTCCGGAACTGCGCCGCCGAGGTTCACTGCGGCCGCCCATCCAGGACGGCACGTTCCGCGATGTGCTGGGACTGGGACCGGCGGAGAACCGCTATTCGACGTCTGCCGCGGCTATTGCCGCCGCCGGAAAGTAAGGATCACCATGACACAGCACAACCGTGCTATTTTCCAGCCGAGCGGCCAGATCCAGTTCGGCATCTTCTTCCAGGGCGTCAATTCCGGCACCATCTGGAAGGCAGCCGAGGCTGGCTCGCAGACGGACTTCGAGTCGTTCCGCCACATCGTCCAGACCGCAGAGCGCGGCAAGTTCGCCGCCTTCTTCCTGGGCGAAGGACTACGCCTCCGCGAACACCTCGGGCGTCCCCACGCCCTGGATGTGGTGGGCAGGCCCGACGCCCAGACCATGCTCGCCGCACTGGCAGCTGTCACCACGAACATTGGCTTGGTGGCCACTCAGAACACCACGTACAACGACCCCGCGGACCTGGCACACCGCTTGTCATCGTTGGACCTGATCTCCGGCGGACGCGCGGCCTGGAATGTGGTGACCACGGACAACGCCTGGACCGGCGCCAACTTCCGCCGCGGCGGGTATCTCGACCACGCCGATCGGTACAAGCACGCAGAGGCTTTCGTTGAGACTGCCAAGCGTATCTGGGACTCCTGGGAGACCTCCTCCGGCCCGGCTCGGCGAGTGCTGCACGAAGGCCAGCACTACACCGTGGATGTCACCCCGCGCTTGCCCCGCAGTGCCCAGTACCGGCCCGTGCTGTTCCAGGCCGGTGACTCACCCGAGGGCCGCGACTTCGCTGCCCGCCAGGCTGACGTGATCTTCTCTGCCCACCCCAAGTTCGACGACGCTGTGGAGTTCCGCCGCGACATCGTGGCCCGGTCCGTGGCAGCAGGGCGCGGTGCCAACGCCGTGCAGATCATGCCGGCCAGCGAGTTCATCCTCGCCGCCACTGACCAGGAAGCGCAGGAGAAGAAAGCCTGGGTCCGCAGCCTGCAGATTGGCCCGCAGCAGGCCATCGCGTACCTGGAACAGTTCTGGGGCAGGGAGCTTTCGTCCTACGACCCCGACGGCCCCCTCCCGGAGATCGATCCCGTGGTGGAGGAAACCTCGGAGACCCGTGGCAGCGGCTTCCACGGTGCCAAGGCCCGCCAGCTTGCGGATCAGTGGAGGGCCGAGGCCAAGGACAAGGGCCTCACCATCCGCCAGTTCGTCACCTCAAAGACGGCACGCATCGATGCCACCTTCACTGGTTCCTACACCGCCGTCGCCGATCACCTCGCCGAATACGCCCGGGTTGGCGCCGTGGATGGCTTCAACATTTCGCCATGGCTCATCCCCACCGGCCTGGACGAGATCGTGAACCACCTTGTGCCCGAACTCCAGGACCGCGGCGTGTACCCCACGGAGTACCGGGGCACCACGCTCCGCGAAAACCTGGGCCTGGAAACGCCGGTGCGTTCAGACGAGGCAGTCCGGGCCTGATGATGAAGCGTGCAGATTCTGCTGGATCATTCCGTTGGCGCTGGCGAAAAACCCCGAAAAAGCGGGGGCCGTTCCGCCTGCTTCTGGCAATGATCCAGCAGAATTCGGCATCGGAGGGCGGGGATGATGCCCGTTCGACGGTAAAGCTCCAGCTGGCTGTGTGGGGGCAGCCCCTCTAACAGACCACTAGAGCAGTTCCTTGAACACGTTCCAGCCGCGGCCGATGGGACCGTACGGGCCGTACATTCCTGTAGTTGAAGCACCAGTGGTGTAGGTGATGAGGTCGCCGTTGGCGTCGACGGCGAAGAGCTCGTTGTATTTCGAGTGGCCGGAGCTGCCAAGTCCGGCCACCTCGGAGAAGGTCTGCCACCCGGTGCCGAGGTACCTCGGTTCTTCCCAGCCGCCCTCGCCGTCAGATGGGTACAGGCGCAGATAGCCCTCCCGGTCGCGCCCAAAAACGTCGACGGCGCCGTCCGCGTTCATATCGCCACCGGTGATGATCTTGTTCATGACCTGCCAACCCCATCCCACCTGCTCCGGATCGAGCCAGCCGCCCTCGCCATCACCCGGGTAGAGGAAAAGACCACCTGCGGCGTCGCGTGCGAGCACATCGTTGGTGCCGTCGCCATTGAAGTCGCCCGGGCCCACGATGGTGTTGAAAATGTTCCATCCCTGGCCCACCTGCTCCCGATCGAACCAGCCGCCCTCGCCGTCCCCGGGGTAGAGGAAGAGTTTCCCGGCAGCGTCCCTGGCCAGAAGATCGTTATAGCCATCGCCGTCAAAGTCGCCGGGAGAGAACACGATGTCAAAGACGTTCCACCCCTGGCCTACCTGCCGGGGTTCGTCCCATGAGCCCCAGTACGCAGGGCAGGGCCCCTCGCAGGCCCCCTTGTAGTAGATGTACGTCCGCGGGTACAAGATGAGCCTGCCGTCGTGGGTGCGGGCCAGGGGCTCGAAGTTGCCCCGCGCGGTCCAACCCATCGCCCTGCTGGAAGCCTTGATGGGCTGCGTTTCTGCACTCAGTTGCGTGCCTGTGGGGCAGCCCTGGTTACCGGGAGTGAGGGGATGGACACGCATGGACAAGCGGCTGCCCTGGTCTTCGGGCAGGATGCGCAACGTTTCTCCCTGCCGCTCCTCCGGGAGCGGCTCGCCGTCGCGGAGCCATTCCAAGGTAATGCCATCCGAGGTGCCGTCCGGGTTCCTGCAACCCCAATAGCTGTAGTCGTACTGCCGGCGAAGCTCCGCACCCACGTACGGGACGCCGTCGATAATGGGCGTCGGCTGGGTGTCCGCCGTGGCGGGCTGGATACCCACCAAGGTGGCTGCCATAGCCACGGCAGCGGCGGTTGCAGCAGTCAAAGTCCGCGCACGAAAAATCCCCATTGTTCCCCCAGAAGCCGGCTCGTAAATGCTTAGGTTTGTGCCGAGGTTACCGTACTTCGGGCGCTGTGGTCAGAGGCGCCCGGGAGCCACCATGAAGACGTCGATCGGGTCCTCGGATTCCAGCACGAAGCCGTGCCGCTCGTAGAGGTTCCGGGCAGCGCTGCCCTGCAGCACATTCAGCCGGAAGGGCCGTTCGTCGACGGAAGCTTCCATGACGTGGCGGAGCACCGCCCCACCGAGTCCCTTGCCCTGATGCGCTGGGGCCACGTAGAAGTGTTCAATCCACCTGGCATCGGGCTCGGGCCGGACAGCAATCACTCCCGCATCCACGCCGTCGCTGTGGATCACATACGTGTGTTCCGGCTGGAAGCCGTTCAGGAAGCGCTCGCGGACACGAACGGGGTCGTAGCGCTCCAGCCGTTCCAGGTCCGGGCGCATCACCACGGCACGGAGTTCGGCGATCCACGCAGCATCGGTGGCAATGGAGGGGCGGAGGATGAAGTCGGGCATGGGAACAAGCCTATTCCGCCCGCCTGGCTTTGGAACCATAGGATGAAACGGACGAAAGGTGCCGCCACGATGGTCACACGCGAAGAAGTAGAAGCCGCATACTCACGGACATCAGGCTGGGTCCGCCACACGCCCTTGGCGGAGAGCGGCAACCTGGAGCCCTATCACCTGTGGTTCAAGTGCGAGTACATGCAGCACACGGGTTCGTTCAAGGCCCGGGGTGCGTTCAACCGCCTTCTCACGGCAAAGGAGAACGGCGAGCTGGACCCGGGGGTCGGGATCGTGGTGGCCTCCGGTGGAAATGCGGGCTTGGCCAACGCGTACGCCGCCGCCAAGCTTGGTGTTCCGGCCACCGTGTTCGTTCCTGAGTCGGCGCCGGCCAACAAGGTCCATAAGCTCTACGCTATTGGCGCCAAGGTGGTCCAAGGGGGCGCCGAATACGCCGAGGCCTACGCCGCCGCCATCCGCTTCGCCGAGGAGAAGGGCGCTGTCTACTGCCATGCCTACGACCAGCCGGAGATCGTGGCCGGTGCCGGTGGCGTGGGGCTTGAGTTGTTGGACGAACTACCCGACGTCGAGACCATCCTTGTTGCAGTTGGCGGCGGTGGGCTGATGGGCGGCATCGCGGCAGCCACCGAAGGGCGGGCGCACGTAGTGGGCGTTGAACCTGAGACTGTCCCCACTTTGCATACCGCGCTGGCCCACGGGGGGCCCGTGGATGTGGCCGTCTCCGGGATAGCCGCTGATTCCCTGGGCGCCCGGCGGATTGGCGAGATCGGCTTCGGCGTTGCCCGCCGAACGGGTGTGCAGAGCGTCCTTGTCAGTGACGAGGACATTGTCGAAGCCCGGCGCACACTGTGGGAGAAGCACCGCATCGTGGTGGAGCATGGAGCTGCGGCAGCCTACGCGGCGCTGCTCTCGGGTGCGTACAAACCCCACGACGGCGAAACGGTGGCGGTCATTCTCTGCGGCGCGAACACCGACCCCGCGCACTTCTAACCCCACCCTGGTTGGGGCAGCGTGCGCAAGAATCCCCGCCGGCTGGTGTCCGGCGGGGATTCGGCGTCGGCAGGTCTGCCCTGCCACAGCGGTTCCTACTTCTTGGGCAGGCCTGCCGGGTTCAGTTCGGACGTCGGGATGGCCTCGGAGGACAGTCCCCAGCGGTCCAGGATCTTGGCGTAATTGCCATCTTTGATGAGGGTGTTCAGCGCGGCCTGGGCTGCCACTGCCAAGCCGTTGTCCTTCTTGGTGGTGAAGGCGATCTCAGCCTTCAGCGGCCAGCCGCCTTCCAGCGTGCCCACTTCCTTGGTCTTTCCATCCTTCGCGGCCTTGTAGGCTGCGGACGCGTTGGGCCCGAACGTCAGGTCGGCGCGGCCCGACTGGAGGGCGAGCTGGGAGGCGGAGTCGTCGTCGTAGTACTGGAATTCAACCGGCTTCAGGCCGTTCTTCTTGTTCTCTTCGTCCCAGCGAACCAGGATGGCTTCCTGGTTGGTGCCCGAACCGACGATGATGCGCTTACCAGCGACGTCCTTGGCTTCCTTGATGGTGCTGATGTCGGAGTCTGACTTGGCGTAGAAGCCCAGGAGGTCGTTGCGGTAGGTGGCAAAGTCGAACTTTTCCTTGCGGGCTTCGGTAACGGTCACATTGGAGAGGACGGCCTCGTACTTGCCCGATTCAACGCCGAGGGGCCAGTCGGCCCACGCGACGGGAAGGACCTCGACGTCGAGCCCCAGCGTCTCACCCACGGCGTAGGCAATGTCCACTTCGCTGCCGATCAGCGTCTTGTTGTCGGTAGCGAAGGTACTCAGCGGCGGAGTGCCGCCGGTGGTCACTACCGTCAGCTTGCCATCGGCCTTGATGGCGTCCGGAACCTTGGCGGCTGCAGCCGAATCCACCGTCACCTTGACGCGGTCCTGCTGAGGCGTCAGGTTGAATTCCTTGGTGGTGCTGGTGGATGAGCTTGATGCCGACGGCGCCGTCGCCGCCGTCGCGCCCGGGTCCGAGCAGGCCGCGAGCCCCAGCAGGGCGGTGGCGGCCAGAGCCGCGGTCACGCCGGATTTGGCTGCAAAACGTGCCACTTTATTCTCCTTGGTTTACCCGAATCGGGAAGTCTGATGCGTACTTGTGGCTGCAACTATCCGGCAGGCCTCGGGAGGCGGTCAAAGCGCTCTGAAACGCTGGGATACAAGGGGTCACGGCGGTTAATCGGGCGTCGAACGGTGTCACAAAACCGTCCCTGAAACCCAAGACAGCCACGGCGCGACGCAACTCACAGAAATAAGCCGGGGGCCGCCGTCGTTGTCGCTAGAGTGCCCGGCAACCAACGCGCGGGCATCGCGAAACGTACCGAAAGGCCTCCCCGTGACTGTTCCTCTTTCCATCCTCGACCTGGCAACCATCGGGAAGGGCCAGACGGCGGCGGAAAGCCTCGCAGGCAGCGTGGCCATGGCGCAGAAAGCGGAAGAGCTCGGCTACCGTCGTGTTTGGTACGCAGAGCACCACAACATGTCCGCGATTGCTTCCTCTGCCACGAGCGTGCTGATCGCCCACGTCGCAGCGCACACCAACACCATCCGGCTCGGCGCCGGCGGCGTCATGTTGCCCAACCACTCCCCGCTAACCATCGCGGAACAGTTCGGCACCCTGGAGACGCTGCACCCGGGACGCATCGATCTCGGCCTGGGACGTGCTCCCGGCAGCGACCAGAACACCATGCGCGCGCTGCGCCGTGACCACACGTCCTCGGATGCGTTCCCGCAGGATGTCCTTGAACTGCAGGGCTACCTCACCGGGCCCACCCGCATCCAGGGCGTGGAAGCGACGCCGGGCAAAGGCACCAACGTTCCGCTCTACATCCTGGGATCCTCCCTGTTTGGGGCACAGTTGGCCGCCCAATTCGGCCTCCCGTACGCCTTTGCGTCCCACTTTGCGCCTGCCGCCCTGCAGGATGCCGTGGCTATCTACCGCCGCGATTTCAAGCCCTCCGAACAGTTGTCCGAGCCCTACGTGATTGCCGGCGTGAACGTCACAGCTGCGGACACCAATGCCGAGGCACAGGCCATCCACCTCGCAGTGAAGCGCGCCCGCGTCTCGCTGTTCTTCGGCGGCGGACGCCAGTTCACCGATGACGAGGCGGACATGGTCCTCGACTCTCCGCAGGGCCAGCACATCGCCCAAATGATGAAGTTCTCGGCCGTGGGCACCAAGGACGTGGTGCGCGATTACCTGGACGAGTTCGCACAGCACGCGGACGCAGACGAGCTGATCGTGGCCCACCAGAGCAATGGCACTGAGGAAAGGCTGCGGTCCGTGGAGCTTGTGGCGGAAGTAGCGGGCCTGGTTCCCGCATAAATCCAAGGAAAAGCTTTACGCATTTGCAATCTACTAGGTAGTCAAGCGAAACCGTCCGGGCGGAGACTGTAGCTATCCGCTTCGGAAGGGTCCACCATGCCTACGCATTTGAATCAATCAGTTGCCGATTCAGCGCTGCTGATGAAGTCGCTCCCGCTTGGCCTGCTCCGGACCGTCCTTCAATCCGATGCACAGAACGGCATCACGCCGCAGCTGTTCGCGGAGCTCAGAGTCCTGGCACGCGTCCCGGGCCTGCTGGTGGCGTGCAACTACGGGGGCACCCTCTGCGCCGCCGAGGGCGTGTCCACGGAGACGCTTCCCTTGGACAGTGCGGCGGTTGCCCTCCGTGCACTCGCAGCGTTGCCGAACACGCACACGGCCATCATTTCCGGCAGGTCCCTCAGGGACTTGGCGGCGGTGTCCCGGCTCCCGGCCGAGGTCCATCTGGTGGGCTCCCACGGTATGGAGTTCGACATGGGCTACGCCTACACGCTCTCCATGGCCACGGAGCAACTGCTCCAGCAAGTCGCGGCCGCATTGACCGAGGCCGTGGGATTCGAGAAGGGCATCAGCGTTGTCCGAAAGCCCGTAGGCGTTGCTGTGCACACCCGGCCGGCGACGCCCGAAGTGGTGGACAGGGTGCTCTTCGCCTCCCAGAAGATCGCCATCGAGTTCGGGCTCTACTTCATCGTCGACGGTACGGTGCTTGACCTGACGGTGGAGGAACCGGCAAAAGGCCAAGCACTGGAGCAGCTCCGCGCGCGGCTTGGAGTCAGCGCTGCGCTGTACGCGGGCGACGCCGAAAGCGACGAGAAGGCACTGGCCACCCTGCGGGGACCGGACCTTGGCCTGCACGTCGGTCCGGGGGATACGACGGCGGCGCACACCATTCCGGATCCGGAAGCCTTTGCGCACGTGCTTGCTTTGTTGTTCGAGCTGCGGCGGGCGTGGCTTTTCGGCGAAGATGCGGTTGGCCTGGAACGGCACTCGATGATCGGCAACGGAAGCTCCACGGCCTTGCTCACCCCGGACGCCAAGGTCTGTTGGATGAGCCACCCGTTGCCGGACTCAGGCTCGCTGTTCGCGCACATCCTCGGCGGTGATCCTGCGGGCCACTTCAGCGTTGAGCCCGTGAAGCCTTCGCCGGTGCTGGCACAGCGCTATGTGGACAACACCATGATCGTCGAGACCCGCTGGGCGGATGTCACGGTGACCGACTACTTGGAGCCCGCACCGGAAGGCATCACCAGTTTGGTCCGGGTTCTTTCGGGGACGGGTACGGCGCGAGTGGTGTTCGCACCACGGCCCGATTACGCCAACGCACCATTCAACATGGAGATCCGCGGCGACGAAGTGCACATCATCGGCACCTCGGATCCGATCATCCTTGCCGCGCCGGGAGTCACCTTCCTCATCACGAGCGATGGCAAATACGCGACGGCGACCGCTGAAGTCGCCCTTCAGGACGGGCCCGTCGTATTGAACCTGAGGTGCGGCGACACTGAGCCGCCACCCGCAGACCCGGCCGGCGAGCCTTCCCGGCGTGCCGCCGTCGGGCGGGTTGCGCGTGAGTGGGTCAAAGCACTGCAGCTGCCCACCATCAAAACTTCGCTGGTGCGGCGTTCCGCGCTGGTACTGAAGTCACTGGTCCACGAGCCCACCGGCGCCGTCCTGGCCGCGCCCACCACGTCCCTGCCCGAGGGCATCGGTGGAACAAGGAACTGGGACTACCGTTATTGCTGGCTGCGCGACGGATCCATGACCGTGAACTCGCTGGTGTCCTTGGGATCCACGGATGAAGCGGACGGGTTCCTGCGGTGGCTGGGCCGCATCCTGGACAACGCCCCCGGCCCGGAATGGCTGCACCCCCTGTACTCGGTGACGGGCTCGCCGCTGTCCACGGAGGCCATCGTGGAGAGCCTGCCGGGGTATGCGGGGTCCCGTCCTGTGCGGATCGGCAATGCGGCGGACCACCAGGTGCAACTGGACGTCTTTGGTCCCATCGCCGAGCTGATCCACGATCTGTCCGAGCGGCGCGGGTTCCTGCCGGACGAACACTGGTTCCTGATGGAGCAGATGGCACACGCTGTGCTGGCCCGCTGGCATGAACCCGACCACGGCATTTGGGAGGCACGCCGGCCGCCGCGTCATCACGTGTACACCAAGGTCATGTGCTGGGTGACGCTTGACCGGGCTCTGCGTTCCGCGGCCTTGCACGGACGCTCTCCGCACATGGACTGGGAGCCCACAGCGGCCACGATCCGTGAGGAAGTCCTGCGCGAAGGCTGGGATTCGTCCGCGCGGTCCTACACCGTGGCCTACGACAGCCCGGACCTGGACGCGGCAGTTCTTCACATCGGACTGTCCGGCCTGCTGGACGTCCAGGACCAGCGGTTCCTGGATACCGTGACCGCCGTGGAGCGGGAGTTGCGCGTCGGGCCCACGGTTTTCCGGTACAGGTACGACGACGGCCTGCCTGGTTTGGAGGGCGGCTTCCACATCTGCACCACATGGCTGATCGAGGCGTACCTTGCGGTTGGCCGCCTGGACGATGCGTTGGAGTTGTTCAACCAACTGGTGGCATTGTTCGGCCCCACGGGTTTGCTGCCGGAGGAATACGACCCCGGCACGGAAACCCACCTTGGCAACCATCCCCAGGCGTACTCTCATTTGGGTTTCATCCGCTGTGCGCAACTCCTGGATCACTACCTGGCCAGAGCGGACGTGGAGTAACCCAAGCAGGGGGCAGCGCTAGGTGAGCAGCAGCGCCACTGCGATCATCGCCGGCACGGCCACGATCGTGGTGATGAGGACGGTGTCCTTGGCTACGGTAATTCCTGCTTGGTAGCGGTTGGCAGCGACGAACACGTTCTGTGCCGTGGGCAGGGCCGAGGTGACCACCACGGCGAACAGGGCATGACCGTCCATTCCCAGGGCAAAGCGGGCGAACAGGTACGCGATCGTCGGGTGGACAATCAACTTGAAGCCGCTCGCCAACAGGGTGTCGAGTCGGCGTCCTGTGGACTTCTGCAAAGGCTTGGATCCATTGAGGCTCATCCCGAACGCCATCAGCATTGCCGGAATCGCGGCCCCGCCAATGAGGTGGATCGGCTCCAGGATGAGCGTGGGCACTTGGAAGCCGGTACCCGCCACCAGGAGCCCCAGTGCAGAGCCCACGATCATCGGATTCCTGACGATCATCAGCAGGAAACGCAGGGGAGTGGTGCGGTGCGAACTGGTGCTGGCATCGAGCGCCATGAGGTACAGGGGCGTGAAGAACGCGAGTTGGAAAATCAGCAGCGGCGCCACGTAGCTCGCGTCGCCTAGAACAAAGACAGCGATGGGAATGCCGAGGTTCGCGGAGTTGGCCAAGGACGAGCTCATCGAGGACATGAGCGCTTCGGGCATGCTGCGCTTCAGCCAGAACTTGGCGATCAGGAAGAACAGCAGGCCCGTGATGACCGCACCCACGGCGGTGACCAACAAGGGTGCGGCGAAGACATCATGCAGCTTGGCCTTGCTCAGGGTTTCAAACAGGAGCGCGGGACTGGCCACGAAGAACGTCAGGGAGCTCAGCACCGAGCGGGCATTTTCACCCAGGATGCCGCGACGGCCAACGAACATGCCCACCAGGATGATGGCCCAGACAACGAAGAACCCGGACAGGACGCCGATCATGACAGCAGGCGGGCGGGGATTCGTTGGATCACGGTTCCCAGCCTAGTCAGAACAGGCCGCCGGGTAAGCGTTTTCAGGCGGGTATTCCGTCATATGGACCTCACAACGCGCTCGACGCCGGCACCCTGGTGAGTGCCGACGTCGAGCGTTGCTGTGAAGACTTAGCTGAGGTGCGCTGCGTTGCTGAGTGCGTGCGGCGGGCGCATGAGCCCGGGGGTGTGGCCTTCGGCGGGGTCGTTGCCGAGCTGGAGGATCTTATTGTCCTTGCTGACGTGGACCACCTTGGGCTCGTAGGCCCGGGCCTCTTCCGTGGTCATTTCCGCATAGGTGATGAGGATGACCGTATCGCCGACGTGGACCATGTGGGCGGCCGCGCCGTTGATCCCGATCACGCCGGACCCGCGCTCGCCGGCAATGGTGTACGTCTCCAGCCGGGCGCCGTTGGTGACGTCCACAATGGACACGAGCTCACCGGGAAGGATGTCGGCCGCGTCCAGCAGGTCCAGGTCGACAGTCACCGAGCCGACGTAATGGAGGTCGGCATGGGTCACCGTGGCGCGGTGGATCTTGGACTTGAACATTGTGCGGATCATAGTGGGATCAGTTTAGCGCGGGACCCTCACCCGGCGCTGTGACGTACCAGACTTGGAGCCTGCCGTAGAGCGGGAGATTCACAAGCACGAGACCGGGGGCCTGTTGCTTCCTGACCTTGTTCAGATGCAGGATGGCCGCGGATCAACCTCACTCGGTTGATCCGCGGCCGCATCCGGTTCAAAGAGGGTCAGGACCGGCTGGACTGCAAGGCGCCGGCCGGCTCGTACCTCTCCAACTCCGTTCCCGCAGCCACGAGTTCGCGCAGCTCAGCCAGGTTTCCTTTGACCACACCGGCAGCCCTCGCCTGTACCAGGACGTTGCCCTGCGCGGTGGCTTCAACGGGCCCCGCGATGACGGGTTTGCCTGTTGCGTCGGCAGTGAGCTGGCACAGGAGCCGGTTCTGCGAACCGCCGCCCACGATGTGCACCACGCTGGTGCTTCTGCCGGTCAGCCGTTCGGCGTCGCCCAGGGTTCGCGCGTAACCGGCCGCGAGGCTGTCCATAATGCAACGCACGACGGCGGCAGGTCGGTCCGGGAGTACGGCGCCGGTGTTGCGCACGGCTGCGCGGATGCGATCCGGCATGTTGTCCGGGGCGGTGAAGCCGGGGTCGTCGGCGTTGATCTGAGGTCCGCCGGCAGGTAGTGCCGCAGCGGAATCGAGTAACGCGGTGAGCGCTTGCGTGTAGCCCTCGGCGGCCCAGGCACGTTGGCATTCGCTCAGCAACCACAGACCACCGACGTTACGGAGGTACCGGATGGTTCCATCGACGCCGCGTTCGTTGGTGAAGTTGGCCTTGCGACTGGCCTCGCTGAGGACCGGCAATGCGAGTTCCACGCCTACCAGGGACCACGTGCCGGAGGAGATGTACGCGAAATCCTGGTCCACGGCGGGGACGGCTGCCACGGCAGAGGCGGTGTCGTGCGAACCAACCGCCACCACGGTGGTCTCGGCGGGCAGCCCAGTGTGCTCAAGAATCGCCGGCAGGAGCGTGCCCACGGTTTCGCCGGGCTGAATCAGGGGCGGGAAGATATTCCGGGGCAACCCGAGGGCATCCAGGAATTCCGTGGCCCACTCTCCCGCCACGGCGTCAAAGAGCCCCGTGGTGGAGGCGTTGGTGGCTTCAGTCCGGCGCTCACCCGTCAGCAGGAACGCGATCAGGTCCGGGATGAGGAGGGCCTGGACCCCGTCCAGTTCCGGTTCGGCCGCGAGCTGGTAAAGGGTATTGAACTGCAGGAACTGCAGGCCGGTGGTGGCATACAGCTTCTCCGGGGGAATTGCTGAGTGCACCCGCTCCACTGTTGCCCGGCTGCGTTCGTCCCGGTAGCTGTAGGGTTGCGCGGTGAGTTCACCGGCGTCGTTGACCAGTCCGTAGTCCACGGCCCAGGTGTCGATGCCGATGCTCACGATGCGCTCGCCGTTCGTGGCCGCAACGGAAGCCGCGGCTGTGAGTCCCCTGAGTACCTCAGCGAACAGCGCGTCGAAATCCCAGCGGAGGCCGCCGTCGAGTTCTACGACGCCGTTGGGGAAGCGGTGGATGGTCTCGAGCGAAACCCCTGACGTTGGGGTGACGCGGCCGAGCATGACGCGGCCGGAGGAGGCCCCGATATCTATTGCTGCGAACACTGCGTTGGGGGCTGCCGGAGCGGACACCGCCCCGGCGTCTGCCGGGGCGGTGTTCGTGGTGGTTCCGTTGGTCACTGGTGGTCCTAGCGGAGGAAGGCTGCTGCCACGCCGGCGTCCACGGGGATGTGGAGGCCGGTGGTGTGGGAGAGCTCGTTGCTGGTGAGCACGGACGCGGCGTTGGCCACGTGTTCGGGGAGGACTTCGCGCTTGAGGAGCGTGCGTTGGGCGTAGTACTTGCCCAGTTCCTGCTCGTCCACGCCGTACACGGCTGCGCGCTTGGCGCCCCAGCCGCCGGCGAAGATACCGGAGCCGCGGACCACGCCGTCGGGGTTGATGCCGTTGACGCGGACGCCGTACTCGCCCAGTTCGGCGGCGAGCAGGCGGACCTGGTGGGCTTGGTCTGCCTTGGTGGCGGAGTAGGCGATGTTGTTCGGACCGGCGAACACAGAGTTCTTGGAGGAGATGTAGATGATGTCTCCGCCCAAGCTTTGGTCGATCATGACCTTCGCCGCGGCCTTGGACACCAGGAACGAACCCTTCGCCATGACGTTGTGCTGCAAATCCCAGTCCGTCTCGGTGGTTTCCAGCAACGGCTTGGAGATGGACAGGCCGGCGTTGTTGACCACCAGGTCCAGGCCGCCGAACGCGAGCACGGCCTCCTGGATCGCAGCAGCGATCTGGGCTTCGTCGGTCACGTCGGCCTGGACGCCGATGGCGACATCGGAACCGCCCAGTTCCTCGGCAACCTTTTGCGCGTTCTCAAGGTTCAGGTCGGCAATCACCACGCACGCGCCGTCGGACGCCAAGCGGGTGGCGATCGCCTTGCCGATGCCCGACGCCGCACCGGTCACCAGCGCGATGCGGGTGGCGTGGGACTTGGGCTTGGGCATCCGGGCGAGCTTGGCTTCCTCCAGGGCCCAGTACTCGATGCGGAACTTCTCGGATTCCTCGATCGGGGCGTAGGTGGAGATGGCCTCGGCGCCGCGCATCACGTTGATGGCGTTGATGTAGAACTCGCCGGCGACGCGGGCGGTCTGCTTGTCCTTGCCGAAGGAGAACATGCCGACGCCGGGAACCAGCACGATGGCCGGGTCAGCGCCGCGCAGCGCCGGTGAATCAGCGTCAGCGTGCCGGTCGTAGTACGCCTGGTAGTCCTCGCGATAGGCGGCGTGCAGTTCCTTGAGCCGGGCCACGGAGTCTTCGATCGTGGCGTCGGCCGGGAGGTCCAGGACCAGCGGCTTGACCTTGGTGCGCAGGAAGTGGTCCGGGCAGGACGTGCCCAGCGCGCCCAGGCGCGGGTGCTCTTCCGCGGCAAGGAATTCAAGCACGACGGCGTCATCGCTGAAGTGCCCCAGCTGCGGTTTGTCGGTGGAGGCCAGGCCCCGGATCACCGGTGCGAGGGCGGCTGCCTTGGCCCTGCGCTCAGCTTCGGGGAGGGCGCCGTAGCCGGGGAGCTTGGCACCGAAGGGCTCGGACTTGCCGTTGTCCTTGATGTAGGTCTCTGCCTGATCGATGATCCAGAGCGAGTTGGCCTCGGCCTCTTCGGACGTGGCGCCCCAGGCGGTGATGCCGTGGCCGCCCAGGATGGTGCCGATGGCCTGCGGGTTGGCTTCCTTGATCGCCGCGATGTCCAGGCCCAGCTGGAAACCGGGACGACGCCACGGAACCCAGACAACCTTGTCGCCGAAGACCTTGGAGGTCAGCGCTTCGCCGTCCATGGCGGTGGCGATCGCGATGCCCGAGTCCGGGTGCAGGTGGTCAACGTGCGCTGCGTCCACGAGGCCGTGCATAGCGGTATCGATCGAGGGCGCGGCGCCACCCTTGCCGTGCAGGCAGTAGTCAAAGGCGGCCACCATTTCGTCTTCACGCTCGACGCCGGGGTAAACGGACTTCAGAGCCTGCAGCCGGTCCAGCCGGAGTACGGCAAGGTTCTCCGCCTTCAGCGTGCCGAGGTCGCCGCCGGAGCCCTTGACCCAGAGGAGTTCGACGTCCTGGCCCGTGACGGGGTCCTTCTCGGTGCCCTTGGCGGAGGTGTTGCCGCCGGCGAAGTTGGTGTTCCGCTTGTCCGCACCGAGGCGGTTGGAACGGGAGATCAGTTCTTCAACAGTGGTGTTGGTAGTCATGCTTAGGCGCCCCATCCGGCTTGCTGGCCGCCTGCGCGGTCCTCGTTGATCTTCTTCTGGTATCCGCTGGCCTTGTAGGCGGCCATCGGGTCGGCGGGCAGGCCGCGGGATTCGCGCCACTCGGCCAGGACCGGGCGGACGTCGGTGTAGAAGGCATCGTTGAAGATGCCGTTGGCGGCCAGGACGTCCCCGGCGCGCTGGGCTTCGCTGAGTGCGGCGGTGTCCACCAGCAGGGCGCGGGCCGTCATTTCCTGGACGTTCAGCACCGAGCGGATCTGGCCCGGGATCTTCTCTTCCAGGTTGTGGCACTGGTCCAGCATCAGGGCGACGCCGGAATCCTTCCCGAAGCCGCCGCCACGGATGACCTCGTGCATGATGCGGAACAGCTGGAACGGATCAGCCGCGCCCACAATCAGGTCATCGTCGGCGTAGAAGCGGGAGTTGAAGTCGAAGGAACCCAGTTTGCCCAGGCGCAGGAGCTGCATCACGATGAACTCGATGTTGGTCCCAGGGGCATGGTGGCCGGTGTCCAGGCAGACAAAGGCCTTCTCGCCCAGGGCAAGGGTCTGCGCGTAGGACGTGCCCCAGTCCGGAACATCGGTGTGATAGAAAGCCGGCTCGAAGAACTTGTACTCCAGGACCAGGCGCTGCTCATCGCCCAAGCCCGCGTAGATCTCCTGAAGCGACTCAGCCAGGCGGTCCTGGCGGCCGCGGATGTCATCCTGGCCCGGGTAGTTGGTGCCATCGGCCAGCCAGATCTTGAGATCGCGCGAACCCGTGGCGTGCATGATCTCGATGCACTCCAAGTGATGGTCGATCGCCCGGCGGCGCACGGACTCGTTGGACGAGGTCAGGGAGCCGAACTTGTACTCGTCATCCTGGAACGTGTTCGAGTTGATCGTGCCCAGTCCGACGCCCAAACCAGCGGCGTACTCGCGCAGGGCGGCGTAGTCATCCACCTTGTCCCACGGGATATGAAGGGCCACGGTGGGAGCAAGGCCGGTGAGCTCGTGGACCTTGGCAGCGTCGGCGATCTTTTCCTGGACGGTGCGCGGAGTACCGGGGGTGCCGAAGACCTTGAACCGGGTCCCGGAGTTACCGTAGGCCCAGGACGGCACTTCAATGGCCAATTCCCCGAGACGGCCCAGGGCCGATTCTGTGGTGTTCATGCTTGTTCCTTTTGGTATTCGTGGGCTGAGTCTTTGTCTATGTGTGTGGTGCCGGTGGCATCTGTGACGATGCCTGCAGCGGCCAGTTGGTCCTCAAGGTTGAAAACTTCCTCGACGATCTCGAAGCCCTGGTCCGGAGGGACGTTGCTGTTTGCGAACAGGGTTGCCATCTCGGCCTGCCAGCGGGCGTTGACGTCTGTCAGGGCCATGTGGGCCTGCGCTGCTGCGTAGTCTTCGCATTCCAGGTAGCCGATGAGTTGGCCGTCGGAACCGAGGAACAGCGAGTAGTTGTTCCACCCGGCGTTCTTCAATGCCAGCAGCATTTCCGGCCATACGGCGGCGTGGCGCTCCTTGTACTCGTCCATCAGTTCCGGCTGGACGGAAGAGCGGAAACATACCCTCATGTGCGGATCTCCAGGGTTACTCGTCTTTGAATCGTTTCATTTGTTACGATTCAAATTACCCTCGGAAACGGGAGGGTGTCAAGGCGTTTCCAGCACATTGACGTCAGCCATCGGAGATCGGAAAGCATGTCCCAGACAGCCAGCATCAAAGACGTTGCCACCCACGCCCAGGTAGCCGTGGGAACTGTTTCCAACGTGCTGAATTACCCGGACCGCGTTTCGCAGCGAACCAAGGAACGCGTCCTTAAATCCATTGCCGAACTCGGCTTCGTGCGCAACGACGCTGCCCGCCAACTCCGCGCGGGCCAGAGCAGGACCATCGGCCTCATTGTGCTGGACGTCGGGAACCCCTTCTTCTCCTCCGTCGCCCGCGCTGCGGAGGATGCTGCCGCAGCCCTGGGCAGTGTGGTGCTTGTTGGTGACAGCGGGCAGGACACCTCTCGCGAGGCGCACTACATGGACCTGTTCCAGGAGCAGCGAGTTCAAGGCCTGCTTATTTCGCCCGTCGGCGACGTGACCGAACGTATCGACACCCTTCGCGAACGTGGCGTCCCCACGGTGCTGGTGGACCAACTCGCCGATGAGAACCGCTGCAGCTCGGTCTCCGTGGATGACGACGCCGGGGGATATCTGGCCGCCAAGCACCTGCTGGACACGGGCCGCCGTCGTCTGGCTTTTGTTGGCACCCCCTCCATCCGTCAGGTGGCGCACCGACTCAAGGGTGCGCAACGTGCTGTTGCCGAAGTGCCCGGTGCCACCATCGAAGTCCTCGACTCCGCCGGTCAGACAGTCTTGGCCGGACGGCAAGTGGGCAACAAGCTGGTGGAGCGGGACCCGGAGAAGCGGCCCGAAGCGGCTTTTTGCTCCAACGACCTCCTGGCGCTTGGCCTCATGCAGTCGTTGACCATGCTGCGGACGGTTCGCATTCCCGAGGACATTGCCCTGATCGGCTACGACGACATCGACTTCGCCATCTCCGCTGTGGTTCCCCTGTCCTCCATCCGCCAGCCCACCGAGGCGCTGGGCCGGACTGCGATCGAGTTGCTCGCGGAGGAGCAGGACAGCGGCGGAACCAAGCACAGGGCCGTGGTCTTTACGCCCGAGCTCGTGGTGCGGCAAAGCACTGGCGGCTCACCCGACTAAGTCGAAATCATGGGCGACTTGAGCGGTCATGACGCGCTCTGCTGCGACTCAGTTGGGAGGATTACGACGCGCGGAGACCGGCAAGGTAGCCCATCGGCACCATCGCCTCGGGCTGCTTCGTCTGACGGACAATTCCGGTGTGGGACGCGGCCAGCTTGTCCGCAGCGCGTCCCAGGCATTGCAGGAAGCTCGTGATGGAAACGCCGGCCTGCGTCTTGTGCCGGAGCGCGGATACGTACCGCCGGGCGGTGCATCCGCTGATGCTCGTGGCAATGACCGTGTCCGTGGGCACATGGTCCAAGGAAGGAACCAGGGCTATGCCCAGCCCTGAACGGACCATGCCGCGGATGGCGTCGTAGTTGTTGCTGCGGACTGCGACGCGGGGCTGGAATCCAGCGCCGGCGCACAGGTGCCTCAGGCATGCATCGCCGGACGAGTCTTCCTTGGTGGAGACCCAACTTTCTTCCGCCAGGTCTTGGACGGTGATGGTTTCTGCGCCTGCCAGCCGGTGGTTCCCAGGGAGAAGCAGTACCAGGTCCTCGGCCAACAAGGGCACGGCCACCACGTTCGCCGGCCATTTCTGGGGAACAAGATCGTAGTGGTACACCACTGCAACATCCAGGGCGGAGTCGCGGATCATGGCTGCGAGCTCAGCTGGCCCGCTCTCTTCCAATTCCACGCTCGAATTGGGGTGCCTTCGCAGGTAGGACGCCAGTCCGCCGGGAAGCAGTCGCTGGCTCGCGGTGCTGAAGGCGCCCAGCCGCATCAGTCCGTAGTCTCCTTTGCTGAAGCCCCTCATGTCGTCTTCCAGTGCACTCAGCGCGTGAATGATGTCATGTGCCCGGGAGGCAAGAAACTTCGCGGCTTCCGTTGGCCGGATGCTTTGGGCATCGCGTTCCACAAGCGGTGCCTGCACGGCGCGTTCCAGTGCAGCTACCTGCTGCGACACGGCCGAACCGGTGTAGCCGATCTCGCGAGCTGCATCGGCGAATGAACCTGTCCGGAGGACCACGGACAGTGTGTGCAGGTGGACGGGATTCAGCATGGCCTGGCTATTCTCCTGATGGCGGCGTGAGTAGCCGCTCCACGTCAAGGGCGCCACCGGCCGCTTCGAAATCCAGGCGGACCTGCTCGCGCAGCTGGGCATCGGCGAGGTAGTCGGCCATGGTCAGCGCCAACCCCACGGCCCCATCCACTACGGCGGCGTCCCCCACGGGACTGATGGAGTGCTGGCCAAACTCGACAGTGTGCATCACAGCCGTAGCTTTCGAGATGCTCACGGTCGGGTGGATGGACGGGATCCGGAGGCTGATATTTCCCAGATCCGTAGACCAACCGCCACCAACCAGTTCGGTCTCCAGGGTGATGGCTCTGCCACGCGCCGACATGCGGGAGTGGTACCGGGCGGCCAGCGCGTTGTTGCTGCGCACGGGAAGGTAAGCGGGGAAGGGGTCCCAGTTTGTTTCCAGCCGGGTGCCGGTCGTGAGTGCGGCACCCTCCAGGACGTTTTGCACCTTCTGCGAAAGATCGATCAACCCTTCGGGGTCCAATGAGCGGATTTCGACGACGGCGCGCGCCAGGTGCGGGACGACGTTCACCGCGGTGCCTCCCTCGGTAATGAGGCAGTGCAAGCGGTCCGTTGCAGGTATGTGCTGGCGGAGGGCCGCTATTCCTTGGTACGCGGCGACTACGGCGTCGAGCGCGTTGCGGCCCATGTGCGGGGCGGACGAGGCGTGGGCAGCTACGCCGTGGAAGGTCACTTCGACATCCCGGACCGCCAGCGAGGCAAACGAAGCGACCTCGTACTCTCCGGTGAACGGGTGCAGCATCACCACGGCGTCGATGTCGTCGAAGGCGCCGGCGCGGGCGAGCAGTTCCTTGCCGTTGCCGTTTTCTTCGGCCGGCGTGCCGATGAGCACCACGGAACCGCCGAGTTCCTGCACGTGGGCAGCCAGGCCGAGGAAGGCCCCAACCGCCGCCGCGCAGATCACGTTGTGGCCGCAGCCATGGCCAACCTCAGGGAGGGCGTCGTATTCGGCGAGGACGGCTACCTTGGGGGAGCCGGATCCAGCCTCGGCGCGAAGCGATGTGCGAAGTCCGTAGCGGCCCACTTGGACCGGAAAGCCCCGGTACCTCAGGAATTCGGCCGCGAAGGCCACTGACAGGCGCTCCTCGAAGCCGATCTCGGCTATGCCGTGGATGCCGTGGCTGAGTTCCCGGAGGTCTGTGCTCAGTCCTTCAATGGTGCTTGTGATGTTTCGCGCCAGGGATTCGCTGGCGCCGAGGATGCCGGTAAGGCGAGGATGTGTTTCCACGGTGACCACGTGGCGTCCTTTCACGATGGGAAGTGTTTGGGGCCATTCGGAACTTCGTTGTTCCGCAGGTGGCGTGTTGTTTAACTTAAGATACATACAGTTAGGTGTTAAGCATAGCTAACCATGTAAGAATGTGATCATGACCGAAAAGCCCCTCCCGGACGTCTCACGACTGCGGCTCCTCAGCGAGGTTGCACGGCAAGGATCGCTGGCCGGCGCGGCCCGCGTCCTTGGCATCACCTCGTCCGCCGTTTCGCAACAGATCAGCGTCCTGGAGCGCGAGGCGGGTGTCCAGCTCCTGGACCGTTCGTCACGAGGTGTCGGCCTGACAGGTGCCGGCGAGATCCTGGTGGAGCACGCGCGTGCCGTGGTCCGGCTCCTGGAAGTTACCCGCGCTGAAATGGACCAGCTCAGCGGCGAACTCGCCGGCAGGGTACGGATAGGTTCCATTCCTTCGCTTGCGCGGACAGTACTTCTGCCGGTGGCCGAAAAGCTCGAGGTGACCGTCCCCGACGTCGAACTGACCGTCAACGTCGTGGAGCCGGTGGACAGCATTGAACAGTTGTTGAACGGCGCGCTGGACATTGCCATCGTCGACCTCTACGACAATGTGCCCATGGCCTTTCCGGACTATCTGGTCACCCGGGAAGTCATGAGCGAGCCGCTGGTTTTGGTCACTCCGCCTGACTATGTGGTGCCCTCACGGCTCAAGCTGGCAGACCTCAAGAACGCGGACTGGGTCCTGACGCCGGAAGCCGGTGCCTGCGGGCAAGCGGTCCGGTATGCGTGCCGCAACGAGGGTTTTGAGCCCAACATCCGATGGAGCGTGGACGATCTTCTGCTGTTGGTTGAGTCGATATCGAGGGGGCGGGGAATCTCCTTGCTTCCTCCGCTCTCCATCGACAGCACAGTGGCGCCTGTTGGTATCCATGCCTTCGACAAGCCAGGCATCCAGCGCCGGGTGCTCACCGTGACACGGAGCAGCGACGCCAAACGCCCCATCGTGAAGGCCGTTCTGGATGAAATCCACAACCTCCTGGGTAGAGCCGCGGCGTAAGCCGAGCGCCGCCGTCGTGGGTTAAGCGGCAGTAAAAGAATCTCTTGTGGCAGCGCCAGTAAACATCGTCCTGAAGCCGGCCTTAACCCCTTTTTCTCGCTCCATGCTTGTAGTGATCAGTGACGATCACCACAAAGGAGAACGAAAAAATGACCACCCTCGAACGACGCTTCGCAGAGGTTCCCGGACACTGGCAGGTGCCGGGTCACTTCAAGATCAACCACAGCCACGGCATCCGCGTGGGGGACATGATCTACGTCGGCGGCCAGGAAGACCTCGATGCGGACGGCAACGTCAATAACCCCGGCGACATCGTGGCCCAGTGCAAGAACGTCATGGAGTCCCTGAAACGGGTCATCGAAAACCTCGGCGGCACCATGGGCGACGTGGTCCAGTTCAACACCTTCTACGCCGGCGAACTCAGCTACGAAGAATGGCAGCGCACGTACGACATCCGTTTCAGCTACTTCCCCGCCCCAGGCCCCACCGCCACAGGCATCCTGATCGGCGAAGAACTCAACCTCCCCGGCATCCGCGTGGAAGTTAATGCCGTCGCTATCGTGGGCAGCGCGGCTACCCGCATTGAAGCGTTCGACGGCGGCGCCCAGGCAGTGCTCGACGGTACCGATGCGGGGGAGGCCCCCGGTGTCTGAGGTCAAGCCCCAACTTGGCGTCATCCTGTGCGACCTCGATTCCTACCCCGTGGACTACATCGAGTGCCTCACCCCGGATGCCCCGGGCATCAGCGACAACCCGGTGGGCTTCTTCGAGAACCCTGCCAGTTGGCAAGGTCTTCCCGTTGCCTATGCCGTGGCCCGCGGAGCCCGTGTGGAACCGTTGGTCAATGGCGAACCCGAAGCCATTGAGGCTTTCTGGTCCGCCAGCGAAAAGCTGGCCCACTGCCCCCTGGTCATCACGGATTGCGGGTTCTTCTTCTACGCCCGCGAGGACATGCGCCAAACAGCCAACGTCATCACCAGCGGATTGGACCTGCTTCCCATCGCCTCAGTGCTGACAAGCAAGGACATCGGTGTGTTGACGGTTTCTGAGTCGCTCGCCTCGAAGCTCCTCGGAGACCACGTGCTGTCCTCGCGACTGGTGATCGCAGGCATGGAAGCCGAGCCCGGCTGGTCCACGATGCTGACCAACGACCACGCTTTGGGCAACGGCTGGGATCAGGCCTTGCTGAAGGAAGGCGTAGCTGCTGTTGCCAAGCGTGAGTTCGGCCCCGGCGGACGCCTTGCGAACATCGGCGTCCTGGTCCTCGAATGCACCCTGCTGCCCGAATTCCGCCAGGAAATCCGCAAGTACACCGATGTGCCGATCCTCGACGTCGCCTCCTTCGCGCTGAACGCGTTGGGTAAGGGTTTCGACGCCGGTGCGCCGGCAGCGGCGTCCAGCGCCACCTTGAGCCAATGACACAAGTCAGGAACGAGTCAGTCATGCATGAAGACACCGAGCAGGATCGGATCGCCATATCCCTTGAGTCAGTGGTCAAGAAGTATGGGGATCACACAGTGATCAACGACGTGTCATTGTCCGTTCGGGAAGGCGAGGTGATTGCCATCATCGGCCCCAGCGGTGCCGGCAAGAGCACCCTGCTGAGGTGCATCAATTTGTTGGAGGTCCCCGACCGCGGTCGGATCACGGTGGAAGGCAACCATGTGGATGCCGGAACCCAGATCAGCCACAAGGACCTGGTCCGTCTGCGCCGCAACGTCGGAATGGTGTTCCAGTCCTTCAACCTCTTTCCGCATATGACGGTTCTGCGGAATATTTCGCTCCCCCAGGAGCGTGTGCTCGGGCGGAGCCGGCAGGAAGCAGACGCCCGCTCCATGAAGCTTTTGGAAAGGGTGGGACTGGCCGACAAGGCCCAGCAATATCCCAGCCGTTGTTCCGGAGGCCAGCAGCAGCGCATCGCCATTGCACGGGCGTTGGCACTGGACCCCCGCGTGATGCTCTTTGACGAACCTACGTCGGCGCTGGACCCGGAAGTGGGTCTCGAAGTACTGGCGGTGATGCGCGAGCTGGCGGCTGAAGGAATGACCATGGTGGTGGTCACCCATGAGATGCAGTTCGCCAGGGATGTTTCGGACCGCGTGGTGGTGATGGCAGAGGGAGCCATCCTCGAAGAGGGCGATCCCGCGGACGTGTTCACCGCACCCGCCATGGACCGTACGCGGAAGTTCCTTCGCGCAGTTCTGGAGCGCTGACATGGAACACCTCTCAGTGGTGGCACAGGGCGTCTCCATGACGCTGCTGCTGACACTCTCCTCGCTACTGTTCGGCGCCATCGGCGGTATACCGTTGGTCCTTGCGCGCCGGTCGCGGCTTGCCTTGGTGCGGTTTACTGCCCGCGCCCTTATCGAACTGCTGCGCGGGATCCCGCCGCTGGCCTGGCTCTTCATCATCTACTTCGGTGTAGGTACTGGTGTCATTGAACTGAGTTCCTTCGCGGCCGCCGTCATCGGGTTCGGATTGGTCTCCTCTGCCTACATGGCTGAGATCTATCGAGGTGGGCTGACGGCCATCCATGACGGCCAATGGGAAGCCAGCGATGCCCTGGGCCTGTCGCATGCGGCCACCCTGGTCACCATCATTGGCCCCCAAGTCCTTCGTGTCTCCATTCCGGCCGCTGCAACGTTCGCCATCGGATTGCTCAAGGACTCCTCTGTTGCCTCCGTCATCGGTGTCCAGGACACCATTTATTGGGCCAGCCACGAATCCACGGTGACGGGTGACGCGATCGTGCCCTTCCTTTGGGCTGCCGGGCTGTACGTGGCCATGACCATTCCTTGTGCGTGGGCAACGCGGTTGCTGGATGCCAAGCTCCGAAAGCGGGTTGCGCGATGACGTTCTTCAACGACTGGGTGGACTACTTCCCTGACCTGTTGGGCGGGCTCGGTGTCAGCCTGCAGCTGACCCTGGTAACGCTGCTGATCGGCCTTCCTGCCGGACTTGTGCTGGCTCTTGCTGCTGGTTCAAAGAATCGAGTCGTCCGTGTCGTAGCCATTGGCGTGATCGAGGTGGGCCGCGGAACCCCCGCCCTCGTGGTCCTGCAGCTGTTCTATTTCGGGCTCCCGACCGCCGGAATGACCCTGACCTCCTTCGTGGCAGCATCGCTGGCTCTGGCTTTCACCACTGCGGCCTATACCAGCGAGATCCTGCGAGGCGGGCTGCAGGCCGTGCCGAGCGGTGAAGTGGAAGCAGCGCATGCCTTGGGGATGGCACGCGGCGACATCCTTCGATTTGTTGTGATTCCGCAAGGGATCAGAATCGCCATCCCGCCGCTCATGGGGTTCGCGATCATGGTGTTCCAAGCGACCTCCTTGGCCTACACCATTGCCATGCCGGAATTGATGAGCCAGGCCTACTCCATCGGCTCCATCACGTTCCGCTACCTGAGCATCCTTACCCTCGCGGGTTTGATGTACGCCTTGATCACTATTCCCGCGAGTTCCCTGAGCAACTTCGTTGAGCATCGCCTGGCCCGTCACCGCTGACGTTCCAGGCAACATAGACCCAGAGGACCCACCATGAAACTACGAATGATTGCGTCAACAGTGGCTGCGTTGACATTGGCTGCGGCCCTGAGCGGTTGCGGTGGCAACACCGAAGCTGCCGGATCCAAAGTCTCCGCCGACTGCAAACCTGCTTCCGACTTCGGCACCATCAAGAAGGGCAACTTGACGGTTGCCGTCTATGAAGCGCCGCCCTACGTCACGTTCAAGGGCAATGAACTCGGGGGAGTCGACGGCGACATCCTTACGGGATTTGCCCAAAAGGAATGCCTCTCCATCACCACGGTGTCCGCCGCTGCTGCAGCCGTCATCCCCACGGTCCAGGGCGGCCGGGCCGATATTGCTACGGGCGGCTGGTGGCGGTCAAAGGCTCGGGCCGACATCCTTGATCTGACTGAACCGATCTATACCGACCAGATGGTGCTGATTTCCAAGGACGGGCTCAACAAGGTCACTGACCTTAAAGGCAAGAAAGTAGGGACTGTCAACGGCAACGTGTGGGTGGACGACGCCAAGAGCTACCTCGGCGGCGACTTGCAGCTCTATAAAGCCCCCGTGGACTTGTTCCAGGACCTCAAATCCGGCCGGCTGGACGTTGGAATCGATGGTTTCGGTGAAGCGCATCAAAACAGCAACGGGCTCAAAGTCGAAGTTCTGGACCCGGACAGTGCCATCAAGGCATCGCTCGAGCCGCCGCAGACGTGCTTGCCGGTGACCAAGGGCAACACCGCGTTGGTTACAGCCCTTAACGAGTACGTGGAGAGCCTTCGCCAGGACGGCAGTTTGGAGAAGATCGTGGTGAAGAACGGCTTCCCGGCCTCCTCCATCAAGACGGGGGACGCTCGCCTGATCGGCTGATCTGCCCAAGTACCTGGCAGTAGTGGTTGTTCTGACGCCCCAGAACAACCACTACTGCCAGCCAGTTGGGCTGCGCGGGCAATCCTGATCCTGTGGCAGGCTAACCACATGGTCACGCACGCACACGCCTCCGGAAGTCCGGGATTTGACTCGTCCCATTCGCTCGTCAGCGGGGACGTGCGCCGGCACAACCTTGAGTTGGTGGCTGGGCACCTCGTTGAACATGGTCCCAGTTCCCGCAGCCAGATAGCCGAAGGGACGGGGCTGACGCGGGGCGCAGTGACCGCGCTGACGCGGTTGCTGGTGGATGCCGGGACTATTCGGGAGGTGGAACCTGTGTCTGCTGGAGGGAAGGGCCGGCCGCAGACACTCCTGGAATTGGCCGCCAACGATGTCGCCCTGGTGATCCTTCAACTGGACGCCGACGAGGCCACCGCGGTGGTTGCCTCCCTGGCCGGGGATGTCCTGTTCCGCACCGCTGATCACCACGGGCGGCCCATGGGGGACCCGGAACCTGTGCTTAATGTCCTGGCGACAGTGCTGGAGCGTGCTGTGGCAGCGGCTGGGGGAATGCAGCGGCGCGTGGTGGATGTGACGGTGGTGGTCTTCGCGCCGGTACTTGGTGATCCGCCCGTGGTTTTCGGTGATTCAGACATGGGCTGGGGTGAAGTGGATGTTCTCGGCGGGCTTCGAAAGCGGGTTCCCGGCTTACCGGGGAGTGTCTCCTTGCATTCGGACGCCGGGTTCGCGGCCATGGCCGAGTTCGATCTGCTCCCCGGCATCAGGGACATGGTCTATCTGAAGAGCAATTCGGGAATCGGAGGAGCCATCATTCTTGGCGGCAGGCTCCGCACGGGAGCTCATGGCTTGGCGGGCGGTTTCGGACACCTTCCCATGGACCACCTGGGGGAACGCTGCGTCTGCGGGCAACGTGGCTGCCTGGTCCTGGTTGCGGGACCTGATGTCGTCCTGAAATCTGCTGGGTTGGGCGAAGAACTGGAAACTGCGGGCCTGGGCAGTGCCTTGAGGGAGCTGACTGACCGGATTGCCCGCGGCGACGCAAGGGCGGTCGAGTCCTTCGACGCCGCGGCGGACTGGGTTGCGCGGGCCCTTCACGTCCTCAGCCGTACCCTGGACCCCCAGACGGTGGTGTTGGGCGGGTATTGGTCGGTGCTGGCTGACCGGATCGAACGCTCCTTCGCCGAGCACGCCCCGGTCTCTGCTTCACCGGGGAGTTACCTGCCCACTATCCGGGCCGGACAGCTGGAGAACGAAGCGACCCTTGTTGGGGCGATTCGGGAATCGAGAAAACGGTTGCTCCGTGAGCCACTGGAAGTGCGTTTAATTTAACCCTTGAATTATCTATGGATGCGGCGCATACTCAATCCCAAGTGATCGTCGAATTTCGATGATCCCGCCGTAACTTTCTCGATGAGGAGAGTCGTGTCCTTCCCCCTGCCTGAGATCAATTCCCCGCCCCCGTCCCCGCAGGTTGCCAACAAGTCTTCGCCCGCAACAGCAACGAGCCGCCCAGCTGGCAGAGGCCTGTTGCCGTCGTTGGCCGTCACCTCCATGGTCCTGTTCGCTACCTACTCCGGACTCATCGCAGTGCTACTGCCAAACCAGGTGGCCGCCATCGACGAGGCCAACAAGGTAGCCAACTTCGCCACGATTTCCACGACCTCGTTCTTCTTCACGCTGTTCGCCCAACCCGTTGTGGGGGCGCTCAGTGACCGGACACGGAGCAGGCTCGGCAGGCGGGCGCCCTGGATGCTGATCGGAGCCGCGATCGGCGCGGTGTTCCTCATGGGACTCGGCGGCCTCGAATCGATCTTCTGGATAGTGTGCTTCTGGGTGATCATCCAGGTGTCGCTGAACGCCTTGCAGGGCCCGTTCTCCGCGATTGTCCCGGACAGGTTCCCCCGGGAACGCCGGGGGATCGCCTCGTCCATGGTCGGTGTGGGGACGATGGCCGGCTCCACTGCCGGGGTGATCCTGGCAGGCAACCTTGCAGGCAATGTCGGCCTGGGCTACACGGTGTTCGGCATCGCAGTCCTGGTGGCCGCGCTGCTGTTTGTCCTGCTGCACCGCGACTACCCCAGCCGGAACGTGACGCATCCCCCGTTCAAGTGGAAGCAGTTCCTCGCAGGATTCGTCATCAGCCCGCGGCAGCACCCCGACTTCGCATGGGCCTTCGCGGCCCGTTTCCTCTTCACCCTTGGCTACTTCGTGGTCTTCACTTTCCAGCTGTACATCCTGACGGATTACGTCGGCCTGGCGCTCGCAGAAGCCAACGCCACCATAGGCCTGCTGAGCCTTGCCGGCCTCGGCAGCACCCTGATCTCCGTTTCGCTGGGTGGCTGGTGGAGTGACCGCATCGGCAAGCGCAAGGTGTTCGTCTACGTCGCGTCCGCATTGATGGTGCTGGGACTGCTGATGCCGGTGATCATGCCGAACATCACCGGCATGATCGCCATGGGCGTCGTCAACGGATTCGGCTTCGGACTCTACATGGCCTGCGACACGGCCCTGATGACCGAAGTCCTCCCAGGTGGCGGTACGGCCGCCGCAAAGGACCTCGGAATTCTCAACATCGCCACCAACATCCCGCAGGCAATGAGTCCGGTCGTTGCCAGTGTGCTGATCAGTTCTTTTGGCGGCTACCCCGCCCTCTTCATTTTCGGCATGGCAGCGGTGGCGATCGCCGCCGTCGTGCTTGTCCCCATCAAAAGCGTCCGATAGGAGCCCCACCGCATGACCCCGTCACTTACCCAGGAGTTCGCAGAAGTCACGACGACGGCAGGAGCCGTCCGTGGTCGCTGGCGGGAAGGCTCCGCAGCCTTCCTCGGGATACCGTACGCCGAACCACCCATCGGGGACCTCCGTTTCGCTGAGCCCGCGCCGCACCGGCCGTGGGAGGGCGTCAGGGATGCCCTCGACTATGGGGCCACTCCGCAGAGGAAGCTTCCGGACTCGGAGCTGATCATCACTCCCGAGCCCTCCATTCCCGGTGATTCCATCCTGAACCTCAACGTTTTCACCCCAAGCCCTTCCCGGAACCGGGACAAAGGCCTCCCCGTGCTGGTGTGGATCCATGGCGGCGGCTTCATTGCTGGTTCGCCGGCGAGCCCCTGGTATGACGGTGGTGCGTTCAACCGGGACGGTGTGGTGACCGTCAGCATCTCCTATCGCCTCGGGTTCGATGGATTTGGCTGGATTCCGGACGCACCCAACAACAGGGGCGTTCTGGACTGGATCCTCGCCCTTGAATGGGTCCGCGACAACATTGAAGCTTTCGGCGGGGACCCCTCCCGCGTGACGATTGCGGGTCAGTCCGCTGGAGGGGGAGCGGTGATGACCTTGCTCACGGTGTCTCGTGCCCGGGCACTGTTCGAGAGGGTCATTTCACTCTCCGGAGTCCCCACCGAGAGGACGCTGGGCCAGGCGGAGGCTGCTGGCCGCCGCCTGGCCCGGCTGGCGGGAGTCGAAGCGACGCGCGCCGGATTGTCGGAACTTTCCGAAGAGCGCGTCCTTGAACTGCAGGCGGAGGTAGCGGGGATGGGTAGTTCGCCCGAACATACAGACCCCATCAGGCCACTCGCTGACCTCATGCGGGACGGACTGGTGTTTGGGCCCGTTGTGGACGGCGTTCTTATTCCTGGGCCAACGGTTGAGGCCATGCGCCTGGGGAATGGTTCGGACAAGGCTCTGTTGGTGGGCTGCACTGACCACGAGTTCAATATGTCGACGGCGGGCGCCGGCCCGTTGCTGCCCAAGGAGCCGGACGCGGCACTGCTGGAAAGGTTGGGTGCCTCGCCGGAGATAGCCGAGGCCTACTTGGCAAGCCACGGCGGGCTTCCGAGCGAGGTCCTGGTGGGCCAATACGTTTCCGACAGGATTTTCCGCACCCCCACCCTGAACGTTGCCGAGGCTCGTGCCGGATCGGCGGCACCCACGTGGGTTTACCGCTTTGCGTGGCGGTCACCGGTCACCGGGGATGCCGGCCACTGCTTCGATATCCCGTTCTTCTTTGATGTGACCACGGCCGAACGTGTGGCCGCGATAGCCGGCGAGGAGCCGCCCTCGGCTTTGGCTGCGGACGTACACGGAGCGGCAGTGGCCTTCATCCGGGACGGCCAACCGGGGTGGACGCCCTGGGACGCCGGTGACCATCAGGTGCGGATCTTCGACGAGCCCAGCATCGACATCGAGGATGGTTACGCAGACGTCCGACTCCTGCAACACATCCCCTCAGCCCGGTAAATCCGCCTGACGGGGCCAGCTACAGCGCGTAGATGCTCCACGACGCCGTGTGCCTGGCTCCGGGCTCCAACCGGATCACGTCCGTTCCGCTGTTGAAGGCGTCCGGAGGACAGGTCATGGGCTCCACAGCCAAGCCGATGCGGCTGGGGATCGGTGTCGGCTTATCCGCCGTGTGGATCTGCAGCCAAGGGCAGCTTTCGTCCCAGGAGATTCCGACGCCGGTGCCCGCGGGGTCCCGCAGCGAAAGGCGCGCCAGCCCGCCGTCGAACGCTATTGCGGTAAACGCATGATCGATTTCCGTGCTGCCGATGGCCTTGGCAGCACGGAAATCGAAGGCGTGGCCGTCCGTGGGCACAACGCCGACAGGCAAGAGCCTGTCCGGTGTCACCTCAAGGAACGAGTCGGCGGCGAACTCAAGGACCCATTGGTCCAGTGGCGACGAACCCGCTACCAGGTACGGGTGCGGACAGACGCCGTAGGGGGCATCGATGTCGGCTGCGTTCACCGCGGAAACGGACGTGTTCAACCCCGCCTCGTCCAGCACATACCGTGCCTCCAACTCCAGGACGAACGGGTAGCCCGCCGTGGGTCCCACCGCGCACGTCAAGGTGAGCGAACCGGCGTCGGACTCCTTCAGCGTCCAGTCGAGCGGAAAGGCGAGGCCATGCAGCGCGGTGTCCCGCTCAGGTTCGTTGATCGGCAACTGGTGATCAACGCCGTCGAAACTGTACTTGCCATCGGCGATCCGGTTGGGCCACGGCGCGGCGATGATGCCACGGTAGTCCGGGATCGGGCCGCCTTCCGGGAAGGGAACCACCAGGTCCCGGCCATCGAGTGTCAGCCGACGAAGCGCAGCGGCGCGGGCGGTCACGACAGCGGTGTAACCGCCCGCGCTCAGCGTGAATTCGGCGCTCACAGGCCGCCGGCCAGCTTGTAGTACGCCGCGTTCCAGTTGAGTTCCTTCTTGAACTGTTTGATGGTGGTGTCCTCATCGATGGTGAGAAGTTCGGTCTTGGCGATTTCGGCGAAGTCCTCGAACACGTCCAGGCCCACCTGCGTGGACAATACCGTGTGGTGCGCGGCGCCGGCAGTCAGCCACGCAGCCGCCGAGGTAGCGAAGTTGGGCTTCGGCTCCCAGAGCGCGCGGGCCACCGGAAGGTTGGGGAGCGGTTGGTCAAGGTCGACGACGTCCACCACGTTGGCAACCAGGCGGAACCGGTCGCGCATATCGGACAGCGCCACGACGACGCCTGGGCCAGCGTCCGTATCGAACACCATGCGGACGGGGTCTTCCTTGCCGCCGATGCCCAGCGGGTGGATCTCGACGCGCGGCTTCTTGGCGGTCAGCGAGGGGCAGACCTCCAGCATGTGCGCACCCAGGATCTTCTCGCTTCCCGGTTCCAGGTGGTACGTGTAGTCCTCCATGAGCGACGCGCCTCCGGGCAGGTCACCGCCCATGACTTTGGCAGCCCGCACCAGGATGGCGGTTTTCCAGTCGCCCTCCGCGCCGAAGCCGTAGCCGTCAGCCATGAGGCGCTGGACGGCCATGCCGGGGAGTTGTCGTAGTTCGCCGAGGTCCTCAAACGAAGTGGTGAACGCTGCGGAACCGTTGGCTTCGAGGAAGCTGCGCAACCCCAGTTCGATGCGGGCGCTGTACCGCAGCGACTCGTGGCGGGCGCCGCCTGATTTCAGTTCGGCAACCACCTCGTAGAGGCGTTCGTACTCCTCGACCAGGGCGTCGACGTCGGCCTCGCTGGCCGTGTGGACCGCCTCGGCAAGCTCGTTGACGGACCAGGTGTTCACTGAGACGCCGAAGCGCAGCTCGGCTTCAGTCTTGTCGCCTTCGGTGACGGCGACATTGCGCATGTTGTCGCCAAAACGGGTCAGCTTCAAGGTGCGGACGGCGGCCCAGCCCGCCGAGGCGCGCTGCCACGCGCCCACCTGGCGGGCGACCTCAGGATTGCTGACATGCCCGACGACGGTCTTCCGCGGCACGCCGAGGCGAGACTGGATGTACCCGAACTCGCGGTCACCGTGCGCAGCCTGGTTAAGGTTCATGAAGTCGAAATCGATGTCCGCCCACGGCAGGTCGCGGTTGGCCTGGGTGTGGAGGTGCAGGAGCGGTTTGCGGAGGGCGTCGAGGCCCTGGATCCACATCTTTGCGGGGCTGAACGTGTGCATCCAGGCGGTCACGCCGATCACGGCGTCGTCCGCGTTGGCCTCGAGCGCAGTGCGGCGGATGGCATCGGAATCAGTGAGGACCGGCTTCCACACGAGCTTGACCGGAACGTTGCTGTTGGCGTTGAGGACGTTGGCGATCTCCTGCGATTGCGCTGCGACCTGCTTCAGGACGTCCTCGCCATAAAGGTGCTGGCTGCCCGTGAGGAACCAGACTTCGTACTGTTCGAGGGAGGTGTTGTTGGCGTTGGGCATTCTCGGGGCTCCTGAAGTGTTGTGGTGGCGGGGCTAAAGCTGCGTCGCGTTAGCGGCCGTAGACGTTTTGGTAGCGGTCGTACAGGGATTCGATCTTGGCTTGATCAATGGGCAGGGGATCGCCGAGCTGGCGCGAAATGTGGACCGTCCTGGCCACTTCCTCGCACATGACCGCGGCTTTGACCGCCTCGCGGGCGGACTTGCCGATGGTGAAGGGCCCGTGGTTCTGCATGAGCACTGCGGGGGAGTGGGAGTTCTTGAGCGTCTCCACGATTCCCTGGCCGATCGAGTCATCGCCGATCAGGGCGAACGGTCCCACCGGTATGGGGCCACCAAATTCGTCGCCCATCATGGTGAGGACGCAGGGGATTTCTTCTCCACGGGCCGCCCACGCCGTGGCGTAGGTGGAGTGCGTGTGCACCACGCCGCCTACCTCGGGCATGTGCCGGTAGACGTAGGCGTGCGCAGCGGTGTCCGAGGACGGTGAGAGGTCCGGGTTGCCCCAGTCGACGGTGCCGCCACTGCCAGTGTTGATCCCGCGGACCGGTGTGCCGTAAAGGTCCGTGACCACCATGAGCTCCGGGGTGAGGTCGTCGTAGGAAACTCCGGAGGGCTTGATGACCATCAGGTCGTGGCCAGGGATGCGGCCCGACACATTGCCGGCGGTCCACACGACAAGTTCGTAGCGGGTCAGTTCGGCGTGGAGCTCGCAGACGTCCTTGCGGACCCGCGCGATGGTCTCCAAGAGGGCGCTCATGCGTTGGCCCCTTCCAGGGTGTTCGTCTGGTTCGCTGTATCCTGGGTTGCCGAGCCTTGGATGGCGGCACGCTGGATGGCTTTGAGGCGGTGCATGACGTTGTTGGCCCCGCGGCCGAAGTAGTCGTGGAGCTCTTTGTACTCTTGAAAAAGGACCTCGTACGCGGCGACATTTTCCGGGATGGGCGTGTAGACAGAGCCGGGGGCCGCAGCCATGGAAGCGGCGGCTTCGCGGATGTCCTTGTACTTCCCGCCAGCCACGGCCGCGTGGATGGCGGAGCCCAGAGCCGGGCCCTGTTCCGATCCGATCGTGGAGAGCTGCAGGCCGGTGATATCGGCGTAGACCTGCATCAGAAATTTGTTCTTCAAGAGTCCACCGGCCACGATGAACTCCTTGACCGGGACGCCGGAATCGCGGAAGGCATCCACGATGGTCCGCGTGCCGAACGCCGTGGCTTCCAGCAGCGCACGGTAGGTGTCCTCAGGCTTGGTGGCCAGGGTCTGGCCCACCACGACGCCGGAGAGTTCGTGGTCCACCAGCACTGAACGGTTGCCCGAGTGCCAGTCCAAGGCAATCAGGCCGTGCTCGCCGATGGCCTGCTTCTCTGCGAGTTCCGTGAGGTATTCGTGAATTCCCAGGCCCTTCTCAGCTGCGGCCTGGTGGTATTCGGGCGGTACGCCGTTCTTGGTGAACCAGCCGAAGATGTCGCCCACTCCGGACTGGCCGGCTTCGTAGCCCCACAAGCCGTCAACGATCCCGCCATCTACAACGCCACACATGCCCGGGACTTCGCGCAGGACGTCGCCATTCATGACGTGGCAGGTGGAGGTTCCCATGATTGCGACGAGCTGGCCGGGTTCCACGGCGTTGGCAGCAGGTGCACTGACATGGGCGTCCACGTTGCCTACCGCCACAGCGATACCCGCCGGGAGCCCGGTCCATCCCGCGGCTTCTTCGGTGAGGAAGCCGGCGGCGTCGCCCAGGCGGCCAATCGTGTGCTCCAGCTTTGCGCTGACAAAGTTTTTGAAATCAGGGTTGAGTGCTTCCAGGAAGTCCTCGGACGGATACTGTCCGTCCTGGTAGATGCCCTTGTAGCCGGCAGTGCACGCGTTGCGGACGTAGCTGCCGCAGAGCTGCCAGACGATCCAGTCCGCCGCTTCAACCCAGTGCTCCATGGCAGCGTAGACTTCCGGGTCTTCCTCCAGGAGCTGCAGGCCCTTGGCAAATTCCCATTCAGAGGAGATCAGGCCACCGTAGCGGGGGAGCCAGGATTCGCCGCGATCTTCGGCAAGCTGGTTGATGCGGTCCGCCTGTGGCTGCGCGGCGTGGTGCCGCCACAGCTTCACAAAGGCGTGCGGCCGGTTCGCGAAGCGTTCCAGTTCGTTCAGTGGCGTGCCGTCCGCCGTCGTCGGAACCATGGTGCACGCCGTGAAGTCAGTGGCGATGCCCACCACATTGGCCGGGTTGATTCCAGCATTGGCGACGGCGGCCGGTACTGCGTTGCGAAGGACGTCGCGGTAGTCGTTGGGCACCTGAAGCGCCCAGTCAGCGGGCAATCGCTGGCTGCTGCCGGGCAGGCTTTCCGTCACGACGGCATGCGGATACTCGAACACGCCGTTTCCGAGCTCGGTGCCATCCGATACACGCACCACGACGGCGCGTCCGGACAAAGTGCCGTAATCCACACCGATGACAAACTGCTCGTCGAGCGGGAGGTTTTCAGAGGTATTCATGGGTCTCCATCCGGCTGGCCAGGGCCTCATTGCCGGGGGTCGGGGTGGAAAACTGAAGAAGGTCTGATGCAATTGTTAGCGCTCACAACTTTGATGTCAAGAGGCTCCCTGGCTCATGTCACTGTTCTCTCGCCCCCGGAGGGGTTAGTTGCTGAGCCGCGCTGTGGTCTCGCGGACGACCAAGCGGGGTGTCACCGTGATGGGGGTGCCCGGCGCGCCACTTTCCAGGCGATCCAGAAGCAGGCCGATGCAGCGCTGGCCGAGTTCCTCAAAGTCCTGGGCAACGGTAGTCAGCGGGGGAATGAAGTAAGCCGACTCCGGCTGGTCGTCGAAGCCCACAATGCTGATGTCCTTTGGCACGTGAACCCCTGCTTCATGGAACGCCCGGAGGACGCCAAGGGCCATCTGGTCGTTGGCGACGAACAGCGCACTCACGGAGCGGTCGGCAGCAATTTTCAGGCCTTCCCTGTAACCGCATTCGGCGCTCCAATCGCCCTCGATCAGGGTGGTTGGCTCAAGTCCTGCGTCGGTCAACGCGTCCCGCCAGCCGTCGATCCGGGCAGCGGCATCAATCCAATCAGTTGGCCCGGAGAGGTGTCCGATGCGCTGGTGTCCCAGATCCAGGAGGTGCCGGACGGCAAGCAGGGCGCCTTGCCGCTGGTCAACGGTGGCTCCGCTGAGGTGTTCATCCCCGATTGACCCCACGGCCACCAGCGGGACCTGAGACGTGATGTCCTTGAGGACGTCAAACGTACCCGGGTGGGGGACGGTCACCACAATGCCGTCAACGCCCTGGTCCATGAAGTGGGCGATGGCGTCCTTGATGGTCTCCGGCGTGACTTCCCGCAGGGCTGCCACGCTGACGAAATAGCCCGCGTCCCTCGCTGCCTGTTGGACTCCCAGCAGGGTGTGGGACGGCCCATACTGGGCCATTTCGCTGCCGAGCACTCCGATGGTTTGGGAGCGCCGGGTCACCAGGCTGCGGGCGGCCGTGTTGCGGCGGTAGCCAAGTTCCGTGATGGCTTGTTCCACGCGTTCGCGGGTCTTGGAACTTACGTTGGGGTGATTGTTCAGAACCCGCGAGACCGTCTGGTGGGAGACTCCCGCCACGCGGGCCACGTCCTCCATGACGGGAGGTCGGATCGGTGCAGATTGTTCAGAGCTCACCCTGTCACGATAGAGCACAAGCTGCGCTGATCAGCCCATGGCCACCCCGGCGGCGTAACGCCGATACCTCGTCAGGAAGGGCGCTGGCCCATCAGAGTTCAGGGGGCTCACCTCGACGCCTTCCAACTCCCAATCAGGCAGTTGGCCCGTGAGAACCCCAGCTGCTTGCCGGGCGGCGCCGTCGGCCACGTATTCCCCGGGACTCGGGACGAACACTGGCAGGCCGAACACTGAGGCAGCCACCTGCTGCACAGCTTCCGATTGGGCGCCGCCACCCACCAAGATGATGCGCTGCGCGGCGACCCCTTGTGCCTGCAACGCTGCCAAACCGTCGGCCAATGAGCAGAGGACACCCTCCACCGCAGCCCGGGCCAGGTTGGCTGGTGTGTAGTTGGAGAGAGTGAGGCCGTGGAGGGAACCCGAGGCATCGGGAAGGTTGGGCGTCCGTTCACCCTCGAAATACGGAACAAGTGTCAGGCCGTTGGCTCCCTCCGGGGCGGAAAGCGCGAGTTCTCCAAGTTCCGTGAGGTTTACGCCGAGCAACGTAGCTGTCGCGTCGAAGATCCGGGTGGCATTAAGCGTGCAGGCAAGCGGAAGGAAGTTTCCGGTCGCGTCCGCGAAGCCAGCCACCAGACCGGAAGCGTCCCGGGCGGGGACGTCCGATACCGCGAACACGGTCCCCGATGTGCCGATCGAAATGACGACGTCCCCGACGGCGGCACTGACGCCCAGGCCCGCTGCGGCGTTGTCGCCCGCGCCCGGACCGATCAATGCGCCCGTGGGAGTCTTGCCCGTAGTTTCCAATGGTCCGACGACGGTTGGCAGCACCGGGACATGGCCCAGGGTGCTCTTGAGGACATCGGGCAGGTAGTCCCCGGTGATGGCCGAAAAGTAGCCCGTGCCCGAGGCGTCGGAACGGTCGGTCCTGAGCAGCTCCAAGGACTGAGGTCCGGTCCCTGGACCGTGACCGGCCAAGCGCCAGGAGAGCCAATCGTGGGGAAGGCACACTGCGGCTGTGCGCTGAGCGTTGGCGGGCTCATTCCGGGCCAGCCAACGGAGCTTGGTGGCGGTCAAGGAAGCCACTGGGACGGTTCCGGTGCTGGATGCCCAGAATGAGGCCCCGGCAGCAGCATCGCCATCACCGGCTTCGATGATGAGTTGGTCAGCGTCTGGTGCCGAACGGGTGTCGTTCCAGAGCAGGGCCGGTCGAACCACATCGCCGGATTCGTCCAGGCACACCATGCCATGTTGCTGTCCGCCTATGGACACGGCCTCGACGTCGTCCAGGCCACCGGCCTGTGAGATCGCTTCCTGCAGGGCAGTCCACCAGTGTTCGGGGTGGACCTCCGTGCCGTCAGGATGGGAGGCCCGGCCCTGACGCACCAAGGCCCCCGTGGCTGTGTCCCTGATGACCACCTTGCAGGACTGGGTGGAGCTATCGATCCCGGCTACGAGAGGCATGCGTTTGTTCCTTTGGGGGACCGGCGCCGGGCTTGCCAAAGAATAATCCTGGCAAGCCCGTCGACGGGGTTGAGGTGGATGGAGTGGTTAGCGGGAACCGAGCAGGTGCTCGATGGCCAGCTGGTTGAGGCGGACGAAAGCGAACGAGCGCTCGGCGGCCTTGTCGGCGTCGAACGTTTCGAACGCGCTGGCGTCAGCCAGCAGGTCCGCGGTGGTCTCGCCGGCGTTCAAGGTGGTCTCGCCCAGCTCGAACACGCCCGAGGTGGCCAGCGCTTCCTGGGCCTCGGGATCCGCACGGAAAGCAAGGGCGCGTCCCTTCAGCAGGAGGTACATGGACATGTTGGACTTGGCTGATTCCCACACACCGTCGTAGCCATCGGTGCGGGACGGCTTGTAGTCGAAGTGCCGGGGGCCGTCGTACTTCGGTCCGCCGTTGGGGAAGCCGTTCTCCAGCAGGTCCACGGTGAAGAAAGCGCTGGTGAGGTCGCCGTGTCCGAAGACGAGGTCTTGGTCGTACTTGATACCGCGCTGCCCGTTGAGGTCGATGTGGAAGAGCTTTCCGGCCCACAGGGCCTGTGCAATGCCGTGCGTGAAGTTCAGGCCGGCCATCTGCTCGTGGCCCGTCTCCGGGTTGAGGCCCACGATGTCGCCGTGTTCCAGCTGCGCAATGAACGCCAAGCCGTGGCCAACGGTGGGCAGGAAGATGTCGCCGCGGGGTTCGTTCGGCTTGGGCTCAAGGGCGATGCGCAGGCCGTAGCCCTTCTCCTTGATGTAGCCGGCCGCGGTGTCCACGCCTTCCTTCATGCGGTCCAGCGCTGCGGAGAGGTCCTTGGAACCGTCGTATTCACTGCCTTCGCGGCCTCCCCACATGACGAACGTCTCGGCGCCCAGTTCAGCGGCGAGGTCGATGTTACGAAGGATCTTGCTCAGCGCGAAGCGGCGAACGGCGCGGTCGTTCGAAGTGAATCCGCCGTCCTTGAAGACCGGGTGGCTGAAGAGGTTGGTGGTCACCATCGGAGTCTTCAGGCCGGTCTCCGCCAATGCTGCCTTGAAGTTCTTCAAGATCAGGTCGCGCTCGGAGGCGGTGGCGTCGAAGGGGATCAAGTCATTGTCGTGGAAGGTGATGCCATACGCCCCGAGTTCACTGAGCTTGTGTACGGCTTCCACGGGATCCAATGCGGGGCGGGTAGCTACACCGAAGGGATCCGCGCCAGTCCAACCGACGGTCCAAAGGCCAAAGGTGAAGCGGTCCTGGGGGGTGGGCTGCGGGGTCATTTTTGCTCCTTTGCAAAGCACTGGGGAGGCGTGGAAGTTTTCCACTCCAATTAGTTTTCAATCTGAACTATATGGGGGATGATGGATCATGGTCAATGGAAGTCAGCAAAAAAACTTCGAATCCACAGGGAGGTCCCACGCCCGTGAATGAGGCAACCGCGCCCGGACGCGTAGGCGACGTCCGCCGTCGAAATCTTTCGTTGGTACTGGACTCGATCGCTCGAACGGGCGATGCCAAGCCAAGCCGTGCGCAACTGGCCGCTGGAACGGGGCTGACCAAAGCTGCCGTGTCCAGCCTCGTTGCCGACCTCGTGGAGTCCGGGCTGGTGTCCGAAGTGGGCCTCTACCGCGATGGTGAGAGGGGAAGGCCCGGCCAGGGCTTGGAGCTCAGCTCGCATCGCGGCGTGATTGGCATGGAGATCAATGTGGACTACCTGGCCGTGGGGCTGGTGGACCTCGGCGGAAACCTGCGGTTCCACTCAGCTGTTGAATCGCGCAACAGGGGCTTGGCGCCTGCAAAGGTGATGGAACGCCTTGGGGGGCTTGCAGCTGAAGCGAAGGCTGCGGCTGCAGCCGAAAACATCGCCATCTTGGGTGGCGGATTGGCCGTTCCGGGTTTGGTGGACCAGCAGCGAAACGTGGTGCTTTCCGCTCCGAACCTTCATTGGGAAAACGAACAGCTGAATCCGCGGTCCCTGCTGGAAGGTGCTCCGCTGGGCGTCAGGCTCTCCAACGAGGCCAACAGTGCCGCCCTGGGAGAGCTTTGGTATGGCGGTGGCCAGGCGGACTTCCTGTATGTGTCCGGTGAAGTGGGCGTCGGCGGCGGCGTCATCATCGGCTCGGAACTCTATACAGGGCCGGGTGGATCTGCGGGCGAACTGGGCCACATTGTGGTGCACCCGGAAGGTCCCGCCTGTTCCTGCGGCGGGGCGGGGTGTTTGGAAACGTTCGCCGGCCAGGAAGCCATTTTTGAGGCCGCGGGCACACCCGACGGCACGTTGGGTGAACGTACGGAACTGCTCCTCACGGCCCTGCGGAGGAAGGATCCGCGGGCCACTCAGGCGGTTCACGACGCCGGGCGGTACTTGGGCGTCGCGCTCGCCTCCTCTGCACGGTTGATGGATATCGAAGCCGTAGTGCTGGGTGGCCATTTTGCCGTGTTGGGGGAGTGGCTCAGGCCGGCGCTGTTGGGCAGCCTGGAGCGTTACGCCCCAGGGCTCTTGGATCCTGCCAACCTCACGGTCTCCGGCTTGGAGCACTCCGGGACGCTCCTTGGTGCTGCCGGCCAAGTGATCCGGTCTGTCATTGAGTCCCCGTTTGAGTTCCTGCTGGCAGGCAAGCTGGCGTAGGCCTGCCGTTGGCTACCCGGGCTGGTCCGCGCCGGAGCCGCGGCGCGCCATCAGCGCTTCCATGCCGTCCAGATAGCGCTCCAGCGCGAAGCTGAGTTCGTCTCCGGCATCTTCCATCACGGCCAGCTCGGGGTCGCTGAACAGTCCCAGGACTTCGCGGTGTTGTTCCGGGTCCAGGAGTTGGAAGAGCAAGCCCACGTACGCTTCAAAGGCGTCCGGGGTGTCGTTGTCCGCCACATCGAGTTCCATTCGGGTGCTGGACCGAACCAGGTTGGCCAGCATGAGGGCGGAGTTCAACTTCTCTGAGGCCGTCAAGGTGGTTGGTGCGAGAGCGCGCAGCAACTGTTCCAGCCAGAGGAGCTCGTTGGGTGAGGCGGGTGGCCCGGTGACGGGGTAGTCCAGAATCCAGGGATGCTCCCTGTATCGCTGCTCGATGGCTTTGGCCCATCTCCGGGTGGCGGTTCGCCAGTCAGGCTCCGCCCGGTCCCCGACCTCCGGCGCGGCGAGGTCCGGATCGCCAAACGCGGCGTCCACCATCAGGACCAGCAGCTCTTCCTTGGAGCGCAGGTGTCGGTACAAGGACATGGTGGTGAAGCCCAAATCCTTGGCAACCCGGGCCATGGAAACAGCTGCCAGGCCTTCCTTGTCGGCGAGTCGTATGGCCACCTCAATGATCCGTGCGGGGCTCAGCTCCGCTTTTGCCCCACGAGTGGACGGTCGGTCGAGCCCCCACGCAATGGCGACGCCCGGGGGCAGGTCCGTGAGGCTTAGGTCTTTCTGTGGCATGGCTTCCTTCCTTCACGGCCAGCCTAACTGTTTCGGGTATACACACATAAACTGTTTATGCTATAAACAGTTTATGCCGTAAACACTCGATGGGATGGATGATGAATGCAGGACCAGCTTTGGATGTATCTGACCTCCGCAAGAGCTATGGCCACAAGACGGCGTTGGATGGCGTCAGCCTGAGGGTTCCCGAAGGTGCTGTTTTCGCCCTTCTGGGCCCCAACGGCGCCGGCAAGTCCACACTCGTTGGGGTCCTCACCACGCTCCTGCGAGCCGACGGCGGGTCGGCCGCCGTAGGAGGGTTCGACGTCGGACGCCAAAGTGCCGCCGTCCGGAACCTTCTCAGCGTCACCAGTCAGTCGTCCGCGGTGGATGACTTCCTGACCGGCAGGGAGAACCTGGCCATGATCGGCCGATTGCTCCGCTTGGGTGGCAAGGATGCCCGTGGCCGGGCCGACGAGCTGCTGAAAGTCTTCGATCTCCAGGACGCCGCGGACCGCAAGGTCTCCTCCTACTCCGGCGGCATGGTTCGGCGCCTGGATCTTGCCATGAGCCTGGTGCGGCGCCCGGAAGTTCTGTTCCTTGACGAGCCCACCACGGGATTGGACCCCCGCAGCAGGCTGGCGGTATGGAGTGCGGTGCGCACTTTATCGGAGCAAGGGGTCACGGTATTCCTGACCACCCAATACTTGGAAGAAGCCGATCAGCTGGCCGACTCCATCGCGGTGCTGAATGAAGGACGCATCGTTGCGCTGGGAACGGCCGAAGAACTGAAGCGGTTGGTTCCCGTTGGCCATGTGGAATTCGGGTTCCAGGACCCGAGCGACTTCGCCAGGGCCGTGGCACTTCTTGAGGCAAGCGGCGGTGAGGCCGACCAGGATGGCGAACGCCTCACCCTGCGCATCGCGACAGCCGACACCGCTGCGGTCATCACCTCGGTGGTGAGTGCCCTGGGCGCCGCGGGCTGTGCTGCCGACAGTATCGCCATCATCAAGCCCACGTTGGACGACGTCTTTCTGGCGTTGACTACCAAGCAGGAGGCGAACCAATGACCTCGGCATCCCTCTATGTCGCCAATACCGGGACCATGGTCCGGCGTGAAGTTTTCCGGACGATGCGGACCGTGGACTCCATTGTGATCTCACTGATGGTCCCGGTGGGTATCCTTTTTGCCTTCGTCTGGGTTTTTGGCGGTGCCATCCAAACCGGTGGCGGGTACGTGAATTACGTGATGCCCGGCCTGCTGCTCATGTGTGCAGCGTTCGGCTCGTCGCAGACTGCTGTCAGTGTGGCCCAGGACGTCAAGTCCGGGGTGGTGGATCGGTTCAGAACCATGCCCATTGCCGGCTCCACGGTGCTGGCGGGACATGTTGTGGCGAGCACCCTCAGGAATCTGGCCACCAGTGCAGTGCTAATTACCTGCGCCCTGCTCCTGGGATTTCGGCCACAGCCTACCTTGGGGAGTGCGCTCGCAGCGGCGGCCTTGCTCCTGGCGTTCGTCCTTGCTTTCACGTGGTTGTCCACCTTGGCGGGGCTGCTCCTGAGCCCGGAAGCTGCCAGTGGTTTAACCAGTGCCACCATTTTCCTGCCCTATGTCAGCAGCGCGTTCGTGAAGCCTGAAACCATGCCCGCATGGTTGCAGGGATTCGCTGAGAACCAGCCGTTTACCCCCGTCACTGAAGCACTCCGGGCCTTCCTGCTGGGTGGTGACGCCGGGACTTCGGGCTGGCTCGCGGTGGCGTGGTGCCTTGGCCTCGGCTTGGTGGGGTGGGTGGGCTCCGCGGTAGTCTTCCGGGGGCGCAGGCGATAAATCGGCGCGGGTTCTTCCAAAGAATCATCAGCATGCTTACTATTGGTGGGTCAGTTGTTCGCGCAAACTACCCCCACGAACGAGTGCTCATGCCTACACACGACTCAGCCCACACCAGCACAACCAAAGCGCAGACCGCGCCCTCCCCGGAAGACTCGCGCAAGCCGGATAGTCCCAACGACCTGGCCAAGCCCACTTGGATGTACATTGCCAAGCGGACTTTACGGGAATTCACCAAGGACCAATGCCCGGATGCAGCAGCAGGTCTCACCTACTACGGTGTCCTGGCCCTCTTCCCTGCGCTCTTGGCCTTGGTGTCCCTGTTGGGAATTTTTGGCGATGCGGGAAAGACCACGTCCGCCCTGCTGGATATCGTCCAGCAGTTCGCGCCCGGACCGGGCGTTGACACCTTGCGGCAGCCCATCGAGGAGCTGACCCAGTCCAACGCGGCCGGCTTTGCGCTGGTCTTCGGCATTGTGGTGGCGCTGTGGTCGGCCTCCGGCTACGTCACGGCCTTCAGCCGCGCGATGAACCGCGTCTACGAAGTGGACGAAGGGCGCGGCTTCATCAAGCTGCGTGGCACGATGCTCGCGGTCACGGTTGTGGCTGTTGTGGGCGCTGCATTGGTGGCGGCCATGCTGGTCCTCAGTGGCCCCGTTGCAGAAACGATCGGCGGTGTCATCGGATTGTCCGAGGCGTTCCTGACCGTCTGGAACATCGCCAAGTGGCCGGTCCTGATTCTCATCGTGGTGGCCATCATCGCGGTGCTCTACTACTTCACTCCCAACGTCAAGCAGCCCAAGTTCCGCTGGATGAGCATGGGTTCCCTCATCGCGTTGGTGATTTTCGCCCTGGCATCTTTGGGCTTTGGGTTCTACGTAGCGAACTTCAGCAACTACAACAAGACGTACGGCGCCCTGGCGGGCGTGATCATCATGTTGCTGTGGCTCTGGATCCTCAACATGTCACTGCTGTTCGGCGCGGAATTCGACGCCGAGATGGAGCGCGGCCGCCAGTTGCAGGGAGGCATTGAAGCAGAAGAGAGCATCCAACTGCCGCCCCGCGATACCAAGAAGAGCGACAAGATGCAGAAAAAGGAAGACGAAGTCATTCGGGACGGCGAGGAAATCCGCGAAACTCATGGCGACGAGCCGCAGAGGAGCAAGTAGCCGGAATGGAATCTACCGCCCGGCTTAAGAAGCTCAAAGGCATCAAGAACGGTGACACCGTGCAGATCAAGGGTCAGGACTTCCGCGTCAATTCCGTGGAGTCGAACAAAGGTTCACGGAGCGTCAGGCTGGAACTGCAAGGGCCCGACGGCGGATCCGTCACCTTCATCGGCCTGCCGAAGGCCCGAGTCCAGCTCGCCGCGCGAGCCTCCTAAGCCTGGTAGGGCTTCGAGTCTTCGATCAGGTACTCGTGGATGTCGGCCCGTCTGATGCCCGGGTCCGCGGGGTCCTGCACGACTACTTGGGCTGTCACGCTTCGGCGGGGAAGCCCTGATCGGCGTCGTCCCACCAGCCCTCCCAAGCGCTGGACGTGAGGCGTTCCGTAGCAAAGACAGGCGCGGGCTCACTGGTGGAATCGCCGGATCCGCTGTGGCTGCCGCTGGCGTCGAGGAAAAAGTTCAGTGTCTTCAAGAGCATCATGGTGGTGTCCTTTCAGTGGTGTCGTGGACGTCCTTGTCCAGGTAAAACCAGCGTAGGTGGCCATTGTTTCCTCGCGTCGACGCAATGTTTCAGCTGTGTACCACTTATCTCACCTGGCCGTCCGACGACTCACAGCAGACACAAGAGGGCAGCCGCTGCCAGCCATGCCACAGTGCCCGTGGCGCAGACAAAAAAGCGGGCCCCTGCCGTGACCTTGGCAGGAGCCCGCTGGCTTTGGAGCGATCCTCCCGCGGAGCTTAGGGCATCCGCGGGAGGATCACGTGGTTAGGCGAACGGGAGGACGAGCTCCGCGTAGCGCTGCTTCATGGTTTCCAGGACGATGTCGCCATCGGTGTCCCAGATTTCCTGATTGAAGATTTCAACTTCGATGTCGCCCTTGTACCCGGCGTCCCTGACCCAGGTGCCGATGGTGGCGAAGTCGATGACGCCGTCGCCCATCATGCCGCGGGACAACAGCGCGTCCGCAGCGATCGGCAGGTTGAAATCGCACACCTGGTAAGAGGCGATGCGGTTTTCGCGCCCGGCGCGGTCGATCTGCGCCTTCAGCTCGGGGTCCCACCACACGTGGAAAGTGTCGACGGCGACGCCCACCGCCTTCGCGTCGTACGGCGCGGCCAGATCCAGTGCCTGGCCAAGGGTGGAGATGAGTGCGCGGTCAGCGGCGTACATCGGGTGCAGGGGTTCCAACACCAAACGGACGCCGTTTTCGGAGGCGAAAGGCACCAGTTCCTCGAGGCGGTCGGCCACACGCTGGCGGGCGGCGACGACGTCCTTCTCACCGGGAGCGAGCCCGCCGACCACCAGGAACAGCTCCTGGGTGTCGAGGGCAACGGCTTCGCGGACGGCCTCGAAATTGTCAGCGAGTGCGGCTGCCTGGCCCTCGGGGTCGGCAGCGGTCAGGAAACCACCGCGGCACAACGAGGACACCCGGAGGCCGGCGTCCTTGATGAGTTTGGCAGCCTTGTCCAAGCCAGCCTCGGCCACGCGGTCACGCCACGGACCGATCGCGGGGATGCCGGCGCGGGCGCAACCATCCACAGCTTCGGCCAGGGTCCACTTCTTGGTGGTTGCACTGTTCAGCGAAAGTCGTGAGAAGTCCGTGCTCATGCGCCCACTCCGTTGATCCGCAGGAAGTCCGACATGCGGAACGCTGCCAGGGAAGGATCCTTCAGCAAACCGGCCTGGTCGGCCAGTTCGAAGGTCTTGGCCAAATGCAGGACCGAACGGCCCGAGTGCAGGCCACCCACCATCTGGAAACCGGGCTGCTTGCCGTTGAGCCAGGACATGAACGCGATGCCGGTCTTGTAGTAGAACGTCGGCGCGCTGAAGATGTGCTTTCCAAGCTCACGCGTGGAGTCCAGGATGGCGCGCCCCTCAGCACCTTGGCCGGCGTCGTACTTCTGCAAGGCGACTGAAGCGGCCGGGTAGATGGCAGCGAAGATGCCCAGCAGTGCGTCCGAGTGGTGCGTCTGGTCGCCGTCGATCAGTTCCGGGTAGTTGAAGTCGTCGCCGGTGTAGAGACGGACGCCTTCCGGAAGGTTGGCGCGGAGGGCGACCTCGTGCGAGGCATCCAGCAGCGACACCTTCACGCCGTCAACCTTGTCCGAGTGCTCGCGGATGAGGCTGAGGAACGTTTCGGTGGCGACGGAGACGTCGTCGGAGCCCCAGTAGCCGGCCAGTGCGGGGTCGAACATGGTGCCGAGCCAGTGCAGGATGACCGGCTGATCGACTTCCTGGAGCAGCGTCGAGTAGACGTGCAGGTAGTCGTCGGCACCGTTGGCAACCTTGGCCAGCGCGCGGGACGCCATGAGGATGACCTTGGGGCCAGCTTCACTGACGACCGCGATCTGCTCGCGGTAGGCGTCGATGACGGCTTGGATGCCCGCAGCGCCCTCGGGAAGTGCAGTGATGTCCAGCTGGTCCGTTCCCGCGCCGCAGGAAACGAGGTCGCGGACGGACTTACCGGTGATGGCTGCGTTGCCCGCAGCCACAACGGAAGCGGCCTCGGCGCCGGTGCGCTTGATGAGCTGCTGGGTCGCGGCCCAGTCCAAGCCCATGCCGCGCTGCGCGGTGTCCATGGCATCGGCAACGCCAAGCCCGTAGGACCACAGCTCGTGGCGGTACGCCAGAGTGGCATCCCAGTCGAGCTGCGCCGGGGCGCCGGGGGTGTTGTCTGCAGCTACCTCGGGGATGACGTGCGCTGCGGCGTAGGCGCGGCGGGCCGTCAACGGAGCGGTCGGCTTGACCCAGGAGGTGGCGGGCTGAAGGCGGTACTCGCGGGTGCCGCCGTCGTCAGTGGGAAGAATCAGTGACGTCATTAGAGGGTGATCTCCGGGATGTCGATGGTGCGGCGCTCAGCGGAGGACTGGAGGCCGAGCTCGGCCAGCTGCACGCCGCGGGCTGCTGAGAGCAGGCCGAAGCGGTGCTCGCGGCCAGCGACGACGTCGCGCAGGAATTCTTCCCACTGCAGCTTGAAGCCGTTGTCCAGTTCAGCGTTGGCGGGCACTTCCTGCCACTGGCTGCGGAATGATTCGGTGACGGGCAGGTCCGGGTTCCAGACAGGCTTGGGGGTGTGGGCGCGCTGCTGCGCAACGCACTTGTTCAAACCGGCGACGGCGGAACCGTGCGTACCGTCAATCTGGAACTCAACCAGTTCGTCGCGGTAGACGCGGACGGCCCAGGAGGAGTTGATCTGGCCGATGACGTCGTCGCCGCCCGGGGTTTCGAGCTCGAAGATGCCGTAGGAGGCGTCGTCAGCGGTTGCCTTGTATTCCTTGCCGGCCTCGTCCCAGCGAGCGGGGATGTGCGTGGCGGTCTTGGCGTTGACGCTCTTGACCTTGCCGATGATGCCTTCAAGGACGTAGTTCCAGTGGCAGAACATGTCCGTGGTCATTCCACCGCCGTCTTCCTTGCGGTAGTTCCAGGACGGACGCTGTGCAGCCTGGACGTCGCCTTCGAAGACCCAGTAGCCGAATTCGCCACGGATGGAGAGGATGCGGCCGAAGAAGCCTTCGTCCACCAGACGGCGGAGCTTCACAAGGCCGGGGAGGTACAGCTTGTCGTGGACAACGCCTGCGGTGACGCCGGCTTCCTTGCCGATCTGTGCCAGCTCGATGGCTTCCTGGAGGGTCTCGGCCGTGGGCTTCTCGGTGAAGATGTGCTTGCCGGCGCGCATGGCCTTCTTCAGGGTGGCGGCGCGGAGGCTGGTCATGGAGGCGTCAAAGATGATGTCAACGGTGGGGTCTGCGATGACTGCGTCCAGGTCCGTGGTCCATTCGGAAACCTTGTGGAGTTCGGCCAGCTCACGGATCTTGGCTTCATTGCGGCCAACCAGGATGGGTTCAACCTGGACCTTGGTGCCGTCTTCAAGAGTGAAGCCGCCTGCGTCACGGATGGGAAGGATGGACCGCAGCAGGTGCTGGCGGTAGCCCATACGGCCGGTGATGCCGTTCATGGCGATGCGGATCGTCTTTGTTTCGTAGCCCATGTTTTCTCCAGTGCCTTGTGTGCCGGTCGCTGTGCGGATGCCGGTGCTTGCCGATTTCAGATGGGAAAGCGCATTCCCGTTGCCATCGATCATGCACCATGGCGCGCCGGGTTGGCAAGCGCTTTCCCAAAACTCGTGAAGAACTGCCATAATTTCCTTAGCGCCAGTCCCGACGCTTGCAGAAAAGGAGGGCCCCGTGGCCGCCAGTACACTGAGTGAAGTTGCCCGTTTGGCCGGGGTCTCCCTGGCCACGGCGTCCCGGGTCCTCAACGGCTCGTCCCGTAAGCCGGCCGAGGACATTGCCGAACGGGTCCGAGCAGCCGCCGACAAGCTCGGCTATGTTCCCAACGCGCAGGCCCAGGCGCTGGCCAAGTCCAGCTCCGGGCTGATCGGATTGATTGTCCATGACATCGCTGATCCCTACTTCGCTGCCATCGCGCGCGGCGTCCAGGATGCCGCGCGCCAACAAAACCGGATGGTGCTGCTCGCCAGCACGTCCGGCGCTTCGCTCGACGAAAAAGAAGCGGTCGCGGCGTTCGCTGCGCGTCGCGCGGATTCCATCGTGATTGCCGGTTCACGTTCGGTCAGGGCGGAGGACAAGCAGGGCAACGCCGAGCTCGCCGCCGAGTTGGACCGCTACTGCCGCAATGGTGGGCATGTAGGAGTGGTGGGGCATCCGATCGTAGGCGCTTCCGTCTCCGAGGGCTACCACGTGGTGAAGGTCCCCAACGAGGAACTCGCTGCCGGCCTGGCCGCTGAATTGGCCGCCTCGCACGACGGTGCCTTCCTGATCATTGCGGGCCCGGAAGGCCTGTACACCTCCGACGACCGGGTCCGCGGTTTCCAACGTGGGCTGGCCGAGGCCGGAAAGCCCGCCGCCGAGGTCATCCGCACCGGCTTCAACCGAGCCGGAGGCTATGACGCCGGATTGGCCCTCGCGGACAGAATCAAGGCTTCCGAGTCGCGGCTCTGCATCTTCGCGGTGAACGACGTGATGGCCATTGGAGTCACCGCCGCCCTGCGGCCTGAAGGTGTATGGATTCCCCGCGATGCCACCATTGCCGGCTTTGATGATATCGAAACCCTGCGCGACTTCCGGCCCGCCCTGTCCACGGTGCACCTGCCGCTGGAGGACATCGGCCGTCTCGCTGCGGGCGATACCGACACGCCTCCAGTCAGCGGGGTGGTCAAGCTCCGCCGCAGCACGGAAACTCCGGTGGAATCGCAGGTATGACCCCCACGTTGGCTAAGGCGCCTCACGCACTCACGGTGGTTCCCGCCGTCGGGCGTTCCGTCGTTGCTGCGCCTGCGGTCCTGGTGTTTCCCGGCGGTGGCTATGCCAAGCAGGCCGACCATGAAGCCGAACCTGTGGCTGAATGGCTGGCTTCGTTGGGAATCCACGCCTTCGTGCTGCGATATCCAGTAGCGCCGAATCGGCATCCGGCGCCCCTGGCCGCCGCCAAGGAAGCCATGTTGTGGATACGCGAAGGCGCGCATGGGCTGAGTGTTGATCCGGAGCGAGTGGGTGTCCTCGGTTTCTCGGCCGGCGGGCACCTCGCTGCCACCTTGTCGGTGCAGGTAGCTACGGGAGATCCTGCCTTGGACACTTCAGGTTCTGTGCCGGACCTCAGCATTCTCTGCTATCCCGTGATTTCCTTCGTGGACTCGGTGCATCAGGGATCCGTGGACAACCTCGCCGGAGCGGGTGCGGCCGGTGAAGTTCTCCATGAGCTCTCCGCCGAGCTGCACGTCACCGCCGCCACGCCGCCCGCATTCCTCTGGCACACCGCCGACGATGAATCCGTCCCCGTCAGCCACAGCCTTGCCTACGCCGGGGCGCTCAGCAGGGCCGGCGTTTCCGCAGAATTGCACGTGTTCCCCAGCGGAATTCACGGCATTGGTCTTGCGGCGGGAACACCCGGCGCTGACAAGTGGACGGGCCTCTGCGCCGGTTGGCTCCGTCGGCTGGGCTGGGCGGTTTAGTCCTCGCCCAGGGTGATGGTGTGCAGGAAAGCGGCGTCGTTGAGCACGTTGTCCGGGAGGTCGTCCTCGACGAACTCCAGCATGATGTCCATGTCCTTGCCGTTGCCGCGCAGGACGTCGGAGACGGTCTGCCACAACAATTTCCTGCCGCGCAGCGGATATCGCTCGGCCTCCGGCCCCCAGGAGAAACAGTGGACGCCCACAAGGTGCGGGAGGACGTCGTGGAGGGACTCAAGGGCTTGCTGGTCCGAAAGCCCGACGGCGGGCTGCCAATAGGTGCCGACGTTGGCGTGGCCGACCCTGTCCAGAAGTTCAAGGGTGGTGGCGGGGGAGTCCGTCAGGGTTCGGCCGTGGTACTCGAACGCGATGGCGATTCCGCGTTCGGACGCGAGGTCCGCGATCCGCTGAGTGTCCTTCACCACGGCATCCCAGTGTTCCCGGCCGGCGTCTGCGGAACCGAGTTCCCCCGCCCATACCCGGATTCTTGGGGCGCCCAAGGCTGTGGCAATGTCCAGGGCGCCGGTGAAGTCTCCGAATGCTCCGCAACGGTAGTACGAGCCAAGTGACAGGACACTCAGCCCGGCTGCTTCCGTAGCCTCCTTGGCGTGCGCGGCTGATTCCGCGTCACTGACATGGATATCGGTGCCCCACTCGATCCCCGCCAGTCCGGCCTCCGAGGAAATGCGGACCACATCATCAATGCCGTGCGCGCGAAGGGTGACGGAACAGATGCCAGGCGTGAGGTCAGCCAAGGTGGTGAGGTCGATCATGCTTCACAGGATACCGGGAATGCGCTTACCCGGTAAGGGCGTATCGCCTGCTGAACAAAAGCGAACGCCGCTAAAGAGTGAACCAATAGCGGCAGATCGGTTCTGTGACTCCCAAAGCCGGAGCGAAGCTCGCCGGCGGTCGGATGGCCTCAAGCACGCCGCCGCAAGCCTCAATGGTGCGGGCAGAGGCCCGGTTGGGCTGCTTGCAGGTCACCAGGACGCGCTCCATCCCCAGCGCGCGTCCCTCCTGGAGGGCGCCGTTGAGGGCAAGTTTGGCCAGGCCGTTACCTCTGGCGCTTGGCCTGATTCCATAGCCGATGTGCCCGCCAACTTCCTTGAGGTATTCATTCGCCAGGGAGTGCCTGAGGCTGGCAGCGCCCAAGTAGGCCGCGCCGTCGGTGACCCAAATGGTGGTCTGGTTGGCCAGGCCTTCGGGTGGCGAAAATTCCGCCCTGGGCATTTGATGGAGTAGGTCCACCCACTGCGAGAAATGGCCCCCCTCGCGGAGATTGAGGTCGTACCGCGCGGCCAGGAATGCTGCCGAACCGTCCTGGTCGAGGGTCCCCCACTCGTCGTAACTTTCCAGCCAGGAGGCGTGAAAGCTTGATGACGGTTGCGTGAGCTTGGCGTGGGTCATGGGGCGAGCGTACTACGGCCGGGGTTCAGGCCTCGGAGGTCCTGGCCTCTTTCGGCGTCCTGGTCGAGGGACGGGCAGGATGCCGCTTCCGGACCTCCCGCAATACGATCTGCTCGGGGCAGACCGTGGAGAGGAAATCTCCTACCGACAGTGCGAGGCGCTCACCCACGAGCGAGTAGAGGATGCGGTTGGCATCCCGTCGTTCCGTGACCAAGCCGGCCTGACGCAGCACGCTTAGGTGCCGGGAGATGGTGGGTCCTGTGGCGTTGAACCGCGCAGCGATCTCGCCGGCAGCCAACTCGCCGTCCTTGAGGTCTTGAAGGATCTGCCGCCTGGTGGGGTGTGCCAAGGCTGCGAAGATATCCGATGCTGCATCTGCCATGTTTGCAATATAGCACAATAGCTATATACAGTTTAGCTTCATTGCTAATAAGCGAAGGAGCAAGAATATGCGTATGGCCATTACCGGCGGTACCGGTTTTGTGGGGCGTCACCTCGCGGAGCGACTCAACAGGCCGGACACCGTCATTATTTCGCGGCGGACAGGGACCGCAATTACTGACGTCGATGCCTTGGCAGAGGCCTTCACGGGGTGCGACGTCGTGGCCCACTGCGCGGGGATCAACCGGGAAATAGGTGACCAGACCTTTCAGCGTGTCCACGTTGAAGGTACACGGGCAGTCATTGAAGCCGCCCGGAGGGCGGGCGTCCAAAGAATCGTCATGCTGAGCTTCCTCCGGGCCCGTCCGGATTGTGGGTCGGCCTATCACGAGACCAAATGGGCTGCCGAGGAGCTCCTGCGGCAGTCGGGCATCGAGTACACGATCATCAAGGCCGGGATGATCTACGGCAACGGCGACCACATGGTTGACCATGTAACGCGTGCGGTACGCAGCTTTCCTGTCTTCGCAACAGTCGGATTCCGGGAGCGGACTGTCCGACCCCTCCCTGTGGAAGAGGCTGTCGATACCCTGATCGCGGCCCTTGAAGGTCGCGTGCCCACCCCGACCGTCGCCGTCGTCGGAGCCGAAGAGCTTGAGCTTGGAGCGGCTGTCCGCAGGATCGCCCGGGCGGCGGGTGGCTACCCTGTCTACGTCCGCGCCCCTATCTGGTCGATCCGCGTTCTGGCACAGCTGACCGAGTGGATCATGGTGGTGCCACTCGTCGCAAAAGCCCAGGCGCAGATGCTCGCCGAGGGGGTCAGTGAACCTTCACCGTACGCCCCGTGGCTTCCCGTGGAGCTGCGTCCCAGGCTTCCTTTCGACGACGAACGCATCCGGGCCGCCGTGCCGGAAGGCCGCTTTGACCTTCACGACCTCCGGGTAGTGAGGTGGTGGAGCGGGCGCTTGGATCGGAGTCGGGCGAACCGGTCCGGCCTCTAGCTCGACTTGCTCAACGTCCGCCCCATGATCGCCTGGGTGAGGGCGTCGATCACCTCGGCGTTGGCGAGCGGGTTGCGGATCAGGGTGAAATCCACGTCTCCCACCGGCGGCAGGCCAAACCGCTGAGTGATGACTTTCAGGTCCTCGGGAACCAGCGACGCCGGCATCACAGCTACGCCGATGCCCGCCCGTACCGCGGCGAGCACGCCGCTGATTTGCTTGGTGCTGCATGTAATCCGCCACGTCCGGCCCTCGGCCTCCAAGGCATCGATGGCCAGTTTCCGGCTGAGGCTGGGCGCCGGGTAGGCAATGAGTGGGACGGGTGCGCCGGGTTCCAAGACGGTCTGCTCGACTCCAACCCAGGCGAAGTTGTCGTGCCGGACCACCGTCCCTTCCTTCGCGCCTGCCACCCACTTCACGAATACGAGGTCCAGCTGCCCGGCGTTCAGTCGCTTATAGAGCTGGTCGCTTTGGCTGACGGTGAGTTCCAAGTTGATCTGCGGGTAAAGCTGCCGGAATTCGCGAAGAATCCGGGGGAGGCCAGTGATAGCGAGGTCGTCGGCGGTGCCAAAGCGGAGTCGTCCGCGCATTGCCGAGCCGGAGAAGTACCGGGCGGCGGAGTCGTGGGCAGCGAGGATGCTGCGGGCGAAGCCGGCCATCGCATCGCCGTTGTCGGTGAGCCTGACTTCACGGGTATCACGGGCGACGAGTACGCGCTTGGCTGCCGCTTCGAGCTTGCGGACGTGCTGGCTCACCGTGGGTTGGGCCAGTCCGAGCCGTTCGGCGGCCTTGGTGAAACTCAGGGTTTCCGCAACCGCCAAAAAGGATCGGAGCTGGACAGGTTCGAACACGGGACTCCTAAGGCGCAGGTCAGCGCCGGGCCGGAGTACTGCGCCAGTGCAGCGGGGTCATTGCATTCCGCAATGCTAGTTATAGGCGCAATACGCTTCCATAATTGCTGCTGGCAACCATAGCGTTAAACGCATCCCACCGAAACTCTCATCCGAGGACTACTTTTGGCACCCCCACCGCCTTCAGCGGCAAATGTCAGCCAGCCCGTCATCGATTCCTTATCCGCGCCTCAGCCGCCGGACACCGTCACCCAGCCACTCGCCGTCGTGAGTGAAAAGCTGCCCTGGCGGCACACGTTCATTTCCCTGAAGGTTCCCAACTTCCGAATCTTCGCAATCGGCCATTTCATTGCCGTGATCGCCATCTGGATGCAGCGCATTGCCCAGGACTGGATGGTCCTCCAGCTGTCCGGGTCGGTCACAGCGGTGGGCATCACGGTGGCGCTTCAGTTCATGCCGTCACTCTTCCTTGGTCCGTGGGGCGGCATGATTGCCGACCGCTTCGCCAAGCGAAAGATCCTCATCATCTGCCAGTCGGCGGCAGCGGTCCTCGCAGCCGTGCTGGCATTCCTTTCCTTGAGCCAGCGCGTCGAGGTCTGGCACGTCTACGTCATCGCACTGGCGCTTGGCTTCGTGACCGTCCTGGACCAGCCGGCAAGGCAGGTGTTCGTCAACGAACTAGTCGGGCCCAAGTACCTGCGCAACGCCATCAGCGTGAACTCCACGACGTTCCAGCTCGGCGGCCTGATCGGCCCCGCGCTGGCCGGTGTCCTGTTGACCGCCGTGGGCGCCGGTTGGGCCTTCGCCGCTAATGCCGTTGCCTGCTGCTCCACGGTTGCCATGCTGCTCATCCTCCGCAAGGACCAGCTGCACATCAGCCAGCCCACACCCCGCAAGAAGGGCATGCTGCGCGAAGGCCTCAACTATGCGCTCAGCAAGCCCACCATCTACTGGCCGTGGTTGATGGCCGGTTTCGTGGCAGTTTTCGCGATGAGCCTGCCAGTGCTGTTGGCAGCCTTTGCGGACCACGTGTACGACGCCGGTGCCGGAGGCTACGGCCTGCTGAACGCCATGGTTGCGCTCGGTGCACTGGCGGGCGCGGTTGCGTCGACCCGTCGCCGCCAGTTGCGGTTACGGTCGGTAGTGACGTCAGCCGGGTTGTACGGATTGATGCTCTGCGTGTCCTCGGTCATGCCCACCATGGTGTGGTTCAGCGTCACCATGGTCCTGGCAGGATTCTGGTGCCTCATGTTCCTCACCGCGGCCAACCAAATGGTGCAGACCAGCTCCAACATGAGCATCCGCGGGCGCGTCATGAGCCTGTACTTGGTGGTACTCATCGGCGGCCAGGCAATCGGCGGCCCCACGATGGGTTGGCTCGCCGAGCACCTCGGTCCGCACCTGGCAGTTCTCGTTTCCGGCGGTGTGCCGGCCATCGCGGCTGCGGTAGTCGCCGTCGTACTGGCCCGAAAGTCTTCCCTGCACCTGAAGGTGGACCTGCGGGACCGGCGGCGGGTGCTGCGGATCGTTCAGGAGCCGCAGACAGTTTAGAGAAAGGCAGCGCCTGCGATGAACCGCGGGCGCTGCCTTTTGTGTTTCGTCAGGCGGTGGGCAAGTGCGGGTACTCCGCCGAGCGACCCTGGAACTCCAATACGTCCGGGTTACGGATTACGCCCTCGCGGATTTCGATGGCGCGCGAGATGGTCTCGTTGGCGTCCCACCCGTCCGGGCCCGCCACCACAGTGTCCAGGAAGGGCAGCAAGGCCTCGCTGATTTCCCAGCTGGCCGAGTTCCAAAGATAGGACGGGCTGTGGTCCACCGCGTAGTAGTTGACGTGTCCGCCCACGCGGAACATGGGCTGGTCGAACGTGGTGGTCCGCGCCCAGCTGAAGCCCATGCCTTCGTCGCAGGAAACGTCGACGATCAAGCTGTCCGGCTGGAACTCAGCCAGGTCTTCGGTCCGCAAGTAGGTCAGCGGCGCGTTCGGGTCCTGCAGGGTGCAATTGACCACGATGTCCGCCGCAGCCAGAAACGGTGCCAGTGGCTTGCGACCGTTGTCCGTGATGACCTCGCTGAGAAACGGGGCCTTGCTGTCGTGGTCGAACTGTACAATCCGTACCGAGTGGATCGGGGACCCGACGGCGGCGACGCCCCGGTTAGTCAGCACCTGCACGTCGTGGACGCCGTGGGCATTGAGCGCAGTGACTGCACCGCGGGCCGTTGCCCCGAATCCAATCACCACAGCACTCAACCGGCGGCCGTAGTCGCCAGTGGAACCAGTCAGGGCCAACGCATGCAGCACGGAGCAATACCCGGCGAGCTCGTTGTTCTTGTGGAAAACGTGCAGGCCAAAACCGCCATCGCCGGCCCAGTGGTTCATGGCCTCAAAGGCGATCAGGGTGAGCTTCTTGTCGATGGCCAATTGCGTGATAGCCCGGTCCTGAACACAATGTGGCCAACCCCAGAGAGTCTGGCCGTCGCGGAGTTCGGCCAGGTCCTGGGCCTGCGGCTTCGGCAGGAGGATCACGTCGCTGTTGGCGATCAGTTCCTGGCGAGTGCCCAGTCCGCCCACCAGCGATTCGAGCTTGCTGTCCGGGACACCGAAGCGTTCGCCGTAGCCAAACTCGAAACGTAGTTGTTGGCGCACTTCCGGGGCGATGCGTTCCAAATGCTGCGGGTGGATCGGCAGGCGCCGCTCGTTGGGTTTCAGCGAGGTAGCAAGGACGCCTATGCTCAGCTGGCCAGTTGGCGCGGTCACTTCTTGTTGCCGGTAGAGGGCTTTGCGGCCTCGGTGGCGGAGGACTCGGAAGCCCTCTTGTCCGCACGTTTTTCCTTGATGGATTTACTGGATTTCTTTGATGCGGTTTGGCGCGGTGATTTGTCGCCCATGTTTGCTCCCTAGAGCGGAACCGAAATGGCTCCTGACTCCTGACGATACACCTACCCGGATAGCCCTGTGGCCGGAGTCACCAGAGACTGGCCGGCGTCACTGCGTCGGCTGTACCGCCGGACGGCCGTGCGTGACCCTATGGGTGACACGGTCCGCGGTATCGTCCACGGTGGCCACCTTCTCCACAGGTTCAAGATAGAAACGGGCACTGCTGATGATGCCCTCGTCCACGCCGAAGATGATGACACCGGTCATCTCGTGCGGGGTGCCGTCACGGCGGGCGCCCGTCAGATGCAGTTCGGTCCACACGCTGCTGCCACTGACACTGTGGGCCAGCATGCGGGCAGCAATGTCCGGCACACCCGTGAAGAGCTGCTCCCAGTTGCTGCGAATGGTGTCCCGTCCTGTGAAACCCCTTGTCGGGTGTGCCGGCGTTTCATTCACGTAGCCCGGCGCAAAGCACTCCGCCAAGGCTTCCAAATCGTGCTTGTTCGTGGCTTCCAGCAGGCGGTTGATAACGGCGAGTGGACCCGCCTCCCCGTCGGTGAGAGTCATTGGAGGACCTCCCGGATAGGTGGATGTACGTACGAGTGTAGGCTCGCGTGGCCTCCCAGTCGACGGGTGCGCGGCCCCGATTGGCGAGTGCCGCCGTCGAACGGTTCTTGCTTGGAACAAAAGAAACCCCGGATCGCTGGATCCGGGGTTTTCTTTGAGCGGGCGACGGGAATCGAACCCGCGTATCGAGCTTGGGAAGCTAGCGCTCTACCATTGAGCTACGCCCGCAATGCCCGGGAAAAATCCCCCGAGCGAGTCCTAGCTTAGCGCAGTTGCGAGGACCCTCATGACAGGCACACCGCTGGCAGTGCGACGGCCTACTTGAACAGTTTCAAGCTGTTCCAGCCGGAGCCCACCTGGCTGTAGGTTGTCCACTGGCCTCGGCCCAAACCATAGTTGTAGAGGTTGCCGTCGGCTGTCTGCGCAGTGATGCCGCGGGTGCCAGCGCCAGTCAGCCCAAAATTCGGGGCGAGCACGCGCATGTATTGCCAGCCAGTGCCCACGGTGGTGGCAGGTCCGTAGAAGCCAGCCCAACCATCGCCACGGTAATTGATCAGGGCGCCGGAAGCGGTCCGCGCCAGGATGTCATTGGCGCCGTCACCTTCCCAATCGGCAATGGTCAGTTCCATGCCGTTCCAACCCTTGCCGATGATCTGCGGGCTGCTGAGCGCACCACCGAAGGTGTTGGGGTAGTAGCGCAGGACACCGTCCGGGAAATATCCGACGACGCCGGGCCGGCCATGTGCGTGTGTCCACTTACCCACGGTGATGGTCATGCGATCCCAGCCACCGTTGCCAACAACAACCTGGCCGGCAAAGCCACCGCCGGGTAGGCCTCGATACACACCAAGGACGCCGTTGTTCCACTGCGCAAGGATGTCGTACACGCCATCAATGTCCCAATCCACCACGAAGGCCTGCTTCAGGCCTGTCCAGCCCGAACCAATCTGGACGGCACCCGCGTAACTGCCCACCGCCGTCGCCGGGTAGCGCAGCAAACGACCCGAAGAGTCGGCGGCCACCAAGTCGGCACCGGACTTGATGCTGGCCGCGGCTGCCGTGTTCCCGGCGAAGTAGTGCTCCAGGGTGGGGAACCCGCGCCGGTTCATGTCAGTAGCCAAGGCAACACCCACATAGCGCAAATGCCAGGGCTCGTAGCTGTAGCCGGTGGTGCCCGTGTAGCCGTTGGGATAGCGGACGATGAACCCGTATTTGTGGGCGTTCGCGGCAACCCACTTACCCGCTGCCGTGTCTCCGAAACAGGTGCTCAGACCACAGTTTCCGGCCGCGTTGCCGATGTCCATGGCGAGGCCTGTCTGATGCTCGCTGTAGCCGGGCCGTGCCGAGATGGTGTCCGCGTAGGCCTGCCCGTAGATGCTGACGTAATAGGAATACACCTGCTGCTGTTGGGCATAAGACCGGTAGCCGCTCACGATCGACAAGCCGCCCGTCCCCGCATCCGCCGCTCCCTGAAACAGGCCGTTGAGCCAGGCGGCAGCTTCAGCCCGCATGTATTGGCCTGAGCCGCGGGCGTTGATGAGATCGTTAGGGGCGTAGCTCGCCGGATTCAGGGGCCTCGACTTGTTGACCAGCACAGAAATGCTGGCGGGGTTCCCAATGGGGTCCACGCTCGGCAGCGGGTTAGCAGTTGTCGGTACCGCCGCTTTGGCCACCGCCGCTTTGGCCACCGTGGCGATGGTCGCCGCAGGCGGTGCCACGGCCACTGCGGGCGCTGCTGAGAGCACCCCGGTCCCCACCGCAACGGCGAGGAAAGCCGCGCCGGCAGCCAGCCGTCGTCGGGCTTTCCGTGCAAATGATTGATGATCCAGAACCCGCATAACGCCCCCAATTCGGTTTTTTGCAGCCTCGGGAACTCTACCGCGCGGGGCCGGGTGTGTCAGCCGTAACCTTCCACACCGCCTCATAACCATTCGGTCAAGGCTCGTCCCCGATATGTGCCGGCGGGCCATCCGCTGACTATTCTGAAGGTGTTAGCTGCAGCGTATGGGGAACCGGGCTACGACATCGAACCGTACGCCGAAAGAGGTATCCGTGGCATTCGCAGCCTATGAAGTGGTGATCAGCCGGGACGCCATGACCGTCTACGGATTCCTGATGGACGGCCTGAACAACTCCTTGTGGCGCTCAGGTATCCGGAGCATTTCGGTGCGGTCCGGCATCCGCGGGCAGAAGGGCGCGCTCTACCAGCAGACCATCAACGGTCCGGGCGGCCGACCCATAGCCGCAGATTTCAAGATCACCGAAGCCCGGCCCGGAGCAGAAGTCCGGTTCGCCGTGGTGGCTGGACCTGCCAGGCCCACGGGTGGCTATTACCTCAGTACCGAGGGTGCAACCACGCGGCTCAGGTTCGCGCTGGAGTACCACCCCAAAGGCCTGCAGAAGCTCATGAACGGCATGATCCAGAAGACCATGGAGGGCGAAGTGGCCCAACTGGAGCAACTGAAAACCGTCATGGAGTCGCGCTCGGTGGTCTGAGCCGCCGTCTTACGGCTACTGAGCGAGCTTGAAGCCGTTCCAACCGCCGCCGACCGCCACCGGCGTCGTAAGCCTTCCAGAGGTGAGGTCCCAGTACTCCAGTACCCCGTTGGTGCCCAGGCCCGCGATGCCAGTGGTTCCCGCTCCGGTGACTCCCTGCAGTGCGCGCAGCCCGGAGTAGTCCGTCCAAGCCGCGCCCACCACGGGCCTGGCTTCCTGCTTGGGGGTGGCAAGGCCGCTGCCGCGATACAACCTCAGGGAGCCGTTGGCTTCGACAGTCAGAAGATCCTGGAATCCATCGGCGTTGTAATCCACCATGCTGAGCCTCACCGCCGGGTTACCCGTACCGATGGCAGCTTGCGTACGGATGTACGTCATCCCTGAGTTCTTGTAGAACCAGAGACCGCCTGATCCGTCCATGGCGACGATCTGCGGCAAGCGGTTATTTGCACACCAGTTGCCGACCGAGATGTTCAAGGACTGCCAGCCGTGGCCCAGCACCCCCGGCGATCCGAAGCCACCTGTCTGGCGGCCCGGATAAACCAACAGGGCGCCGTCGTTGCGCTGGGCGATGAGGTCGAAGACGCCATCACGGTCCCAGTCCGAGACAAAGAGCTCCTTGAGGCCCGTGAAGCCGACCCCGATCTTGCGGGCAGCGCCGTACTTGGCGTTGCCCAAGGATTGATAGGAGTAGACGCTGCCGTCGGAGCCGATGGATACAAGGTCCGCGGCACTTCGGATCGATGCCGCCTTGAGGTCCACTGTGGGCGGTTGGTGCTTGGCATCCGGTTCGCAGACACCCACAGGATCGGCAGGAGGCGTGACGGTTCCGCCGGGCCGTGTTGTGGTTCCGGCGGGCAACGTGGTGTAGCCGAAGAAGTTCACCACCCCCCAGAGTGTGTAGCGGTTGGGGGTGGTCTGCCAGTTGCCGTCCGTGTACGTGATGCCGATGCCCATCACGTTGAAGCGGGGATCACGCAGCAGGGCGTCATGGCCGGGGGAACCCTTCCACCACTCCACCAGCTGGGCGGCATCACGATCCCAACGGACCGCAATAACTTCGCCCGCGCCGTTGTTCGGATTGAGCGCCCGGGGGTCGGTCCAGAAGTTGGCACGGTGCTGGATCACTTCACGCGAGGCGATGTTGTTGGACCAGTCCTGGGCCAGGCTGGCCACCGTTGCGTGGTACTTCACCGGTGCCAGGCCGAGTGACGCGCGGTAATTGTTGATCGCGTTGAACACCGTCAGGATCGCGGCCGTGTTGCTGTCCGGGAGAAGCGCCAGGGCGCCGTTGTCCAGGCTGGGATCGCTGCTGGGGGCCTTGCCCGGGAATGGCGTTGCGGTGGTGCTCGGAGTTGGTGTCGGGGTGGGTGTGGGGGACGCGGAAGGTGTGCGTGTGGCTGTGGGGGAAGGGGAGGTCGTGGCTGTTGGCGACGGCGACGGTGAGCTTGACGGCAGTGGGCCTGCTGCGGGTGCTGACGGCGTCGGGGTCGCGGACGGTGACTGCGGCTGGTCCGGTGCCGGCCTGCCGGGATCCGGGGCGGGAACGGCGGGGTCGCTGGGGCTCGGGGACTCCGAGTAAGGCCCATCCGGACCCCACGAAGGACCGATATTCGGCACGGGCGGCGGCGTCTCGATGACCGGGTCCACAGCTATGGGCCTGCCCGGCGATTCGCTTTCCGGTTCGGGTTCCTGAGTGGTCACTGTGGCGGGGTCGGAACTTTCGCCGGCCGCGGGGGCGCCAGCCGAAGGTGCGGTGTCCGGCGTCGTACTTCCTTCGGGGGCGGTCAGACCCGAGGGGACGCTCGCGGACGGGGTGGTGGTCCCGTCCGGGACCGCCTGGGTGGCAGGAAGGATCTGGCTGGACCCGGCAATGACAAGGGCCAACGCTCCGGCCAGCACAATAGCGGCCGGCGCTGCCAGTTTTTTCACAATTACCCCGCGAATGCTCGTTGCCCCCAGGTACGGGCGCGGTTCTACATGTCCGGGAACTATAGTCCCACGGGGCGGCCCGGACAATGCATGCCGTGTTGGACGCATGGGGTATTTTTGATGCTGTGCTGATCTCTGACCGCGACATACGTGCCGAAATAGACTCCCAACGGATTGTTCTCGAGCCGTACGACCCCGCGATGGTGCAGCCGTCTTCCGTGGACGTCCGTATTGACCGGTTCTTCCGGCTGTTCGACAACCACAAATACGCCCACATCGACCCCGCCGAGGAACAGCCTGAACTGACCCGGCTGGTGGAGGTGGAAGGCGACGAGCCCTTCATCCTGCACCCCGGTGAATTCGTCCTGGGCTCCACTTACGAAACTGTCAGCCTCGCCGACGACATCGCTGCACGTCTTGAGGGGAAGTCGTCCCTGGGGCGGCTGGGCCTGCTGACGCACTCCACGGCCGGCTTCATCGATCCCGGCTTCTCGGGTCACGTGACGCTGGAGCTCTCCAACGTGGCAACCTTGCCCATCAAGCTGTGGCCGGGAATGAAGATCGGCCAGCTGTGCTTCTTCCGCCTGACGTCATCGGCAGAGCACCCCTACGGTTCCGGCGAATACGGCAACCGGTACCAGGGCCAGCGCGGCCCCACCGCCAGCCGCAGCCACCAGAACTTCCACCGGACATCCATCTAGCACTTCTCTCCTTGCGCCGAGGGGTGGGTTCTCGGGAGTTTGATGAGTGCGTTCACGCGAGATGTCGCCCCCCGCGGAGAGACTAGGCCGGGGCGCGTTCAGGTGTTCGCGGGGGTGCGCCGGGCGTTTTCCGGAGAGCCTTGACCACGGGCTCCACGAAGCGTGCGGCGAGCGGGCCCAGGATGGCCATGATGAGGACGTACGCGGTGGCGAGTGCTGCGAGCTCGTCCGGCACGGCGCCGGAAGCAACGGCCAAGCCGGCGATGACGATGGAGAATTCGCCGCGGGCGATCAACGCCGCGCCCGCACGGAAACGGCCGGGCACCGCGATGCCGGCACGCTTGGCGGCCCAGAACCCGGTGACCATCTTGGTAGCTGACGTGAGGACGGCCAACACCAGAGCCCAACCAAGAACGGGCGGAATGGACGTGGGATCGGTGTTGAGTCCGAAGGCCACAAAGAAGATAGCGGCGAAGAGATCCCGTAGCGGTTCCAGGATCCGGGTCGCGTTGTGGGCCGTGGCGCCGGAGATGGCAATTCCCAACATGAAGGCACCAACCGCAGCAGAGACCTGAAGTGCGGAGGCGATGCCGGCCACCAGCAGCGCGAGTCCCAGGACGTTGAGCAGGAAGACCTCGGAGTTCTCACTGTGAACGGCTTGCGACACCCGATGGCCGTGCTTGAGCGCGATGACCAGGACGACAGTGACAACGGCAAGCGCAATGCCCACGGTCTGCAGGCCGCCAAGGAATCCGACGCCGGCAAGGATGGCGGTGAGGATTGGAAGATAGATGGCCATGGCCAGGTCTTCGAAAACGAGGATGGACAGCACCACGGGAGTTTCGCGGTTACCGATCCGTCCCAGGTCGGTGATGACCTTGGCCGCGATGCCGGATGACGAGATATACGTAACGCCACCCATCACGATGGCGCCCACAAGTCCCCAGCCCAGAAGGACTGCCAACCCGGCGCCGGGAATGAAGTTGAGGACGAAATCCATGACGCCGGCCTGCCAGGATCGCCGGAGCCCGGTGACCAGCTCCGACGCCGTATATTCCAACCCGAGCATAAGCAACAACAGAATGACGCCGATTTCGCCGGAGAGGTGGGCGAACTCATGCATGCCGTCCAGCTTGACGAACCCGCCGGCACCGAATGCCAAGCCACCCACGAGGTAGAGGGGGATGGGGGACATGCCGATTCGGCCCGCTAATCGAGCCAGGAGACCGAGGCAGAAGACGACGGCCCCCAGTTCAACGAGGGCTAGTGCGAGCGGATCCATTCCGGTCAGCCGTTGCGGAGGATGTCGGCTGCCGAGTCAAGTCCTTCCTGGGTGCCGACGGCTACGAGCAAATCACCCGAGTGAAGTACGACGTCGGGCGCCGGCGAAGGGACCACCTCGCCTTCGCGCATGATCGCCACGATCGACACGCCACTGCGGGTACGGATCTGCGCTTTGCCCATAGGTTGATTCACGAACGGCGAATCCGGCGTGATGGAGAACTGGCGAGTGACGATGCCTGGAACCTCGCGGTGAGCTTCCGCCAATCGCATGGCTATGTGCTGCCCGCTGAGGAGGTTCCCGAGCGTCGACGCTTCGTCGGCCGTCAACGGGATGGACGCCTGGCACGTGTCAGGATCGTCCCACGTGGACACGAAAAGTTCGGTTTCTCCCTCGCGCAACTCCACTACACCGATGCGTCGGCCCGACGCCGTGACGAAATCCTTGCGGACCCCAAGGCCCGGGAGTTCGGTCTCATCCACGTTCATAGCTCCACCCTAAACTCTGTTGAACCGGTCCGGTACGTTGTTTACGCTCTGCCGGCCTATGTAGTTAACGCTCTGGGACTACCGCTATTTCCACTTTCGCTGGCGGCTTGACCGGCAGGATCACCAAGAGGCCCGCCAGGAGCACCACCATGATTCCCAGGATGCCCCAACGCTGGGCTTCGCCTTCTGCGACAAGCGGAGAAGCAATGGTGATGCACAGGGTAAACAGCGTGGGAGCCAGGAAACTGACAGCGCGCCCGGTGGTGGCATAGAGGCCGAACAGTTCGCCGGATTCACCGGCGGGTGCCAACCTGGCGAGGTATGCCCGTGAGGACGACTGGGCCGGGCCCACGAACAGGCAGAGCAAGAGGCCGAAGACCCAGAAAGTGCTGGAGCCGGGCCAATCGTTACCGAGGAAGACGTAGTCGCCGTTACCGAGGACGAGGATGAACGTGCCAGAAATCAGGAGGCCAACCAATGACAGGACGATGACGGCTTTGGGCCCGATCTTGTCATCGAGGAAGCCTCCGATGATGGCCCCCACGGCCGCCACCACGTTGCCGAAGATGGCGAAGAAGATGACGTCCTTGAGTTCGAAGCCGAAAGTGCCGGCAGCAATGACGCCGCCAAAGGTGAACACCGCAGCCAGGCCGTCACGGAAAATGGCGCTGGACAGCAGGAAGTAGATGGTGTGGGGGCTTGTCCGGTAGATGGCTCCGATGCGCCGCAACAGCAGCCTGTAGGAGGCAAGGAAACCCAGCGACGCAGTGTCCTTCTTCACGGATACTTCGGGAACAGCGAACATGACGGGAAGGGCGAAGATGAAGAACCACAGGGCCGAGAAAACAGCGACGAGCCGGATGTTGAGCGACTCCTCGGTTGACGAACCGAACCAGTCGAAAGAGGGCTGGACAAACAACTGCAGCACCAGCAGCAGTGCCACGATTCCACCGAGGTACCCCATGGCCCATCCGAAGCCGCTGACCTTGCCAATGTTCTTGGGCGTGGAAATTTGGGCCAACATGGCGTTGTAGTTGACGCCGGCGAACTCGAAGAAGACGTTCCCGAGTGCGATCAGGCACACTCCCAGCAGCAGGAATTCGGGCTGCGGGAACACAAAGAAGCACAGCGCCGTAAGAACTGCGGTGGCAGCGGTGTTGACCCCGAGCCATAGCTTGCGTCGTCCTCCGGCGTCCGAGCGTTGGCCCGTGACTGGTGCCAGCAAGGCGATGGCCAGGCCGGCAACGGCCAGCGCGGCGCCCAGGGCGGCGGAGGCCGCGTCCTCTCCACCGAACGCATTCGACGTGAGGTAGACCGTGAAAACGAAGGTGGTCATGACGGCATTGAACGCAGCCGAACCCCAGTCCCAGGACGCCCACGCGAGGATCTGTCCCTTCTTGGAAGCGACGGGTCCTGAGGCGAGCTCGGACGTGGGGTGGGAGGCTTCGGGAACTGCGGCCGCGTTCATAGCTTGAATGCTATAGGGCCAGCGGGAACGGCGGGCGGATGATGGGCGGCGTTGTGGAGAACGCGGATTGAAACGTGACCTCCGACGACGAAAAGTGGCCAAAAACTGTCTGTTCGCCTTGATAAACTAGGTAAACCGAACCCAACGTATGACCGCCTGCTCCAACTTTTGACAATTCGTTCCTGACTTTGCGGAGATAACAGTGATCACAGTTCTCGCCATCACCTTTGTAGCGGCAACTGTGGCGCCCTTGATCTTTCGCAAACTCGGCCGAAACGCGTTCTACGCATTGGCAGCGGTCCCCGCGGCAGCATTCGTCTGGCTCCTCTTCCAATACGGACCTGTATATTCCGACGGCGGCATAGAAGAAGTCCTGCCGTGGATCCCCAGCTTGAAGCTCGAGCTCGCGTTCCGCATGGATCCCTTGGCGTGGGTGATGTCCCTGCTGATCCTCGGCGTTGGATCCTTAGTGCTGGTCTACTGTGCCCGTTATTTCAAGAACAAGGACGCGGACCTGGGCGGCTTCGGTGCGCAGCTGCTCGCCTTTGCGGGCGCCATGTTTGGTCTGGTGACCTCCGATGACCTCCTGATGCTGTTCATCTTCTGGGAGCTCACCACCATCCTGTCCTACCTGCTGATCGGCTATGCCCGCACCCGTTTGGCTGCGCGCCGCTCGGCCCTGCAGGCGCTCATGGTCACCACCGCGGGCGGCCTCGCCATGCTTGTGGGCCTCATCATCCTGGGCCAGGCTGCCGGAACGTACCGGATCTCGGCCATCCTGGACCAAGCCGGAGCGCTCATGACCGGACCCATGGCGGGGGCGGTGACTGCCGCCGTCGTGCTGGTCTTGGCAGGTGCGGTGACCAAGTCGGCTCTGGTTCCGTTCCACTTCTGGCTACCGGGCGCGATGGCAGCCCCCACCCCGGTGAGCGCTTATCTGCACGCTGCTGCCATGGTGAAGGCCGGCATCTACATCGTCGCCCGACTTGCGCCGGGCTTCTCGGAGTCGCAGTTCTGGCTGCCCGTGGTCCTCGGACTCGGCTTGGCCACCATGCTGGTGGGTGGATACCGGGCCCTTCGCCAGACCGACATCAAGCTCATCCTCGCCTACGGCACGGTGAGTCAACTGGGCTTCCTCACCATGGTGGTGGGCCTGGGCCGTCCCGATGCCGCCCTGGCCGGGCTCGGGCTGCTGCTGGCCCACGGCCTGTTCAAAGCCGCCCTGTTCCTGGTGGTGGGCATCATCGACCACCAATCCGGGACCCGCGATATCCGCAAACTCTCCGGCGTCTTCCGTTCTTCGCGGGCTCTTGGCGTCGTGGCGGCAATTGCCGCCGCATCGATGGCTGGTGTGCCACCGCTGGCAGGTTTTGTCGCCAAAGAGTCGGTGTTCGAGGCGTTCGTCCACTACGGCACTGGCGACGACGCTCCAGCCTGGGGCATCTGGATCCTGGTGGGCTTGGTGATCGGCTCCATCCTCACCTTCGCCTACAGCGCCCGTTTCATGTGGGGCGCGTTTGCCACGAAACCGGGAGTGGAACCCACACCGTTCAAACCCATCAAGCCGGCGTTCCTCGCCGCCCCGGCCATCCTCAGTTTCCTCACCATCGTGTACGGCCTCTGGCCGGCGCCTGTGGACACGTGGATCCAGCCTTATGCGGCGTTGTTCGCCGATCGTCCTGACGCCGTCGACGCCGGACACCTGGCTTTGTGGCATGGCCTCACCCCGGCGCTGGGACTGACGGCGATCACGTTCGCGGCAGGTGCCGCGATGTTCTATGGCCGCAACCTCGTCTCCCGCGCCCAAGGCCTGGTCCCCGACTGGGTGGATGGCGACCGCGCCTACCAACACACGATTGGCGCCCTGGACGATGTAGCCGTGTGGGTCACCGGCCGCACCCAGCGTGGTTCTCTGTACTTCTACCTGGCAGTGATCCTCACCGTCGCCTTCGCTGTACCGGCCACCGCTTTGATCGTGGCCAACAAGCCCTTGCCGGACGGCATCTACTTCATCGACCCGAACTCCCCGCTGCAGATGGTGGCCGGTGCCGGAATCGTGGTGGGCGCGCTGGCTGCCGTCCGCGCCAACAAACGTTTCCTTGCCGTCCTCATGGTGTCCGTCACGGGCTACGGCATCGCGCTCATGTTCGCCCTGCAGGGCGCTCCGGACCTTGCCCTCACGCAGATGCTCGTGGAAACCATCGTGCTGGTAGCCTTTGTGCTCGCCATGCGCAGCCTGCCCGCTGAGCTCAGGGACCGGACCGGTGGCAGGCTCCGGGTGATCCGCGTGATCATCGGCGCGGCCTTCGGCATCACCATGATCTTCGTGGCCATCTACGCCATGGGCGCCCGCGTTGCCACCCCCATTTCACTCGACTTCCCGCGCTTGGCCTACGAGGGCGGCGGCGGGCTGAACGTAGTGAACGTGACGCTCGTGGACATTCGCGCCTGGGATACGTTCGGCGAAATTTCCGTACTGGCGATTGCCGCAACGGGCGTGGCCAGCCTGATCTTCGTCCGAAGCCGCGGCGACCGCATCAAGACCTCGGAAGCAGTGCCGGAAGGCAGCGTGGGGCGCCGCACCGACGTCGACCGTGGTTCCCGCGACGGAGCCACGCTGGCCGTGGCGAAGAAGTTCACCGACGTCAGCCGTGACGCGTGGCTGGTGGCCGGTCGCACGCTGGCACCCGAACGGCGATCGATCATCTTCGAAGTGGTCACCAGGCTGATCTTCCACTCCATGATCGTCTTCTCCATCTATCTGCTCCTTGCCGGGCACAACCTGCCTGGCGGCGGTTTCGCAGGCGGCCTGACCGCAGGCCTGGCCCTCACCATCCGCTATTTGGCCGGCGGCCGGTTTGAGTTGAGTGAGGCAGCGACCGTCAGTGCCGGAACGCTGCTGGGGACGGGACTTGCGACGGCGGCAGCGTCCGGTGTGGTGCCGCTGTTCCTGGGCGGGCAGGTGTTCCAGAGCGCCATCATCGAGTTCTGGTTGCCCGTGTTCGGAGACGTCAAATTCGTCACGTCCACCATCTTCGATATCGGTGTCTACATCGTGGTGGTGGGATTGGCGCTGGACGTCCTCCGCAGCCTCGGTGCCGAAATCGACGAACACTTTGAAGGCAAGGGCGCACCCCTCGCAGAAGAAGAAGACGCCGCTGACCATTCCGTGCTGGCCGGCGAGGCCGCTGAGTCCGCGGCGTCCGGGAAAGGTACCGCATGAGCATCAACCTGACCCTGCTGATCGTCATGGGCGTCCTGTACGCCTGCGGCATCTACCTGATCCTGGAACGCAGCCTGACCCGCGTGCTGTTGGGATTGATGTTGCTGGCCAATGCCACCAACATCCTGATCCTGAGCACTGGGGGATACGCCGGGCTAGCACCCTTGTTCGACAAGGAAACCGGCCCTGATGCCTACAGTGATCCCCTGCCCCAGGCACTGATCCTGACGTCGATCGTCATTTCCTTCGCGGTGACGGCGTTCATGCTGGGCATCATTTACCGCACCTGGGTCCTCGCCCGCCAGGACGAGATCCAGGACGACCTTGAGGACGTCCGCGTGGCCAAGACTCCCAGCTTCGATGCGGAGGACGACGCGATCGTGCCCCTGGAAACCTCGGAGTTCGCGATTACACCGTCCAACACCTCGGACCACGGCCACCCGGAAGCCACAGAAACCCCCAACACGGCATCAACCCAGGAAGGAGGCAGCGCGTGAACCTTGCGAACCTGTCGCCGCTAGCTGTCCTCCTACCGATTCTGGGTGCTGCCCTCGCGTTCCTGCTCATCAGGCACCACTCTGCGCAGCGGATGGTCAGCATCGGCATCCTGAGCGCGACCCTCCTGCTGGAGTGCCTGCTGCTGATCTCCGTGTGGAACGGTGGCACCACGTCCGTGACTCTGGGTGGTTGGTTGCCGCCGTGGGGCGTTGTCCTGGTGGTGGACCAGTTCTCCTCCCTCATGCTGGTGGTTTCCACCGTGGTGAGCCTCGCCGTCCTGATCTACGCCACCGGCCAAGGCATGGCTGACGGAGACCAGGAAGCGCCGGTCTCGATTTTCCACCCCACCTACCTGATCCTGGTGGCAGGCGTGTCCAACGCCTTCCTCACAGGCGACCTCTTCAACCTCTATGTCGGCTTCGAAATCCTGCTGACGGCAAGCTACGTGCTCATGACCTTGGGAGGGACGGGTCCGCGCATTCGTGCGGGTGTCACCTACGTGGTGGTTTCCGTGGTGTCCTCCGTGTTGTTCCTCGTAGCCATTGCCATGATCTATGGCGCCACCGGAACCATCACCATGGCGGACCTGGCCATCAAGCTCGCCGAACTGGACCAAGGCACGCAGAACCTCCTGCACGTGATGCTGTTGGTGGCCTTCGGCATCAAGGCCGCTGTGTTCCCATTGTCCTTCTGGCTGCCTGACTCCTACCCCACGGCGCCGGCGCCGGTCACCGCGGTGTTTGCCGGGCTGCTGACCAAAGTGGGCGTCTATGCCATGGTCCGCACGGAGACACTCCTGTTCCCGGGGGACACCCTTAACGTCCCCTTGATGGTGGTGGCGCTCCTTACCATGGTGGTCGGTATTCTGGGCGCCCTGGCCCAGAGCGACATCAAACGTCTCCTGTCCTTCACCTTGGTCAGCCACATCGGGTACATGGTGTTCGGTTTGGCGATGAGCTCGGTGGCGGGGTTGGGTTCAGCCGTCTTCTACGTGGCGCACCACATCACCGTGCAAACCAGCCTGTTCCTGGTCACGGGTCTCATAGAGCGACGTGGCGGCAGCTCGTCCATTGACCGATTGGGCGGCTTGGCCAAGTTGTCTCCGCTTCTGGCTTTGCTGTTCTTTGTCCCGGCAATGAACCTGGCCGGCATTCCGCCCTTCTCCGGGTTCCTGGGCAAGTTGGGTCTGTTGCAGGCCGGAGTGGAGTTGGGGACACCCCTGGCCATCGTGCTGGTGGTGGGCGGCGTAGTCACCAGCCTGCTGACGCTGCTGGCGATCGCCCGTGTGTGGAACAGGGCCTTCTGGCGGAAGCCCGAAGACGCCGAGTTCCCCGACCCCGTGCTGAAGGCTACCGGCAACGTCGGCGTGCTGCCCCGGACAATGGTGGGTTCCACGGCCGGCCTGGTCATATTTGGCGTCGCCCTGACGGTCTTCGCCGGACCGCTCTTCCAGGTGGCCGACGGTTCCGCCCGCATAATGCTGGACCGATCCGCCTATATCCATTCGGTCCTGGGCGATTCCGTCGAGGTGCCGCCCCTTGCACAAACGGATGAAGTGCAGACGGGTGATGCCAAATGAGCCGCAAACCGATTTCGTTCCGCACCGAACTGCCACTGCTCATCTGGTTGGTGATTGTCTGGGGCGCTCTGTGGCGGGATTTCAGCCCCGGCAACCTGCTGTTTGGTGCCCTGATCGCAGTGCTGGTGGCCAAGTTCTTCTACCTCCCACCCGTGGAACTGAGCGGCAGGTTCAACATCCTGCGCGCCATTCCCTTTGCCCTGATGTTCCTCGCCAAAGTTGTGGCAGCGAGCTTCGTGGTGCTGTACCTGGCGGTGGCCAAAGGCCCGAAGGTGCGCAGCGCCGTCGTCGCTGTTCCGCTGCGGAGCCATTCGGACCTCATGGTGACCGCCACCGGGCACGTCATTTCCCTGATTCCCGGCTCCCTGGTGGTGGAAGTGGACCGTTCAACGTCAACGCTTTACCTGCACGCGCTGAACATCTATGAAGAAGCCGACATCGACAAGATCCGGCAGGAAACCCAGAACATCGAAGCGGGACTGATCCGCATCATGGGTACTCGTGAAGAAGTCGAGGCGCTTAGGGCTGAAGCGCGTCCCGGCATGGAAGGGGCAACGCAGTGAAGGAATTCGTCCTGGTGGCCACGGCTGTCATCCTGAGTTTGGCTGCGGCAGGCGCGATTGTCCGCATCGCCATCGGACCGTCCCTGCTGGACCGCGTCCTGGCGTCCGACGTGCTGCTGGCCATTCTCGGCGCCGCACTTGCCGTGGATATGGCGATGAACCGGCACCTCAACAACCTGATGCTGCTGGTGGCCCTAGCGGTGATTGGGTTCATCGGCTCGGTGACGGTTGCCCGGTTCGTGGCCGAGCGGAGGGAACAGAACAATGAGTCCTGACGCCACCGGCGTGGACGCCGTCATTGATGTTGTTACCGCTGTGTTCTTGGTGGTGGGTGCCCTGATGTCCCTCGGCGCGGCCGTGGGCCTGCTGCGCTTCCCGGACCTCATGAGCCGCATGCACGCCGCCACCAAACCGCAGGTCCTGGGGTTGTTCCTCATGCTGGCGGCGATCGGCCTGCAGATGCGGACGTGGTGGGTATGGCCTGTCCTGGTGGTGGCGTGGATTTTCCAGCTGCTGACGGCCCCCGTCTCTGCGCACATGGTGGGGCGCTCTGCCTACCGCACCAAGCACGGGCACCGCGAGATGCTCACCAAAGATGAGCTTGAGGCCGTCGTCCAGCGGGCAGCAGCGGGCCAGGAACCCGCGAACGACCGCTGAACCGCCCATAAAAAAGCGCGGGCCCACCAAGGTGGCCCGCGCTTTGTTGTCCGGATGGTTCCTAGACGATGTCCTGGGATTTGGCGAAGCGTGCGATGGCACGCTGCGTGCCACGGCTGGCAAGGACCTGGATGAGGGTACTGACGAACGCGGAAATCAGTGCGAAGGTCAGGGCCGAGCGCAGGCTTGTTTCCATGTCATCGTTGCCTACGGGTGGCTTGTTGCCAGTGGCCTTTTCCCACCCTTTGTTGACGAGTTTGGTTCCGACGAAGCCTGCTCCGAGGCTTACTCCGGCACCCAGCAGCTTGAAGAAGAGGTTCATGTCCCCAGCCTAGCTGTAAAGGCCGGGGGAACACTGCTAGCGCCGGCTTTCCCGTTCCTTCAAAAACGCAGCCATGGAACCCTCCGGTGCCAGCACGGGGACCACAGCATGTTCGGCGGACCACATCGCCTCCACAGAACCAAACCCGTCGATTTCCTTCAGCAGGTAGTAGGTGGGCGGCATCAGCTGCAGGGTGCCGGCAGCCTCGGCTTCCAGGATTCCGTTCACAGGCATCCATAGGGATTGCCACGCTTCCGTGGTTTGGTGCTGCGGCTCGGCTCCCGGCGAAGGCTTGGCGACGTAGAAATACGTATCGAAGCGCTTGGGCATGTCCGTAGGGGTGATCCAGTTGGCCCAGGGACGGAGATCCGAGGCGTCGATGCTCAGGCCGGCTTCCTCCTGGACCTCCCGGATGGCAGCTGTGAGTACCATTGCTGCAGCGTCCGGATCCGTGCCGATGGAGCTCTGGTGCCAGTCCGCCGCGTGGGCCTGCAGGAGTTCGGTGGGGTAGTCCCACCCGGATTGATCCGCGGCGTCCACCCGTCCTCCGGGGAAGACCACCATCCCGGCAGCGAAGTCCATGGTGCTGACCCTGTGCTGGACGAAGGCCTCGAGCCCGTCCGCGGTGTCGCGAAGCAGGATGACGCTGGCAGCAAGCCGGGGTTCGGGCACGGGTTTGGTTCCTGGAAGTCCTGAGCCGGGAATGTCCGTCATGAAAATGTGCCCCTTTGCTGCGGTCGGATCTGCTGGTCCATTCTCGCAGGATTGTGACCGGGCCCCAGCGCCGGCCACACGCGCAGGTGTAAACTGAACCAGCCCATCAGGGCAGATTGATAACGACAGGGGAGCGCCGCCGTCGAATCCTGCAGGAATGCGGGAGACGCGAGGGCGCTGAGAGTGCGGACAGCCGCAGACCCTCGAACCTGATCCGGTTAGTACCGGCGCAAGGGAGTCGAGCTTCTCAGAGTGTCCGGATCCGGGCGGCGCAGGCCGGCTGGGGAATCCGGGGAGCACTTTCCCCTCCTGTACCTCAGGAGGCAGAAAAATGACCACGGTAAACGTGAAGAAGACCAGTTATAGCTGGCGTGTTGTAGACATCGTGGTGGCGGCCCTTATCGCCATCGCCGGCGGCGTGATCTTCTGGGCATGGTCCCAGGGCGCCGCACTCGTATCCATTCCCATGAACGCGACGTATCCGCCGCTCACCGGCCTGATCGCCGGTGGCTGGATGATCCCGGCGGTCTTGGGCATGCTCATTATCCGCAAGCCGGGTGCGGCACTGTTCTGCGAAGCCGTGGCAGCCACGGGTGAGCTCATTATGGGTTCGCAGTACGGCACCACAGTGCTCATCTCGGGCATCCTCCAGGGCCTCGGCGCCGAGCTGATCTTCGCCGCGTTCCGCTACAAGAAGTTCAACCTGCCCACGGCACTCCTTGCCGGTGCCGGTGCTGGCCTTTTCTGCGGCCTCAACGACTCCTTCCTGCCTTGGGGTTGGAACATCGCTTACGAAGCCATCGACAAGCTGGCCTACATCACTTTCACCACCATCTCCGGCGCGATCATCGCAGGCGCACTGTCATGGGTCGCCACCCGCGGTTTGGCCAAGACGGGCGTCCTGAGCTCCTTCGCGTCCCGCAAGGCCGCTTCGGAGCCAGTCTTCAGCTGATGCCCGCCACCAACAGCGGCGCTGTCAGGCCTGCCGCCATCTCGGCCGAGGGCTGGGGTTGGCGGCACGCCGGTCGGGCCAAGCCTGCCATTCAAGGCCTTGACCTCAGGATCGAACCCGGGGAGCGCGTACTGCTGCTGGGGCCTTCAGGCGCCGGCAAGTCCACGCTCCTGCACGCCCTCGCCGGGGTGCTGGGTGACGAGGAGGACGACTCTGACGAGACCGGCTCCCTGCTGATCGACGGCGTCACTCCCCGCGAGCAGCGAGGCCGCGCCGGCCTGATGCAACAGGATCCGGAAACGCAGGTGGTCCTCTCGCGGGTGGGTGACGACGTCGCCTTCGGTGCCGAGAACCTGGCCGTACCGCGGGACGAGATTTGGTCCCGCGTCCATGAAGCGCTCGACGACGTCGGGTTGCGTACCGCAGCAGGCGGCGGCTTGGCGTTGGATCACCCGACGGCGGCACTCTCCGGTGGGCAGAAGCAGCGCCTTGCGCTGGCCGGCATCCTGGCGATGCGGCCCGGGCTGATCCTGCTGGATGAACCTACGGCCAACCTCGATCCTGCAGGGGTGTTGGAGGTCCGCGATGCCGTGAAGCGCTGCGTGGACAAGACCGGCGCCACGTTGGTGGTGGTGGAGCACCGGGTGTCTGTGTGGAAGGACCTGGTGGACAGGATCGTGGTCCTGCAGCCGGGTACCGGCTCAGAAGCCGGTACGCCGGGCGTCCTCCTGGACGGCCCGCCGGACCACGTCCTATCCGAGGCCCGCACCATGCTGATGGGTGCCGGCGTTTGGGTTCCGGGGTATGTCCCGGCAACCCGCGCCCGCCGCAACGAACCCCGGACCGCCCAGCTCCTCCTTGCGGCGCAGGACCTCTCAGTTTCACGGGAGAAACCACGCAGGAAGGGCTTCAGGACCATCCCGCCGGTTCCCGTGCAATCCGGCATCAGTGCCCAGGTCCGGGCAGGCCAGGCGCTCACCATCACGGGTCCCAACGGTGCCGGAAAGTCCACCTTCGCGCTCACGTTGGCCGGTCTTCTGGCGCCGGTGGATGGCACGGTGAGTGCCGCCGTCGAGCTTTCAGAGGGAGTGGGCATGGACCCCTTCAAGTGGAAAGCCGAGCAGCTGATTTCCCGTATCGGAACCGTTTTCCAGGAGCCGGAGCACCAGTTCGTCACGGGCAAGGTCCTGGACGAACTCATGTTTGGCCCGAGGCACCTGGGCCATGGCGAGGAACGCGTGGACGAACTGTTGGAGCGGTTGCGCCTCACCCATCTGGTGGACGCCAATCCGTACACCTTGTCCGGCGGCGAGAAGCGTCGGCTCTCGGTGGCCACCGTGCTCGCGGCGCATCCGAAGGTCTTGGTGCTCGATGAGCCGACGTTTGGCCAGGATGCGAACACCTGGGCCGAATTGGCGTCCTTCCTGTCCGAATTGCTGGACGCCGGAACTGCCGTGGTCTCAGTAACCCATGACCAAGAGTTCAGCGCCGTGCTCGGCGGCACGGAACTGCAGCTCGGCCCGTCCACGCGCACGGAAAACGACCGCCAGGAAGCCGGTGCAGCATGAGGGATGCACTGAACCTGCGGGGTAACCAGGCGCTGCTGACCCGCGCGAATCCTTTGGCCAAGTTCGGCTCGGTCTTCCTCATTTCCCTGGTGCTGGCGCTGTCCATCGACTGGGTGTCGGCGTCTACGGCGCTTGTTGCGGAGTTGGCGCTCTTCCCGCTGGCCGGCCTCACTCTCCGCTTGCTGTGGCAGCGTGCCTGGCCGCTGATCATCGCGGCAGCGATCGGCGGGTGGAGCACAGCGATCGTGGCTGCTGACAGCGGCGCTGTCCTGCTCGACGTCGGACTCTGGTCCATCAGCGAAGGTTCCCTCGAGCTGGGGCTGGGTTTCATGCTCCGCGGCTTGGCGATCGCGCTCCCGGCGATCCTGCTGATGACCTGCACCGATCCGACGGACCTGGCCGATGCGCTGGCGCAGAAAGCAAAGCTGCCGCACCGCTTTGTCCTCGGGTCTCTGGCAGCCATGCGTTTAGTGGGCCTCATGGCAGAGGAGTGGCAGACCATCGGCATGGCCCGCCGGGCACGCGGCGTCGGCTCGCAGGGCAGCCCGTTCCAGCGCCTCAAGGCTACGCTCGGGCAGAGCTTCGGGCTCTTGGTGCAGGCGGTTCGCCGGGCGTCGAGGCTAGCGGTGACCATGGAAGCCCGCGGTTTTGGGGGCGGTCAACGCACGTGGGCACGAGAATCAACGTACTCGTTGCTGGACGTTTGGGTGGTCCTTGGCGGGCTGGTGATTGCAGCGGGAGCAGTGCTGGCCGCTGTGGGCGCGGGGACATGGAGTTTCGTCTGGCGCTAGCGCTGACATGCGCTGGAACGCTGGACACCAAACGTGCCGCCGGTAGCGTTGGGGGCCGCCGGCGGCACTTCCCTTGTGGCGGTTTAGCGCTGCTGTTCCTGGATCTCGTCAAAGCCGGCGCGTGTCAGGAACCCCAGTTGGGCTTCCTTCTCGGCGAGCTGAATGATGGGACCGAGCTCGAAGCAGGTGGCTTCCAGGCGACGCAGGGCCTTGGCATTGCGGGAGTCCGGCTCCACGATGATCCGGTCCTTGCCCGGCAGCGAGAACATGTACTTGATCAGCGACGTTCCGAGCCTCGGCGTGAAGTGTGGAATGGGCCGCGTGGCCGGAGCCAGCAACAGGTGCATCCCAATGTCCTCCTCGCGCGCAGGGTAGGCCTCGCCCACGGGGTCGTGCAGTGGTTCGTACGTCTGGAACAGGGCCAGCGGCTCCCCGTCGAGCACCACCAGGAACGCGTGGTGGGTCTCCAATGAGTCAAGGAACTCGTAGATCTCCTGGACGTGTTCGCGGGAGTGCTCGGTCATTCCCCAGAACTTTGCGCGGGGCTGGGTCACCCACTCGTAGATGAGGCCGATGTCCTCGCTGGGGATCAGGGGGACTATCCGCAGGGAACCCCAACCGTCGAGTTCTTCGGAGTAGATGGTGGTGCGGACGGCGAAGTCCTGGGTGGTGGTGGTCATGGTTTCCTTCTAGGGCTGCGAACGGAATTGGCTAGGGCGTGTCTTTGGTCAGGACCGACCAATCCGTGACCACTGGGGCAAGCTTCCCGGCGGTCCAGAGTGGCAGTTGGTCGGCGAAATGCTCATGCTCGGGTGTACCCGCGGCGCCGAAGGGGACGATCCACCGGCTGTTGGCTCGATCGGACAGGTCCCAGACGTAGCGGGCCACGGGTCCGCGGAAGCTTCGGTCGTCCACGCCGGGGAGGCTTTCGGTGCAGAGCACGCAACCGGTATCCCCACTGAGGTCGGCAGCGGGGGCGGCCTCGGAAAGAGCGCCCGGGAGGACGTGAACGGCCAGGAGCTGGTGTCGCTCGCCCCACGACGCACCGTCCAGCAGCGCTTCCTCCAGGGCAACGTCTTCAAGCGCTGCGGCAGCTTCAACACCAACACTGATACCAAGCTCGGAGCCCCGGGCCAGCAGCGTTTCAAGAGCAAATCCGATGCGCGAAGGAACAGACAACCAGGGCCCGAACAAGGGGGAGTATCCCGTGGGCTCGTGCAGTGGGGCCAACGCGGAATGCCTGGCAATGCGTTGAACCAAGGCTCCCCGCCACGCCGCGAGCACGGCTGCCTGGTGACTGGCCGCGTCCATGCGGCCGTCCCATCCCAACAACTCTGACCGGAGTTCCTTGGCTTCGCCGGACAGGTCATCGGCGTCCAGGCCACTGAGGATGGATCGGAACACCGGCCATGGACCCAGCTGCGTGTCCGTGTGGATGGCCTGCATGGTGTCCACGGTGAGTGACCCTCCGGGAGCGGCCTCCAATAGTTCCCGGATCCGCAGCGCACGATGCGCAGGAGCGAACTCCATGGCCACCGCATCTCCGCCGCCCGCGGCCCGATCATTAGCGCTGACCGCGAAACGCTGGACCTTGGTACGGGGGAGGACCACGTACTGCCCGTCCCACGCGTGGCGGGCGGAGAAGGCGGGCGCCGGCAGGCGGCGGTTGGAGGGATTCCGCTGCGGAACAAGCCCGGCAACAAAGTGGCGGACGGCCCCGGAGTCGTCCGCGGCCACCACACTGTTGACAGGCTCCACCCAGGCATCGAACGCTGCCTCTACCTCGGAGACGTTCCGGCTCCGCAACAGCGGCAGGAGGGCCTCAAAACCCAGCCGCCCCTCAACCCGTGCGGGGAAACGCAAACTGAGGGCACCGCCGTCGGGCGCTGCAGAGATCACCGACCCACGCGCGGTCTCCATGACCTCAACGTCAACGGCGTCGCCTCCGCGGACGAGAACAGTCTCGGTACTGACGACGACGGGTTCCCAGCCTTCCGCTCCACGAGCCTCCACGCGCTCGCCATCCACATCGGTGACCCGGCGCAGTTCCTCTTCGAAAAGGTCCTGGTAGTCGGCCATGGCGTTGGTGATGGCCCAGGCGGTATGCCCGGTGTGGGCGAAGTGCGGGAGGCCGGGGACACCCGGGAAGGCGAACCCGATGGTGTCGAACTCGGGGCATGCCAGCCGCACCTGCTGGTACACGCCGGGCAGCTCCATCAAGCGGTGGGGGTCGCCGGCAACCAGGGGAAGTCCGCTGGCTGTCTCCGAACCGTGGGCAGCCCAGGCATTGCTGCCGGACCACACGGGAGCTTCGATGCTGAACAGGCCTACGGCGTCGTCCCCGAGAGTCCGTGCGACGTGCGCGCGGAATAGTTTGTTGGGGAACGTGGAGAACAGGATGTGGTGGACCAGGAAGACGCCCAGCGGTGTCCATGGGTTCCAAAGCTCGGGGGCGCCGCCGGATTCATCGAACTCCGGGCCACCGCGGAGGCCTTCGGACAAGGCCTGGTTGACGCCGGCGACGTACTGTCCGCACCAGCGTTTTGTGTCGTCGTCGAAGTTCTCGAAGCAGCGGCGGGCGGTGTCATCCAACCGGGCCTGCCGGGCGAACCGGTCCCACACCACTGCGTCAGGGCCCAGCACTTCTGCCGCGCGGCCTTCGGAACGCCAGCGTTCCAGCTCGATCTGCCATGAGCGGTCGCTGGCGGCGTTCAGGCCTTGGAGGTAGGCGAGGTCGTCGGCGGATTCCGCCCACAAGTGCGGGATGCCCCACGAGTCACGGTAGGTGCCGGGGCCGCCTGCCGGGGCGGGATTGTGAGTCGGGGCAGGCGTCATAATCTCAGGCCGCTTTCGAGCTTAGGTTAGGCTTACTTAAGCTCAAGATAAATGGCTTTGGCCCCGTTCACAAATCGTGGCCGTTCGTGAAGGAGTGTTGCTTGAAGCGCAATTGGGAAGGCGTCGTCCTCAAAGTGATGGGCGCCAAGGACTTCACCTTGGAAGTCACCGGGCGGGAGGAGATCACCCCCGACTTCCTGCGCGTGCATGTGCGCGATGGTGGACTCTTGGAGCGCAGTGGCCTGCACCCCACCATGTGGATCCGGCTGTGGTTCGACGATTCCGGCAAGGCCCACCAACGCGCCTACACCCTGGTGAACGCGGATCCAGTGGCAGGAACGTTCAGTATGGACTTCGCTATGCACCATGGCGTCGCGGCCGACTGGGCCCGCTCAGTGCAAGCCGGCGACACCATCGACGCCACGGTCCAAGGCAGTTCCTTCAGCTTCCCGCAGCCCGCTCCGCGTCGGATCTGGGTGGTGGGCGATCCCGCGTCCATCCCGGCCATCAACTCACTCCTGGATGTGCGTCAGCTTTCGGCTGGCCACGGATCCCCGGTGACGGCCTGGCTTGAATACCAGCATGACGCCGACCCTTCGCTCGAGGTGCGGACCTCCGGATCCGACGTCGTCACCTGGATTCCGCGCAAACGCGACGGTGCCGCGCTGGTGGAGGAAGTCTGCGGTGCGCTGACCGAGGAGACGGTGTCCGTGGCGGATGACTTCTTCTGGATAGCGTGCGAGGCGTCCAGTACCCGTGCAATCGTGAAGCACTTGCGGAAGGGCTTGGGCGTGGATAAACATCGGATCGAAGCCTTGGGATACTGGCGCGTCTAACCCCTCCGGGCTAGTCGTGCTGACGGGCGACGTCCAGCGCCGTTTATCGCACAGGACGGGTATGGTGTGATCTTTGCCGCTCAAACGGCGATTTGCGTGCAGCTTCTAACTCACTTGTGATATTTCTGGGTTATGACGCAAGCTACGCCCGAACATGTTGGCCTCCTGCTCCGTAACGCCCGCAGTGAAAAGGGCTGGACGCAGGGGCAGTTGGCTACTGAGCTGGGAACCAGTCAGAGCGCAATCGCCCGGATGGAACAGGGTAAACAGAATCTCAGCCTGCGAATGATCGAGCGGCTCGAAGCGATCTTCGGGCGTTCCATCGTCAAAGTCGGCAAGCCGCAGATGACCCATCTCCGTGTGGAGGGCGGCCGGACGCTGTCCGGCGAAGTCGATGTGAACAGCAGTAAGAACGCCGGCGTCGCGCTCTTGTGCGCCAGCTTGATCAACCGTGGCACCACCACGCTGCGCCGGCTGGCCCGCATCGAAGAAGTCAACAGGATCGTCGAAGTCCTGACCTCCATCGGCGTCGAATGCACCTGGCTTAACGGAAGCGACCTCCGCATCCGCAGGCCCGAGGTCTTGGACCTCGGTTCGATGGACGTCGATGCTGCCCGCCGAACCCGCAGCGTCATCATGCTGCTTGGGCCGCTCCTGGATGAGACCAATGAATACTTGCTGCCCTACGCCGGTGGTTGCGACCTCGGAACGCGTACCGTCGAGCCCCACATGCAGGCCCTGCGCCAGTTCGGACTGTCCGTGGAAGCCAGGTCCGGTTTCTACTCCGTGACTGCGCCTCCCGCCGATGGGCATAGCCGCTCGTTCGTGCTGACTGAGCGTGGCGATACCGTCACCGAGAACGCCATCATGGCTGCCGCACACCGCGAAGGCACCACGGTGATCCGCAACGCCAGCCCCAACTACATGGTCCAGGACCTCTGCTTCTACCTGCAGGGACTCGGCGTGGATATCGAAGGCGTGGGGACCACCACCCTGAAGATCACCGGCCGCCCCGCCATCGACGTGGACATCGAGTACTTCCCGTCCGAGGACCCCATCGAGGCCATGAGCCTGATCACCGCGGGAATCGTCACCAACTCCGAGGTCACCATCCGCAGGGTCCCCATCGAGTTCATGGAAATCGAACTCGCCACGTTGGAGCAGATGGGCCAAAACCTGGAAATCTCCGGCGAATACATGGCCCGTAATGGCCGCACGCGCCTGGTGGACGTGACCACCAAGCCCTCCGAACTCCGCGCCCCGCAGGACAAGATCCACCCGATGCCGTTCCCCGGCCTCAACATCGACAACCTGCCGTTCTTCGCCGTGATCGCGGGCAACGCCGAGGGCCAGACCATGATCCACGACTGGGTCTACGAGAACCGTGCCATCTACTTGACCGAACTCAACAAGTTGGGCGCCCAGGTACAGCTGCTGGATCCACACCGGATCTACGTCAACGGGCCCACCAAGTGGCGCGCGGCCGAAATCGGCTGTCCGCCCGCCCTGCGCCCCGCCGCTTGCCTGCTCCTGGCGATGCTGGCAGCGAGGGGAACCTCAGAGCTGCGCAACATCTACGTGATCGAGCGTGGTTACGAGGACCTTGCAGAGCGCCTGAACACCATTGGCGCGAAGATCGAGTACTTCCAGGACTAGTTTTGCTGGATCATTCCTCGGTGGCCTTCAGGAGGCCCGCCATTCCGGGCTTCCGAATGGACAGAGAACGAATGATCCAGCAAAATCCTGCCTATCCGCGTCTGCCGTCCCTTCCCCGGGCCAGTAGTCCCCGGATCTGGGCCATGACATGCTCCTGCGAGTTCCAGATCTGCTCGGGTGCGTAACTTAACACGTGATAGCCACGGACTTGCGCAGCATTCAGCCTGCCCATGTCCTTTCGCCAGGCGGACCTGGAACTGTGGAACTGGTATCCGTTGATCTCGACGATGAGCCACCCGTCGATCAGGATGTCCACCCGACCTACACCTTCGATGCCCACTTGCCGCTTGAACGAAAGCCCTTCCGATTCGAAAAGCAGCCGTGCACTGATCTCGGGGACCGATTCGGATAATCCATCTGCCATGGCCAACCGTTTCCTCGCTACTCCGAAGTATTTGGCGGTGAGCTCACTTTCGAGGACATGCCGGGCAATCCCGAATCTCGTCATCGCAGACTGGGCTACGGATATCGCGTCAACTTCCGCCAAGCACGTCAGCGCATGGATGACGGTGTCTTCCACGGATGCCAAGGGAAGAAGGGCCTCCGATCCCACCCTGAGCCCACCATGCCGAACGAATCCCCGGCCTCGGTTGTGCCTTGTTGCCAGGTGGATTTTGTTGGGTTTCGTCTTAAGCCAAAGCCCGTATCTGACAGCGGCACTGGCGCACGTCAGCTGCCCATTGTTCGTGAGGGCCGAGAGGTACTCCGTATCTGCGGACGGCAACGCCCAAATGCCCTTCCGGGGTTGATACGCCCCTGCGATTCTCCGAACCGACGAGGGAGTGAAACCATGACCGCGGAGCAGCCCCACTCGTGCCACTCCGCCCACTGATCTCAGGAATTCGCGTGCGTCCATGGTCCAAGCTGGCCACGAACTGCGGCGGTGGGGCATGGAGATACTGGCGTATGTGGATGAAAGCGCCGAACTTCTGCTGGATCATTCGCGTTTGCGCTCACGAGAGGTGGAGTATCCGGGCGTTCGGAGACCGCAATGGAGCGATGATCCAGCAGAACGGAAGGGGGCACGCAGCAGCCCTGTCCTCCCTCGCCCTCGTGACGCAGAATGGAGCATGCGGACTTTCGGGGTTGAGGAAGAGCTGCTCATCGTCGATCCTGTGACGGGGGAGCCCCTGGCCCTCGCGGATGCGCTGCTGGCCGGCCACGATGAGCCCGCGGAGACCGGCCTGAGCCATGAACTGAAGCTGGAGCAGATCGAAACCCAGACCCGTCCATGCCACACGTACGGCGAGCTCCTGCACCAGATTCGCCGCGGCAGGGCCATGGCCAACCAGGCCGCCCGCCAGCACGGAGCCCGGGTGGCTGCGATCGCCACGTCGCCACTTGCCTCGAACACGCACACCACCCCGGATCCTCGGTACGCCGCGATGCTGGACCGCTTCGGGATTATCGCCACAGAGCAGTTGACCTGTGGGTTCCACGTGCACACGTCGGTGGAGTCACCGGAGGAAGGTGTTGTGGTGCTGGACCACATGCGGGACAAACTCGCAGTGCTCACGGCCCTCGCCGCCAATTCGCCGTATTGGCGCGGACTCCCCACGGGCTTTGACAGCTACCGCACACAGGCATGGAACCGGTGGCCCACGTCCGGACCCTCATCGGTCTTCGGCTCGCTGACAGCCTACCGGCGCATCGTGAAGCGTCTCCTGGAAACGGGCGTGATCATGGATGAGGGCATGATCTACTTCGATGCCCGCATCTCCAGGAACCACCCCACCGTGGAGGTGCGCGTGGCCGACGTCTGCCTCCGGGCCGAAGACGCGGCACTGGTTGCGGTGCTGGTGCGGGCTTTGGTGGAGACGGCCTCGCTGGAAATGCTCGACGGCGTCGAGCCCACCTCAGTGCCTACTGCCCTGCTGCGGATGGCGAGTTGGCAGGCCAGCAATTCGGGGTTGCGTGGAGACCTCCTGGACTTCGGCGATTTCCGTCCCCAGCCGGCGGCGGACGTGGTGTGGGCGCTGGTTGACTACGTGAGTCCCGTGCTGGACGACCAAGGAGAACTCAAACTCGTCAAAGCCGGGATCACGGACATTCTGGAGCGCGGCAACGGTGCCCACGAGCAACGCGAAGCGGCGGTGCGATACAGCAACAGGCGGCGCGACGGACACAGCCAGCCGGGCAGTCCGCCCAACGACGAAGCCCTGGCCGCCGTCGTCGGGCATGCAGCAAGAGTGACTGTTCGCGGTGTCGCCGCTGACGCGCTTAAGGACCCCGCTCCGATGCTGACCAGGGTGAGGAGGCCCTAGCTTTTCGGCTCTTTCCACGTCATCAGGTAGGCGCCGGTGAGCCCCTCCACCAAGTAGAAACAGAACGGGGGGATATCCTTCTTGGCCACCAGAATGGCGCCGTAGACGGGTGCGCTGGCCGCCGCCGTGATTCCGATCCATCGTTTCGCGGGCAAAGTCAGCAGGCTCCCGCCGAGGGCAGCCAACGCCACAACATGCAATCCGGAGTACAGCAGGAACGGCGCGTTGGACCCCCTGCGGTCGGCGAAGCGCTCCAGGTCCGAAGCCCTCCGCGTGAGGCTGTACACAAAGGGCGGAGCGCCGGCGAGCAGGGCGGCGGCAGCTGCGACTGCCCACTTTTTGCCCTGACGATGCGAAGCGTCCGTGCCCTGAACCGCGCTCGCGTAGGCTGCGAAACCTACCGGCACTGCCACGGTTCCCGCGGCGGTCAGGTGCTGCCCCACCACCCAACCACGCTGGCCGGCCTGGAGCATCCGCAGCCGTTCGGCAGCGTCCGGCGTGATGTAAACGCGGCTGACCGGTGAGATGCCAACGAACCACACCACCGTGCCGGCAACGATGACCGCTCCGGCACGGCGATACGGATACTTCCCGCTCATGGCAGCAAGGTTAGACCTGTTTGAGGGCCTTCTCCAGATCCAGGATGAGGTCGTCCACGTCTTCCAGGCCCACCGACAGGCGGACCACGCCGTCGCTCAGCCCAATCGCCGCACGGCCCTCAGGGCCCATGGCCCGGTGAGTGGTGGTGGCCGGGTGGGTGATGAGGGACTTGGAATCGCCCAGGTTGTTGGAGATGTCTATGACGCGCAGTCCATCGAGCAGCGCAAAAGCCGCTTCCTTGGCCGAACGCCCAGCGGACGGCGAGAGCTCGAAGGTCAGCACGGTGCCGCCCGCCTTCATCTGCTTCGCGGCCAGCTCATACTGCGGGTGTGACTTCAACAACGGGTATTTGACCCAGCTGATGGCGGGCTGCTGCTCGAGCCACTCCGCGATTTTCAAAGCGGACGCCGAGCTGTGGTTTACCCGGAGGCCGATGGTTTCCAGGCCCTTGGTCAGGACCCAGGCGTTGAAGGCGGACAGCGAAGGGCCGGTGTGCCGCATGAGCTGCTTGACCGGGCCGTCGATGAACTCCTTGGTGCCCAGGATCGCGCCGCCGAGGACACGACCCTGGCCGTCAATGTGCTTGGTGCCCGAATACACGATCACGTCCGCACCCAGCTCGCCGCAGCGCTGCAGCAGGGGAGTGGCAAAGACATTGTCGACGACGACGGTCGCTCCGGCGGCATGCGCCAGTTGGCTCACGGCGGCGATGTCCACGATTTCCTGCATGGGGTTGGAGGGAGACTCGAAGAACACCGCAGTGGTCGGTTCGGAGAGGGCCTCACGCCACTGCTCCAGGTCCGGGCCATCCACGAATACGGTCTCAACACCCCAGCGCGGCAGGATTTCGTTGAGGATCACAAAGCAGGAGCCGAAGAGGGAGCGCGCAGCAACGACGCGGTCGCCGGCAGCCAGCAGCGCACCCAAGGCGGTGAAGACCGCAGACATGCCCGAGGCCGTTGCAAAGCACGCTTCGGTTCCTTCGAGCAGCCGGAGTCGCTCTTGGAAGGTTGCCACGGAGGGGTTGCCGTAACGAGAGTAGACAAAGCGTTCGTCCTCGCCGGTGAAGGCGCGTTCGGCGGCTGCGGCGGATTCGTAAACGAAGCCGGAGTTCAGGAAAACAGGCTCGGCCGTTTCCTGGAAATTGGTGCGGTCAAGGCCACCTCGGACGGCCTGGGTGTCTGGGCTCCAGCCGGCGGCGTCGGGATTGAAAGTCACTTACTCGGTCCCCAGGTTCGTCGGCAGGCCACGGTTCTTCCAACCATTCACAGTTCGCTCGCCGTAACGGTCCGGTTCGCCTTCAAAACCCTCAAGGACGTTGTAGGCGGTGAAGCCGGCCTGCGTTGCGGCGATGGCAGCGGAAATGGAACGCTGCCCGGAGCGGCACAGGAAGACCAGTTCAACGTCGTCGCCCTCGGGGGCTTGCAGCTGCAGGTCCTCGATGAAGCGGGAGTTCGGAACCCCGCCTGCGAGGTTCCACTGGATGAACAGGGGATCGTTCTCGGTGGCTTTGGTGTCCGGGATGCCGATGTGGGCCCATTCGCCCTCGGTACGGACATCCACCAGGATGGCGCCTTCTTCAAGCTTCGCCCACGCGTCCTGCGGGGTCAGGTCACCTGCGTAGCTCATGCGTGGCCCTCGAATGCTTCTTCGTCGTCGTAGTTCTCCAGCTGGTCAACGGCGTTGGCGACGGCCGCATCGGCGTTGGCGATGGCTGCGGGCAGCACGATGGCCTGCGCGACGATGACGTCCGTTCCGTTGAACGTGGCTGCCGGGCTGCCATGGAGCACATAGCCCTCGGCGAGGGAGTTGTGGATACGCTCGCAAAAATCACGATTGTCCGGGCCCGTAATCAGGCGGTAAGAGAGTTTTTCTTCAGTGGGTTCAGGCATTGCTGGTGCTCCTCAGTCACGCTTGCAGTTCGAGTTGTCGATACGCCGAGTAGTCACCTGAGGCACCCCGCCGGAGAGAGGGTTGCCGACCAGCAAGTCAGGGCTTTGCGCTGGTACTCATTACTCAAGAAAAACGTAACATCCACGGGCATCGGCCTGCACTTGCGGGTGGCTGCGGGCTCGTCATGTTGCGTAATCGGAGGTGCCGGAGCTATTCGCGCCTGAGCGCGCGCACTGCGGCGCCGATGGTGGGGAAGAAATGGTCGGGCGTGAAACGGGCCGCAGTACCGAGGTGGAGCAGTTTGTCCTTGACAGGCCCTTTGAGCTCGGCGAACACCAGGTCCACGCCCTTTCTGGCAAGCCATTCATCCAGGGTGACCAGGTCATCCAACGCCGTGGTGTCGATCCCGGTGATGGGTTCGGCGGCGAGAATCACGTGGGAAATGTCGTCTGACGTTTCGTCCGGCGCCTCATCCAGCTGCTCCCGGACAAACTCCGCCAGAACCTGACCGTTGCCGAAGAAGAGCGGGGCATCAAAACGCAGGATCAGGAGCCCGGGAACACGCTCGCCGTCGGGGTGCCTCTCGAGATCGTGATAGCCGGGGAGGCCTTCCTCTGCGCCAAGCTCGGTGCGGTACGGATCCCAGGCCCGGCGAACAAAGTCCAGAAGTGCCAAGGCGATGGCCACCACGATTCCCTGCAGGACACCGACGGTCAGGACGCCGAGGAACGCTGCGAGCATCACCACGGACTCGCTGCGGCTCAGGCTGAGGAGCCGCCTGACGCCGGCCGGATCCGCGAGGGCGATGGCCGCAGCGATCACGACGGCGGCCAACGTTGCGGACGGCAAGTACTCAGTGACGCCGGGGGCCAGGAGCATGAAGGCCAGCACCAGCACCGACCCCACCACACCGGTCATTTGGGATTTGGCACCCGCATCCACGGCCACTGGGGTCCTGGAGGTGCTTCCGGAAACGGGGAAGCCACCCAACAGCCCCGTCGCAGCATTGGCCGCACCGAGCGCCGCCATCTCCCTGTTCCCGGACACTCTCTTGCCTTCCTTTGCCGCCAGTGTTTGGGACAGGACGCCGGTGTCCGCGAAGGCCATGAGGGCAATGCCGGCGGCGGCGGGCAGCAGGGTGAGGGCATCGGCCCAGCCAAGCCCGCCGAGCGCGGGCATGGGCAGGCCCTGCGGCAAGATTCCGGTGACCTTGACGTGGTGGTGCAAACCCAAAACCGCGGTGGCAACGCACGAGCCAACCACGGCAAAAAGCACGCCCGGCACCTTCCACTTCAGGAGTTTCGGGATCCAAATGAGCGCCAACGAACCAACCCCCAGCAGCAGCGCGGCGACGTTGACACCGCCCGTGAGTATCCCGGTGGTGACCTTCGCCAGCTTCTGCCAGATGTCGCCGTCGGCCTCTATCCCCAGGAAGGCCGGCAGCTGCGAGAGGGCTACCAGCAGCGCGATGCCGTTCAGGTACCCCAGCCGGATGGGCTTGGAGAGCAGGCCGGTGATGGTCCCCAGCTTCAGCGCGGAACCCGCCAGCATGATCACCCCTACCAGCACGGCCAAGAGCCCCGCCAATGCCACGGATTTCTCGCTGCTCCCCGCCGCCAGCGGGATGACCGCCGCTGCGATCAGCGGGGCGAGGGCGGAGTCGGGGCCGAGGACCAGGATGCGGGAAGGCCCGACGACGGCGTAAACCAGCAAGGGGACCACCGTTGCGTAAAGCCCGGTGACAGGCGGCAGCCCGGCAGCCTGCGCGTACGCCATGCCTGCCGGGACCAGCAAGGCGAACAGGGCAGCACCCGCCACGACGTCGTGCCGGAGCCATTCGCGCTTGTATCCCTTGAGCGCCCAGACGCCGGACAGCCGGTCCTTGGCGGATCGGCGGGCGGTTGGCGCACTCATACAGCGATCATTCCGGATGGGGGCTGTTTGCGGAACCCGGAGCAACGCCCAGCCCCTTCTTTTGTGACGCCGCGGGAGCATAATTGACGCAGTACGACCCCCTGTAACTTCGCATGAAATCAGGTCGCGGTGAACGGACAGAGCAGTTCTACACTCAAGCCCATGCTGCATTTTGGTTGGTTCGTGGGCCACGGTTTCGGAGTCCAAGGGTGGGGGACTCCCGGTTACGCCCTGGGCTACGACTGGAAGAAACCCGCCCTGTACCAGGAAGCCGTGCGCGCGTTTGAGCGATCCGGACTGGACCTGTTCATCATCGAGGATTCCCTGACCGTCCCGGACACTTATGGCGGCACCGCCGAGGTTTCGCTGGCCCACGCGTCCTTCGCCCCGAAGCATGATCCGCTCGCGTTGGTCCCATACCTTCTGTCTGCCACGGAGCACTTGGGAATTGTTCCTACCGTCAGTGCCTCGTTCTATCCGCCGTTCACAGCGGCCCGGCTGCTCGCTACCCTTCAGCACTTCTCGGAGGGCCAGCTTGGCTGGAACGTGGTCACTTCCGGCAGCGACCTCGCCGCCCAGAACTACGGACTGGACCAGCAGATTGAACACGACCTCCGGTATGAGAAGGCTGAAGAGTTCGTCGACGTCGTCACGCGCCTGTGGCGGAGCTGGGAACCTGGCGCTGTGCTTGAGGATGTTGCCGCCGGCGTGTTCGCGGACCATACCAAGGTGCATCCGATCAACCACGAAGGCGACTTCTTCAAGGTTCGTGGTCCACTGAACACGGCACCGCTGCCCGAGGAGCCCGTGCTGGTCCAAGCCGGCGCCTCTCCCCGAGGCAAAGCGTTCGCCGGCGGTCACGCTGATGTGGCAATTGCGCTCGCCCGCGGCGTTGACGGCATGAAGGCCTACCGGGATTCGATCCGCGCCGAGGCTGCCAAGGCCGGGAGGAACCCCGACGACGTGAAGGTACTTTTCGTGCTGAAGCCCACCGTTGTTGGTTCTACTGCAGAGGCGGAGGAGCTACGGGCGCAGCGCCGTGAACTCACCCAGCGCGATATCGACAGCCAGCTCAACTCCATCTCCTACCTGTCCGTGATCGACTTCAAGCGGTTCGACCTCGATGCCCCGCTTCCCGAGCTGAGCACCAACAGCAACCAAGGCACGTTGGAACACTTCGCCAAGGCCGCGCCTCCCGGTTCCACGCTGCGCCAGATCCTGCAGGCACGCAGTGGCGGGGCCGGAGACTCGATCATCGGCACGGTGGGCGAGATCGCCGACTATCTGGAGGAAACCGGCGCGGCCGTAGGGGGCGACGGCTTCCTCTTCTCCGGCTTCGTCGACCCGGTGACGGTGCACAGTGTGCTGGACAAGCTCACGCCCGAACTGCGGCGCCGCGGCCTGTTGAGGACGAGTTACGGCAACGGTGGGTTCCGCCAGAACCTTCTGGACTTCTGATGGCTTCTGCTGAGCCGTTGACGATTGGTACGGCGCCGGTGCGCGCCGTGGACGTGGCTTTGACGGCATCTGATCCGTCGTTTCACGTGAAACTCAACCAAGATGCGTTGTCTCTGATCGACCGATCCCGGGCGGTCGTGGAGAAGGCTGCTGCCTCCGGGCAACGGGTCTACGGACTCAACACCCTGCTCGGCTCCGGCCGGGACACCGCTGTGGAGGAGAAGTCCCTCCTGGCGTACCAAGTCCAAGTGGTCAGGTATCACAACAGCGGAGTCGGCTCGTACCTGGACCGCGCCGCTGCCCGTGCAGTGATCCTCGCCCGGCTCATCGGATTCAGCCGCGGGGGCTCGGGGGTGCGCCCGGAGACCGCCCTTTTCTATGTCGAACTGCTCAACCGTGGCGTCATTCCCGCCATCCCGCGCGAAGGCTCGGTGGGCTCATCGGACCTGACCCAGCTTGCCGCCGTCGCCGCTGTTGCCATCGGTGAAGGCCAAGCATTAGACGCGTCCGGAACGCTGGTATCGGGCGCCAAGGCGCTGGCCGATGCAGGGCTCCAGCCCTTGGTTCTCGCACCCGGAGAGGCCCTCGCCCTGGTGAGCGCCAACGCCTACTCGGTAGGTGCCGGAACCCTGGCGTTGCTGCGGCTGCAGCACCTGAGCGAGCTGGCCGACGTCGCACTTTCCCTCTCGCTGGAGACCATCGCACGGTACGACGGCGGCGGGAACCTCAGCCCGTTCTCGCCGGCCATCCAGGCGGCCAAGGCGGTGGACGGTCAGCGGGACTCGGCTGCCGTTGTGCGCCGCCTGTTGAGCGGTGGATGGTTGGAGGATGTTCGGCCGGAGGTATCGGTGCAGGATGCGTTGTCATTTCGGGCCGCACCCCAGACGCACGGGGCTTTCCGTTCCCTGGTGAATCAGCTTGGTGTGGCCCTGGAGGTAGAGCTGAACGGGCGCGGAGACAACCCCTTGGCCGACGTCGAATCCGGGTTGATGGTATCCGGCGGGAACTTCCAACCCATGCAGTTGGCCCTTGCCTATGAGGGTTTGCGACTGGCTTTGGCGCATGTAGGGATTTCCAGCGAGCGGCGCATTGCCAAGTTGTATCCGCCGCAGCGCGCCATCCGGGCGAAGCATTTGCAGGGTGCGGCCTCTTCGGCCTCCGGCTTGGCGCAGGAAGAATTGCCCGGGCTGCTCTGGTACTCCGCCGCTGGTCTGCTGGCCGAACTGAAGGTCCTGGCAGCACCGGCGACCCTCGGCGCCCCGACACTTTCGGCCGACGTCGAGGACCACTCGACGCTCGCCCCGCTCGCCCTCCAGCAACTGGAAAAGTCGTTGGACGCCTTGGAAAAGCTCTTGGCAATAGAGGCCTTGACGGCGTCGTATCTGCTGCTCGAAGCGGGAGCCGCGCAACCGCTCGGGAAGGGGACCGGCGCCGTCGTGGGTCGTTTGGCCGATGTGCTGGCGGACCGGCCGTCGGCGCCTGACCTCGTGGAGCGGGCGCGGGCCGAACTGCGCGAGGCCGTAGCCCAGGAATTTTTGGAGACAGGGGAGGAAGCGTGGTGAGTACGGCGATCCGCAAACATGGTGTGCACGCGGCGACTTCGGTGCCGGACGGATTGGATGCCTCGGTCCTGGACAAGGTGGGCAACACGCCGCTGGTGAAGTTGGAGTCCCTGAGCCGTGGGCTGGGCAGCGCCATCCACATCAAGCTCGAGTCCGAGAACCCCGGCGGCTCCATCAAGGACCGCACGGCGCTGAGCATGGTGCGGGCGGCTGAGAGATCTGGTGAACTGCGGCCTGGGGCGACCATCGTGGAGAGCACCTCCGGGAACACCGGCATTGGGCTGGCCCTCATTGGGCACCTGACCGGCCATCCCGTGGTGGTGGTTACGGGCGACACCATTTCGCAGGAGAAGCTTGCCGCGCTCCACAATTACGGTGCCAGGGTGATCCTGACTGATTGGAATGCGCCGTCCGAGTCGCCGGAGAACGCCCGGGCCGTGGCTGCCCGCATCACTGCTGAGACCCCTGGCGCGTGGCGGCCCATGCAGTTCGACAACCCTGCCAACCCCGCCGCGCACTATGAAACCACTGGACCGGAAATCTGGGAGCAAACCGGTGGCTTGGTGACACACTTCGTGGCTGGCATCGGGACCGGCGGGACCATCAGCGGGAACGGCCGGTTTTTGAAGGAGCGCGTTGCTGCCTTGCGACCGGGTGGGCACGTGGAAGTTGTCGGCGCCGACCCCTATGGCTCCGCCTACAGCGGCGGTCATCCCGGCGAGATCCTGGTGGACGGAGTGGGCAACTCCTGGCCGCAAGCCGAGTGGCCCAAGATCTTTGACCGCTCCATCGTTGACCGCTTCCTGCGCATTCCTAACGACGAGGTCTACACCACGGTGCATCGGCTCCTCGACGAAGAAGGTCTCGCGCTGGGCCCGTCGTCCGGCCTCGCGGTGGCAGCCGCTGTGCGGGTGGCGCGCGCCGCACCCCACGGCTCGGTGGTGGTAGCCATAGCCCCCGACGCCGGCACCAACTACCTGAGCAAGGCCTTCAACCCGGTGTGGCTGGCAGAGCACGGAATCCGCCTCGCCGCCGACGTCCCCGCCGCCCGGGACATCCAGGACATCCAGGGCTAGGACGCTCTCTCACTTCCCACCCGTTTTTGGTGGACGCTCTCTCACTTCCCGTCCGTTTTTGGTGGACGCTCTCTCACATCCCGTCCGCACCGCGCTGAGATCATTCCTGCTGCCGTGAATCGTTGCGTTAGGCTCCAACCATGCCCGAACAGGAAACAAAACCACGGCTGGCCGGCTATCTGGACAAGCAACAGCCCGACCTTTATGCGACGCTAAGCCACTACTCCCAGCAACTCGTCGACGAAGCTGACCGGCTTGGTATCCAGCGACGCACCCTCGAACTCATCAACTACCTGTCCTCGCAGATCAACGGTTGTGCCTTCTGCCTGGACCTCCACCATCGCCGAGCTTTGAAATACGGTGAAACGGAACAGCGGCTGTCCCTGGTTGCTGTGTACAGGGAAGTGCAACTCTTCGAACCGGCCGAGGTGGTGGCCATGGAGATTGCCGAGCAGATCACCCGCATGAGTTCGTCGCGGCCCAGCCCCGAGCTCTTCGAACAGGCGCGGCAACACTACAGCGACGAGCAGATCAGTGTCCTCTGCATGGCAGCGATCGGAATCAACGCCTTCAACCGGCTGTCCATCCTGAGCGAGCACCCGGTGCGCGCGGCCAAGAAGTAGCAAGACCTGCGCCCCCACCATCTACTTTGGCGGCTGGGGCCGCCTCGACCCTCCCTCTGGAGGGCGTGTCGAGGCGGCCGGCGATTCAAAGTAGGTGGTGGGGGACCGGGGTCGGGAAGCCGCGAAACCTAAGCGTCGACGACCTTCTTGAGCGACCGGCGTCGGCCGTATTTGAAGTAGAAGAACGCGTAGCAGGCCCCCACAAAGGGAACACCGAAGAGCAGCGCAGCCACTTGATTGGGGTCGAACGCGATGCCGATCAGCGAAACAACGCACAGCGCAAAGGCGAGGATCGGAACCAACGGGAACAGCGGAGCCTTGTAGGCCAGGGTGCTCAGGTCGCCACCGTTCTTCACGAAGGTCCGCCGGTAGATGAAGTGCGAGGCGACGATGGACATCCAGACGCCCACCGTTGCGAAACCCGCCACGGAGACGAGCACCAGGTAGACAGTGGCTGGCGCCACCACGCTGCTGATCAGCGACGCGAGGCCGCCGAGCATGCTCACGCAGAGGGCAACCATGGGGATGCCCCGCTTGGTCAACTTGCGGAACGCCTTGGGCGCATGGCCTTCGTCGGCCAACGAGAAGAGCATGCGGGCGCAGGAGAAGAGCCCACAGTTGCCGGCCGAGAGCAGCGCAGTGATGATCACGAAGTTCATGATGTCCGCTGCATACGGGATGCCGAGCATGGAGAAGACCGTCACGAACGGGCTCTCGTCCACGCTGACTTTATCGTAGGGAATGGTGGCCGCGATAACCGTGATGGCCCCGACGAAGAAGATCAGCAGCCGGATGACCGTGGTCCGCATGGCCTTGGGGATGTTCGCACCCGGGTTGGCCGTTTCGCCGGCAGCGACGCCGATCAGCTCGGAGCCGGAGAAGGCGTAGAAAACGGCCAGGCACGTGACGAAGACACCCGTGAAGCCGTTCGGGAACAGTCCGTCCGAGGTGGCGAAGTTCTCGCCGAATGACGAGTAGTCGCCGGCGGCAAGGGGATGGAAGCCTGCCAGCGCAGCGCCGCCCAGGATGATGAGGCCGACGACGGCGGCGACCTTGATGAGCGCGAACCAGAACTCCGATTCACCAAAGACACGTGATGAGATGGCGTTCAGTGTGAACAGGACGGTGGCGAACACGAAACACCAGATCCAGACGTCGACGCCTGGGAACCAGCGCTGCATGAGTAGGCCCGCTGCGGTGAATTCGGAGCCCAAAGCCACCGCCCAGCAGAGCCAATACAGCCAAGCGGTAGCAAAACCGGTGGCTGGGCCGATGGTTCGGGCAGCGTAGATGTGGAAAGCGCCTGACACGGGGAACGCTACGGCGAGCTCCCCGAGGCATGCCATTACCAAGTAAACGACTACGGCGCCGATGAGGAAGGCAATCACGGCACCCAGCGGGCCGGCAGTTGCGATGGTGTATCCGGAACTGACGAACAGGCCTGAGCCGATGACGCCACCCATGGCGATCATCACCAGGTGCCGGGCCTCCATGGACCGGCGGAGTCCTGGCTGTGATGCGCCAGTCTGGGACTGTGCCTCGGTTGCCGATGCTTCGGCTTTTGTGGGGGAGCTGAGTCCCATATTCCCTCCGGGAAGTTAGCCAGCAAAGTCTGAAGTAGTGCCAAGAGGACGTGATCCAACTAACACGAGAACAAGATTCATCACATGACGGACGGCCAATTCAAGGAGGATAAGAAACGCGATTTCACGCGCAAACCGCCCAAGGCCGAGACTAAGATTTGCTAATCATTGAGTCATGCGAGCGATTACTCTACTTGCGACCTGCTAGGTTCCAAGCGGAGCTTCGTAGGCAGCCGCCTCCGAAGCCGAGTGATTTACTCGATCCCCGCGAACAGTTCATTCAATTCGGCGGTGAGTTGTTTACGCACGGCCGGGGTGCCGATTTCCTTGCCGTTGATGTGGTTGACCGGGGCGATCAAACGGATGCTTGAGATGAGCCACACGGCGTCGGCATCGAACAGGTCCTGCGGCACAAGGGGGCCGTAGCCAAGCTCCCAGCCGGCAGCTTTCGCCGCCGCGAACAGCGCCCCCTGCGAGGTGCCCGGGAGGATGCCGCTGTCATGCTGCGGCGTGATGAGGCGCCGAACAGTCCTGACTGAACCGTCGCCGTCGTCGACTGTTTCAAGGTGGGCCAACAGCACAGTGGATGTCGGCCCTTCCAGGACGCGGCCGTCGGTGGAAGTGAAGATCGCGTCATCGGCGCCCTGTTTGTGGGCGTAGCGCAGCGCAGCCATGTTGACGGCGTAGGAGAGCGTCTTGGCGCCCAGCAGCAGCCAAGGCGCGCGCTCACCGGCTTCGGTATCGAAGCCGCGGTCCAACAGCACGACGTCGATACCCGTCTCGCGTTGCCGGCGACTCCCTGCGGGCGAGGGCGAAGCCTGAACCCAGCAGGTGGGGCTGGCGGCGCCTTCGACGCCCCGGGTGACGATCAGCTTGACGACGACCTCGTCCTCCTCCGGGGTGGGGGCGGGGTGGACATCGCGGAATTCGTTGATGGCAGTGTCGATCGCCTTGCGCCACGCGTCCTGCTCCGGGAGTGCCAGGTCCAGTGCTGCCGCGGAGCTGCCCAGCCGGTTCAGGTGTGCCTGGACCTTGCGGGGACGTCCTTGGACAGCCAAAAGGGATTCGAAGACGCCGTCGCCGCGCGTGGCGCCCAAGTCCGTTGCCATGAGCTGGGGTTGGCTGGAGTCGGCGATTCGACCGTTTTCGAAGGCGGGGTCCAGGAAAACAAGGACCGTCGGAGCAGGTGAAGTCATGCCCCCAGCTTAGTGCGGACCCGGTGGAGGGGACTTTGCCGGATAGGCTGTGGTCACTGTTGTTCATGAACTGTGGGGGTTTGTCGGGTGCTCTTTCCTTTTCCGTTTGGCCAGGAGTGGACCTGGTTACTGGGCGTGTGGGCCATTGCGGAAGTCATCATGCGCATAGTGTTGCTGGGCATCATTCCCGGTAACCGACGCCCCACCACAGCCATGGCCTGGCTGTTGGCTGTGTTCCTGATCCCTTCCGTGGGTTTTGTCCTGTTCCTGCTCTTTGGAAATTTCAAGCTGTCCAAGCGCCGGCGTGAGCAGCAGGAAGAAGTCAATCGACGCGTCCGTGCTGTCACCTCGGACCTCGCGGACCCCGTGAGCGTCTACTCCGGTCCGGAGTGGGTGAAGTCTGCGGGGGAACTGAACCATCGGCTCGGTTCGCTGCCCATGGTGGACGGCAACAAGGTGGAGCTCATTCCCGGATATGAGGAATCCATCAAGGCCATGGCCCAAGCGGTCAGCGGTGCCAAGAGCTACGTCAATGCCGAGTTCTACATCATGAGCAGCGACTCCGTGACGGACGAGCTGCTCACCGAACTGGAGAAGGCAGCTGATCGGGGTGTCACCGTCAGGCTGCTCTTCGATCACATCGGAACACTGCGCGTCAAGGGGTACCGTCGCCTGATCCGTAGGCTCAAGGCAGGCAAGATCCAGTGGAAGCGGATGCTCCCGCTGCTGCCCATCCACGGCCAATGGCGACGCCCGGACCTCCGGAACCACCGCAAGATCATGGTGATCGACGGCGAGGTTGCGTTCACCGGCTCGCAAAACCTGATCGAGCCCTCCTACAACAACCCCAAGCACCACAAAGTGGGCCGCAAATGGGTTGAGCTCATGTCCCGCCTTGAAGGCCCGATCGTGGCCACGCTGAACGTCGTCTTCGCCACGGACTGGCTGAGTGAAACGGACGAGTCCCTGGAAGACCAGCTGCGCCTGCCAACCCAGCCGTCGCCGGGTAAGGTGACGGCGCAGGTGGTACCAAGCGGGCCGGGATTCGCTACCGAAAACAACCTTCGCCTGTTCAACACGCTCATCTACTCGGCACAGCATCGAATCTCCATTTGCAGCCCGTACTTCGTGCCCGACGACTCATTGCTGTACGCCATCACCACAGCGGCGCAGCGGGGCGTGGACGTTGAGCTCTTCGTGTCCGAGAAGGGCGACCAGTTCCTGGTCCACCATGCGCAGAGGTCCTACTACGAGGCCCTGCTGGAAGCTGGAGTGCGTATCTACCTGTACCGGGCTCCGTACGTCCTCCACGCCAAGCACTTCACCATTGATGACGAGGTGGCGGTTCTTGGCTCCAGCAACATGGACATGCGCTCCTTCTCCCTGAACATGGAGGTTTCGGTGATGCTCCTGGGTGCCGAAACCGTGACCCTCATGCGTGCCGTGGAGTCCACGTATCGCGAGGTGTCCCGTGAGCTTATGTTGGATGACTGGATGGACAGGCCCCCGCTGGCCAAGTATGTGGATAACGTGGCCAGATTGACGGCCACGCTCCAGTAGCCCTCAACAGAGGAAATCACCTCGGGAAATCAGCCGGGAAATTCAGCGCCCAGCGTGGACAGCACCCCGAATGCCTTGGTCCGGATTTCCTCGTACTCGTCGTCGGCCACGGAGTCAGCTGTAATGGCCCCGCCCACGCCGAGGCTCAGCGTTGGTCCGTCGGCACCGTCGGGGTTCACCACCAGGGTACGGATCACCACCGCGAGGTCTGTTGCCGCGTTCAGGGAAAAGTAGCCAATGGCGCCCGAGTAGATGCCTCGTGGCCCCGATTCCAGCTGATCCAGGATGTCCATGGTGCTGATCTTGGGCGCTCCCGTCATGGAGCCGGCCGGGAAGGCAGCCGCCACGGCTTCGGCTCGAGGGGCCCCGGGACGTAGGTGCGCATCCACGGTGCTCACCATTTGGTGGACGGTGGCGTAGCTTTCGATCACGCAGAGTCGGCTAACGGTGACGGATCCCGGGATGGCGAAGTGGCTGAGGTCGTTGCGCAGCAGGTCCACGATCATGATGTTCTCGGCGCGGTCCTTCAGGGACGTCTCAAGGTCGTGCCTCAAGGCATCGTCCTCATGCGGATCAGCAGCCCGGCCCCGGGTTCCCTTGATCGGCTCGGCGCGCATACCGCCGTCGGACAGGATACGGAGGAAACGTTCGGGCGATGTGCTGGCCACCACAAGTTCGCCAAACCGGAGGTAACTGGCGAACGGAGCCGGGTTCCGGCGTCGAAGGGCCAGGTAGCTCTGCCATGGATCAAGGTCCCCGGCGGGCGCTTCGAGGGTAGTGGTCAGGCAGACCTCATAGGTGTTGCCTTCGCTGATCTGGTGCTGGGAGTCGGCGATCTTGCGCTTGTAGTCCGTTGCGGAATCCCTGCTGGCGAACTCGGGGGCAGCGGACGCCGGGACAGCGGACGCCGGGACAGCGGACGCTGGGACAGCGGCTGAAGCGGCACCGCCGCCTGCGTCAACGCCACCGGAAGCCCCGACGACGGCGGCGCGCGCCTCGCGGAGCCACGCATCGGCGTCGGGCGCGTCCAGAGCGAGCAGCCACACGGTGCGCTCACGGTGGTCCAGCACCACGGCCCGTCCAGCGAAGAGCAGGGCAGCGTCAGGGGTGTCGGACTGGACGTCGTTGCCGCCGGTTTCGCGCTTGAGTTCGTAGCCCAGGAAGCCGAGCCAGCCGAGCGTGAATTGACCGTCGTAGCCGCGAGGTGCGCGGACGGCCCGGCGGCCCCAGACGGAATCGAGCCAGCGGAAAAATGGCCCGGACGTGGTCACCGTGGCGGTGCCTGCGGTCACCTGGGTAGCCCCGGACCGGTGCAGAACCGACTGGCCGTACGCGCCGCCGTCGTCGGCCAGGATGCTGAAGCGGCTGCGGGCAGCGGCCTGGGACCTGCCGGCGACCACCGAGGCGTTGGAGGAATCGAGCCAGGCGGCGTTCGCCGAGCGGCCGTAGAGTGCCTCGAACAGCAGCGCCGCGTCAGGCGTTGCATCCAGACGCTCGGAGCGAAGCTGCAATCCGCGTCGTGCGCTGAGCTCGGGTGAGAGGATCGCCGCGAGCGGTGGCAGATACATGAGGGCCTGCAGGACATCGTCCGGCGCGCTTCCGTCGGCGAGGTTCCGGACGTGGACGTCTGCAGCGCTGACCACCGAATCAGCCTCAAGCCAGTCATCCTCTTGGGCGGCCCAGCTGTCCCAGTACGGTTCGTAGGTGCTCCCGTCGCGCGTCAAAGCACGACGACGGCGATCGTCGCCGGGGGACTCGACCCACACCACGGCGTCCAGCATGGATCGGGCTGCGTCCGCTGCCGCTCCCACGCCTTCAACGATGACGATCTCGGCGGGCAGCGTGACGTTGAGTCCGCCGTCGTAGTGCTTTTCCCAATCCCAGCTGGTCCATTCCGCGGCCAGGCCTTCGCTCAGCGGCTTGAGGACCGTGGCGACGTAGCGCTCAATGCCCGGCATGAGGCCATTCCAGCCAGGGTAGATGTCCTCCAGGTGGAAGAGCGAGACTTTGTGGTGCTGCCGTAACCGGGCCGCCAGTTCAACGGCCAGCGTGGTCTTGCCTGCGCCGGACCTGCCGTCAACAGCGATGATCACGGGTGCAGGGGTCATGACATAGAGGTTACCTGCTGGTGCTCCGGGGCTTTGGCGCTGTCCGCGGCCGCGATCGCTGCCTTGGCGTGCTGGACGATCCCTGGGATGGCGGCCTTGATCAGCGTCCAGGTGTTGTCGAAGTCTGTGTGGCCGCCGTACCAAGGGTCCTCGATGCCCAAATCAAGGGAGCTGCGGCCCGCCATGCGCGGGTCGAAACTACGGAACATCCGTACTTTCTCCAACGACGCGCGGTCTGGAGCGCCTTCCTGGAGCCAGCCGAAGTGGTCTACATCGAGCGCGAGGATAAGGTCCCTCTCGGCGAACCATTCACGCCTCCACTGTCGGGCGATGTGGTCCTCGGAAGCTATGTGCTGGGCCGTCAGGACGCGGGCGGCTCGGGGGTCAATGGGATGCCCCACCTCGTACCCTGTGGTGCCCGCAGAATCGACTGCTACCAGCTTGCCGAGCCCCTCCGCTTCAAAGGCTTCGGTGAGCATGAGTGCTGCCATGGGCGAGCGGCAGATGTTTCCAGTGCAGACCGTGATGATGCGGTATGGGCTCGACGTTGAGTACATGCTGCAAGCATGGGTGATAGCACCCCTCCTCGGCTAGGGGGCCACTACACATGAAAGTCATTTTTGGTGTCGAATCTGTCACATAGTCCGCTATTGCGGCAGTAAACGCTTTCTATTTTGCCGTTTTTAGCATCTCTCTTGGTCTTATTTGCGGGGAAGTCTTGCGTTAATCAATAGTAAGCGCTTTCATTTTAACCCGTGAGGCTGGTCACAGTGATTGGCCCGGACTAAAGGATGATCCATGAGTGAAAGCCATAGCACTGTCCCCAATTCACATAAAGTCCAAAGCGCGGCGCTGCTGTCCTTGGGGCAGGCCACCATCAGCAGGCGGGGCGCATTGGGCGCCCTGGCGGTTGTTGCTGGAGGCGTGATGGTGCCGTGGGCCGCCGCGCCCGCCACGGCCGACACCCGAACCAGTCAATCGCGCAGCCAGATCGTCACCGCGATGCCGGATGCGCACGGCGCTGAGGAGGACAGGCTCCAGATTTCCTTGTGCAACACCAACCTGCAATCCACGGGCTTTTACCTGCCCGCCGGAACGGCCCTCACCGTGACGGTCAAAGCCATGACAGCGCCGAACGCGGTGCTGGTGGTCGGAGCCCCCGACGCCGACGCCCGCCCGGAATTCAAGAAGCCGCGTGAGTATGCGCTGAAGAAGGGTAAGAACGTCATCACCGATGCCGGCGGAGGGGTGATCTATTACAAAGTGATGGGAACCAGCGGCTACGTGAATGCCACACTCGACGCCGTGGCGCAGCCCATGCCGTACTTCGTGTACGGACGAACCAGTGAACTCGAATTCCAGCGCCAGCTCGATGAACGGCCAACTCCGTTCGTGGAGCTGGTCAGTTCCCACGCCACGGTCACCGTGGAGCGCGCATCCGCCCTGCGGTACCGATCCGAGAATCACTCCGACTTGATGTTCACCTTCGAGGACCTGATCTCCATCGAGGACGTGACCAGTGGGTACGACGGTTCCAGCCCGCTCCATGCCCGCCAAGCCCACCCGTACCATTTGGTGGGGTACCCCTCGGCAATCGCCAACGTGGGAGCGTATGCCACCCACGGCCACACGTCCTATCCGCCGCCCATCCAGGATCGGCTCCTGACGGTGGAAGGGCTGCGCATGCGAGGATGGGGCGTCTATCACGAACTGGGTCACCAGCATCAACAGGTGACCTACAAGCCCACCTCCCTCACCGAGGTCACCGTGAACATCTACTCCCTCGCCGTGAATGCCAGTTTCGCCAAGAAATATGGTCAACAGCCCCGGCTGCACGTGCCGGATGGGACCACTGGCCTCACGCCGTGGGAGTCGGCAGTGCCGATGATCGGCAGTGAAGGCGTGGTGTACGGCACCACGTTCGACGGCATGGAGCGACTTGTGATGTTCGAACAGCTGCGCTTGGGCTTCAAGAACTTCTGGCCCACTATGCACAAGATCATCCGCGAAGAACGTCCTCCTAAGGGCGACTATTGGGATGAGGCCTACCGCCTGCGCAACTTCGTGGTCTGGGCGAGCAAAGCGGCCAAGGCGGACCTGAGCGACTTCTTCCTCAAGTGGGGCTTCGCGGTGGACGACGACGCCCGTGCCCAGATCGCAGCGGCAGGTCTCGTGCCGCCGTCGAGCGATCCCACGCTGATCCGTGATGAAGCGCAGCTCATGCTGGCCAAGCAGATCCAGGCGCAGAAGTCCCTCGCCGCGCGCTCGCAGTTCGACGAGGCCGGCGCCCAGTAGAAGCTAGGGGGTGGTCGCCGAAGCGTTGCTGACTTCTTGCGCTTCGGCGGCCAGCGCTGCGGCTGCCAGGTAAACGGTACGTACGACGGCGGCGCGTCGCCTTTCGGCCCGTCCCGGCTCGGCACCAGCCATCAATCCGTCGAGGGCGGGCAGTACCGGGGCGGCGTCGCAGAGGCTCACGATGGTGATGAGGAGATCGCCGGCATCTTCCCGTGAGATGCCGGGGAGAGCAGCAATGGTGCTGTTGACCTTCGATGCGCAGTTGGCCATTCGCTTCGGCAGGCCGACGACCTCCGTGCCCCGCTCCAGTCCTTCCCAGAACAGGAGGCGTGGTGCCGTGGCATCTTTCTGGTGATGGTCGAAGAGTCGGCCGGCATAGTCCGCCATGGCCTCGGGTCCGCTGCCTTCAATGGGAACCTCGTCCATGAGGGTGCTGAGGGCGGAGACGATGACGGCATCGAACAGCGCGTTCTTGTTGCCGAAGTATTGGTAGATCCGCTCCTTGTTGACGCCTGCTTCCGCCGCAATGCGGTCAATGCGGGCACCGGCCAGTCCACGCGTGCAGAACTCGGACGTGGCTGCCTGAAGCAGCAGTCCCTTGGTTCGCTCTGTGTCCCATGCCATAGGGTCATATTAGCAGTTTCCAACTAGCTGGTTGTAATTGTTCCCGGACGCGGTTATGGTGATTCCAAGCCAAAAGCAACCGTTTAGTTGGAGAATGCCATGACAGCCCAAGCAACGTCTGAAATCCCTGCTGAGTCCACCGCCGTGGCCCCGGCCCGCCCGAAGGTGCCGTCCGTTCACATGCGTGCCCTCATCACGTGGCTAGCGATCTTCCCCCTCGTTTCCCTGGGGATGCTGCTGCTCGGTCCCATCATGGAACCATGGCACCCCGTCCTGCGCGCACTCCTGCTGACGGCGCTGGTGGTCCCCGCGGCGGTCTACGTTGTGGTCCCTCGGCTCATGGCCGGCCACGGCGTCCTGAGTCGCAAGGTCGTGGAACGCGCTGCCCAACGCGCTGCCCGTAAGTCCGCTTAACCCAAGTAGGGGACAACACATGTTCAAATGAGGGCTCATGAGAACGTGTGCTTTCCCCTGCTTGGGTGCCGCGCTCGGTTAGGACGTCAGCGCAGCCTCGACTTCTTCGCGGCTCGCGTACGCGGCCTGCGTGCCCTTCTTCGTGGCAGCCAACGCTGCGGCCACCGAAGCAAACGCTGCGGCATCCGCAAGGGATTCACCTGCGGCCAGCCGCGCGGCCACGGCACCCGTAAAGGCGTCGCCGGCCCCGGTAGTATCCACGGCGTTGACGCGCGTCGGAGGGATGCGGGTGATTTGATCCTCGGCACCGCGGGCCAGTGAATCGAGCACCACGGAACCCTGGGAGCCGAGGGTCACCAGCACGCGCCGCAAACCCCGGTCGGCGAACTGGCTCCGGACCGGCTCCCAGGCTTCGGCCTCTGCGTCGGCGTCGGGAATGTCAGCCTCCGAGCCCAGGAACAGTGAAGCCTCGTGCGCGTTCACCAGCAGCACGTCGCTCAACCCGGCCAGAACCTCCGGCACCTCAGCGTAGGGCGAGAGGTTCAGCAAGACTGCAGCTCCGGCGTCGTGCCCTGCTTGCGCGGCGGCAATCACGGTATCGATCCCCACCTCCAGGCAGAGGCAGACCACAGCGGCGTCGGCGAAAGCAGCGACATCCACGTCGGAAGGCCTCAGCGTCCCGTTGGCCCCTGCCGAGATGATGATGCTGTTCTCGCCGCTCGCGTCCACGGAAATGACCGCTACGCCGGTGGAGGCATCGGAGCGCTGGACGCGGGAAACGTCCACCCCCGCGCTCGCCGTCGAGTCCAGGAGCATGGTGCCGTTGGGGTCGTTGCCCACGGCGCCGATCAGGCTGACCTGACCACCGAGCTTGCTGGCAGCCACCGCCTGGTTGGCGCTCTTGCCGCCGGGATTCACCGCGAAACCGTCGCCGTGGACCGTCTCACCGGGTTGCGGGAGGCGATCGCAGTAGATGGTGAGGTCGGCGTTGAGGGAGCCGACGACGACGATTCCCGCCTTGGGTGCGTTGGTCATGCGGTCACCTTCTCGTTGTCGGTCACTTCTGCGTCCACCGGCTTGGGGATTAGGAGCGAAGCGGCGAATGCTGCGAAGGTGATGGCGAGCCCCACCACCACAACGGTCAGGTAGGAGGCTTTGTCGTCATTCAGCGAGGCCGTGGCGACGAGGACCGCGGGAAGGACCAGGAAGCTGAGCCCGGCACCGAGGTTGAAGGCGCCGGCGTTCATGCCCGGCAGGAAGCCAGGGTTGCCCTGCGGCGAGAGGACCACGCCGAGTCCGTTCAGCATGATGTTGACGGTACCGGCGTACATGATGCCCAGCAAGGCCGTTCCCACAATCATCATGGGCAGGCTGTTGAGGCCGAAGAACGCGATGATGGCCAGTGCAACAAGGCTGCCCACCAAGCCGATACGCAGGACCTTGGTGTAGCCGAGGACCGGTGCAAGGCGGCCGCTGATCGGGCCGAAGAGCCAGCCCAGAAGCGCATACGGGGTGAGGATGATGAGGGACATCTCCGTGGGGCCAACGCCGAAGCCCGGATCCGCTGCTTGGACGTAGGCCGGAACGATGCCGTTGATGACCGCGAAGATACCGGTCATGGTGAGGGTGGTGGTCAGCAGCGGGGCCCACGTGGAGCGCTGGCGCAGGTGCATGGTTTCCACCATGGGCTGCTTGGCCCGCTTCTCAACAGTCCAGAAGGCAAAGAACGCGACGGCGGCAACCACCGTGAGTACGATCGCCAGGGTCAGGGTGCCGGCGTCGAAGGCCGTGGCCAGCTTGGAGCCTTCGTTCAGTGCCGTGAGCAGTGCGCCCACGGCGATCACGATGAAGAAGACACCCAGCCAGTCCATGGTGGTGCCGGCAGCGGGCCTGCTTTCGCCGGCCAGGATGGCGATGAGGACCGTGGCGACCAGCGCCAGGGCGACCATGAGCCAGAAGATGCTGCGGAAGCCGAAGTTTTCAGCGAAGTAACCGCCCACGAACGAGTCGACACCGGCCACGCCGCCGTTGACTGCGGTAATGAGGCCCATCAGGGTGCCGTATTTGCGCGGGTTGCTGACCGCGGAGCGAAGCATGATGAGACACAGGGGAACCGTGGGGCCGCTGACACCTTGGATGATGCGGCCCACGAAGAGCCACGTGACGTCTGGGGCCATGGCGGCGATGACGGAACCGACGGCCATGAGGAGCATCATGCCCACCAGGATCTTCTTGCGGCCAACGATGTCGCTCAGGCGCGGAAGGAAGAGCGAGAACAGGGCGGCAGCCGTGAAGAACCAGGTCTGGGAAAGGCCGATGGTGGCTTGATCCGTGTTGAGTTCGTTGCCCATGGTGACCAAGGCAGGGCTGAGCATGGAGGCGTTGAGCTGGAATGCCACGCAGGCTGCCAGCAGGGCAACCATCAGTGCGGTGACGTTGCCGCGGGAGGACTTGGTTTCAGATGCGAGCGACGACATTACTTGGCTTCTCCTGCCAGGATGGCCTCTGCGGTGGGGTTAGCGCCGGCGTCGAGCGTTGGTTCGCCAATCCTCACGATTGCGTCGGTGACCAGATCCCAGAACTTCTTGTGGTCCAGGTCAACAGCCACCGAGGTGTGGCAGTCCTCCGGCGCGGGCGCGCGGAAGTCGGCCACGGTCATGCCGAGGGTGAGCTTGCCCTGCAGTTCGATGTCTACGGGAACTTTGCGGGTGGTCATGACGGTGGGGTCGATCACGTAGGCCACGGCGCAGGGATCGTGGACCGGCGGGAAGTCGAAGCCCTGGGCGTCCTTGTAGGTCTTCTTGAAGAATTCCATCAGTTCCAGGACGAACTTGGCGGGCTTGGTGCCGATGGCCGCGATACGGTCCACTACCTCGTCGGTAGCCAGTGCTTGGTGCGTGAGGTCGAGGCCGACCATCACCACGGGCCACTTTTCATTGAAGACGATGTGTGCGGCTTCGGGGTCGATGATGATGTTGAACTCGGCCACGGCGCTCCAGTTGCCCACGTGGTAACCGCCACCCATGAGGACAACTTCCTTGACTCGCTCCACGATGCGGGGTTCCTTGCGGGCGGCCATGGCGATGTTGGTGAGGCCCGCCGTGGGAACCAAAGTGACGGTGCCCGGCTCGTGAGCCATGACAGTTTCAATGATGAGGTCGACGGCGTGGCGCGGGTCCAGTTCGATGGCGGACTCGGGCTGCTCCGGGCCGTCCATGCCGGAGTCGCCGTGGATGCTGGGGGCGGTTTCGATGGTGCGGACCAAGGGGCGGTCGCAGCCAGCGGCGAACGGAACGCCGGTGATGCCCGCAATCGTGGCGACGGAGAGGGCGTTCCGGGTGACCTTCTCGAGTGTCTGGTTGCCCACCACTGTGGTCACGGCGAGCAGGTCGATGTCCGGGTTGCCGTGCGCCAGCAGCAATGCCACTGCGTCGTCATGGCCAGGGTCGCAGTCAAGAATGATCTTCTTGCGTGCCGGTGTCATGGTGTTGGGATCCACGTTTCTCTCCACGTCATTGGGGCCTGCCTGGAACTTGCCCGGGGCAGGGCGCTAAGCATTCAGGGGAATTCTGGCACTGCTTGATGGGTTACGTCAAACGCTTAACGTAGATCGCGTCAAGCGCTTGATGTCATGTGGCGGGCCTGATCGGCGCAATCCCGCTACGATCGATGCATGGATACCCTGGATCGGCGCAACGCCCGCGCGCCCCGCGTCACCGCTGCGATGGTGGCCGCACGTGCCGGCGTTTCCACCGCGACGGTCTCCTTGGTGGCCAATGGCAAGACGCAGGGGCGGGTATCCGACGACAACGTCTCCCGTGTCCGCACCGCGATCGCCGAACTGGGCTACGTGGTGGACAGCATCGGCAGTTCACTGGCACGCGGCGTCAGCTCAATCGTCATCCTGGTCACCCCGGACGTGTCCAACCCGTTCTTCGCCAACGTGATCGCGGGTGTTAGGGAATCCTTGGGACCCGAGTACCAACTGTTGCTTTCAGTGACCGATGCCGGTGAGTCACCGCAGGCCGACGACGTCCGTAAATTGTTGGCGCTCCGTCCCGCCGGCCTGTTGGTGGGCGCTCCCAGCGGGCAATTTCTGGAAGATCTTTCCGCAGCCGGACCCTTGGTGTTGTTGGACGCGCCCGGGCTGGAGTCCTACGCGCCATCCGTGAACCTCGATGTGGCGCAAGGTGCCCGCGAGTTGGCCCGGCACCTGGCCGCGTCCGGGCACACGCATGCCGCTTACGTGGATGGCGTTACTGGGACCGCCACCTTCCAGTTGCGCCGGGAAGCCTTCCTGGAGGAGGCTTCCCGCTGCGGACTTTCGGTGGCTGACGGGCACGTCATCAGTACGTCCATCGACGTCGGTGCTGCTGCCGCCGCCTTCGCCGACGCTTGGCCGGACTGGCAGCGCGCAGGTGTGACCGCCGTCGTCTGCGGTACCGATACGCACGCCTATGGCGTGCTGCAGGAAGCGCGCGTGGCGGGTGTCCGCATCCCCGACGAGTTGGCTGTTGCTGGCTTCGACGACCTGCCATACTCCGCCACCAGCAACCCCAGCCTCACCACGGTGCACCTGCCGGCAACCCCGCTGGGACGCAAGGCGGGGGAGCAGCTGAAGGGTCTGATGGAGGGCCTTGCTTTGGACGAGCCCCACGTGACGCTGGAGAGCTCGTTGGTGGTTCGGGGATCTACGGCGCCGGTTTAGCGGGCCAGCGGGCGGAGTTGCTCTTCTGAGATGGGGTTCGTCACGGTGAAATAGACCTGAGGCGCCGTCATGTCTCCCCAGTCTTCCTTCTTCACCCGAACCGCGTCAGGCGTCACTTCGGCGATCCGAACACGCAGCCAAGCGCCGTCGTCGAGGAGTAATTCGTGGGGTTCGGCGAGGTAGCGCAGGCCGAGGTCATCGAGTGTTTCCTCGGCGGTGAACCAGTCCACGACATCTGTGCGTGGGCGTCCCAGCATGTCGATAGCGACAAATCCGTCGCTTACCGGCTTCATCCACCCCACGTGTTCGCCGTCGTCCGCACGTCGGTGCTCAATCCAGTCAGCTTCCATGACTTCGACGGTAGCACCGGGGTTAGTGGATGACCGCCAGCAGGATGCCGACCAGGACGAACAAGCAGCCGAAGACGCGGTTGAGGACCTTCTGGCCCTTTTGGTCATGGGTGAACCGTTGGAAGGACCGGGCTGCGAGGGCGAAGAAGAACCACATCACCATAATGTCGATGATGATGACCGTGGTGGTCAGCACCGCGTATTGCTGAAGCAGCGGCTGGTCCGGCCTGATGAACTGCGGCATGAAGGCCAGGAAGAAGACGATTGCCTTCGGGTTCAGCAGGTTCACCCAGATACCGCGCTGGAACATGGACAGGGCGGACTCGTTCTTCTTGTTCGCAACCTCTTCCTTGTCCAGATCAGGCTTGTGCAGGAACTGCCGGATGCCCAGGTACACCAAATAGGCCGCACCGGCGTAGCGGATGACGTTGAAGATCACCGGCGAGTTGGACACCAGCACGCCCACGCCCAAGGCGACGATCACGATGTGGATGACCAGGGCCACCTGTTGGCCGAGGATGCCCCAGATGGAGCGTCGGAAACCAGAATTGAGCGAGTTGCTCATGGTGAAAATTGCACCGGCGCCGGGAGTGAAACTGATCAGGGTGCCGGCGCCAACCAGGGCCAGCCAAAGTGAAAACTGCACCACCTCAGCTTATGCCGGTGAAGGGGGTGCCCCGGACGCGGGCCTTCACCACCCACTTTGACGGCGGGGGACAAGGAATGCACCCGGGATAGGTTGATTTCCCGGCCGGGGAAGTTCAAAGAAGGTGGTGAAGGTACAGCTCAGCGGGCCAGGTGAGGCACACTGGTGCCGTGAGCGGAATCCCGTGGGTGCTGCACGTCGATCTGGACCAGTTCATTGCCGCTGTCGAGATACTCCGGCGGCCCGAGCTTGCCGGAAAACCGGTCATAGTGGGCGGCAGGGGAGATCCCACCGAACGTGCTGTGGTGTCCACGGCGTCTTACGAAGCAAGGGCCTTCGGTGTTGGTTCAGGGATGCCGCTGCGCATCGCGGCGCGGAAAGTGCCGGACGCCATCATCCTGCCGGTCGACCAGGAAGCCTACCTTGCGGCTTCGGAAGTCGTGATGGCCACTCTCAGGGAGCAGCCCGGCGCCACTGTTCAGGTACTGGGGTGGGACGAAGCTTTTGTAGGCGTCGAGACAGAGGACGCAGAAGCCTATGCCAAGCAGATCCAGGCTGCCGTCCTCGAGCAGACGCAGTTGCACTGCAGCGTGGGCATCGGCGACACCTTGGTCCGGGCAAAGAACGCGACGGACTTCGGTAAACCAGCAGGCATCTTCCGGCTCACCAAAGAGAACTGGCTTGACGTCATGGGCCACAGGCCCACCAGGGAGTTGTGGGGCGTCGGGCCCAAAGTGTCCCAGCGGTTGGCGAAGCATGACATCACCACTGTTGCTGAGCTCGCGGCGGTGGATCCCCAGGAACTGGTCCCGGAATTCGGCCCCAAGATGGGCCCTTGGTATGCGCAATTAGGGCGCGGAGAAGGTTCCAGCGAAGTGGATGACACTCCCTGGGTGGCCCGCGCGCACGGCCGTGAGACAACGTTTCAGCAGGACCTGACCGAGGCCGGGCAAATCGAGAACGCTCTCAGGGAGCTGACCGCGCGCGTCCTGGAAGACGTCGCAGCGGAGGGGCGCCCGGTAATCGGGCTGACCCTCAAAGTCCGGTACGTGCCGTTCTTCACCAAGACGTATGCACGGAAGATCGCCGAGACCTTTGATCGCGAAGAGGTCTTGGCCCGGGTCCTTGACCTCACTGCCAAGATCGAGCCCGACCGCCCCATCCGGCTCCTGGGACTGCGCGCAGAAATGGCCATGCCGGAAGAGGCCCGGAAGGGTCACACGCCAACGCGAGGCGGTTGGTAGCAGGAGAACGCCCGACGCCGGCCTGCCGCCTACCAGCGCGGGTGAATCGCTGCGCGGAAGAAACGATCGTAGATGTCCCGGACTTCGTCGGCCAATCCAGCTCCGACGGCCTGCAGTTCCCCGGCTTCGGCGTTGGCACGTGCCTGGGACGCGGACCGGGCACCGGGGATCACCGCAGTGACCCCATCCTGGGCGATGACCCAGGCGAGGGCCGCTTGCACGGTGGTGACGCCGTCGGGCACCAAAGCGCTGAACTCCTGGGCGGCCTTGACGCCAGTGGCGAAGTCCACGCCGGAGAACGTCTCGCCGACGTCGAAGGAAGATCCATCGCGGTTGTAGTTCCGGTGGTCGTCGGCGGGAAACTCGGTGTCCTTCGTGTACTTTCCGGACAGCAAACCGGAGGCCAGGGGCACTCGCGCGATGATGCCTACGCCGGCTTCCTTCGCTGCCGGCAGCACCTCATCGAGGGGCTTGAGGCGGAAGGCGTTGAGGATGATCTGCACGGAGGCAGTGTTCCCGCGCTTGATGGCCTCGAGGGCCTCATCGGTCCGCTCGACGCTGACGCCGTAGTTGCGGATGGCTCCTTCGCTGACCAAGGTATCCAGTGCGTCGTAGACCTCCGAGTTGCTGTAGACGGCGGTGGGAGGGCAGTGCAGTTGGACGAGGTCCAGGGTGTCCTGCTGCAGGTTGCGGCGCGAGCGGTCGGTCCAGGCGCGGAAGTTGTCCAGCGTGTAGTTCTCCGGAACCTGGTCCACGCGGCGCCCCATTTTGGTGGCCACCGTGATGTCGAGGTCCGGATGGGCACGGAGGAAGCGACCGATGAATTCCTCGCTCCGCCCATCTCCGTAGACGTCGGCGGTGTCGAAGAAATTGACGCCGCCTTCTATTGAGGCATCCAGCACGGCAAAGGCGTCGTCTTCGGTGACGTCACCCCAGTCGGCGCCGAGTTGCCATGTGCCCAGGCCCACGGTGGAGACGGATCGGCCGGTCTTGCCAAGTATGCGCTGTTCCATGGGTTCGACTATAGGCGCTCATGTGGTGTCCAGCCCCGCCACTTTGCCCATCAAGTACCGCCGCTCCTGCAAACTGGCCGTCTTTTTCGCAGCGGCCAGGTACGCGGCGCGCGCCTCCACATACCGGCCCGCCATTTCCAGCAGGTGGCCCCGCACAACGTCCAAACGGTGTGACCGCGCGAGCGCGGAATCCAACCCGGCCAACAACTCCAGCCCGGCAGCAGGTCCGTGCACCATGGCGACAGCAACTGCCCGGTTCAGCGTCACCACAGGGCCGGGCGCGACGGCCTCAAGAACTGTGTACAGGGCCAGGATCTGCGGCCAATCGGTTTGGGCGTCAGACGCAGCTTCCGCATGCACGGCGGCAATCGCGGCCTGAAGTTGGTACGGCCCAGCCGCGCCACGTCCCAAGACGGAAGAGAGCAGCGCGATGCCCTCGTAGATCTGCCCTCGATTCCACAATCTTCGATCCTGCTCAGCCAGCGGCACCGGCATCCCGTCCGCCAGCGCCCGGGCGGCACGACGGGAATCCGTCAGCAGCATCAGCGCCAGCAGCCCGGCCGCCTCCAGCTCACGTGGCGCGGCAGCCACCACCATGCGCGTCAGTCGGATGGCCTCCGTGGTGAGGTCCTCTCGCTGCAAGGAGGGACCGGAGCTTGCTGCGTAGCCTTCGTTGAAGATCAGGTACAGGACGTGAAGTACGACGCCGAGCCTTGCCTTCTGCTCGGACGCTGGCGGCATGCTGAAGGTGGCTCCGGCCTTTTGGATTCCTTGCTTCGCGCGGCTGATGCGTTGGCCCATGGTCGCCTCGGGGACCAAGAAGGCAGAGGCGATTTCCGCCGTCGTGAGTCCTCCAACCGCGCGCAGCGTTAAAGCGAGTTGCGATGGTGCCGATAGTGCAGGGTGGCAGCAGAGGAACATGAGGGTAAGGGTGTCGTCTGTTTCCGGGACGGCGCTGTACTGAAACTCCATGGCCGCAACGCGTTCCTCCCGTGAGCGTCGGGCGCTTTCGCTTCGCCAGTAATCAACCAGCCGGCGGGACGCGACCGCCATCAGCCAGGCTTTCGGGTCGCGCGGTAACTCGGACGGCCACTGCAGGGCGGCTTCCAAAAGTGCTTCCTGGACGGCGTCCTCGCATGCATCAAATTGGCCGTGGGTGCGTGCCAGCACGCCGAGGACCTGCGGCGCCAAGGTGCGCAGCAGGTCCTCGATTCGTGTGCCCTCCGGGAATGCCAGTCAGACCTCCGGCGGAGCTTCCTGCACGGCGCGGAGCTCCACCACCTGCGCGTACTTCACGATGCTTGAACAGATCTCCACGGCGCGTTCCTCGCTGGCAACATCCACCACCCAGTACCCCACCAGCGACTCCTTGGACTCAGCGAAGGGACCATCAGTGGTGATGACGCCGTCCGGGGTCTGCTTCACCAGCTTTGCTGTGCTGCCATCGGCCAGGCCGGCATTGAAAACCATCTCGCCCGACTCTGTCAGGTCCTTGTCGATCTGGATCATGAACCCGATCATTTCCTGGATCCAGGCGGGGTCGGCGGTTTCCATCATGGCCTCGGCCGATCCGAACATCATGATCATGTATTTCATGTCAAACTCCTTGTGAGGGGGCTCCCTTTGTGGGCGCCTTCACCCATGGGTCGGAACTGCTGCGGCTTTTTCTACATGGTTCGGCAAACTTTTTTTGAGAAGCACGACGGCGGCCCGCCGCCTGGGCTGTTCAGGCGCGGGCAATGACCTCTCCGTTGGGAATGAGGAAGAAGCCGTCCTCGCTGGCTCCCCAGCGATGCCACCCCGCGGCGATCCGGGCGAGGTCGGCCTCGTTGGCGAAACCATACTCAAGGGCTTGCTCGGCGAAGGCTGAGTGCAGCACGCGTTCGCTCCATACCCGGGATTGCCAGGCGCGCTGCTGGGCGGTTGCGTAGAGCCAGTTGCTGCTGGTGGGCGCTACTTGCGTGAATCCTGCTTGCTGGGCCCAGGAAACCAGGCGGCGCCCGGCGTCGGGTTCTGCTCCGTTGCGGCGGGCGATCTTCTGGTACAGCTCCATCCAGTCGTCGAGCTCGGGAACCTCCGGGTACCAGCTCATGCCGTGGAAATCGGCGTCGCGCACAGCAACGATTGCGCCGGGCTTGGCGACGCGGCGCATCTCACGGAGTGCGGCCACGGGGTCGGTCAAATGCTGCAGGACCTGGTGGGCGTGGACGAGGTCGAAGGATTCATCCTCGAAGTCGAGATCGTAGATGTTGCCAGTCTGGAAGGTCACGTTGTCCACGCCACGCTCGGTGGCCAGTTCGGTTGCCTGAGCCACGATATCCGCGGACCGGTCCAGGCCGATCACCTGCGCCGGCGCCACCAGCCCCGCGAAATCGCAGGTGATGCTGCCAGGTCCGCACCCGACGTCGAGCACTGAGGTCCCGGCGGTGAGATGGGGAATCACAAACGCGGCCGAATTCTCGACCGTCCGTGAGGCGTGGGCCCGGACAACCGACTCGTGGTGCCCGTGGGTGTAGACATCTTCAGGCTGCTGCGCGTTCATAGGGAAACGCTACAACTTGGAAGGTGGAATTAGGTGGAACGCGTCCCGTCAGCTTGGGTCGCTTCCTCGCGTGCGGCGAGGGTGGCCTCCACCATGTCAGTCATGAACCGGGTGACGAGCTCCAGTTCCTCGGCACTGTAAGCGGCCATCGCCTTGCCCATGCGGATGGCGAGCGGCATGAACATGGCGCTGCCGTCCCGGTAGGCCTTGGGTGTCATGTGCAGTTGGACCTGGCGCCGGTCCGTACCGAGGCGCTCGCGGACCACGTGTCCGGAAGCGTGCAGCCGATCGACCAATGCCGTGGTGGCAGGGGAGCTAAGCCTGAGTTCGCTGCGGAGCACGCCTGGTGTCACCACCTTGCCCGCTGCGGAGTGGCGCATGATGACGGCGAGCGCGTTGAGATCCGTCCGGTGCATGTCATTCCGGCCGCCCGCGGCGTCCACGTAGTGGTTGGCTTCGAGGGTGAAGTTCTGGAGGAGCCGCACCAATTCCTGCGGAGCGGCGTTTTCGGGACGGCCTGTTTCAGGGTGGTTCGCCTTGGGGCGGGGGTTTGTTGGCTCCGACATGTCCGCCCTCCTGCCAGCGTTGTCTTGTGGTTACTGCCTTCCGGATATTACTCCCAGCGGTCCGGGAATCCGGCATCTGTACGGATCCGGCCTTGGATTAGTTCCATGATAGAGATAATCTATGGTGGAATAAAGCCCTCACACATCCACGGAGAAGAAGGACTCATGAACTCGGAGAAGGTACCGTTCTGGCTGCGCTGGCTGATACCCGTGGTGCTGGTCATCACCTGGCTGGGCATCGCGGGCGTCGGTGGCCCAACATTTGGGCGCCTGGAGGAAGTCTCCTCGAATGACCAGGCTTCCTTCCTCCCCGCTGGCGCCGAAGCCACTGAGGCGGGCGACTGGCAGGCCAAGTTCCGGGATTCCGACGAGATTCCGGCGGTGGTGGTCGTGGAGAACGACGCCGCCTTTACCCAGGCGCAGCTGGGCGAAGCAGCCCAGTTGAAAGCCGACATTGAGGCACTCAAGCTGGGGAGCGCCGTCGTCGGGCCCATCCCGTCCGAAGACGGCAAAGCCGTCCAGTTCATCGTTCCCATGGCGTCCTCCGATGAGCTGCGCGAGAAAGTCCAGGAGCTGCGGGACGTGGTCCAGCCCGGCGCCCCCGATGGCATGCAGGCGTTCGTGACGGGTCCCGCTGGCCTGACCGCCGACCTGGTCAATGCGTTCGGCGGCATCGACGGCATCCTGTTGCTGGTTGCCTTGGGTGCCGTGTTCGTGATCCTGCTGCTGGTTTACCGTTCGGTGGTGCTGCCTATCGCAGTGCTGTTCACCTCGGTGTTTGCTCTCTGCGCCGCCATTTTGCTGGTCTTTGGTATGGCCAAGATGGGCTGGATCCAGCTCAATGGCCAAAGCCAAGGCATCCTCTCCATCCTGGTCATTGGTGCGGCGACCGACTACGCGCTGCTGTACGTGGCGCGGTTCCGTGAGGCGCTGACCCACACCACCAACCGCACCCAGGCCGTTCTCACCGCCTGGAAGGCGTCGTTCGAACCGATCCTCGCCTCAGGTGCGACCGTGATCATCGCCCTGCTCTGCCTGCTTTTCTCCGACCTGAACTCCAACAAGGCGCTCGGTCCCGTCGCGGCTGCTGGCATCCTCTGCTCGCTGTTCGCCGCGCTCACGCTTCTGCCCGCGCTGATGGCGTTACTGGGCCGCGCCGCCTTCTGGCCGTTCCGCCCCAAGCTGCTGCCCGACGACGAACGCGAACCCGAGATTGTTACTGGACTTGAGGGGCAAAAGGGTCTGTGGCGCGCCACGGGTCGCCTGGTCTCCAAGCGGCCCCGGGTTGTGTGGGTCGCTTCCGTCCTGCTGCTGTTGGTGGCGTCCACCGGCATCCTGCAGTTGAAGGCCAACGGCGTCCCGCAAACGGATGTCATCTTGTCCCAATCGGACGCCGTTGACGGCCAGGACGCGCTGGCGCGCCACTTTGACGCCGGCAGCGGCAGCCCCGCCGTCGTGGTCGCCTCCCAAGGTGCCGCGCAGCAGGTCCTGGACAAGGTCAAAGCGGCCGACGGCGTGGGTGAGGCCCACCTGCTGGCTGAAGGGAATGTACCCATCACCGGCGCTCCGGGCACTCCTGCTGATCCGGCAGTCCGCGACGGCAGGGTCCTGATTAACGCGACGCTGAACTCGGCGGCTGACTCGATCGAGGCAGAGGAAGCAGTGAAGTCGCTGCGGGAGGCAGTACGTGACGTGGATTCCGCGGCGTTGGTGGGTGGAGTGACGGCCACTGCGCTGGACACGAACACCACTGCGCAGCGCGACTTGGTGGTCATCATCCCGATTGTGCTGGTGGTCATCCTGTTCATCCTGATGCTCCTGCTGCGATCGGTGGTGGCTCCGGTACTGCTGGTGTTGTCCGTGGTCCTGTCCTATGGGGCAGCGATGGGTGTCTCAGCGTGGGTGTTCAACGGGGTCTTCGGATTCTCCGGGGCTGACGCCACCGTGCCGCTGTTCGGATTCGTGTTCCTGGTGGCGCTCGGTGTTGATTACAACATCTTCCTCATGAGCCGTGTGCGGGAAGAATCCTTGAAGCACGGGACACGTCCGGGAATCCTCCGCGGGTTGGCTGTCACCGGCGGCGTCATCACCTCCGCAGGCGTGGTGCTTGCCGCCACGTTCGCTGCCTTGGGCGTCATCCCCATCATGTTCCTGGTGCAGCTGGCGTTCATTGTGGCGTTCGGCGTGCTGCTGGATACCGTCTTGGTGCGCTCCCTACTGGTCCCAGCGCTCGCCTACGACATCGGCAGCAAGATCTGGTGGCCGGGGAAGCTGGCGCGTGAGTCGTCCACCGGCTCGGTCGGGCCGCGCGAGGAGGAAGAGGCCTCAGTGGGGCGGTAGGCCGTCAATCAATGATGGGCGAGCGGCGCTCCAGCAGCAGGGTGTCGCGCCACTGTCCGGCGGCGGGTCCGATGCTCACGCGAGCAATACGGTCCCGCCGCCCGACGATTGCGAAGCCGTGGGCCCGGTGCAACCGGATGCTGGCCTCGTTTTCGGGGAAAATGCTGGACTGGATGGTCCAAATTCCCTTCTTCTCGGTAGAGGCAGCGAGGGCTTTCAGGAGCCGGGCGCCGATGCCTTGTCCTCGCGCTGCACCGGCAACGTAGATGGAATGCTCAACCACGCCCGCGTAGGCCGGACGCGACGAAACCGGGGAGACGGCAGTCCAGCCCAGGATACGGCCTGTTTCGTCGACCGCCACCAGACGATGGTCCGGCAGCCTGGAGTTGTTGAAGGCATCCCATTCCGGGGCTTTTGTCTCGAAGGTGGCGTAGCCGGTGTCGATGCCTTCCTGGAAGATCTCCCTCACGGCCGGCCAATCCCCAGGCCGCATGCCCCTGAGCGACACCGTCACAGCTTGGCCAGGATGGCGGCTACATCATCCAGGGCTCCGGGAACCAAGGAGTAGTAGGCCCACGTTCCGCGCTTCTCCCGGTGCAGCAGCCCTGCGTCAACAAGGATTTTCAGGTGGTGCGACACGGTGGGCTGGCCCAGTCCCAGAGGTTCCGTGAGGTCGCAGACACACGATTCGCCGGAGGGTTCCGCCTTGACGATGGAGAGGAGCCGTAGCCGGTTGGGATCAGCGAGGGCCTTGAAAACCAAAGCCTTCCGCTTTGCTGCTTCGGCACCCAAGGCCGGCCTGCCCGTCGGGGTGCAGCGGTCCGGGGGCGTGGCGGGCTCGAGGGTGGGCAGTGCGGTCATGTATTTATTATGCCCGAACATTGACATTCATCAATATATCTCAGCGTGCTACGCGGTGAGCGAGGGAACACCCAGCCCACTGCAGATATCGGCGGGGCCGGGATGACGGCTACTCGTCCGTCTACGACGCACGCGGTGAGGAAAGGAATGAAGTTCCCGAAGGTCCTGATATTGGGATCGTCGTAAAGTGGTTTCCCGTTCTGGTCCTTGCCTGATCCCGGGACGGAGGTGCGCTCGGACAGTTCGCCCGGGGGCTGGGAGACGAAACCGTCGGGCACAGCCGGGTCAACGGCGCTCCGTGGGTACCTCACCCTGCTTTTGCTTCTGATTCAGTTCGTCCTGCGAGCGCCGTACGGTTCTAACTTTTCGTTTCGGCAAAGCCTGCCCGTTGAACGGTGGTCTGGGTTCGCCAACCTTGGGGCCACTCCAGTGCCGCCCACCCAGCAAGATGCCGGCGAGGGTGCCGTACGCCCACGCAAACGGAAGGGCCTGCTGCCCGGTATTGCCGCCCACGAAAATCAGTAGCAAGAACTCCACGGGTATCACCAAAAGGAGCACGTTCCTGGTCCGAAGCGATGGTGGAAAGCGGAACAAAGCCCATCCAGCTATCAAGGCGCCCGCTAACACGGCGCCGACTGGCGCCGTCGGCGTTTGAGGGGAGAGGTGGGCGATGCCAATTCCCATCAGGACGACAGCGCAGGCAGCGTTGATCAACGCAAGGTGCCAGCCGCCTGTGAATCCCTCGCCGTTGCGTTCACGCTTCCGGCGAACTTCGGAGCCGGGGCGCTTCCCTGACCATGTGTACCCACCGGCGATTGCTCCTGCGATGAACCCCAGGAGCCATGCGGCGGCTACCGGGACTCCCAGCTGGTCCTGTATCGATAGCAAAGAGTAGAGGATCAGGAGTACAGCGAAGTGCATGACTGTGGACGCGCGAGCCGAGCGCGATACTACGCGGAAAAGAAGGAACGCGTAGACGACTGCCAGGGCAAAGAACAGCGATGCCGCAAGCAATACGCTGTGGGCCATCCACACAAAGACAGCCGTGATGACCGCGATCAATCCGCCGTAAAAGATTTGCGCGGACCACTGGTTCAACTTCCTCACTTACCCTTTACCCCCGGGTATAAGGGTAGGTCACGCATGCTTGTCCGTAGCGCGGGGCGCGACGACGTCGTCAGCGGCCCGTGAGCCCGCGGAGACCTGTGAGCCCATGGGGAAAAGTAGCAGCAGAAGGCCGAGCCCAAGGGCCGCGCCCATCAGTTGGGCCAGGAAAAAACCCGGAGTGGAGCTGGGGGCGATTCCAGCGAACGTGTCGCTGAAGATTCGTCCCACGGTCACGGCCGGGTTCGCGAAGGACGTCGAGGACGTGAACCAATACGCCGCACCGATGTAGGCGCCGACGGCAGGGGCAGCCAGAGCGCCCCGCCTGGTGGCAGCAAGGGAGAAGACCAGGAGAACCAGTCCGGCTGTTGCCACAACTTCACCCAACAGGTGGCCGGGGGTGGCGCGTTCCTTGCCGGAGATCGAGGTTCCAACCTCAAACATGGTATTCGCTAGCACACTGCCGCCGATTGCCCCAGCAGTCTGCGCCACAACATATGTGCAAAGTTCCGTCGGCGAGAGTCCACTGCCGTTCCGCCTCCCCAGGACCCAGTCAACCAGTGAGATGACCGGGTTGAAGTGGGCCCCGCTGACTGGTCCGAAGATCACTATGAGGACCGTCAAGCCCAGCACGGTGGCGGTGCTGTTCTGCAGCAATTGCAGGCCGACGTCATTCGGGGAGAGTTGCTGCGCTGCAATGCCGGAGCCGACAACGATGGCAACCAGCAGGCAGGTGCCCAAGGCTTCGGCGAGCGCGCGACGCCACAGGAGAGGCGGGTGTGAAGTCATGCCAATAGCTTGACCGATGAAACTACTTCAGTCAAAATTGAATCAATGACTATTGAGCAAAACTCCAGCCTTTTGGAGAGGGCTGCCAAATATGCGGCCCTCGCCGATCCCGCGCGTCTGCGCATCGTGGACCTGCTGACCCTGGGAGACCTGTCCCCCACGGAGTTGCAGTCAGAGTTGGGCATGCCTGCAAATCTGCTGTCTCACCACCTGCGGTCCATGGAGGATGCGGGGCTCGCGGTCCGGCATCGCTCGGAGGCTGACAAGCGGCGTAGCTACGTTCGACTGGCGCCCGGTGCGCTGGAAGGCCTTATTCCGGGGCACCAGCACGGCGCGCGTCGGGTCCTGTTTGTGTGCACACGCAACAGCGCTCGCTCGCAACTGGCAACTGCGTTGTGGCGAACAGCCAGTGACATCCCGTCGGCGTCGGCCGGAACCCATCCCGCAGAACGTGTAGCGCCGGGGGCTGTGGACGTTGCATTCCGCCATGGCCTGGACCTTGGGGGTTCCAAGCCCCAGCGGCTGGACCAGGTAGCGCGTGATGAAGATCTGGTGATTACCGTCTGCGATAACGCCCATGAGGAACTGCCGGGGTTGCGTGGCATCCACTGGTCCATTCCGGACCCGGTGCGCCTCGACAATGAGAAAGCATTCGAGGATGCCTTCGCCGACATCTCGCGCCGCGTCAACGACTTGGCCCCCAGGTTGCTTGCAGCGTAGTCCCTCAAAAATCGAATATTGACAATCATCAATTTATTGACCGATACTCAATGCATCGATAGATATCAATATCATCGCGGCATTGGTGCGGAACGACCCCAACCAGACCAACCCACTCGATACAGGAGAACCCCGTGAGCACCGAAACCGCCAAGAAACCGTCCGTTCTCTTTGTCTGCGTTCACAATGCGGGGCGCTCGCAGATGGCCGCGGCTTTCCTCACCACCCTTGCCCAAGGAGCCATCGAGGTCCGCTCCGCCGGTTCTCAGCCGGCCGACAAGGTTAACCCGGCTGCCGTCGAGGCGATGTCCGAACTCGGCATCGACATGTCCGCGGAAATCCCCAAGGTTCTCACCACTGAGGCGGTTAAGGAATCGGACGTGGTCATCACCATGGGCTGCGGTGACGAATGCCCGTACTTCCCCGGCAAGCGCTACGAGGACTGGGTTCTTGAGGACCCTGCCGGGCAGGGTGTGGACGCTGTCCGGCCGATCCGCGACGATATCAAGACCCGCATCGAGGCTCTGATCGCGTCACTGATCCCCGCCGCCAAGTAACCACGACTACCAGGAGCGACTCTCGTGAGCAACGAACAACTCATCATCATCGGGTCCGGTCCTGCCGGCTACACGGCGGCCATTTATGCCGCCCGCGCGGGCTTGAACCCCTTGGTTCTGGCCGGTTCCGTCACCGCTGGTGGCGCCCTGATGAACACCACGGATGTGGAAAATTTCCCCGGGTTCCCCGGTGGTATTCAAGGCCCCGAGCTCATGGACGGTCTCCAGGAACAGGCAGAAAAGTTCGGCGCCCGCATAGTCTTCGACGACGTCACTGAGGTTGATCTCAAGGGTCACCTGAAGCGTGTTGTCACCGGAGCCGGTGAGACCCACGAGGCAACTGCCGTTATTCTCGCCACTGGCTCGGCCTACAAAGAGCTGGGCCTGCCGGAAGAGAAGAAGCTGAGTGGTCACGGAGTGTCCTGGTGCGCCACGTGCGATGGTTTCTTCTTCCGCGAGCAGGACATCATTGTTGTCGGCGGCGGCGACTCAGCCATGGAAGAAGCCACCTTCCTCACGCGCTTTGGTAAGTCCGTCACGGTAGTGGTCCGGAAGGGAGAATTGCGGGCTTCCCGGATCATGGCCCAGCGCGCCAAGGACAATCCCAAGATCACGTTTGCCTGGAATTCCGCTATTACGGCCATCCACGGGGACACCAAGGTCACGGGCGTGACGCTCAAGGACACGCGAACCGGTGAGACCCGTGAGCAGGCTGCAACCGGAATCTTCGTAGCCATCGGTCACCTGCCGCGGACCGAACTGGTTGAAGGACAGGTGGACCTCGACGCCGAGGGCTACATCAAGGTGGATTCACCCACCACCTGCACCAATCTCTCCGGCGTTTTCGCGTGCGGCGACGCCGTGGATCACCGCTACCGACAAGCCATCACAGCGGCCGGCACTGGATGTTCGGCGGCACTGGACGCCGAGCGCTACCTTGCCGCCTTGGACGACGCTGACAGCATCGCCACGGCACTGGTCGAAGAGCCCACGCACTTCTGAGCAAATCCCCTACGGAGGTACGAGTAACCCATGGATGAGAACCTTCCTGTCGCCGTAATCGGCGCCGGCCCTATCGGTTTGGCTGCAGCGGCCCACCTGCTCGAGCGAGGCCTGGTGCCGATGATTTTTGAGGCCGGGCCCTCAGCGGGCGCCGCCATTGAGCAGTGGCGGCACATCCGCTTGTTCTCCCCGTGGCGGTTCAATCTCGACGCAGCGGCAGTACGGTTGCTGGAGCCCACGGGCTGGGAGTCGCCTCGGCTGACCGCCCTGCCATATGGCGGAGAACTCGTCGACAACTACCTGGCACCGTTGGCTGCGACCCCGGAGATCGCCGCCCGGCTCCAGACAGGATCCAAGGTCGTGGCGGTCACCCGTAAGGGCATGGACAAAACCCACGTGCGTGACCGCGATGCTACCCCCTTCACCGTGCGCGTTGAACACACTTCGGGGGAGGTGCGCGACTACACCGTGTCAGCAGTCATCGACGCCTCTGGCACGTGGTCCACGCGCAATCCGTTGGGAACTTCGGGGTTGCCGGCCATTGGTGAGGACCGTGCGGCGGTCCGGATCTCCTCGCCGCTGCCGGATGTTTCCGGCCGCGACCGAGGCTCCTTCGCCGGACGGCGCGTCCTGGTAGTCGGAGCGGGCCACTCTGCAGCCAACACCCTGATCAACCTCGCTGACCTGGCAAAGGAAGAGCCGGAGACAGGCATTCTTTGGGCGGTGCGGGGAGCCTCAGCAGAGAAGGTGTACGGCGGCGGCGATGCCGATGGATTACCGGCGCGTGGACAGCTTGGCGCTCGACTTCGCCGCTTGGTGGAGTCGGGCAGGATCGAGTTGCACACGAGCTTCGGTATCAGTTCGTTCACTGATTCGGAGCACGGCTTGACAGTAACGTCAGGCGATGGACGCGCCCTGGTGACGGACGTCGTCGTGCCTTGTACGGGGTTCCGCCCTGATCTGGACATGCTCCGGGAACTGCGCCTGAACCTGGACCCTGCTGTTGAAGCGCCCACGGAGCTGGGGCCGCTCATTGACCCCGAGTTCCATTCCTGCGGGACCGTCCCACCACACGGCGCCAAGGTACTCGCCCACCCGGAGAAAGACTTCTACATCGTTGGCATGAAGTCCTACGGACGCGCTCCAACGTTCTTGCTGGCCACCGGTTATGAGCAGGTTCGCTCTGTAGTTGCTGCACTGGCTGGAGATCAGGTGGCGGCTGACACGGTGCACCTGGAGCTACCGGAAACCGGTGTCTGCTCATCCGACGCTGGTACCAGTTGCGACGTTCCTGCCGCCTCATCTGCGACTGAAGAGATCAAGGAGGCCAGCGGCTGCTGCGGCACCCCTGAACCTGTATTGATCGGTATCCCCACCGGGCTGGCCCACGGCCGTTCCGGCGGATAACTGCCTCGACCAAGGGCTGAGTCAGGCGCTGACGGTATTTCGCTCGCGGTACCCGTCAGCGGCGTAAACACCGAGGACCCGGACCTCAGTGGTGAAGAACTCCAACTCTTCCAATGCCCGGCGGAGCCGGGCATCCTCCGGGTGCCCTTCGACGTCCGAGAGGAACATGGTGGCAGCGAACTCGTCGCCCACCATGTAGCTCTCCAAGCGGGTCATATTGAGGCCGTTGGTCGCGAAGCCGCCCAGTGCCTTGTAAAGGGCTGAAGGAACGTTGCGGACGCGGAACACGAAGCTGGTGATCGCGGGACCCGGTAGTTCTGCCTTCGTGGGGAGCTCGCGTTCACGGGCCAAAACAACAAAACGGGTGGTGTTGGTGGGGTCATCTTCGACGCCGGAGGCCAAGACGTCCAGCCCGTACAGTTGGGCGGCGAGCGGCGGAGCGAGAGACAGCTTTCGGGGATCGTTCCAATCCCTGACTTCACGGGCTGATCCCGCTGTGTCGCCAGCAATAACAGGCTTGAGCCCGGCTTCGCGGATGATCCTGCGGCACTGACCCAGCGCATGGATGTGGCTGTGGACCTCTGTTGCGCCTTCGATGGTGCTGCCCGGAATCCCCAGGAGGTCGAAGCGGATGGGCAGGAAGTACTCGCCCACGATCTGAAGCTTGGACTGGGGCAGAAGGACGTGGATGTCGGCCACTCGTCCGGCGATGGAGTTCTCAATCGGGATCATGGCCAGATCGACTTCGCCCGAGGCTACCAATTCAAAGGCGTCCTCAAAGCTCGCGCACGGAACGCTTTCGAGTTCGGGGAACATTTCCTTGCACGCGAGATCCGAATTGGCTCCCGGCTCACCTTGGTACGCAATCTTCTGGGGCATGGTGCTCATAGTTACACGCCGAACCCTCGGCAACCCAACCGCGTCCACCCTGTGGCTGGAAAGCCAACTGACTGGCATTAGTGGTTGGAATGAGGACTCATAGCAACCACTAATGCCAGTCAGTTGGGGGGGAAACAAAAAGTGCTAGCCGTTGATGATCTGCGGGACGCCGAGTGCCTTGAGGCCTTCGGCGCCGAATTCCAGGCCGTAGCCGGACTGCTTCGCGCCACCGAACGGGATGCGCGGGTCCACGGCGCCGTGCTTGTTGATCCACACGGTGCCGGCCTGGATCCGTGAGGCGACTTCCCGTGCGGCACCCACGTCGGAGGACCACACCGAGGCGCCCAGGCCGACGTCGAGCGCGTTCGCCTTGGCCACCGCCTCGTCAACGGTGCTGTACTTGATGATCGGCAGTGCGGGTCCGAACTGTTCTTCGGCCACCAGCGGGTTGTCGTTGTCGATGTCCGCCACCAGCGTGGTGGGGTAGAAGTTGCCGGGCTGCTCGGCGTCCGGGTTGCCGCCGATCAGCACGCGGGCACCCGAAGCCTTAGCGGCGTCCACGAGTCGGGCCACGATGTCGTACTGCTGCCTGTTCTGCAGCGGGCCCAGAACGTTGTTCTCATCCAGGCCGTTACCCATGGGCATTGCAGCAGCAACAGCAGTGAGCTCTGAACACACGGCGTCGTACTGCGACTCGTGGACGTACAGGCGCTTCAGGGCGGCGCAGGTCTGGCCGGTGTTGATGAACGCCCCCCAGAACAGGCCCTCGGCGATGGCCTTGGGGTCGGAGTCCGGCAGGACGATACCGGCGTCATTGCCACCGAGTTCCAATGTGAGCCGCTTGACGGTATCGGCCGACGAACGGATGATCGCCTTGCCCGTGGCGGTGGAGCCAGTGAACATGACCTTGCCAATGGCGTCGTGCGAGGCCAGCGCTTCGCCGACCTCGCGGCCGCCGGAGACCACGGACAGCAGACCTTCGGGCAGCTCTTCGTTGATGATCGAAGCCAGTGCCAGTACGGACAACGGAGTGTATTCGGACGGCTTGACCACCACGGCGTTGCCCATGCGCAGGGCCGGGGCGATCTGCCAGACCGTGATCATCATGGGCCAGTTCCACGGCCCAATGGCACCCACGACGCCGATGGGCCGGTAGTGCAGCTCGGCACGGGTTTCGCCGTCGTCCACCACAGTCTCGGGATCCAGAGGCGTGGCGGCGGTGGCGCGGAGCCAAGCGGCGCAGGCACCGACTTCGAAGCGCGCGTTCGGGCCGTTCAGCGGCTTGCCTTGCTCGCGGGAGAGCAGCTGGGCGAGTTCTTCAGCGGAACGTTCGACGGCGTCGGCGGCCTTCATGAGTGCAGCGGACCTGGCGTCGTGGCCCAAGGCAGCCCACGCAGGTTGCGCGGAAGCGGCGGCGGTGATGGCGGCTTCGAGGTCCTCGACGGTGTGAACTGGTGCTTCGCCAACAGCCTCGCCCGTCGCCGGGTCAAGGATGGTGCGGCTGTTCTGGCCGGGGGCTGGGGTGATCGAGGCCAGCAGGGCGTCGTAAGTCTCCATTGGTACTCCGCTCGGGTAGTAAGTCTTGGCGGCCAGTAAGGCGCGCGGCGATATTCCCAGTGTGGTCGGCGTCACGCGGCTGGGCCTTGTCTATGCACGAACAGCCCTTGACGGGAAGTGAACGCTTTCAGTTACGACGGTCCTGCTTGATAATCGACCTTGTGACTCTTGCTTCCCTCGCAGCCTTCGCTGGCCTCTGCCTGGTCCTGTCCGTAACGCCCGGACCGGACACGTTCCTTGTCCTGCGCATCGCGTTGAACCGTCCCAGTGCCGGTATTGCGGCTGCCGCGGGATCTGCCGTGGGCGCCATTGCTTGGGCTGGACTGGTGGGCGTTGGACTCGCCGCCATCTTGGAGCAGTCCGCGGAATTGTTCCGCTGGGTCAAGATTGCAGGCGGCCTGTACCTGCTGTATCTGGGGGTGTCGTCGTTCATCAAATCCCGCAAGGCGGCCAAGTCAGCTGCCGGCGGTGAGGGCGCCAATGAGCCACTTCCGTACAGCCGACTCTCGGCCTTGGGCGCCGGAGCCTTGTCCACCCTCCTCAATCCGAAGGTTGGCCTCTTTTACCTGGCCGTGGTCCCTCAGTTCATCCCGCACGGCGGCGACACCATGGGCACCTCGCTCATTCTGGGCGTGGTGGTGGCCGTCATCGCCTTCGCGTATCTCTCGATTATCGCCGTGGTGGCGTTCAAAGCGATGCGATGGCTCAAGCGGCCCAAGGTGGGCACCGTCGTCGAGCGTGTCAGCAGCGGCGTGATTGCCGGGCTGGGCGTCGGCGTGGTGGCATCGGGCGCCACGAGCTAATGGCGCCGCCTGCTGCCTACGGCGCCAGCAGTGCCAGGTAATTGTCCAACTGCCCCTCGAGGTCCAGCGAGAAGTGCTCGTTGGGGGACAGCGCGGCCACGATCTGTGCGCCCAGCATCATGTTGAGCAGGTGATCGGCGACGGCGGCGTCCCCGATGGGGGTGGCGATCTCACCGGCCGCCCGGGCTGCTGCGCAGTGGGCCGTGATGGTGGTGTGCCACTGGCTCATGGACTCGCTGTGGAGGGCGGCCATGTCGGCGTCGTTGAGTGCCTTCTGCCAGAACGGGATCACGATGCGGGCTTCGTTGACGCGTTCCTCATCCAGGGGCAGGACTTCGGCGCAGAATGCGCGGAGGGCCGCCACCCCTGAGAGTCCGTCGGTTATGGTGGCGATGCGTTGGTTGGTGCGGTTGAAGACGTGCCCGAAAGCCGACGTCAGCAGCAGGTCCTTGGTGGGGAAGTAGGGCTTGAGGGCGCCGTTGGCGAAGCCAGCTTCCTCGGCTATCTCCCGCATGGTGGCGCCTTCCATGCCGAGCCTTGCGATGATCCGCCACGTTGCATCCACCAGTTCGAGGCGTCGTTGATCGTGGTCCACAATCTTTGGCACTGGCTGGGCTCCCGGAAAAATAATTGGCGGAAAGGTCTTGTGACCCATCTTACGTTTTGGTTATTCTCTACACCTATAGAAAATAAACCCCGACCCATCATAGGTCCCGGACAAGAGGCAGCCATGACGCCCACAGCAACTGAGACAGCCACCCAGTACCGCCTGGCCACGGGCACCGAGATCTCCGAGGTCCAGGCAATCCTGCAGGCCGCCGGACACCTCGGTTCCGAAAAGCGGATCGCCTACCTGGGGTTGGTGGATCCTTCCCGTGGGCAGGCAGAGGCAGACCGCCGATTCCGGGTGTTCATCCACGACATCTCCGGCGGAGCACCCACGGACGTCCTGGTTTCGGTGACCCGCGGCGAAATCCTCACTGCCAAGGAACTGGACACCAAGGTCTCCGGCGAACTCCCCGTGCTGGAGGAAGAGTTTGAGGTAGTGGAAACGCTCCTCGCCACAGATGAACGCTGGCTGGCAGCCCTCGCCGCCCGGAACCTGGACGTGGAAAAGGTCCGCGTCGCTCCGTTGTCCGCCGGCGTCTTTGAATACGACGACGAACGCGGCCGTCGCATCCTCCGCGGCCTGGCCTTCGTACAGGACTTCCCCGAGGACAGCGCCTGGGCCCACCCGGTGGATGGTTTGGTGGCGTACGTGGACGTGGTCAACAAGGAAGTCACCCAGGTCATCGACCTCGGCGCCATGCCCATCCCTGCAGAACACGGAAACTACACGGATCCTGAACTGACCGGCCCGCTCCGGGAAACCCAGAAACCCATCAGCATCACCCAGCCCGAAGGTCCAAGCTTCACCGTCACGGGCGGCAACCATGTCGAGTGGGAAAAGTGGAGCGTGGACGTCGGCTTCGATGTCCGCGAAGGAGTTGTCCTCCACAACCTTGCCTTTCAGGACGGCGAGAAGAAGCGGCCCATCATCAACCGCGCCTCCATCGCCGAGATGGTGGTTCCCTACGGCGACCCTTCGCCTATCCGGTCGTGGCAGAACTACTTCGATACCGGCGAATACCTGGTGGGCCAGTACGCCAACTCGCTGGAACTCGGTTGCGACTGCCTGGGTGACATCACCTACCTCAGCCCGGTCATCAGTGACGCCTTCGGCAACCCCCGCGAGATCCGCAACGGCATCTGCATGCACGAGGAAGACTGGGGCATCCTGTCCAAGCACTCCGACCTCTGGACCGGCATCAACTACACCCGCCGCAACCGCCGCCTGGTGATCTCCTTCTTCACCACCATCGGCAACTACGACTACGGCTTCTACTGGTACCTCTACCTGGACGGCACCATCGAGTTCGAAGCCAAAGCCACCGGCGTCGTGTTCACCAGTGCCTTCCCGGAAGGCGGCTCGGACAACATTTCCCAGCTGGCCCCCGGCCTCGGCGCACCGTTCCATCAGCACCTCTTCAGCGCCCGCCTGGACATGGCCATCGACGGTTTCACCAACCGCGTGGAGGAAGAAGACGTGATCCGCCAGGCCATGGGCGAAGGCAACGAGCGCGGCAACGCGTTCTCCCGGAAGCGCACGCTCCTGACCAAAGAATCCCAGGCCGTCCGCGAAGCCGATGCCCGCAGTGGCCGTACCTGGATCATCTCCAACCCGGAGTCCAAGAACCGTCTCGGTGAACCGGTCGGCTACAAGCTCCACTCCGAGAACCAGCCCACGCTGCTGGCCGATCCCGGCTCCTCCATCGCCAAGCGCGCGGCCTTCGCCACCAAGGACGTATGGGTCACCCGCTACGCCGACGAGGAGCGCTACCCGACGGGCGACTTCGTGAACCAGCACTCAGGCGGCGCCGGCCTCCCGGCCTACGTTGCCCAGGACCGTGACATCGACGGCCAGGACATCGTCCTCTGGCACACCTTCGGCCTCACGCACTTCCCGCGCGTGGAGGACTGGCCCATCATGCCTGTGGACACCGTTGGCTTCAAGCTCCGACCGGAAGGCTTCTTCGACCGCAGCCCTGTCCTGGATGTGCCGGCCAACACCTCAGGCTCAAGCTGCCACAGCGCAGCCGGTGATTCCGGCGAACCCGCCGGGCACTGCCACTAACCGGGACCATGACAACCACTGCAGGGCGGGTCCGTTCACGCGGGCCCGTCCTCCATCCCCGCTTCTGTGCAGCGCTGACAGCGGTCTCCTGCGCCGTGCATCTCTGGCTCGCGGCTTCGGGACACCACGACGCCTGGCTGGGCATCCTCATGATCGGCCTGGCCGCTGTCTGCATTCCGTGCACAGTCCACATCTGGCGGCACAGCAGGGTGGGCGCGCTCCATCAAGTGACCATCTCCGCCGTCGCCATGGTGGGACTACACGCCGTCCTACTGCTGGGAGCGGGCGGTTCCGGACACGCGCACGGTGGGGGACCGGCGTCGAACGCTGTTGCTTCATACGGCGCCGCGCAACTGTTGCTGGTCATCGGGCTGGAAATCACGACGGCGTTGCTCGCCGCGACGCTGGTGGCGCGCCTCCGGCATCGAACGGCTGTAGCGTCCTGACCCTCTTTGCGGCCAGAAGCACGGAACCCCAACCCTAAAAAGCTGATTCTCCGCCGCCCTAGGGTAAAAGAAGGTCGGGAAGCAACAGACTCACGAAAATTCGGCAGGAGCATTGAGTTCCAGATCGGAGCAGCATCCGCGTGCTTCACCGCTGTCACCGCGTTCGGGCTGGCGGCTGGCGTTCGGCTGTTGCCGCGACGGACCGCAGCATGGTGAAATCGTGAGCCGGGCTACGTAAGCTGCGAAAGCCGCGTCAGCTTGTCCGGATTGGACAGTTGCCGGAGCCCGCGGATGCTCCCGTCGGGACCCGCATCCACTTCGAGAACGTCGGAACGGCCGTGGTGCCTGAGCACCAAAGCCGCTCCGCCGTTGATCCCAATGACCCATGCCCGGACAGGCTCCACGGGATCGAAAACAACCGCTTTGCCCAGGATGCCCGCAAAAAAGCGTGCGATCCTCGCCGACCCGAACAAGGGGTTCATGGCGCTCTTGACCTTGCCGCCGCCGTCGGCCCACAGCACCGCGTCCCGGTGGAGCATCGCCACAACCGTGCCGATCTCGCCCTGTTCGATGGCTTGCACGAGCTTCTCCAGGACGGCACGGTCCTTGGCCCGGGGTGCGGGCGCATTGGGGTCGATGTCCAGGCGGCGTTCGGCACGCGAAATCATCTGGCGCACGGCAGCGGGTGTCTTGTCCAGGATGGCCGCGATTTCCGGAGCGGGCATCCCGAAGGCTCGGTGCAGTACCAGCGCTGCCCGGGCCTCCGGTGCCAGCTGCTCCGCCAGGTGCAACAGGGTCAAGGACAACAATTCCCGGTTGGCCACGGTCTCCTCGGGCAATTGAGCGTTGTCCACAGGCTCGGGCAACCACGGCCCTGCATAGTCCTCCCGCGCCGCAGCGAGCTGGCGCACCCGGTCGATGGAGCGGCGCACGCACACCGTCGTCAGCCACGCCGGCCACGAGTCCACGCGGCCCGAGGCGGTGTTCCGTTCCTGGCGCACCGCCTCGATCGCCACCTCGGAGACCACGTCTTCGACGTGGCCGAAGTCGCCCAGCATCCGGTACGCAATCCCCAACAGGCGGTTCCGTTCGCTTTGCCACGCCGTAGTGGCGGAGACTGCAAGGGTCATGCTGCCCACGTTACCTTTCAGACCAGCGGATTCTTCTCATCCACCGGCGGCTCCATCTGTGTGCTGATGGCAATCCGGTTCCACACGTTGATGGTGGAGATCGCCAGGATCAGGCCACCCATCTGGCTGTCGTCGAAATGGGTGGCGGCGGCGTTCCAGATCTCGTCCGTCACCGTTTCCGGCCCCAGTTGGGTCAAGGCGTCGGTCAGGGCGAGCCCAGCCTGCTCACGGGCATCGAAGAACACCTTGGAGTGCTGCCAGGCTGCCACCGCGTGCAGTTTCCGGTCCGGGATACCGCGCTTCCTGCCGTCCGTTGCGTGCATGTCCACGCAGAATCCGCAGCCGTTGAGGATGGAGGCGCGGAGCTTGATCAGCTCGTACAGATCGGGATCGACCGACGTGCGGGCGTAACCTTCCAGGCCAATGACGGCAGCGTAGCCGAGTTTGTTGCTGCGGCCGATGTTGATGCGGGTCATGCTGACTTCCCTTCAGAGTTGGTGCTTACATGAGGAATGTCGGAAGGGGCGCCGGAAGTGTGACAGTTGTTAGAGTCAATCCGTGCGCGCAGTAGTTTTCGACGAAGTCCGGACCCAGCCCGATGTCAGGGAGGTCGCCAAGCCGGTAGCCCCCGTCGGTGGTGTGGTGGTGAAAGTCCTGGCCACAGGCATGTGCCGCAGCGACTGGCACGCCTGGGCCGGCCACGATGACATTGAGATGCCCCACGTTCCGGGCCACGAGCTCGCCGGCGTGATCGACTCTGTCGGGGAAGGCGTCCAGCGCTGGAAGGTCGGCGATCGCGTCACCGTCCCCTTCGTTTGCGGTTGCGGCGCCTGTGAATGGTGCCTGGCCGGCGACGCGCAGGTCTGCCCCGAGCAGCAGCAGCCCGGGTTCACCCACTGGGGATCATTCGCCGAATACGTCGCCTTGCACGCCGCCGACAGCAACCTGGTTGCCATCCCGGAGAGCATCGAATTTACGACGGCGGCAAGCCTCGGCTGCCGCTTCGCCACGGCATACCGTGCCCTGGCAGCCCGTGCCAAGGTGAAAGCCGGCGAATGGGTGACCGTGGTGGGCGCGGGCGGTGTTGGGCTGAGTGCTGTGATGATCGCCAAAGCCATGGGAGCCAAGGTCATTGCCGTGGATCGGAACCCGGACGCCCTGGCCGTGGCCGCACGCTTGGGCGCCGACCACACCGTCCTTGCCGACGGCTCGGACATCCCCGCCGCGGTCAACGTCCTCTCCGGCGGAGGCAGCCACGTGGCGGTTGACGCCGTCGGAAGTGAACAAACCTGTGCCGACGCAATCCTCAGCCTTCGCAGGCGGGGACGGCACGTCCAAATCGGCCTGTTGCCTTCCATTGACGGCAACCCGCAGGTGCCCATGGCCCGCGTGATCGGCTGGGAGCTGGATTTGCTGGGCAGCCATGGCATGGCCGCGGTGGACTACCCGGGAATGATGGCGCTCATTGAACAGGGTGCGCTTCAGCCGCAGCTGCTGATCGAACGCACTATCGGGCTGGGAGACGCTGCTGCACTGTTGCCCGGCTTCGACAAGTCCAACCCGGCAGGCATGACCATGGTGGACCCGGCGCTGTAAGTACCCCTAGTTGGGGGCATCAGTGGGGCGGTTCCGGTACGCGGCCAGGAAATGGTCGATCCGGCGGACGGCTTCCTCGATGTCCTCCACCGCCGGCAGGATCACGAACCGGAAGTGGTCCGGGGTGGGCCAGTTGAAGGCGGTGCCGTGCGAGACCAGGATCTTCTGTTCCTGGAGGAGTTGAAGGACGAACTTCTCGTCGCTCTCAATGGGGTAGATCTCGGGATCCAGCCGCGGGAACAGGTACATCGCACCGGCTGCAGGGACACAGGAAACACCGGGGATGGCCGTCAACAGCTTCCACGCCAGATCCCGTTGCTCCCGGAGGCGGCCGCCGGGGCGGATCAGTGCCTCGATGCTCTGGTAACCGCCAAGGCAGGTTTGAATGGCGTGCTGCGCAGGAACATTGGCGCACAGGCGGAGCGAGGCCAGCAGTTCCAATGACTCCCGGTAGGCTGCCGTCGCCGCCAAGGGCCCGGTCACAGCCACCCATCCCGCCCTGTACCCGGGCATCCGGTAAGCCTTGGACAACCCGCTGAAGGTCAAGACGCAGACGTCGTCGGCCACGCCGGCAGTGTGGATGTGCGGGGCATCGACGTAGCGGATTTTCTCGTAGATCTCATCCGAGAACAGGACGAGGTCATGCTTCCTGGCCAACGCCGCGAACTGCTCCAGGATGTGCCGGGGGTAAACGGCGCCTGTGGGGTTGTTCGGGTTGATGATCACGATGCCCTTGGTGCGCGGGGTGATCTTGGCTTCGACATCCGACATGTCCGGCCACCAGTTCTCTTCCTCGTTGCACAGATAGTGCACCGGGTTGCCGCCGGTGAGCGTCACGGCAGCTGTCCACAAGGGGTAGTCGGGTGCGGGGATGAGGATCTCGTCGCCGTTCTCCATGAACGCTTGCAGGGTCATGGAGATGAGTTCGCTGACGCCGTTGCCAATGAAGACATCTTCGACGCCGATGTTCATCAGTCCGCGGGTCTGGTAGTACTGCGAGATGGCGGTCCGGGCGGAAAAGATGCCCTTGGAATCGCTGTAGCCCTGCGCGCCACGAAGATGATGGATCATATCCACCACCACGGACTCCGGCGCCTCCAACCCGAACGGCGCTGTATCGCCGAGGTTCATCTTGAGGATGCGGTGCCCCTCGGCTTCCATGGCCTTGGCGGCTTGGAGGATGGGCCCACGGAGTTCGTAGCGGACGTTCTGGAGTTTGCTGGAGTGCTGCATCGGACGCATGGTTGATCTTTTCATGGCACTGGCCCGGGCAGGCAACCGGTCCAGATATCAGACCCAGCGAATGATGACTGGAAGGCTGCTGGTCCGCGTCGACATTTCCCGTTCGGTACCGTCCACCGCAACCGCGAAGTGCTGGAGGTCATCAGGGGAGGCCAGGACCTCGAAGTGCCCGGTGGCATCGCTGACCACGGCCGTGGCTGATGAATGGGCGTGGATGTAGGCATCGGGGATGCCCTTGTTGTGGGCGTCCACCAGCCGCCCACGGATTCGCCGGCCCGCTCCGGCCTTGCCGATCACGGGTTCCCGGGCGCGGGGTTCACTGGGTTCTTCGAACGGGAGCGCCACCGGAATGCGGACCAGGAATCCGAGCCCTTGCCGGATGGCGCCGGAGTACTCCTCGGGCCGGAACTCGCCGTTGGATACCACTGAATACTGACTGTGGATTTCAACGGCCAGCAGCAACTGCTCCATGTTGTCCAGTTGTTCCGGGCCGTGGCACTCCACAGCCACCCTCAGCTCGAGATCAAGGACAGGACCCTCCCGCCGCGACCTACCCACGCGATTGAGCGTGACTGCGCGGACGGTGACCGGAGCGTCCGGTGGGGGAACGCCGGCAGTGGGGGACCCGTCGTCGAACCTGACATGCTGGGGAGCGACGGCGTTGGAAAGTACCCCCAGAAGGTCGGACAGCGACGAATGCACATGGCCCACGGCAGAACCCCAGCCGGACAAAGATCCACAACTTCAACTGGAACTAGGCTACTCCCGCAAATCCCCGTAGTCACTGGGATGAGGGGGTAACTCCAATCGATCGGGCACCCTTCACGCCGGCCGGTAGGAGTATCGGTACTCCGACGGTGAGTAGCCGAAGGCACTCTTGAAGGCACGGGAGAAGCTGGAGGCGTCGGTGAAGCCCCAATGCATTCCGACGGCGGACACCGGCCGCATCTGCAGGCGGGGGTCCACGAGGTCGGTCCGGCACTTCTCCAACCGCTGCCGGCGCAGCCAGGCGCTCACGGTGTCGTTGCGCTCTTCGAACAGCTTCTGGAGGTATCGGACGGAGACGTTGTGGGCGGCGGCGATGTCACTGACGGTCAGTTCCGGGTCGCCCAGGCGCGCCACGACGAACGCTTCGATCCGTTCCATGAGCGCGAGTCGCTCCTGGGATAACGGCGACGACGGCGGCACCCGCTCGGCAAAGACAGCGGAGACCAGGTTCATCAAGGCATCCGAAACGGTAGCGGCCTCGGCAACGGACCCTTCGTGCAACTGCTTGGCAACTGCGCCGAGCAGCGCCGATGTCAGCGAGCCCAGTCCTTGGCGTCCGGACACCCTCGATGCCGTGAGCGTGGCGATGCTTTTGCGGTTCAGGTGGAGGGCTTCCGGTGGGAACATGACCACCATCATCCGGAAGGCGTCGTCGAAATAGAGATCGTAGGGGCGTGTGGTGTCGTAGATGGCGAAGTCCCCGGGGGTGAGCGCGGCTTCGCGTCCGTCCTGGGCCACCACCGAGTAACCCCGCAACTGTAGGCCAAGTTTGACCAGTCCGGGATCGTTGGCCTGAATCTCCTTCCGGCCCCGGCTGACATGGCTCGCCGTCCCCGAGACCGCGCTGAGGAACACCGGGCCGACTGTCTGGTTGATGAGTCCGCCGTCGAACTGTTCCGGCTCACGGGCCGCCACGGAGAGCGGCACGAACGCGCTGTTGACCGCTTGGTTCCAGGCATCAAAGCGATCGGTCCTGGCGAGGGCCGTGGTGCTGAATTCTTCTCGTGGTTGCTTGGCGATGGCACCGGTCACGTCGGCTCTCCTTTGAAATGACGCTGCGGAACTTGGTGGCGGCCTCCTTAGTGTCCCACGATTGCGGGCTGCGCCGTGATCCGGATCACAAGCGTGCGGATGGTGCGCAGTGCTGTGCGCGCCGGGTCAAGATTCTCGACGGCGGCCCGCGGCAGACTGCTGGAGAAGCTCACTTTCATGCCCGTTCAAGGAGGAACCCCATGGCTGAAAACCCAACCCACAGCGCTGACTATGTAGTAGTAGGTGCAGGCTCGGCAGGCAGCGTTGTTGTGCGGCGCTTGCTCGACGCCGGACACACGGTCCACGTTGTCGAGGCCGGATCCGTGGACACCGATCCCAACATCCACAGCCCGCAAGGGTGGCCGCTGCTGCTGACCGGAGCCAACGACTGGGCAGTGATGACTACGCCGCAGAAGCACGCCCATAACCGCAGCCTCTACTGGCCACGCGGCAGGGTCCTCGGCGGCAGCAGCTCCCTCAACGGCATGATCTACATCCGCGGCCACAAGAATGACTACGACTCTTGGGCAGCCAACGGGGCGGAGGGTTGGTCCTGGGACGAGGTCCTGCCGTTGTTCAAGAAGTCCGAAGACCACCAGGACGGTGCCAGTGAATTCCACGGCAAGGGCGGGCCGCTCCACGTTGAACGGATCGCCGAGCGGCACCCGGTTGCCCAAGCTTTCGTAGACGCTGCCAAGGCGCTGGGCCACACGGAAACGGAAGACTTCAACGGCATCCAGATGACCGGCGTCGGGTTCAACCACACCACCACCAAGGACGGCAAGCGTGCCAGCGCGTGGCAGAGCTTTGTGGCTCCTGTGCTGGAAGACCCCGGCCTCAAGGTCACCACTGACGCGTTGGTGACGCGGATAGTCGTCGACGGCGGACGGGCCACCGGCGTCGAATATCAACTCGACGGTGAGGTGCTTCGTGCCGAAGCGGGCGCTGAGGTGATCATCAGCGCAGGCGCCATTGGCTCCCCGAAGATCCTGCTGCTCTCCGGCATCGGTCCGTCAGTGCAGCTACGGGCGCTGGGGATTGATTCGGTGGTGGACCTGGCCGGGGTGGGCGAGAACCTCCACGACCACCTGCTGGCGGGCAACATCTACGAGGCAAAGCAACCGTTGGTGGCCGGCCGGCACAACCTGTTGGAAAGCCAGCTCTACGCCCACAGCAACCAGACGGACGAAGAAGCGCCGGACCTGCAGCCGCTGTTCCTTCACCTTCCCTACCCCACCGACGGCGGCGCTGCGCCCGAACAGGGCTACACCATCGCCCCCGGGATTGTTCGACCCCGCTCACGAGGCACACTGCGGTTGGCCTCGGCGGACCCGGCTGCGGCGCCGTTGGTGGATCCGAACATCCTGGCCGACGAGTACGACGTTGAGGCCTTGGTGGACGCGATCATCCTGTGCCGTGAAATCGGCCGGCAGGAGGCCTTTGCACCCTTTCGAAAGGACGAGTTCACGCCTGGTCCGGGCGTTCAGACCCGCGACCAGGTGCGCGAGTTCGCCCGTCAAGTGGCCGGGACCTATCACCACCAGGTTGGCACCTGCAAAATGGGCGTGGACGATCTCTCGGTGGTGGATCCGCAGCTCCGCGTCCGGGGAATCGAGGGGCTCCGTGTGGCGGACGCGTCCATTATTCCGTTCGTGCCGAGCGGCAACACCAATGCCCCGTCCATCATGATCGGTGAGAAGGCCGCGGAGCTGATTCTCGGCGGCTAGGCCAAACAGGGGACAGCACGGGGATTCAGGTGAGGCCTGGGACGCCGTCGTTGATGGTGAAGGACTTCTTGGTGCGGACCGGGGCGCCCGGCGTGGTGACGTAGTCCAGCACGCGGAAGTCCGCGGTCAGGGCGTCCTTGGTGATGCGCGTGTTCACGTACCCGCGGTTGTCGTTGTAGAACTTCAAGTGCGGGTTCCACGCCATGGTGGGATCAGTAGTGGAGCCACTGCCATCGCCTGTGGACGTAATGGACGAGCACACCAGTTCGGAGCCCACCACCCGGGACTCCGGGTCCTTGTAGTCCACCTTGAGGTCTGTCGCCCAGTGGCGGTGAACGTCGCCGGTCAGTACGACGGCGTTGCGCACCTTCGCGTCCACCCAGCCCTGGGTGATGCGGCGGCGGGAGGCGGCATAACCGTCCCAGCCATCCATGGAGACGTCGTCGATCCCTGGCGCCTTGTCGCGGTCCCGTTCGGCGAAGAACACCTGCTGGCCCAGGATGTCCCAGCGCTGCGTGGAGTTCTTGAAGCCGTCCAGCAACCATCTTTCCTGCTCGGCGCCGGTGATGGTGCGGTTTTCGTCCAGGCGCTCGGCAACGTTCTTCCGCCAGCCGTCACCTGCGAGCTGGTCGTCCCGGTACTGGCGGGTGTCCATCATGTGGAAATTGGCCAGCTGGCCCCATTGGATGGTGCGGTAGATCTTCATGTCGAAACCGGCAGGAATAGATGACGGGCGCAGCGGCATGTTCTCGTAGTAGGCCTGGAATGCAGCTGCACGGCGTTGCCGGAAGTGCTCAGTGGTGTCGTTCTGTTGGCCCGCGTCCGTGTTCTCCGGAATGTCATCGGCCCAGTTGTTGTCTACCTCGTGGTCATCCCACACCACCAGCCACGGTGCGATTGCGTGCGCAGCCTGCAGCTCGGCGTCGGCCTTGTACTGTGCGTGGCGCTGCCGGTAGCCGGCGAGGCTGACGGTTTCCGGTCCCTCATGGTCGCGGGGGTTGCCACCGCCGATCACGTAGCTGTCCTTCTTGTATTCGTAGAGGTAGTCGCCGAGGTGCAGCACCAGGTCCGGGTGGTCTTCAGCCAGCCGCTTGTAGGCGGTGAAGTACCCGTGTTCGTACTGGGCACAGCTGGCGAACGCCATGGCCAGGGCGGCGGGGGTCTCACCGGGGGCGGGACTGGTCAGGGTGCGGCCAACTTCGCTCACGTGCCGTCCGGTGCGGAAACGGTAAAAGTATTCCCGGCCCGGCCTGAGGCCCCTCAGTTCGACGTGAACCGAGTGGGCTGCTTCGATCCTGGCATGTTCGACGCCGCGGGCTACCACCCGGCGCATCGCAGGGTCTTCCGCTACTTCCCAGGCGACGGCGACGTTGCGGGAGGGCATGCCACCCAGGCCGTCTTCGGCCACGGGGTTCACGGCAAGCCGGGTCCAGATGACGAAGCCGTCGGGCCACGGTTCGCCCGACGCGATGCCCAGGGTGAACGGATCGGTGCGGAGCCCGGCGTCGTCCGCTGTCGAAACCGCGACGGCGGTGCCTGGCAGGGCGGCGGATACACCTGCGACGAGTCCAGCCCCGAGGCCGGCTGAGATGAGGGACCTGCGTGAAATGTTTTCCATTCATCCGACCCTAGGAGGCTCGGGTTGACTCGGTTCAAGGGTGGTGTGAATCAGTGGTTAACTGTGTGACAAAAGTTGTTATCCCGGGCTGACTTGCAGCTCGCTCGGAGCAGTGCTCGTCTATGCTCAGTTCATGACGACGGGGGAGAGCCCTAAGCGGCCTGGTGCGGTGACGTTTTCAGTGGTGCTGATGTACATCGGTGGCATCGCTCAAATCATTCTGGGGATCCTGACCATATTCCTGCGCTACACACCGGAGGCCCAGTCCGGTGGCATCGCCCTGCCCATCACGTTGCTCGGGGCAGGGATGATCCTGTTCGGTTTGTTGGTGATCGGGCTGGCCTCCGGAGTGGCTCGGGGGAGCGAGGCTGCTCGCCGTGGCGCTACAGCGGTCATGGTGCTCGGATTGGCTTTTGCCGTGCTGGATTTGATCATCGCGGCAGACGGAGATTGGTCGGCTGTGATTTCCCAGTCCATCGCAACGGTGGCCGTGGTGGTTCCGCTGTGGGTGGGCCGTGGACGGCGCTACTTCGAGACGCGTTGATGCAAGGCTTCCTGGGCATCCCGGTACGCCACACGGCGGTGGACGAACCGGACAATCTCGATCAGCGCGATGCAGGCCGCTGATGTTCCGAGGATCAGCAGAGCAGTAGGCAGCGTCGGATCCGTGAACTGCAGGAAGTCCCGGGCGATCGGCACGGAATAAACGAGGATGAGCCCCACCATCATGGCCCCGATGACCAGCCCCTTGAAACGGGTGACAGGACGCGACAACACCACCAGGATCCAGATACCGATGATCGCCAGGATGAGGGTGGACCCGGTCCTGATCTCGGCCTCGGGTATCTGCAGGTTCGCGGCAAGGCGGGCATATGACGCCAACCCCAGCGTGACGGCCACACCCGCCGGCACGGCGAACGTGAGTGATCTCCGAAGGAATCCCGGAATATAGCGCTGGGCGTTGGGCAGCAAGGCCAGGAAGAACGCCGGAATGCCGATGGTCAGGCCGTCCGTCACGCTCAGCTGCCGGGGAAGGAAGGGGAACGGCAGCAGGAGGATGCCGAAGGAAATGGCAAGGAACGTCGCATACGCGGTCTTTGTCAGGAACAGCATGGAAACGCGCTCGATGTTGGCGATCACCTGGCGGCCCTCCGCCACCACGGATGGCAGGTGGGAGAACTTTCCGTCCAGGAGCACCAGCCGCGCCACAGCCTTCGTCGCCGCGGCGCCGGAATTCATGGCGACACCGATATCGGCTTCCTTGATGGCCAAGGCATCGTTGACCCCGTCCCCGGTCATGGCCACGGTACGCCCGGCAGCCTTCAGCGCCACCACGATCCGCTTCTTTTGGTCGGGGGTCACCCGGCCGAAGACCACGTTGTTGTTGATAACGTCCAGAAACTCATCGTCCCCTTCAGGCAGCTCGCGGGCATCGAAGCCGTGGGGTGCGTCGAGGCCAACTTCGCGGGCGATCGCGGCCACCGTTTGTGGGTTGTCGCCCGAGATGATCCGGACATCCACATCCTGTGCGGCGAAGTAACTCAACGTCTCGGCAGCGTCGGGACGGATGTTCTCTTTGAAGGTCAGGAGAACCACGGGGACGGCATCAGCCGGAACGGTTTCGTCATCCGTGGGGGTGCCGTGGGCCAGGACCAGTGTCCGTCGGCCGGTGGTCGCCAACTCCGCGGCCTGGGTGGCGAGCTGTTGAAGCACGGGATCGGTGGAATGCCGTGCCGGGAACACCATTTCGGGACCGCCCAGGATCCACATTCCATCGTCGAACACCACGGCGCTCCACTTGCGGGCGGAGGAGAAAGGCACGCGGTCAAGCGGGAGGCCGGGAGGCTCGTTGAAGTGCCCGGCGAGACTGCGGGCCGTGGCGTTGGCATCCTTCTGCACCCCGTACCAGGAGAGCACGGACTCCCATCCGGGGCGGGCGGTCAGGGGATGCGCGGCGTCGAAAACGATGTCGCCCTGGGTGAGCGTGCCGGTCTTGTCGAGGCAGATGATGTCCACCCGCGCCAGGCCCTCAACCGCAGGCAGCTCCTGCACCAGCACCTGCTGGCGGGCCAGCTTCACTGCGCCAACGGCGAAGGTAATGCTGGTCATGAGCACCAGCCCCAGCGGGACCATGGCGACGACGGCGGCGATAGTCGCCGTCGCTGCGTCCCGCCACGCTCCACTCGCCGAAGCTTCGGCCCACCCGCCCTGGGCCAGCATCTGCGCGTTGAGAACCAACAACGCCACCGGCCCAACGAACCATGTGACCCATTTCAGGACGCGGTCAATCGAGGAGCGGAGTTCCGACGCCACCAGCGAGAACCGCTTGGCTTCAGCGGCGAGTGAGTTCGCGAAGGAGTCCGCACCCACCCGGTCCACAACGGCGGTGCCTTCGCCGGCCACCACTACTGAGCCGGACAGGACACGGTCGCCTTCGCTCTTCTCCACGGCATCGGATTCGCCCGTGAGCATGGACTCATCCACTTGCAGTCCCTTTGATGCGGCCACCAGCCCGTCCGCGGGAACCTGATCGCCGGCCCTCAGCACAAGCGTGTCGTCCAACACCACATCGTCCAAGGAGATTTCCGCCTCTGACCCCTCACGCAACACCCGCGCGTGTGGGGCGTTCAGCAGCGCCAGACGGTCCAAGGCACGTTTGGCCCGGTACTCCTGGACGCTGCCGATCACAGCGTTGGCGATGGCGCTGAAGCCGAACAAGGCATCCTGCCAGCGGCCAATCGCGAAAAGGACGATGAAGCAGGCCAGGATGATGCCATTGAACAGGGTGAGGACATTGGCACGGACGATGCTCCAGACGCTGCGGCTGGTGTCCTGGACAAAGGCGTTGGTTTGTCCGGCGGCCACCCGCTCAGCGACTTCGGCAGTGCTGAGTCCCTGCACCGAGGACCCCACTACACGGACGCCTACCCCTGTCAGGTCTTTATCGTTTGGCACTCATGCCCCCATTGTTGAGCCGGTGGAGCGATGGGAATGAGTATGCCAGCCGCGGGGCCTAAAGTCGCCGTCGTCAGTGTTATGCCGTGAAGGCCAGGTCCTTCGCGTGGAGCCTGTGGAGGAGTGGTTCGCCCCGCGAGATCCGTGCGGCTTCCTCAATGGTGCTGACCGCCATGCGCTCGAGTTCCATGCCCAGTGAACCCGCCAGGTGCGGCGTGAGCAGCACATTGGGATGCGTATAGAAACCCGAATCCGCAGGGAGCACCCAAGGAGTGGTGACGTCCAGAACCGCGTACAGATCGCCCTGTTCGATGCGCCGGAGCAAAGCGTCCTGATCCACCAGTTCACCCCGTGCGGTGTTGATGAAGGTGGCTCCAGGCTTGAACCTGGCCACCAGACCTTGGTGAATCAGGTTGCGGGTGGAGGGGAGCGACGGCGCATGGAGGCTGACGACGTCGCAGCTGGCAACCAGCTCCTCCAAGGAGACGCGTTCGACGCCGAGCTCGGCTGCCGCTGCCTCGTCAAGGAAGGGGTCGGAGACGGCGACCTCAACGTCGTAGGACTTCAGGAGGCGGATGACGTGCTTGCCGATCCTTGACGCTCCGATGATGCCCACGCGCTTGCCGAAGTTGCCCATGTCCGGAAACACCTGGTCCGGTTCTATTTCGTTCTTCTCCGAGTGCAGTTTCCGGGCTATTTGCAGGACGCGTTTGTTGGCCAGCAGGATCATGGCCACCGTGTATTCAGCCACGGGGATGGAGTTGGCATCGGCAGCCGTGCTGATTTCAATGCCCCTGTCCCAGCATTCATCGCCCACATGGTGCTTGACCGTGCCGCCCGCGTGGAGGACGTGGGTCAAACGCGGGGCGGCGGCCAATGCTGCAGCATCCAGCCTCGGGCAGCTCCAGCCGGTGATGAGGATGTCCGTTGCGGCAAGGAGCTCCAGCGAACGGGGTGAGGTGAACTCTTCCATCGGTTCCGGGCTCAGCAGCCGCAGCCCCGGCGCCAGGGAGTCCAGCCGACGCTGGGGAAAGACACGGGATACGACGCCGGGACCCATGGCGAGTGCGACGTTCAGTTGGGCTGTGGTCACTTGACGCTCCCTGCGGTGAGGCCGGACTTCCAGAAGCGCTGCAGCATGATGAAGGCCACCAGCAGCGGAATGATGGACAACAGGGAACCCGTGATCACCATGGGCGTGAATTCGGGCTGCGGTACCGAGTAGCCCTGCCAGATCGAGATGCCCACGCTGACGGGCAGCAGTTGCTGGTCCTGGAGCATCACCAGCGGGAGCATGAAGTTGTTCCAGACGCCAACGAACTGGAACAGGGCGATGGTGATGTAGCCGGGCATCATCATGGGAAGCCCCAGGGAGAAGAAGGACCGGATGGGTCCGGCTCCGTCCATACGTGCTGCTTCGAGGGTTTCGGCCGGGACGTAACTGGCCGAGTAGACCCGTGCCAAGTACACGCCGAACGGGTTGCACAAGACCGGGATGAGAACGGCCCAGATGGTGTTGGTCATGCCCACCAGTGAGGCGAGAAGATACATGGGGAGTACGGTGGCCGTGTTGGGAATCAGGACGCCAACCAGGACGAAACCGAACAGTGAGTCCTTCCAGGAGAACTGGAACTTGTCGAACGCATACCCCGCCATGACCGAGATCAGGCTGCCGAGGACAGCGCCAACGCCGGCGTACATCACGGAGTTGCCCAGCCAGCGGAAGAACAGGCCACCGTCCTGCTTGGCTACGTTGGCGATGTTCTCGAACAGGGAAAAGTTTCCCAACGCATAAGCGCTGGTGCCATAAAGGTCTGCCGCGTTCTTGGTGGAAGCGAACACCAGCCACAGGACCGGGACCACCATGTAGGCGGAACCAATGATCAAGAGTCCGTTGACCGTGAGCTTGCTGGCAAAGCCGCCGCCGCGGTTGGAGCGGGATCCGGTGCGCCGGGGAGCTTGCTTGGAAGGAGCAGTGTTGCGGGGGCGGGAGAGTGTTGAGGTACTCATGATTTGTTCATCCTGGAACTAATGCGGGTGACGGCCAGGGACAGGATTGCGGCCAATCCGGCGATGATGATGGAGGCCGCCGCGGCCTGGTTGAGGTTGTGGCGGATGAAGGCCGCGTCATAGGCCCAGAGGTTGGGAACCCATGTACTGGTGACTGATGCTGTGGCCTTGGAGATGATGGACGGTTCCGTGAACAACTGCAGAGTGCCGATGATGGTGAACAGCATGATGACGCTCAGTGCCGGAAGGATCAGTGGGAACTTGATGCTGAAGGCGGCGCGGATCTCGCCCGCCCCGTCCACGCGGGCGGCTTCCAGGATTTCCCGGGGCACGGCCTGCAAAGCGGTGAACAGGATGATGACGTTGTAGCCGGTCCACTCCCACACACCGATATTCACGATGGACGGGAGGACCATGTGCGCATCCAGGAAGTTGATCTGGATCCCGCCGCCCTGAAGCGCCTGGACCAGCGGGCTGATGCCCGGGGTGTAGAGGTAAGCCCAAATGAGGGCGGCAATGACGCCGGGAACTGCGTGTGGAAGGAAAACCAGGAGCTGGAACAGTTTGCGCGCCTTGGCCACGGTTGCATCCAGGAGGAGGGCAAAGACCACTGCGCCGCCCACCATGCAGGGAATGTAGATCAGGCAGTACAGCCCCAGACGGGCGATGCCTTCCACGAACGTTTCGGACTGGAAGACCTGAACGTAGTTCTCAAGTCCGACAAAGACAGTCTTGGCTTCCCCGAAGCCCAGTCCGGACTTCTGCTGCGAGTGGAAACTCAGCACCAGCGAGTAGATCACCGGTGCGATCATGGCGATCGCGAAGACCGCGAAGAAGGGGACCAGGAACAGTGCGGCAGTCCGTCCGCCGGTTCCCGCCAGTGCGCGGCCGCGGCGGCGCATTGTGGTGGTGAGGGCCTGGGTGGCCATGGGATTCTCCTAGCTGGGAGGGGGCCTCCGGAAGAGGCCCCCTCCCTGTGGGGCTACTCGGTGACGGAGCTACTCTTTGACGGACAAGCCGGCCTGCTTCAGGCTTGCCACGGTGGCGTCCTGTGCAGTATCGACGGCGTCATGGATGGTGCCGCCGGTGGTCAGCTTGCCGTAGGCGTCCTTCAGCGCTGTGTTGGTGATGTCCCAGTTGGGACCCCACTGCCAGCCCGGGGTGATGGTGCCGTAGGCCTTGGTGAAGACCTCGTAGATGTCGTTGCCGAAGTAGCTGGCGTCATAGGCCTTCTGGGCTACGGGCGTCAGGCCAGGGAAGGCAAGGAACGCCGAGCCGGTGTTGCCGCGCGCCTTGATGGCTTCCTGGTTGGTTGTGAGGAACTCGACGAACTTGGCGGCCGCGGCCGGGTTCTTGCTGCTCTTGGTCACGTTGAAGCTGGATCCGCCATAGAAGGCGCCGGACTCGTTGCCCCACGTCGGCAATTCTGCAGCGATCCACTGCCCCTTCTGGCCGCTGGCTTCAGTCCGCTTCTGGATGCCCGTGGCGCTCCAGTTCGCCCCAACCACACCAACAACCGTGCTGTTGGCCAGATCCAGGCTCCACTCGTCGCTGTAAGCCTGGGTAACCTTGACGATCTTCTGGTCGATCAGTTTCTGCCAGTAGCTGGCGACCTTCTGGGTGGCTTCGTCATTGACTCCCACCTTCCAGCTGTCGCCTTCGGTGCCGAACCACTTGGCACCCGCCTGCCACGCCAAACCGGCGCTCGCCGCTACCTCGTTGGGGTTGAAGCTGGCCAGGTAAGAATCAGGCGCTACGGCCTTGAGCTTCTTGCCGGCCTCTTCGAATTCATCCCAGGTTTTGGGGACCTCGACGCCGGCCTTCGCCAGCATGTCTTTGCGGTACCACATGAGCATGGGGGCTGCGTCGTACGGAAGTGCGTAGGTCTTCTCACCGAACTGGACCAAAGCCTTGGTCTCGTCCGTGAGCTTGTCCACGGTTTCGGCCTTGTTGATCAGGTCATCGAGTGGGATCACCTGGCTGTTGCTGACGAACTGGGGCAGTTGCGGGTATTCGATGGTGGCTACGTCCGGGCCATTGCCTGCCGTGATGGCGGTGGAGAGCTTTGCGTAGCCACCGTTGGCCCCGTTGGGAATGGTTTCGAAGCTGACCTTGATCTTGTCCTGGCTGGCGTTGAACGCTTCAGCCACTTTGTCCATGCCGGCCAAGGAGGACCAGAAGGTGATGGATCCCGAGGGATCTTCCGTGGGCGGGGGAGTAGCAGAAGAGGTGCTGGGGCCCGAGCCACAGGCCGCGAGCAGCAGGGTGCTGGCGGCCAGGCCTGCCACCCCTGCAAATAGGTGACGACGCTTCATGGTGTTCTCCTTTGAAGACTTGGATGCGAAGAGAGGACATGTGGTTGGGGCCACACGGCGATGAATCCATGTAATCCGCAAGTTCGAACATCTTCAACGTTTCAAACAAATTCAAACATCAAGATGAAAGCGCAATGCCGAGATGGCAAGCAAATCTCTCTATGGCGCCGAATGATCTTTGTTTGAACGAACAGAAATGCTGGACCATGTATGCTGCGCGCTGCTATGAATTCTGGACACCCGAACGGCGACTACTGAAAAAGTCACTATCTAAGAACAGGGATTCCAATGGAGAAATCGAACATCAGCAGGCGGGCAGTCCTCCAGGTCGGAGGTGCGGCGTCCCTCGCCGCAGCCATCGGGCTGGCTGCCGGCCAACCGGCGTCGGCGTCCGCCCTTCTGGCGTCCAAGCCCAAGGCGACTGAAATCCTGGACCTTGGTCCCGCCGTCGTACAGTTCTCGCTGATGAGCGGGCTGCTGGTGGGCGACACGCTCTACATCGGTTCGAGGAACCTGGACCCGGTGCGCATCGTGGCGTTCCACGTCCCCACCGGCAAAGTCACCGGTCAGACCGAGCTCAGCAACGGACATTCCATCCAAACTCTGGCCGCCGACGCCACGGGTCGGTACCTGTACGCAGGCGTGCTGCAAAAGGACGTCGGAACCAAGCCCAATCTGTTCCAGTGGGACCTGTCGACGCCCGGCACTGCGGCGAGGGCGCTTGGCCATATCGGAGACCGGGATGTCAGGGACATCAGCGTGGCCCCGAATGGCCGCGTCTATGTGGTGGGCGGCGGAAGCCCCACGGCACCGGCGCTTTGGGAGTACGACCCCGCCACAGGCCAGATCATCAACCTGGGCATTCCGGACCCGGGAGCCACCCTCGCCCGCGCGGTTGCGGCCACCGATTCCGCAATCTTCTTTGGAGCGGGCAGCACTCTCAACGGGGGCAGCGGCGCTAGCCGGGCCTGCCTGTTCGCCTATGACCGCGCCGCCAAGACGTTCAAGAACGTCACTCCGGCCGAAATGCTGAAGGATCCCAGCATCCGGGACCTCGGAATTGTTGGCGACAAGCTGCTGGTGAGCTCTGCGGGGTCCGTGGAGAACTCCAAGGTGGCGGCCCTTAGCGTGGCGAACCCGGCCTCGTATGTGGTGGCGACGTCCGAGGGCAAGACGGCCAAGAACTTCGTAGCCGTGGGCGACAAGGTCTACTTCGCGAACGAGTCGGGATTGCTGGCCTACAGTCTTTCTTCCAACGCGATCTCTGCCATGCCATATCAAGGTCCGTCATTGGGAGAAATCTGGGGTGTCGATACCCGGGACGGCAAGCTTTCGGTGACTTCAGGCTACGGTTTCGTGGCTGAGATCGACCCCCTCAGCGGGGCCACCAAGACCACGGATCTTGGCGAAGCGGGCGCGCCTTCGGACCCTCAAACGGTGATGGGTATCGCCGCCGGTGCGGGTTATGTCTATGTGGGCGGCAACGGTGTCATTTCCCGGCGTAATCTGCGGAATGGCCAAGTGAGCAACCTGACTGCCCCGGGCGAAGCGAAAGATGCAGTAGTGGTGAACGGTGCCTTGTACACCGGACAGTACAGCGGCCAAGGCATCTGGAGTTACGATCCGAGGAGCGGCAAGCCGATTGCACAAGTGGCCGACTTCCCCAAGGAGCAAAACCGGCCTCTGGATGTCTGCTGGGACGAGTACAACAGGCTGGTCCTCGTGGCCGCGCAAGCGGACACCGAGGGCGGCGGTTCGCTGTGGACGTATGACCCACGCACCGCAAAGAAGGGCTTCTTCCTCAACCCGATTGACAACGTGCAGTTGCTCCGGGCGGTGGCATCCCACGACGGCGTTGCCTATTTGGGCGGCGGCAATCCAGGGCTCGATGGCGTAGGAACCGTGGTGGCATTCAACCCTGTGGCAGGTAAGGAATTGTGGCGACTGGATGCCGGGGAAGGGGCGGGCATCGCGGCCCTCGCCGTACAGGGCAAGTACCTCTACGGCCTGACCCGCAAAGGTGGCCTTTTTGTCATCGACCTACCCAAACGCAAGCTGGTTCACCGCTCGGATATCAGCACAGTCAGTCACGGCTTTGCCGCCTTGGTCACCAATCGTGGTGCGGTGTACGGCGTCTCGAACACGCACGTCTTCCGCTTCGACCCGAAGACTTTCGAGGTCGCCACCGTGGTGGCTGATATCGACGGCGGCTGGTACAGCGGCGCGCACATCAACAACGACGAGGACGGCTACCTTTACACGATGCGTGGGCGGAACCTCGTACGGATCAACGACCACCCCCGGCGGTAGTGGCTGACGTTGCGGGGCCCGCTCTGCGTGCTCTGGCGAGTCTTTTACGCGCAGAGCAGGCCCCGCAACGTTGTTTGTATTCGGTCACTTATGCTTGTTTGAACATTGGGATTCCGGAAGAGGATTGGCATGCTCAGCGGGGAACGCCACGAGAAGATACTCCGTGAGTTGGAGCTGCGCGGGACCCTCACCGTTAACGAATTTGCCGAAAAGAGCGGCCAGTCCACCATGACCATCCGCCGGGACCTGACCCAGCTTGCGGCTCAAGGTCTCCTGCGACGGGTCCACGGTGGCGCGGTCCGGATGGTGGTGGAACGGCCCGGTGACACGGTCCACAGAAGGCCGCGCCAGCCGCTGGCTACCTTGGGACTCATCGTTCCCACCACCGGTTACTACTTCCCTGAGGTCATCCGTGGCGCTGAAGCCGCAGCCAGGGCGTTGAATGCCAGGCTCATCCTCGGCGTCAGCAATTACTCGGCAGAGGACGAATTCCGGCAGCTCCAACGCATGGTGGCCAACTCCGTGGATGGAATACTCCTGGCAACCGCCGGCACCCTCGAACCCGGTTCGCCGACGTTTGAATTGCTTTCCGGACTGCGCATCCCCGTGGTCCTCGTTGAACGGTCAAGCCGGGTGTTCGAGTCAGTGATGTCCGATCACAGCTACGGCGCCGAGCTGGCGATCGAACACCTTGCTTCCTTAGGCCACCGCAGGATCGGGCTGGCCATTGCCACCAGTCCCACGGCTCCTTGGCTCCGTGAAAGCCATGAGCGCATGGTGGCCAAGTTGGGCCTGGAAACTGACGCTCCCATCATGGAATATGTCCGCTCAGTTGTAGGTGCAGGCAACAACCAAAAGGAGTTCGCGAAATTCCTGAAAGATTGCCGGCGTACTGATACCCGCGCTGCCCTGGTCCTTCCCGATGAGGAAGCCATCACGCTGATAAACCTTGCCGAGGAGTCCGGCGTCGACGTTCCGGAGGACCTGGCGATCGTCGCCTACGACGACGAAGTGGCCGACCTCGCCCCGGTGCCCCTGACGTCCATCGCCCCGCCAAAACGCGACGTCGGATACGCGGCGGTCACTATGTGCATGGAACGCCTCGCGGGAAAGACGGGCTCTGCCGTGTCGCCTGCACTCCGCCGCGTGAGCCTGGCGCCCAAGCTGATCATCCGGGAGTCAACGGTGATAGGGGAGGACGAGGAGTAGGGCAGGTCAAGGTGAGGGTTGGTCTCAGCCCTCGCATTCGACGCAGTATGCGTGACCGTTGCTTTCACGAGCCAACTGGGACCTGTGCCGCACCAGGAAACAGGAATAGCAGGTGAACTCGTCCTTGGCCTGGGGAATTACTTGGACGATCAGCTCTTCGGAGACAATCTCTCCGCCTGGCGTTAGGCCCTCATCCAGCGCGTCCGCTTCGTCCAGTTCGCTGACCACGCTGCGGGCATCCGGCGCGTTGGCAGACTGCAAAGCTTCCAAGGACCGGTCTTGGGATTCCTTGACGTCGGAACGGACTTCGTCATAGTCGGTTGCCACTTTGTTGATTCTCATCTCTGACGTTGCTGGTGATGTTCACTCTTAACGACACTGGAACGCTCGTCTCAACGCACTTGTTCCCGATGCCCCAATGTCCCAACATTCCGGTGCAGCCAGCCGAAGCTTGCCGCCCCGCCCGTCACTCCCGCCACGGCGTGAGCCGCGGCCACCACCCCGGGACGTTGCGGCGGTAGTTGAGGTACTGCCCGCCGTAGGTCTCGGTGAGCGTGGGTTCCTCGTAGCCCTTCACGAACGCGACCACGGTGGCGAGGGTAACCACGGCGTAGATCACCAGGGGTTCTCCAAGGGTGCGGTGGCCCTCGTCTACGAACGCGCGGGAGACCCGGTCACCCGTGTCGACATCAGCCAGGAGTGACGGCGCACTAAGTACCGCCAACACAACAGAAGCGTTCGACGGCGGGTGCGCACCCGCCGTCGAACGCTACTGTTTTCCTGTTCTAAAGACTCGCCGGCACCGCGAGCGGTGCGCGTTGAGCCCGTCCCCGCACAACGATCAAGGCAACGACTGCGATCAGGATGTAGATCATGTTGGCCGGGCCGGCCAGCTGCAAGAGTGGGCTTTGCGGTCCCGCAGCCGCCTGGTCAATGCCGCCAGTGGACAGGAAGAGCGTGGGGTCGTACAGAGCATGCAGAATCATGGGCCAGATCAAATTGCCCGTGACCCGCAGGGTCAGGTACATGCAGATACCGAAGCCGAACGTAAACACCACGGTCACCAACACGGTGACGATCGGCATGCCTGACAGGGCATTTGCAGAGTGCAGCAGTGCAAAGACCAGGGAGGACAGCACCATGACCACCCACTCGGACTTCCCCGAATCCCGGAGCATCTTCACTACGATGCCGCGCGTCAGGATTTCCTCGGCAAAGCCGATCAGCAGGCCGGTGAGCAGCGTAATGACGACGACGGATGCCTCGTAGCTGCTGTAATTGATGCCCAGGAAGCGCAACACAATGGCGGCCACCAGGAAGAAAGGCGCCGCCCACATCCACCAACTCCCCTTGACCGGCTGCGGTGCGAAGAGCGGCTTGAACCAGCCTACGGAGTACACGAACGCAGCCAGGGCCACGCTGCCAATAATGAGCGAAAGCGTGAGGCCGATGAAGACGCTCTGGGGTGTCCGGAAGATGTCCTCTGCTACTACCTGGTCTCCAGCAATGGGCCCGATCAGCAGGCCAGCGCCAAGGTAGATCGCCATATAGAGCACTGCCAGCAGGATGGCCCGCCACCAGCCGCCCTTGTTCCAGAATGCTTTCCAACGTGACGGATGGACGGCCTGGTCCATGTAGTGCCCCCTTTTCTTGCGCATCCGGGAGCGGCATGCCCCCGATTAGAAATCTACTTCATGCAGTTCCTGCGCCGACCGCCAGGCGTGCCGGTAGTACTCGGCATGTGCCAAGCCCGCCGCAGCTGCTTCGTCGATGATCACCGTGGCCCGTGGATGCTGCTGGATCACAGAGCCGGGCACGGCGGATGAGACCGGCCCTTCCAACGCAGCGGCAACGGCGTCCGCCTTGTTTGCTCCGAAGGCCAGCAGGACCAAGTGCCCGGCCCGGAGTATGGTTCCCAGGCCCTGGGTGACGCAGTGGGTGGGGACCTCCTCGGGCGAGGCGAAGAACCTGGCGTTATCCTTGCGTGTTTGTTCGGCCAGAGCCTTGATCCGGGTGGTGGAAGCCAGGGAGGAGCCCGGTTCATTGAAACCCACATGCCCGTTGGACCCGATGCCTAGTATCTGGAGGTCGATGCCTCCGGCCTCGGCGATCATGGCTTCATATTCTGCTCCGGCCTGGGTGATGTCAGGGCCGGTGCCCCTCGGAGTGAACACGTGATCCGGGTTCAATCCCAGGGGCTTCACTACTTCGCGGGTGATCACGGAGCGGTAGCTCTCCGGGTGCTCCGCCGGGACGCCCAGGTACTCGTCCAAGGCGAAGCCCCTTACTCCGGAGACGTCGATGGCCCCCTCCGCGACTACGGAAGCCAGCGCAGCGTACGTGGTCAGCGGTGTTGAACCTGTGGCCAGCCCCAGCACGGTGGCGGGGTTGGCCGTGATCTGCTGCACGAAGATGGATGCAGCGACGCTTCCGGCCTCGATGGGATCTCGGACAATGATGATTTCTGCCATGGGTCTTCCTTTGAGTAACGGGTAAGGGCGCTGCTAATCGGCGGCGATCGCCGCACCGACAGAGCCGATGGGGAGCCCCGGCGGGACCAACTGGAGGCGATCGCCAAGGGCAAGACCGGAAAGGAAAGGCGAGGGAACGCTGAACCGGGCAAGCTCCCGCTGGATACCGCTGAGAAGTGGCTGTCCAAGGGCGTTCAAGCCGCCGCCAATGTAGATGGAAGCGGGGTCGTAGGTCAGTCCGAGGATTCGGATTGCTGTGGCAGCACCTTCGAAGAACCGCTGCTGCACAGCTCGGGCGAGGGGATCGCCGTCGAGCACTGCCTCAAAAAGTGAGACGGCCGGCCACTGGCCGGGACTTTTCCACTGACGGGCAATGCCCGACCCCGAAGCGACGAGCTCCAGGCAGCCCTTTTGGCCGCAGGGACATTCCTCGCCCTGCATTCCGAGGGGGAGGTGCCCGATTTCACCCGCGGCCCCAGATGCGCCCCGGACCACAACACCGTTGCCGACATATCCCGCGGCCAACCCGGTGCCGAGATTCAGGTAGGCGCTGGAGCCGGAGGCGCCGCCGTCGGACAGCAAATAGTGGGCTCCGATGGCGGCGGCGTTGACGTCGTTCTCCACCGCGACCGGCAGTCCCTGCTCTGCCTCCATCAGGCTGCCGAGGTCCAAACCGGCAACGCCAACATTGACGGCATTGGCGACGTACCCGGTCTCCGTATTAACCGTTCCGGGAATTCCGATGCCCAGTCCGGACACAGTGCAGTTCGCCAGGGTTTCAGCGCCGCGCAGCTCTTCGAGGACGCCGAAGAGCGAGCTGAGCAGCGCTTCATTCCCGAACCCGGTGGGACGGCGGACGGTGTGCAGGACGTTGCAGTCCTGATCGATGGCTACCGCTTCAATCTTGGTGCCGCCGATATCGACGCCGATCCTCACGGTTCTGGTCAACGTGCGGGTTGCTGTCTGGATCATGAGTTTCTTCCTACGGACACGGGGAGTCCCGCTTCGAGGCTTCGGTTGGCGGCTTCCACGATCGCGACGATGCTGAGGATCTCCCGCAGGGGTACGTTCGGGGTCCCGCTGCGGATGGATTTCACGATCCCCTCCAAGAGGCCAACCAGCATGGGAGGGCCGGCTTCGATCGAGAACTCCGCGCAGCCGTTATCGGATTCGATGCGTCCAGTAGTGAACGGACTCCAGTCGGCTTCTCCCTTCAAGGCGACCACGCGTCCGTCACTCCACCGCACTGTCACCGCGGTGGCGGTGCCGTCGGAACCGTGCCTCCCGGCGTCGACCGTTACTGCCCCCGGGCCGGCACCAAGCGCGGCCACTGCCAGGTCAATCAAATGCACGCCGTACCAGGCCAGGCCCGGATGACCGGGCTGGGTAGGCAGTGGTCCGTCCAGGGATACGGACTGACACGGCCCTCCAGCCAGGGCCCCTTGGAATTCCGGCGTGAACCGTTTGGGGGACCCAGCCAGGACCAAAGCGCCGGAGGCGTGCGCTTGGGCGAGCATGGTGCGGGCCTCAGCCAGGGTGGGAGCGAAGCGCGTGTCCACGTAGATTGGCTTGCCGAACCGCACCACGCGCTGGAAGTAGCGCGGGTGCGTCCGTGCATCGGAAGACACGATGAGCAGCGCGTCGCAGGCCTCGGCCACGGCCTCGGGTGAATCGCACATGACGACGCCGAGCCCGCTCACTTCTTCGGCGAAGTCATCGATCCGTTCGCGGCTCAGCGGAAAGTCCGACGCCGGTTCGCCCTTCCACGCGTGCGTCACCATGCCGCCGGGGACCACACCGTCGACACCATTCCCGAAGAGCCGGGTAAACGACGGCGCGTGCGGGGAGTCGACGCCAATAAGGCCGAAACGGATGGGCGCATCGGAGGTCATCCCTTTACCCCGCTGTGCGTGATGCTGGCGACGATGTGCTTTTGCAGGAGGGCGAAGATCACCAGGCAGGGGATGAAACTAACCAGTGTTGCGGCCATGACGTTGGACGTGGACGCGGTCTCGGTGTTCAGTGTCGCCAAGCCCACGGTGAGTGTCCGTGCGGCGTCCGACTGGCCCACAACCAGCGGCCAGAGGAGGTCGTTCCAATGCCAGAGGAAGACGAAGATCGCCAGGGTTGCCAGGACGGGACGGATCAGCGGAAGCACAATCTGCCAGAAGGTCCGCCATTCGCCGGCACCGTCGATGCGGGCGGCGTCGAACAGTTCCTCCGGCATGTCCCGCACGAACTGCCGGATGAGGAAGATCGCCTGGGCGTTGGCCAGAGTAGGCAGGATCAGGCCCCACAGGGTGTTCACCCCGCCCATCTTGGAGATGAGGATGAACGTAGGAATGAGGGTGGCCTGGACTGGCACCATCATGGTGGCGATGATGGCCCACAGCAACGCGTTCCGTCCCGGGAACCGCTTGCGGGCCAATGCGTAGGCTGCCATTGATGCCGTGAGGAGGACAACCACCACAGAGACGGCTGAGTACAGGAATGAGTTCCACAGCCAGAGCGGGAATTCGCCCACGTTGAAGATGCGGACGATGTTGTCCAACGTCAGCGACGACGGTAACGCGTAGGGCAGCGTCGGTGCGTCCTCGGGGGAGAGAGCCAGCACGGCGACGGCAATCAGAGGTGCCACGGTGAACAGCGAGATCACTGCCAACACCCAGGTCAGGGTGCGCTGGCGGCGCTTCTCGGTGCTGCGCCGGGGACTGGGCCGCCGGCCCACAGTTGGGCTGGAAACGGTGGCAGTCACTCGGAGTCCTTACCTTCGAAGAAGCGCTGCTGGATGAGCGACAGGATGAGCACGATGACGAACAGCACCACGCCAATGGCCGAGGCATAGCCGAAGTCGAAGAACTTGAATCCTTCATCGAACAGGAAGTAGATGAGGCTGTGGCTGGCCCGGGCGGGTCCGCCTCCAGTCATGACGTAGATGGTGTCGAAGACCTGGAATCCGACGATCGTCTCGATGACCAGGACAAAGAACACCACGGGCTTCAGCAGGGGCAACGTGACGTACCAGAACGCTTTCCAAGCGCCGGCTCCGTCAATGCGCGCAGCCTCGTGGACTTCGGCCGGTTGTGCTTTGAGCCCGGCCAGGAAGATCAGCATGGAGTAGCCGAAGCCTTTCCACACGGACACCACGGCCAGGGAGAGCAGGACAAGCAGTTGGGGTCCGGAGGTGAACGGGACGGGGCCCATCCCCAGGCCAACCAGTGCGGCATTCAGCGGTCCATCCGTTGAGAAGATCCACGTCCAGATGATGCCGGCCATGACGAATGAGCTGAGGTACGGGATGAACAGCAGGGCCCGGAAAGTTCCGGTGAACCTGACCAGTTTGTCCAGGAGGACGGCGCCGGCCAGCGATACGGCGATGATGAACGGGACGAAGATCGCCACGTACAGGAACGTCACCTTGAGGCTTTGCCAGAAGTTGGGATCAGCAGCCAAGCGTGTGTAGTTGTCTGCGCCCAGGAATTCGAAGTCGCCGTTGAGGCTGTACTCGGTCAGGCTCATGGCGCCGGCCCCGAAGATGGGGAGGAACTTGAAGAGACCGAAAATGACCAGGGTGGGCAGGACGAAGAGGATGCCGGCCAGTGCCTCGCGGCTACGGGCTTTCTTGGCCCCAAAAGGCTTGAGCGGTGGCGCCGTCAGCTCTGGATGTCGGCCGGCCAGCGTGATTCTGGTGCGGGTGTTTACTGACATGGGGTGACCAATCGGTGGTTGGGCTGGACTCAGGATGCCGAGCGCTGCAGGATGCCGCGGGCTTCTTTGGCAGCACGGTCAAGGGCTTCCTTGGCGCTGACGTCGCCGCGGAGGGCCGCCTGGATGTTCGGCGCGAGGGCGCCCATGACCTGGCGTGCAACGGGGGACGGTTCGCCGGGGTTGGCTGACTTCAAGGCCTCTGCCATCGCGACGGAGTCGGCGTCGGTGCCCAGGGCCGCGGCGTCGCTGCGCGTAGGCAGGTTGCCTGCAGCGGCGTTGAGTGCCTTCTGGGACTCAGCCGAGCTCAGGTAGCTCATCACCTTGTAGGCAGCTTCGCGGTTTTCCTTCTTGTTGATGGAGGTCAGTGCGAGCAATCCGGGGTTGCCATACGTCGCTTGGACTTTGCCCTGCAACGGAGCGCCCAGGGCAACATTTTCGGCTCCCAGGGCAGCGCGCATCTGCTTCAGCTCCGGCAGCGATGTCGTGGCACGCATCGCTGCCTTACCGGTGGCGATCGGTGCGCCTTCAACCTTGGGGCCATCCGTGGCGGCATCCGCGGGAAGACCACCGAGCTTCTTGAGGTCGATCAGCAGTTGCAGCGCCGAAACCCCGGCCTCGGAGTCGAACGCGATGTCCTTGGCGTCATCGGTGAAAACCGTTCCGCCTGCCTGCCACAGCAGAGGATAGAAGGACAGGTTCAACGTCTGTTCAGGGCTGCCTGCGTAGTCCATCACGGCGATGCCCTTCTTTGCCAAAACCGGCGCAGCACCGCGGAGGTCGTCCCAGGACTTGGGCAGTGGCAGCCCGGCGTCCGCGAAGATCTTGGTGTTGTACGCCGTGGTGTTGATGTTCTGGAACAGCGGGACGCCGAACACCTCGTCGTCGAACGTTGCCGCGTCCAAGGTGCCCGGGTAGAAGCTGTCCTTGTCCTGTTCAACAGCCTTGTCCACGGGCAGCAGCCCGCGCACGTTGCGGTACGTGGCGGCCTGATCCGGTGTAATAAGGACGACGTCGGGTCCCGAGCCTGCGGCCAGCGCCGCCGAGATCTGGGCATCCCGCTTATCAAACGTCTGGAGTTCGATCGCCAGGTCGATGCCCGGGTTGGCCTTCTCGAAGCTGGCCTCAGTGTCCTGCCAAAACTTTTTGCTGGCCGTCTCGTCCTTGATGACGGGGTACATCCAGAGCGTTACCTTGCCAGTGGCCGGCCCGCCGTCGGACGTTGGGGAACCGGCGGAACCGCAGGCGGTGAGCGTCAAAGCGGCGGTGACGACGACGGCAGTTGCCAAAGCGGTGCGGTGCATCTTGCGTGTGAACATGGTGGCTACTTTCGGGTGAGGGTGGCTTCTTGGATTGCGCTGAGCGCGAGCTCGTGGCGGCTGGCTGCAACGGGTGCGGTCAGGAGGGGATCCCCGCATTCGCGCATCCAGTCGAAGAGGGTTGCGGAGAGATCCCTGAGGATCTCCGATTGCTCCGGACGGCCGGCGATGTTGTCCAGTTCCTCTGGATCCACCGTGAGGTCGTAGAGTTCCAGTGCCGGACTGGTTCCGATGGTTGGCCCGCCAAGGTCTGCAGGCAGGCTGCGGTGAATCCAGGATTGTGTGGGATCCATGGCGCGGGGTGCGTTGGAGAAGTTGACGATCAGCTTGTGCGTGGATGTCCGCACTGATCGCTTGGGGTCGTAATACGTGTGGTGGCTCAGCTGGCTGAAACAGTGGCTTCGCGGAGCTTCTCCTGCTTCCACGGCCGGCCGCAGGGTGGTCCCGGCGAGGCCGTCCGGAGTTGGGAGTCCTGCCAGGTCCAGCAAGGTGGGCAGGACATCGACGTGACTGACGATGTCCGCCACGCGTCTCCCGGACCACGCCGGATTGCCGGGGTGGCGAAGCATCAGCGCAACGCCCAGTCCGGCGTCGTACAGGGTGCATTTGGCGCGGGGCAGCGCAAGCCCATGGTCGGTGGTGAACAGGACCAGCGTCTGCTCGCGAAGGCCCAGGGAATCCAGTTCGGCGAGGATGCTGCCGACACCTTCGTCCATGTGCTTCACAGCGCCCTGTAGTTCGGCGATTTCCTCGCGGGCGCCGTCGTCGTCCACCAAGTGGGCCGGAACAGAATGCCCCAGGGAGGCGTCCGGGTTCACGCCGTCGGCCAGGAAACCCATTACCCCCGGGCGATCCCTTTCGGAGGGCACCCGGTGCGGCTCCGTGAAGCCGACCTGCAGGTAGAAGGGCCGGTCGCTGCCGGACATGCGACGCAAAGCGTCAGTGGCGCGAGCCACGACGACGTCCCGGGCACCTCCCGTACGGGCGCGGTCGAAACCGAGCCGATCGGCCACGACGTCGTCCGCCAAAACACGCGATTCGTGGTGCACGCCCACCAGCTCGGTTTGGTAGCCGACGGACTTCAGCCTGTGTGCGATGTGGTCCTTCGGTTCTTTGAGATCCCAGCTGAAGGGCTCGTGCGTCAGCCCGAGGACACCGTTGGTCTGGGGATAGGTGCCCGTGAAGAGCGAGGCCCGGGCAGGGCTGCAGTGGGGAGCAGTTGCGAAAGCCTGCTCGAAGAGTGCTGATTCATCGGCCAAGGCGTCCAAGTTGGGGGTGGACACTGTTTCCACGCCATAGCTGCCCAGGAAACGGCCCAGATCGTGGCAATGGATCAGGAGAATGTTCTGCACGGTCAGCCCATCCGTTCGAGGTCGGCGCGGGTGAGGGCGTGTTCCATGGGCTGGCCGCCGATGAAGCGGCGGAGTTCATCAACCACGATCCCGCCGGCCCTGCGCCGCGAGTCGACGGTGGCTCCGCCGAGGTGGGGAGTGAGGAGCACGTTGGGCAGGGAGCGCCAGGGATCGCCTGCAGGCAGGGGTTCTTCGTCGAAGACGTCCAACGCAGCATCAATCCGGCCCGAGTGCACCTCCTTATAGAGGGCTTCCATGTCCACGATGGTGGAACGGGCCGTGTTCACGAACGCGGCCCCGTCCGGGAGCAAGGCGAGTTCGGCAGCACCGATGAGTCCTGCGGTTTCGGGGGTGGCCGGAGCATGGACAGCGACCACATCGCTGTGGGCCATGAGGTCATCCAAAGTGGCGGAGCTGGCCGCGAGGGGATCTCCCGTGGGGATGTACGGATCGAACACGGCTACTTTCGCGCCGAGCGCCCGGCAGGCCTCGATGTAGCGACGGCCCGTCCGTGACGCTCCGACGACGCCGATGCGCGCGCCGGAGATTTCGCGGGCCCTGCTGACGTTGCGGGCGTCCTCCCAGTTGGCGCCTGAGCGAAGGCTGTGATCCAGCTGGTGAACGCGGCGCAGCAGGTTAAGTGTGAAGGTGAGCGAGAGTTCCGCGACCGCCGGTGCCATGGCTGCGCCCGCCTGGGAGATGGGGATGCCGGCGGCCCAGAAGTCTTCACTGACCAGGGCGTGCAGTGATGAGGCGGCGTGGACGACGCACTTAAGGTTCGGAGCCACTGCCAAGTGTTCGGCATCGAGACGGGGGAATCCCCAGGCGGTGATGAACACATCCTTGTCTACGGCAGCGGCGGAGAAGGCACCCAATGACTGGAGTTCGGCAGGGGCGGCTTCGGTGACCTCACCGAGCCCGTCCAGCGCAGCGCGGGTTTCGGGGGAGATGAAGGCCACCCGTTCCGCATCCGGGATGCTCAGCAGGATCTGCAGCCGGGTTGCTGTGGGTGGCGATGATGTCGATGCAACGCCTTTGTTGTTGTTCATGGGACCGAGATTGCCAGTTTCAATATCTTTTGTCAATGACTAAAGTAAGTATCATGGAGAGTGTGAAGGCATCCGGACTGCGGATGCCAGAATGGGGGAGATCCCATGCGACGCGACAACAGGAGCCACCAGCAATGAAGCCACGTGCAGGCAGCAAGGCCCTGATTCGAGAGATCAATGAGGCCTTGGTGCTGGACGTTGTCCGGACACAGGCGCCGGTGTCCCGCGCCAAAATTACGGTCCAAACCGGCTTGAGCGCAGCCAGCGTCACAGGGATTACCGGAAAGCTCATCCAGTCCGGATTGCTGGTTGAAACCGAGATTGCGCCCAGCACGGGTGGCAGGCCCGCACGACTGCTTGAGCTCGGACGCGAAGGTGTTTTCGCGGCGGGGGTAAGGCTGTCCGCTACGGAGGCCCACGCCGTCGTCGTCGATTTGCGCGGTGACGTGGTGGCCACCCACAGCGAGCCGTTGGCGTCCACGGGGCCCGACGAAGCGGCAGCGGCCGTGGCTCGGGCCGTGCGCGCGGCGGCCGGCTCGGTGGAGTCCAGGCTTATTGGGGTGGGTGTTGCCGTTTCCGGCGTGGTTGATCAGGCCAGTGGCTTGGTGCGGCACAGCGGGGCGATGCGCTGGGCAGACATCAAGTTCCAAATGCTCCTTGAAGAAATTTCTGAGCAACCGGTCATCGTTGACAGTTACGTCAATGCCTACGCTCGCGGGCTGCTGTTCGATGACGTTTTCAAAGGCCGGGAGATGCTCATCTTCAGCGTCGGAACCAGCCTGGGTGCCGCCGTCGTGATTGAAGGCCGCATCCAGCGCGGCTTCAACGGTGCGGCGGGGGGCTTCGCCCATTCGCGGGCGATCACCGGACCAGGGCCGGCCAAGCCCTGTCACTGCGGTGCGGACGATTGCTTTGAGACCCGCGGCAGCTTGTGGGGGATGCAGCGTGAGCTGGAGCGGAGCGGCCAGGACCGGGGGATAGACCCCGACGTCGATTCCAGCCTGATTGCCGACGCCGCCATGCACCTGGGCATCGGAATGGCGAACATAGCGAAGGTCATGGGCCCCGAACAAGTAGTGGTTGGCTTTGCGCCGGAGGCGGATCTGGGGACCTTCGCCGAGCAGGCCAAGCGCGCGTTTTTGAATCAGTACAGCCACGCGAATACTCCGTCTCCGTCATTTGATGCAGCCATTGCAGATCCCGTAGCCCTCGCCCGGGGTGCTGCGTGCTCGGTGCTGGCGGGATTGTTTACGGCCAGCCCAACTGGGTAGCAGCAGATGCCGTTTTGAGGGCTCAAAACGGCATCTGCTGCCAATTACATGGGCTTGAAGGGCCTACTTTTCTTTCTTGGGCTTCTTGTCTTGCTTTTCTTTGTCCTTCTTCTCTTTCTTCAGCTTCCCCTCCGGGGACAGGTCATCAATCCGGACCAGGTTGGGGCCTTGAAGCGTATAGAGCAAGCCGTCTTCGTCTGCCGTGATGTGCGGGCCGCTGTACCAGCCACCGTTGATTGCAGCCACCACCACCGTGACCTCGAACGTGGCGGGATCGATGCTGAAGGCCGTGGTGTCGGAGACGCCGTAGACCTTCTCTTCGGTGGCTACCAGGGCGCCGAAGTCCGTGCACACCGCGCTGAGGTCTCCGGTGTGGACCACTTGGCGTGTGGCGAGGTCGATGACGAACAGGCCCGCTGCTTTCCGGGACATGCCAAAGAGGTAGTTGCCATGGATTGCCATAGCTGCGATGCCTTGGGCCTGTCCGGGATCCAGCCGCCACAGCTCCTGGTTGGCCACGGGGTCCCAGGCCACCACAGTGCTCCGGGGGCCGGTTGCGTAGATGTTGTCGCCGCCGAGGTAGGCCACGCCGTCTTTCGTCGCCACAGCGCGAACCATTTGGAGGGCATCGATCGGGTTCACCTTGCTGATCACCTGCGTGGTGGAGGGCTTGTAGGCGGCGAAGCAGCCGCCACCGCCGGTGTCGTTCTGCGCGCCGGCTATGACCAGGCCGTTGACTGCATCCCAGCAGACGTCCAAGGGCCGGTTCTGTCCGGCGGGCAACGCAGCTACCTGGTACGGAAGCTGCCCGGTGGTGGGATCGTAGGCGTAGATGCCCCTGGAGTTGTACTGGCCGGTGTAGAGGATCCCGCCCACGATCAGGGCGTCCTTGGCCTCGCCTGTCGCCCGGAGATAGGACACCTGTTCGGTGGCCAGTTGGTGACGGGCGATGGTTCCGGTGCCGCCCACGTAGACGTCGCCCGCTCCGGCCGCCAAGCCCATGCAAAGCTGCGGTCCGCCCGGCGCCCCGGCCTGCGTGAGGTCATGTTTGACGGCGGTTTTCGCCACGGGGTCCACTTCAATAACGTCGTAAGAGGACACCGTGAGGGCCTTGTTGCCGTAGACATCCAGGCCCCACATGGCACCAACATCTTCCGTGAGGATCTGAGTGATCTTCTTGCTGACCATGTTGTAGGACCACACGCCCGGTTCCTTGACGAAGAAGACGTCGTTGCCCAGCTGCCTGAACATCACTCCGGTCTTGGCGATGATGGTGTATTGGGCGTGGTTGGCAAGGTTGATCAGAACGGATTTTCCTGGCCCCTTGACCCCCACTCCCAGCTGCCCGTTCAGGACGCTGAGGGACGTGACAGAGACGCCCGCGGCTACTTCTGCAGGCAGGATATTGGTGGACGTCTTGGTTGTCCGATCAAACGCGAAGAGGCGTGCCGGGCTGGAGCCGTTGCCGCCGCCCAAGGTGCTGCCGGTGCCGAAGTACACGGTGCTGGCGGTGGCGGCCACTGCCTGGGCAATGGTTGCGCCCGGGTCCGGGATGCCCCAACTTGTCATGGCATTCGTGGTGGGATCGTATTCCCACAGGGAGGGAGCATCGGTGGTTTGCCCGCCGCCGGCGAGGTAGACCTTTCCATCAGGGGCCACGGCCAGTGCGCGGATGTCACGGTCGCCGGTCTCGCCGACGCCGACCGCAGGAACATTGGGTGTGCTGAGGTCCCAGCGGTAGAGGTTCGGCTTTCCATCAATCCCGTCGCGCAGCACGCCTGCGTACACGTAACGCCCGGTGGAGTCAGCAGCCAAGGCCTGGATGCTGTATCCCGAGCCGAGATCTGTCCGGGACGTGATGGTGCCTGTTGGGAGGTGGTATCCGATCACCCGCACCGGGTTCAGATTGCGGGATCCGATGTAGACCGTGTCGCCCACCAGCAGCGAACTCATGAGCGAGAACTGGACTACTGCAGGCCCCAGATCAGTAATCTGCGGGGTACCCGTGCTCTTCTTTTGGGGCGCGGCATGGGCGGCGCCTGAGGACGTTGCTGACAGTGCTACGGCAAGTCCGCCGATGCCCCCGGTCTGCAGCAATTGACGACGATTGATGGCGAATGTGGACATGGAAGATCTCCTCATTGAGTATCCCGTGTGGCATTAATAGTGGGGTGGGTTGGTGCCGTCCGGGACGCTCCGGATACGTCCTGTGCACTTCACTCAGGGTTTCAGCCACGAGCAGGGAAATCCATGATTCGAACATTTTCAGACATCCGAAGGTTTCAGTGAATCGCCCACCCAACTGACTGGCATTAGTGGTTGTTTTCAGCGCTCAGAACAACCACTACTGCCAGTTAGTTGGGTAGCCGGGCAGCGTCCTGCCACCAGGCCACCGCTGCCGCTGCGGCCTCGGGCAGGGGAGTCGGTTCCAGGCCCAGGAGCCGCTGGCTTTCGGTGGAATCCATCACGAACGGGCGCTCGAACTGGTACAGCAATTCGGCAAGCTCGCGCATGTCCATAGAGAATAGGCCCGCCACCCGCAGCACCCATCCGGGCACGGCGCTCACCTTGGGTGCAGTCACGCCGGCGGCCGCCGCGTGCGCTTCGGCTATTTCCCGCTGGGTCACGGCGGCGCCGGTGGGGGCATGCAGCACGCGGTTCCAGAGTTCCGGCTTCTTCGCCGCAGCGATCATGGCGGCTGCGAGGTCCGGTACATAAGTAAAGGAGTGCGGCTGGCGGGTACTCCCTATGACCTGCACCGCCTTGCCTGCCAGGATGGGCGTCACCATGCGCTCGCCGGCATGCGCCATCTTGACTCGCGGCCCAAAGAAGTCGCCCGCCACAACACTTACGGTGTCCGCTGCATGTGCCTGCCGCGCGTTCAACAGCTGGGTTCGGACCCCGCGTTTTCCGCCTGACACTTGGCGCGGTCCAGCCTCCGTCATAACGCGGTCCGGCTCGCTGTACGAGTAGAGGCTTTCAGGAAATACGACGACGGCGCCCGCGGCTGCCGCTGCATCCATCACCACTTGCTCGGCCTGGGGGAGTTCGGCTGCCCAGGCCGCGGCGCGGTACGCCGAACCGTGGATGCAGTGGAACACCGCCTTGGCGCCCTGTACGGCCCGGGAAACCTGGCTGGGATCGGAGGCATCCACCCGCATCCGATCCACCAAATGATGGTCCGGGCCGCTGCCCGAGCGGGTCAGGATGCGGACTTGGTGGCCTTGCTCGGCGAGCTGTTCGGCAATGGTGTAACCCACCGGTCCTGCTCCAGTGACGACGTACATGAGGTCCTTCTTTCGGGAGATAACGCTCTGGATTGAAAGCGAGAGCAGTGCTCTCTCAATTCAGGGTGATCGATTATCCCCTCAAAGTCAAGAGCAATGCTCTCATTTGTTGACAGCGCTCTCTGTTATGGCAAGCTGGGGGCATGACGCCCGCCGAAGCAATCAAGGCCAAGCCCCCAACTCCCCGCGAACGTGCCCGCGCGCAGACCATCGCCGACATCATCCGGCTCGGTCGCGAGCACCTGGCGCTCCATGGCGCAGCAGCCCTTTCCCTGCGTGCAGTAGCGCGGGACCTGGGTGTCGTATCTTCGGCCGTCTACCGGTATGTCGAGAATCGGGATGAGCTTCTCACGCTCCTGCTCATCGACGGGTACAACGAGCTCGGCGACCAAGTGGACACAGCCGTTGACGCCGTACCGGAGGATGATTTCCCCGGACAGTTCAAGGCCCTTGGCGTGGCAGTCCGTGCCTGGGCCCTCCGTGAGCCGGCCAGCTATTCGCTCCTCTTCGGCAGTCCTGTTCCCGGGTATCAGGCTCCGGGCGAGCGCACCACCGTCCCGGGTACCCGTGTGATCTTTCGTCTGGTGGGCATCTTCGATGCCGCCTACCGCGCAGGTGCCCTGGACGCCCACGTGAGTCCCGCCGTCGTGATTCCTCCCGCCCTGGCCGAAGACCTGGCCGCCATCCGCTCGGAGATGAACCTCGCGGCGCCGGACGCTTCGCTCGCACGGGGCGTGCTGGCGTGGACGTCGGTGTTCGGGGCTGTCAGCTTTGAGGTCTTTGGGCAATATGGTCAAGACACTTTTAAAGCCCGCGACCAACTTTTCGAACATCAACTTGGCGTGCTTCAAGGCGTCGTGGGGCTCCAAGGCTAGGGCGCTACAGTATTCAGATGGTTCGTGGACTTGCTGACATCGGTGCTGAGGGCGTCCTGCTCGCCGGTGCGGGGAGGGCGATCCTCCTGCAGATCGCCGATCCCAAAGTGGGTCACGGCGTGGCCGAGCACAGCAACTTCGCGGAGCGCCCCATGGACCGGCTTCGCGCCACCATGACGTACGTGTATGCGGTGGTGTACGGCTCGGAGGAGCAGCTGAAGGCCGTTCGCCGCGCGGTCAACAGGGCGCACGCGCCGGTCCGGCGGAGCCCCGATGCCACCTCCGCGGGCTACAGCGCGTTCGACGCCGAGTCTCAACTATGGGTGGTGGCTACCCTCTACGACACCGCCGTGACTGTTTATGAGCAGGTTCACGGACCGCTCGACGACGAGACTGCCGACCGTATTTACAGCGAGTACGCGCGGATCGGAACGGCTCTGCAGCTTCCGGCGACGATGTGGCCAGTTGATCGGGGCGCGTTCGCGGCGTACTGGGACGCGCATGTCAGCAAACTCCAGCCGGACGCCAAAGCACTGAAGGTAGCGCAGGAACTCCTCTACCCGGCGGCCGGGCCGCAACTCCTCCGTTTGGCCATGCCCTTGGCACGGTTCCTGACTGCGGGTCTGTTGCCGGACCATCTTCGGGAGGGTTTCGGGCTTGACTGGGGGCCGGGGCAGGCGCGCCGGTTCGATCGGACCATGCGGATGGTGGGCAGGGTCTATCCTCGCTTGCCCCAACGGATCCGCCACTGGCCGCGAGACTACTACCTGGGCCAACTCGGGTCTACCAAGGCGGACCATGCGTAACTCCACGTCCGTGGAACAGTCCATCGACGATCTCGCGCACCGCTACCTGGACCGAGCCCCCGGAGGACGCGCCCGGGCGGGACTCACCGAGTTCGTGGTGTTCGGGCTGAAGCAGGCGTGGGCTTGCGTGTTCGGTGCAGCGTTGCTCGCCGTGATCATCGCAGCCCGCCTCTGGTATCCGGACAATGCCGCGTTGGCTCGGAACGACTTCCTGACCATTGCCGCGATCGTCATCCAAGTGCTCATGATCAGCTTCAAGCTGGAGACGCTGCGGGAGTTGCGGGTGATCCTGCTGTTCCATGTGGTGGGAACGGTGATGGAGCTGTTCAAGACGGACGTTGGCTCGTGGGCTTACGAGGCCGAGGGTTTCCTCCGGATCGGCGCGGTTCCCCTGTTCAGTGGGTTCATGTACGCGGCCGTGGGCTCATACATGGTGCGGGTCTTCCGGCTGTTCGATCTCCGCTTCGATCGGTATCCGCGGCGATGGATCACGGCCATTGTTGCGGCGGGGATCTACGTCAACTTCTTCTCGCACCACTACATCCTTGACCTTCGCTGGGTGCTGCTTGCCGCCGTCGTGCTTGTTTACGGGCGGTGCGTGATGCACTTCCGGGTGTTCCGCCGCCGCTTCAAGATGCCGATTCTGGTGTCTTTCCTGCTGGTGGCGCTGTTCATTTGGTTCGCGGAGAACATCGGTACGTGGTCCCGCGCGTGGCTGTATCCGAACCAGTTGGAGGGCTGGCAGGCGGTCTCCATCGACAAGCTCCTGGCATGGTTCCTGCTGATGATCATCTCCGTGGTCCTGGTGGCGTGGGTCTACAAGCCGGAACCGCTCGACGCCGCTGACGCCACCCAAACGGCTGACGCCGCGCATATTCAGTAGTGACACCCGGATATGGGTGCCGCCACTCCGGGTGACTGGCGGAGGGCATTTTGCGTGTCCTGAGGCTTCGTCTGCCAGTTCACCGTAGGCGAAACCACCCCATTTTGCCGCGTGATTCTGCGGGTTTCCGGGCCGTGATTCAGAAAGTTGAGCGTACTAGACTCAACTTTGGATTGACTTAAATCTGAGGCTGAGTACAGTTGAGTGCAGAACGCTCAACTAGCCGATTGTTGAGCAGGCTCCCAGCACGTAAACCGCCCAGCGGACCGTTGCCAGGCGCGATCTCCAACATCGGCCATTGAAAGGAAAACAAGATATGTCACGTGCAGTAGGTATCGACCTCGGAACCACCAACTCCGTGGTCTCTGTTCTCGAAGGTGGCGAGCCCACCGTCATCGCCAACGCAGAAGGCGGCCGCACCACGCCGTCCGTCGTTGCGTTCTCCAAGTCCGGCGAAGTCCTGGTGGGCGAAATCGCCAAGCGCCAGGCCGTCAACAACATCGACCGCACCATCGCTTCCGTCAAGCGCCACATGGGCACCGACTGGAACGTCGCCATCGATGACAAGAAGTACACGCCGCAGGAAATCTCCGCGCGTATCCTCATGAAGCTCAAGAACGACGCCGAGAGCTACTTGGGCGAAGAGGTCACCGACGCTGTGATCACCGTTCCGGCCTACTTCAACGACGCCGAGCGCCAGTCCACCAAGGAAGCCGGTGAAATCGCAGGCCTCAACGTCCTCCGTATTGTCAACGAGCCCACCGCGGCTGCACTGGCTTACGGCTTGGACAAGGGCAAGGAAGACGAACTCATCCTGGTCTTCGACCTCGGTGGCGGAACCTTCGACGTCTCCCTCCTCGAGGTTGGCAAGGACGAAGACAACTTCTCCACCATCCAGGTCCGCGCAACCGCCGGTGACAACCGCCTCGGTGGCGACGACTGGGACAACCGCGTCGTCGAGTGGCTCCTGAGCCAGCTCAAGGTCAAGGGCATCGACCTCTCCAAGGACAAGATCGCCCTCCAGCGTCTCCGTGAAGCTGCAGAGCAGGCCAAGAAGGAACTCTCCTCCTCCACCAGCACCAACATCTCCCTCCAGTACCTGTCCGTCACCCCCGACGGCCCGGTTCACTTGGACGAGCAGCTGACCCGCGCCAAGTTCCAGGACCTCACCAAGGACCTCCTGGACCGCACTAAGAAGCCGTTCCAGGACGTCATCGCAGAAGCCGGCATCAAGGTTTCCGACATCGACCACATCGTCCTCGTCGGTGGCTCCACCCGTATGCCTGCTGTCTCCGAGCTCGTCAAGGAACTCGCTGGCGGCAAGGAGCCCAACAAGGGCGTCAACCCGGACGAAGTTGTGGCCGTTGGTGCCGCACTCCAGGCCGGTGTCCTGAAGGGCGAGCGCAAGGACGTTCTCCTCATCGACGTCACCCCGCTGTCCCTCGGCATCGAAACCAAGGGTGGCGTCATGACGCACCTCATCGAGCGCAACACGGCTATCCCCACCAAGCGTTCCGAGACCTTCACCACCGCTGACGACAACCAGCCGTCCGTGGCCATCCAGGTCTTCCAGGGCGAGCGTGAATTCACCCGCGACAACAAGCCGCTGGGCACGTTCGAACTGACCGGCATCGCTCCGGCACCCCGTGGCGTCCCGCAGGTTGAGGTCACCTTCGACATCGACGCCAACGGCATTGTCCACGTGTCCGCCAAGGACAAGGGCACCGGCAAGGAACAGTCCATGACCATCACCGGTGGCACGGCGCTCTCCAAGGACGACATCGACCGCATGGTCCGTGAAGCCGAAGAGCACGCTGCTGAGGACAAGGCCCGCCGCGAAGCTACGGACACCCGTAACTCCGCAGAGCAGCTCGCCTACTCCGTCGAGAAGCTTATCGCCGACAACGACGACAAGCTGCCCGAGGAAGTCAAGACCGAGGTCAAGGCCGACGTCGACGCCCTCAAGTCCGCGCTGGAAGGCACCGACGACGCCGCTGTGAAGACTGCGTTCGAGAAGCTCCAGGCTTCCCAGACCAAGCTTGGCGAAGCGATCTACTCGCAGGCCGCTGCAGCTGACGCTCCGGGTGCCGGTGCAGAAGGCGCTCCCGCTGGTGACAAGGCTGCCGACGATGAAGACATCGTTGACGCCGAAATCATCGACGAAGACGAAGCGAAGAAGTAGTCATGCCTCACCACGGCAACGAAGCAGAGCACTCAGAAGGCAACGAGCCGCGCAAGCCGGTTATTCGTGACAACCGCAAGGTTGACCCGGAAACCGGGGCGGCCCGTCACCCCGAAGGCGAAGCTGCGGCTCCCACCGAAGGCAATGCCGCTCCCACGGACGGCGACGCCCTCTCCCAGGCTGAGGAAATCCTCAACGGGGTAGAGGTGCCGGCTGAGGAGTCGGTTGCCTCCGGTGCCGCGGCTGAAGCCCAGGCAGCGGAGCTCCGCAACGACCTCCTCCGCCTTCAGGCTGAGTACGTCAACTACCGCAAGCGCGTCGAACGCGACCGCGCCGTAGCAGGAGAGATGGCCGTCATCGGCGTCCTGAACTCGCTGCTCCCGGTGCTGGACGACGTCGACGCCGCACGCCAGCACGGTGACCTCGAAGACGGCCCCTTCGCCGCCATCGCCACCAAGCTGGAAAACGCGCTGAAGACGTACGGACTGGAGCGCATCGCGGACACGGGTGTCGAATTCGACCCCACCATCCACGAAGCACTCATCCAGCAGCCCGGCGAAGACATCGAGGTTGACACGGTCAGCCAGGTGCTGCGCTCCGGATACCGCTCAGGTGAGCGGGTCCTGCGTGCAGCCCAGGTGATCGTGGCTGTCCCGGCTTAGTACCCTTCGAGATGGCAGTTCGTGACAGTGTTTCATTGAAACATTGGGATGAACTGCCATCTCGTTCCCAATCGAAAGGAAACGCTCTTGGCCAGCCAGGACTGGGTTGAAAAGGATTTTTACGCGATCCTTGGTATCGCCAAGGACGCGTCCGACGCGGATATCAAGAAGGCTTACCGCAAGCTAGCCCGGCAGTACCACCCGGATACGAATTCCGGGGATGCTGCTGCGGAGAAGAAGTTCAAGGACATTTCCGAGGCTTACTCGGTGTTGTCGAGTCCTGAGGACCGGCAGCAGTATGACGCCATCCGTGCCATGGGCGGCGCCCGGTTTGCTCCGGGTGCCGGTGCTGGACGCGGCGGTGCTGGAGCCAACGGCGGGTTCGAGGACCTGTTCGGCGGCCTGTTCGGTGGCGGGCCGGGCGCTCGTCAACCTGCGGGCGGCGGAGGTGGCATTCCGCCCGAGTTCGCTGACCTGTTTGGTGGCGGCTTCGGAGGTGCCGGCCAGACCGGGTTCCAGCGGGCACCGCAGAAGGGCTCAGACCGCAATGCGACGACGTCCATCTCCTTCGCCGGCTCCATCAAGGGCACCACGGTGAGCCTGCGTGAAAGCAACGGCAACGTGATCGACGTCAAGATCCCAGCAGGCATCAAGGACGGGCAAAAAGTCCGTCAGCGCGGCAAGGGTAACGTTGGGCCGGCCGGCAATGGCGACCTCATCATCACGGTGAGCGTGAAGCCGCACGACTTCTTCCACCGCGACGGCGACAACATCCGCATCCACGTGCCAGTCACCTTCGCGGAAGCGGCGCTTGGCGCGACGATCGAAGTACCAACCCTCGACGGCGACACCGTCAAGGTTCGCGTCCCGGCCGGAACACCTTCGGGTCGCACCCTCCGGGTCAAGGGCCGAGGCGTGAAGACGTCCAAGGCGACCGGAGACTTGCTGGTGACAATCGACGTCGCGGTTCCTCAGAACCTCAACAAGGAAGCGGAAGAAGCCGTCAAGGCCTTCGCTGCTGCCACCACCGACGCCAACCCGCGTCACGATCTGGCCGCGAAGGCCCGGTTGTAAGGAGGCGGCCATGGGCATCGACGTCAACCAGCCGATCTTTGTCATCTCCGTTGCTGCGGAGCTTGCCGACATGCATCCGCAGACGTTGCGCCAGTACGACCGCCTGGGCATCGTCTCGCCCAGCCGTGCGCCCGGCAAGTCCCGCCGCTACTCCCAGAACGACGTCAACAAGCTGCGGGAGGTCCAGCGCCTCTCGCAGTCCGGCGTCTCGCTGGAGGGCATCAAGCGCATCCTCGACCTTGAAAACCAGGTCGCCGCGCTGCAGTACCGCGTGGCTGAACTGACGGAGGAGCTCACACGCCGCCGTACGCCAGTGGACGCCCGCATCTTTGCTGCGGGAGCCGCGGGCGACGTCGTCAGCCTGTCCCGCGGGCAACGGCCCCGGGCACGATCGCAGGCTGTTGTGGTGTGGCGTCCGCGGGCGGGGGAAGGCCGATGATCCCTGCGCCAACCCGGCTGGAGAAGTCCGCAGGCGTTCCGTCCGCCTTGATGGATGTATTCGGTTCGTGGCGTCCGCAAGCAGTCGTTTTCGACTGCGATGGGCTGTTGATGGACACGGAATCTCTCTGGGTGCAGACGCAGCGCATTGTGTGTGAGGACCTCGGCGTGCATTTCGATGCAGACCTCCAACACCAACTGGTGGGCTTACCTGCCAGCCGCATTGGCCCGTTGATGGCCGAACGCTCCGGGACGGACCCCGACGCGGCCATCACACGACTACTCGATGTGAATGAACGCCTGGTTAGTGAATCCGGTCGGCCGATGCCCGGCGCCCGCGAGCTCGTGACAATCCTTGGGGCAAAGGTTCCCCTCGCTGTTGCGAGCAACTCTGCGCGACGCATCCTGGATGTGGCTTTGGGCCGGGGTGGTTTCGACAGCGGGTTCGCCGCCACGGTGTCCTCGGACGATGTGCCTCGTCCCAAGCCGGCGCCGGATATCTATCTGGCTGCCGCTGCCGCCGTTGGCTCCCGTCCCGAAAATTGTCTGGTCTTCGAAGATTCCGAGGCCGGTGCCTCAGCGGCCGTTGCGGCCGGAATGAAAGTCGTTGCAGTGCCCCAAACGGCAAGCCAACGGCCGCTGGCCCATGCCCTCTGCGATTCGCTGGAATCCGTTGAGTTGCTGGCATGGGTAACGGCTTGGAAGTAAAGAAGGGCTAAGAGTCCGGTGTGCTCCGGCGCGACTGCCGGATACTGCTCTGGTAGGTGTCCTTGAGCGTCTTGACGGTGGCGTCGTAGTGACGCGTGGCGAAGGCGGCGTACAGGATGTCGATGACAAGGAGCTGGCCCCATTTGCTGGTCACGGACTCACCGTAGAGTTCGCCGCCGCTGGGAACCGTGGCCGTGAACAGGGCGATGTCCGCGTGCTCAAGCAGCGGTGATCCTTCCGTTCCGGTGATGGCCAGGGTTGCTGCGCCGCGTTGCTGTGCCAGGTGAAGTGCCTCGATGATGGGCGTGCTTTGGCCGGAGTCGCTGATGCCAATGAGGAGGTCGCCCGGGGCAAGGATGGTAGCCAACATGACCTGGATGGTGGTGTCCCGGTACAGCATGCATTTCTTCCCGGCGCGGGTGAAGCGCATCACCGCTTCTTCGGCGGCGATGCTGGAGGATCCCATGCAGCAGAAAACCAGCGTGTTGGCGGCGTCGATCATGTCTACTGCGCTCTGGATGGTTTCCACGTCCTGGCGCTGGCCCGTACGCCGCAGAGACTGAATGCTGCTGCGCTCTACCTTGCCCACGATGTCCGCAGGAGTGTCTCCTCGGTTGACGCCCTCGTACACGACATCCGAGGCCGCCGTTTGCTCCTGTGTGGCCGCCTTGGAGATGAACGTAGCTTCGGCCAGTCCCAGCAGCAGCGACTTGTAGCCGTCCACGCCGAGTTCGCGCACAAAGCGGGACACCGTTGACTCACCCACTCCAGCGGCCAGAGCCAGTTCGGTGATGGTCATGGCCTGTGCCTGCTCCGGAGATTTCAGCACGGCCTCTGCCACAAGACGGAGCGACGGCGGGAGGTAGGGCAACCGCGCCGAAATTCGGTGCAGCAGTCCGCCGTCGGTAAAGGTCTCCGTCATGTGGCAGTCTCCGGTCTATTGCTGAGTGGCCAGGGCCTGAAGCAGGTTGTCCACGGCCGCCCAGGTGGCTCGGTCAACGCTTTCCCCAGTGTATCCACCGATATGCGGTGTCGCGACGACGTTGGGATGCAGCACCAACGCTGTGGGCCCCGGCGGTTCGGTGGCGAAGACATCCGTGGCTAGGAATGCCACCTGCCCGGAGTCCAGCGCTGCCAACACCGACGCGTCGTCCACCAGGGAGGACCTTGCCGTGTTGACGATTCCGGTGCCCGGCTGCAGCAATCCAATGGTTGCGGGGCGGATGACCGGCTCCTCGGCGGGAGGCATGTGCAGGGAGATGATGTTGCTGGATCCCAGTACTTCCTCCAGTGTTTCCCAGGAGAAATCATCGGACGGACGGAATGATTCGAGCGGGTACGCATCGAAGGCGAGGACCTTCATGCCCAGTCCCAATGCCATGGTGGCAACCCGGCGTCCGATCTGCCCGCAGCCCACGAGCCCCAGCGTGAGGCCGGAAATTTCCCGGCCCGGACGCCGTGCCCACTGGCCTGCCTTGAGCTGGTGGTCGTGCCACGGGATGCCACGCACCGCGGAGAGCATGAGGGCTATGGCGAGTTCGGCAACGCCCTGGGAGTTCGCGCCGGGAGCGGTGAGGACGCTGATGCCTTGCCGTTTGGCGGCGTCGACGTCGATCGAATCGATCCCAACGCCGTTGCGGGAGATTGCCTTCAGCTCAGGGAACTCGGATAGGAACGAGCCGCTGAGGTGTTCCGTCCCGGCGATGTAGCCCACGCAGCCGGGAAGGGCGCTGCGGAGCTGCTGTTCGTTGGGCACCGCACCCGGGGCGGGATACACGACGTCGTATCCCGCCTTTTCCAGTCGGCGCAAGGCGGGGTGACCCCCGTCCGAAATGGAACGGGGGGTCACCGCAATCCGGCGGGTGCCGCCGTCGTGCGTTGTCTTCGGTGACATCGCTGTCAGGCCTGCCAGCGCGGGTTGTCGATGAACTCCGGCCTGCCGTCGCGCTCGACGCAGAGCTTGCGGAAGCCCTTGGTCTCGATGGTGCCGTAATCGTGGCCGGCATGGCCGGGGAAGGCGAAGAAGGTCACCAAGGGTTCGGTGTCGGAGATGTTGATGCTGCGGTGGGCGTAGCGACGGGGAACGTACACGGCCTGTCCCGGGGTAAATTCGGCAGCCTGCCAATCACCTTCCGGGTTTTCCATGAGCATGTAGCCGCGGCCGCTGAGGCAGTAGTAGATTTCGGCCGTGTCCAGGACCTCGTGGAAGTGGCCCTTGGTCATGTAGTACTCGTCGCCCACTTTGCCCGGGTAGGTGATGCTGGTCCCGTAGGCCACATCTCCAGGCGTGGACGGGACGCCCATATCGAAGAATTCGTAGACAATGACGTCGTCGTCGGCCACCTGGGCGGCCGCGGCAGCCTGGTCGACGTACATGTCGGCCATGGCCGAGAGCCGGCGCTGAAGCGGTGCCTTGGTGGCGGACAACCCCGTGGTGACGTCGAAGTCGGTGAGGACGGCCTGGACAGTGGTTTCTGCTGGCGTCGTAGTTTCAGCGGGGTTGGTTTCGGTGGGGGTGGTGCTCATTTGGAGATCTCCTTCTTGGAAACGTTCAATGCGATATCGGACAGGCGGTCGAAGGCCGGTCCGCGGGTAGGAATGTCGATGCCGAAGACGTCGGCGATCACGCGGGTCCAGCCGTGGAGGAAGTAGACCCAGCCGTCTTCGACGCGGACGTTGAGCCCGGTCTGCTGGGCGCGTGCCTGGTCCAGGAAGACCAAGTCGCCGCGGTAGTTGAAGTCCCAGGCGATGGCGTTGGCCGGGAACACCACGTTGTCCGTGAGGGGCGAGCCTGGCCGGTCCTTCCCCAGTCCTGTGGCGTTGATGATGACGGACCCCGGCGCGGCCGCAGCCACCACAGAATCGTTTTCCGCCACGTCAGCCACCTGGACGTAAGTAAGGGGGAGGGTGCTGCCAAGGCCCCTATGCATGGCCTGCATTTCCTCCAGCCGACTGATCCGGCGGTTGGTCACCGTAATCTTCGCGGGGACGGGGAGTCCGGCCGAAGCGCGTTTGTGCAGGTAGTACGTCAGGGCAAGCGAAGAACCTCCGGCACCCAGCAGGACCAGTTCCGCGGCAGAATCCAGCCAGTAGTCGTCAGGGACGATCGCTTCCAACGACAGGCCGCTGGTCACGGCGTCCATGGCGTTTCCCCACAGCTGTCCGTCCTTTTTGCTGATGCTGCTGATTTCGTGCAGCACTTGGGCGTCTTCCCCGAAACCGTCAAAGTCCTCGCGGGCTGCGCTGACGATGTCCAGCTTGTGGGTGGTGACCAAGGAGCCAAGGGACAGCGGATCGGACTTCAGGAACCGGACAACTTCCTGGTATTCGGCGTCCGGTGCCCCGGGCGAAAGATCGATTCCCTTCAGGACTGCGGCGAGTCCCAGTTCCTCGGCCCATGCCGGGAAGACGCGCATGATGGACGACTGGTTAGTGGTGACACCAATGAAGTACATGGTGGGTTCAGTGGCGGGCAGCAACATAGTGGTGCTCTCCTAAGGTGTTGAAAGTGGATGGACTAGTGCTCTTCCCAATCGGAGGCACGGGCAACAGCGCGTTGCCAGCCGGAGTACAACTTCTGCCGCTTCTCTTCAGCCATGTCCGGAACGAATTCCCGGTCCAGGGCGAAAGTTTCACGCAGCTGTTCTTTGGTGCTCCACATCCCGCAGGCCAGTCCTGCAAGAAGGGCGGCACCCCTGGCAGTTGACTCCACCTGCCGGGGCCGGAGGACCCGGACGTTGAGCATGTCGGCTTGGAACTGCATGAGGAAGTTGTTCCGGACCGCCCCGCCATCAACCCGGATCTCCGAGACGGGAATGCCCGCATCGGTCTCCATGCAGTTGATGACGTCCTTGATCTGGAAGGCGATGGACTCGAGGGTGGCCCGGATAATGTGGTTGCGGCTCGATCCCCGGGTGAGGCCCAGGATTGCTCCGCGCGCGTACGGATCCCAATACGGCGCGGCCAGCCCGGTGAAGGCCGGTACCACGTAGACCCCTCCGGAGTCCTCAACGTGCATTGCTGCGTACTCGCTGTCCGCGGAGTCGTAGATGACGCGGAGTTCATCGCGGAGCCACTGGATGGAGGCGGCAGCAACGAAAATGAGTCCTTCGAGGGCGTACTCCACCTTCCCATCCAGGCCCCACGCGATGGTGGTCAGCATCCCGTTGGCCGAGCTCACCGGAGTATCGCCGGTGTGCATGACCAGGCTGGCGCCCGTCCCGTACGTTGCCTTGACCATGCTCCGGTCAAAGCAAGCCTGGCCGAACAACGCAGCCTGCTGGTCACCAACCGCGGACGCCACGGGAATCCGGGCACCGGCGAAGATCCCATCGCAGGTGTGTCCGTAGACTTCGCTGCTGGGCCGGACCTGTGGAAGCAATATCCGCGGTACCCCCAATTCGTCCAGCAGTTTGTCGTCCCAGTCCAGGGTGTTGATGTTGAAGAGCATGGTCCGGGCCGCGTTGGAGTAATCCGTGACATGGGCCTTGCCACCGGTGAGGTTCCAGATCAGCCAGCTGTCCACCGTGCCGAAGGCCAGTTCGCCGGCCTCCGCACGGGCACGAGCCCCAGGAACGTTGTCCAGGATCCAGGCGATCTTGGTACCAGAGAAGTAGGCATCCACCACCAAACCCGTAGTGGAGCGAACATGCTCCTCGAAGCCCTTCTCCTTCAGCTCGTCGCACCGGCCTGCGGTCCGACGGTCCTGCCAGACGATGGCGTTCATGATGGGCTTGCCTGTGCCCCGGTCCCAGATGACGGTGGTTTCACGCTGGTTGGTGACACCGATAGCGCTGATGTCCCGGGGATCGATTCCCGCGGCCTCCGTAGCGCGCCGGGCCACAGCGAGCTGGGTATTCCAGATCTCGATGGGGTCGTGTTCCACCCAACCCGGCTTGGGGTAGATCTGGGTGAACTCCTGGCTGGCTTCACCTACGATCTCAAGATCCTGGCTGTAGAGGATTGATCTGATTCCAGTGGTGCCGGAATCGAGTGCCATGATGTACTTCTTCGTCATCAGATGTCCGTTTCTGCGTGCGCTGTGCCCGGGCGGGCTGCGCTTCACTTCGAGTCGAAAAGGATCATGGCTTTCATGCCGGCGCCCGATCCTGCGTAGTCCATGGCCTTGTCGATGTCATCAAGTGTGAAGGTCTCGGTGACCAGTGGCGAGAGGTTCAACCGGCCCTGTCCAACCAGCCGCAAAGACGCAGCGTAGTCGGAGTTGCTGGACCCGGTAGTCCCCGTCAACGTGAGGCCCTGGTAATGGACCCTGTTAGTGTCCACCGGAACCCGTTGGGCCTTGCCCAGGCCGGCGAAGAAGTTCACCCGCCCATGCATCGCCAGCAGATCCACTGCCTCCGCCTGAACCTCCGGCTTGGAAACGCAGGTCAGCGCCACGTCCACGCCCTTGCCGGAAGTCTCCTCGCCAACCACGGCAGCCAACTCGCGCTCGCCGAGGTTCACCAGGACATCGGCTCCCACCGAACCGGCGAAGTCGAGCCGTGCCTGCCGGTTGTTGGACACGATGACTTTGGCGGCACCATACAACTTGGACAGCATCACATGGCAGGCGCCAATGGGTCCGGCGCCCATGACAAGGACAGTGGACTCCGGCCCGATGGCCAGTTTGCTGATCGCGTTGTAGCAGCAGGACAGGGGCTCCACCAAGGCGGCCTCGGCGTAGTCCACGGTGTCCGGCAGGTGGAACACGTTGCCCCGTTCGATGGCGAAGCGGGGGATGAGCACGTATTCCTGGAATCCGCCGTCCATGGTGATGCCGAACGCCTCGTAGGAAGGGCACATGTTGTTCAGGCCCACCAGGCAGCTTTGGCACCGCCCGCAGCCGACGTTGGGAGTGACGCTGACCCTGTCGCCCACTGCGTAGCCGGCGACTTCAGCCCCGGCGGAAACGATGTCGCCGGCGAACTCGTGGCCGAGCACCCGCGGTGTTCCTTCCGGGAGCTTGAAGTGGCCGTTGGCGGCGATCCGGCGATCCGTGCCGCAAATGGACGCCGCGCGGACCTTGATGACGATGTCACCGGGCCCTCCAACCGGGCGTTCAACCTCGTCCACCGTGATGGTTCCGGCCGAGTGGAGCCTTGCCGCTTTCACTGGGCACGCACCTCCGCCCGGGCTTCCTCTGCAACGGCGAACAGCACCTTGTTGTACCAAATGGAGCGGTCCGTGAGCTGGCGGAAAACCCCGGGAGCGTCCTCCAGCGGGCGAACGTGGCTGATGAGTTCCTCCACTTTCAGGTCTTTGCCCAGATGCGCAATAACCATGTCCCATTCACTGTGGCCCTTGGGCGTCACCTTGGCGTTCCAGGTTCCGTACAAGCGCAGTTCCCGGCGGAGCAGCGAGGACACCTCGGCCTTGGCCAGCTGGAGGTCGCCGCTGAGGTCGCCCAGCAGGACCACCTGGCCTTGGACCGAAGCTGCGTCGATGGCTTGCACCAGCGCCTTGGAGTTGCCGGTGGCTTCCACTGTGATCTGTGGTCCCCATCCGTCCGTGGCGGCCCGGGCGAGCTGGGCGGTATCTCCGGTCTTGGCATCGAGGGTTTCGAAGCCCAGCCCGGACATGATCTCCAGCTTTTGGTCATCGATGTCTGCCACCAGGACCCGCGAACACCCGAGGATGCGCAGCCATTGGGCGGCCAATGCCCCGATGGGCCCTGCCCCGATCACCAAGGCGGTGGCGTGGGTAGGGATGTCCAGCTTGAGCATGGCGTGCAGGGCGACACCCGCAGGCTCCACCATGGCGGCGTGAGTAAGCGGGGTGTGGTTGGGAACCCGGAAGATGCTCTTTTCCGGTACCCACATCCGCTCGGACATGGCGCCGTGCCGGCGGGAGCCAAAGTAGTCGTAACCGGTTCCCAGCGCGTGCTCGCCGATTTCGGACATTGGATCCCCGTGCTGGTGCAGCAGCGGGAACACCGCGGCGCGGTCCCCGGGCTTGAGCCCGGAACCGGCGGGAGCTTCTTCCACGATCGCCGAGAACTCGTGGCCGAGGACCAGCGGATAGTGGTACGCCTTGCCGTGTCCGAAGCGGAGCACGTCAGAACCGCAGACCCCGACGGCGCCGACCCTCACCAGGACCGGATTCTCGCCTACCGGTTCGGGATCCGGAATGTCCCCGTATTCCAGGTCATTGAGTCCATTGAGAATGGCAGCCTTCATGACGGCTTAGACCTCCATGCCGTAGCGGTGTGCCTTGTGGGTGGGGTAGAGGGCGATCTGCGGGATGGTGACATCCGGGGTGCGGGTGGCCACGTACAGGGTGATTTCAGCGACGTTGTCCACCTCGATGCAGCTCGCGTGGATGCCTTCTTCGATTTCCTTCTTGTCCAGCCACCCGTCGATGTAGGCGGGGACGTCGCCGTCGTAAAGGCCTTTGTCGATGATTTCGGTCATGGGGGTCTTGACGTGCGACGGGTTGATGACCGTCACGCCGATCTTCTTGTCCTTGCCTTCGAGCAGGATGTTCTTGCTGAAGCCCATGAGGCCGTGCTTTGAAGCGCGGTAAGGGCTGTGGCCGGGGCCGGAGGCGACACGTGCGGAGGAGGAGCCCATGTTGATGATGCGGCCACCGTTTTCCTGCTTCTCCATGATGCGGAAAGCTTCGCGGCACATCAGGAAGACTGCTGTCAGGTTGGGCGTCATGGTCTTGTTCCACTCGTCCAGGGTGACGTCGACCACCGGCGGGGCGAGGGAGTCGCGTCCTGCGCTGTTGACCAGGAGGTCCACGCTGCCCCAGTTGCTCTTGGCCCAGGCGAACAGGTCGATGACGGACTGCTCATCGGTGACGTCGGCCAGGATGGAGTGCACTTCTCCCCGGCCGTAGCCGCGGATGCTGGCTGTGACCTTGTCCAGGCGCTCCTCGTCGATGTCCACCAGCAGGACCTTGCTTTCGTTGGCTGCGAAGATGCGTGCCACGGCCTCGCCGATGCCGGAGGCTGCGCCGCTGATGATGGCGACCTTGCCGGTCAGGGCCACGCCGTTCTCCGGGACGTATGTTTCACTCATTTGTGGTTCTCCTTGTATTAGGTGGTTTTGATGGGTTCGGTGGCCGTCAAACGGACGCCACAGAGGGGGATGCGAGGCTTACCGCCTGGCTGGCTTTGTTGCGGATCTCATCCCAGCGCTGGCCGGCGATGTCCGCCTTGGTGGCGATCCACGATCCGCCGCAGGCTGCCACGGTTGGCACCTGAAGCCAGGAGGCAACAGTGTGGGCCGTGATTCCGCCGGTCGGCATGAAGGCAACGTCCGGGTAGGGTGCGGCGAATGCCTTCACGAGCGGTAGCCCGCCCACTGCCTCTGCCGGGAAGAGTTTCAGCAGCCGTAGGCCGAACGCCCGGGCCGCCTCGATCTCGGTGGGTGAGGTGACGCCCGGAATGATTGGTACCCCGGCCCGGCGGGCGCGTTCCACTACCGCGGCATTGAGGCCGGGTGAGACCAGGAAGTGCGCACCGGCGTCGACGGCTGCGTCCACATCGGCCTCGGAGAGGACGGTACCGGCACCCACCAGCAGTCCTGGTACTCCCTGGACCATGCGGGCGATCGCCGCCGCAGCCGCCGGAGTCCTGAACGTGACTTCGGCGACCGGCAGTCCGGCCTCCACCAAGGTGCGTCCCAGCGGGACGGCGTTGCCGGGGTCGGCGATTTCGATCACTGGAACAACCCGCAGCTGCCGGAGGGCGTGTTCGAGGTCCATGTCAGTTTCCTTTCAGCTGTGCGGCGGGCTGTCGGGCGGGCTCGATGACATAGCACCGGCCCACGTGGGGGAGGGTCAACTGCAGTTCGCCGGCCACCTCGGCAAGTTCCCGGGCGGCTTCTTCGCGTGGCACGGTATTGAAGTCGAACAGCCCGAAGTGATGGCCAACGACGGCGGGAATCGCCGCCTGCTGGCACAGGGCTGCCGCTTCGCGCGCCGTGAAGTTGCCGGGTACGCCGTTCTTCAGCCTGCGGCTGTCCCGTCCATTGATGGGAAGCAGAGCCAGGTTCACGCCGTAGTTGCGGAGCAGTTCGGCCTGGCCGTCGTACGGCACACAGTCGCCGGAGTGGTAGATCCGGACCCCGGCGATTTCCAGGATGTAGCCCAGGAAGACGGAGTCCCCGTTGGCGTCGAATTCGAGTTCCTCATGCGCGGCGGGAACTGCGGTGACCGTGACGCCGTCGCCAAGTTCTATACGGTCCCCGGCGGTGAGAGCCTGGAGCCGGTCCTCGGGGATGTGCCGGTCCAAGGCCACCTGCCGTCGGGCCCTGGGCGCCACGAACAGGGGACGGTTCTGCTGCTGCAGGGCCTTCACCGTCTCCGGGTCCAGATGGTCCGTGTGGGCGTGGGTGTGCAGGACAGTATCAACTCCCCTTACGGCAGCGGGATCCACCGGCACAGGCTGGAGCCGGGTGTGCGGAAACACCGTCCCCGCGTACTTGCGGGCCAAGCTGTCCGAAAGATACGGGTCAATGAGGATGCGGCGGCCGGCATATTCAAAGGCGAACCCCGCTTGGCCCAACCACCAGAAGCGGAGGTCGCCGTCGGCGTCGGGCGCCTCGGTGAGATGTCCGACGTCGGGACCGTCACCGTCCGCACGGACCGTCCACACTTCGCTCATCGGACAGCCAATCGAGCGGGGACGGCCTCGGGATCGTGTTCGGAAGGCGGTGCCTGGGCGCCGGTCATCAAGGAGACGGCATCGTTCATGGTGATATCGGTTTTCTGGACGCACGCGATCCGGCGGCCGAGCCGCTGGACATGGATCCTGTCCGCAACCTCGAATACGTGAGGCATGTCGTGGCTGATCAGGATCACCGGGATGCCGCGGTCACGGATCCCCGCAATGAGGTCCAGGACCTTGCCGGATTCCTTGACGCCCAAGGCGGCCGTAGGTTCGTCCATGATGATCACCCGGCTGCCAAACGCCGCAGCACGGGCCACGGCCACTCCTTGGCGCTGTCCGCCGGAGAGCGTCTCCACAGCCTGGCCGATGTTCTGGATGGTCAGCAGGCCGAGGTCGCCCATGATCCGGGCCGTTTCCTTGTGCATGGTCTTGTGGTCCAGCATCCGCAGGCCCCAGCCCAGCGGGCCGGGCTTCCGGATCTCGCGGCCCAGGAAAAGGTTCGCAGCGATGTCCCGGGCCGGAGCCAAGGCCAGGTGCTGGTACACCGTTTCGATTCCGGCGGAGCGGGCATCCAACGGAGAGCGGAACTTCTGCGTCACGCCATCCACCTGGATCTCGCCCTCGTCCGGGATCAGGGCACCGGACAGTGCCTTGATCAACGAGGATTTGCCTGCGCCGTTGTCACCGATGACGGCCAGGACTTCACCGGGGTAGAGCGTGAGGTCCGCGCCGGCGAGGGCCGTGACGTGGCCGTAGCGCTTGACGAGGTTCTGCGCCCGAAGGATGGGCTGAATTGTGGGAACCGTATTGGTTGAAGTTGGGTTGGTGGTCATCCTGCGACCTTTCGAGTCCACTGGTCCAGTCCGACTGCGACGATGACCAGAACGCCTGTGGTGAATACCTGCCAGAGGACATCGACGCCGGCCAACGTCAGGCCGTTGCTGAAGACTCCGATGATCAAGGCGCCCAACAGGGTGCCCAGTACATTGCCGCGGCCGCCAAACAAGCTGGTGCCGCCGATGACCACTGCAGTGATGCTGGCCAGGTTCACTCCTTCGCCGGAGAACGGGCTGACGGAGCCTACCCGGCCGATCAGGAGCCATCCGGCAATGGCGCAAATGACGCCGGCTACGACATAGACGCTCAACAGGACACGCGTGGTCCGGATGCCGCTGAGCCTGGCCCCTTCAGCGTTGTCACCCACCGCGTAGATATGCTCGCCCCACGCGGTGCGCTTGAGGATGAAGGCAACGGCGATGAAGCTCAGCAGGACCAGGATGGAGCCGTACGTAACCGGAGCCCCGAGTACCTTGAAGGTTTCGCCCGGCCAAAGGAGCAGGTCCGGCAGGACGTTGGCCTTGATCGTCTGGCTGCCTGACGCCAGGAGGTTCAGGGCGGTGAAGATGCTCAACGTTCCCAAGGTGGAGATGAAGGGCGGGACGCGGAAGCGGGTCACCAGGACGCCGTTGAGGAAACCGCAGGCGGCGCCGGTAGCCAGGGCAATCAGCAGGGCCAGGACGGCAGGTACTCCCGCCTCGGCCGCCAACTTTCCGGAGATGACCGTGGTGAAGACCATCACCGCGGCCACCGAAAGGTCAATGCCGCTGGTCAGGATGATCAACGTCTGTGCGATGCCCACCATGCCGATGATCTGCACCTGTTGGAGGATGAGCGAAACGTTGAGGGGATCGATGAACCGGGGTCCCACCATGGCGGTGAACACCACGCAGGCGAGGATCAGGACTGCTGTCGGCCCGAGGAGGGGGTGGGCGTGCATTTGGCGCTGGACCCGCCCGAGGAAAGGAACGGGAGGCTGATCGTCCAGGCGCTCGCCGACCCTACGTTGGGCGGGGGCGTCGGGGGTCTTGGCCGGCGCAGGGGCGCCGGTGGTCGCGGATACTGACTTCATTGTGTGTACCTTCGCTGTTCAATGAACGGTGGTCTGGGTGCCGGGCCTAGCCCCAGCAGTTGCCCAGGCCCCAGGTAGTGGGTTCAGAGGGGACGCCCGGAGCCGCTTTGTCGGTGATCAGGGTGACGCCGGTATTGGTGAAATCAAGGCCGTCGGTTGTGGTCGGCTTGGTTCCGTCCTTCAAATAGGCGCTGATGGCTTGGAGCGCATCTCCGGCCATCTTGATCGGGAACTGCATGGAGGTGGCACCGATGGTTCCGGCCTTGACGTCGTTGACGCCCGGGCAGCCGCCGTCGATGGAAACTACTGTGACTTGGCCTTCCAAGCCCGCGGCCTTGATGGAGGAGTACGCTCCCGCTGCCGCCGGTTCGTTGATGGTGTAGACGAGATTGATGGTGCGGTCCCGCTGCAGGAGCTTCTCCATGGCCGCGCGCCCGCCGGCCTCGTTGGCGTTGGTGACCTCGTGCCCCACGATCCTGGGGTCCTTCTCGTCACCGATCTTGTTCTTGTCGGCGATGTCCACGCCGAATCCCTGCAGGAATCCTTGGTTGCGCTGCACGTCCACTGCCACTTGGGCGGGGCTGAGGTCAAGCATGGCGATCCGCGCGGGTGTATTGGCGAACTGGGCAGCCGCCCACTGGCCGATCAGCACCCCGGCCTGGAAGTTGTCCGTGGCAAAGGTTGCGTCGGCAGCATCCGCCGGGTTGGTGGGGGAGTCGAGGACCGCTACGAACACGCCGGCGTCCCGTGCCTTCTTGATGGCAGGGAGGATGGCTTCGGAATCGGACGGGGCGATCATGATGCCCTTCGCGCCGCGTGCAACCAGGTTCTCGATTGCTTTGACTTGGGAGTCGTTGTCGCTCTGGCCCTGGCCGGAGAGTGCCTGGAGCTCGAAGCCCAGTTCCGCGGCCTTCTTTTCGGCGCCCTCGCGCATCTTGACGTAATACGGGTTGTCGTCGGTCTTGGTGATGAGCCCAACGAGTGGCTTGGAGTCGGCTGCGGACGGGGAACAAGCAGCCAATCCGGCCGTAAGGCCAGCGGCTGCGAGGAAGGCTGCTGCCTTGATGGTCATTCCACGCCGTTGTGTACGAGCGGTCATTTTCGAGGCCTTTCTGTCGAGAGGAGTCTCTCTGCTGAACTTCGGGGAGGGTGGTGTTGATCACAACGATAGCAGGAATTTTCCACCAATCAATATCTCTTGGAAGAAATTTCCAAAAACGGCTAGGCTGGCAACCATGTGTGGAATCGTTGGATACGTCGGCCCGGCCGACTCACTGGAAACTCACCGCGAACGTGCGCTCGATGTAGTGCTGGGTGGCTTGCGCCGCCTGGAATACAGGGGCTACGACTCAGCGGGCATCGCCGTTCATTCGGCTGGTCGCGTCCATGTCAGGAAGAAGGCGGGCAAGCTGGCCAAACTGGCTGACTCGCTCCTCGCCGAGCCGCTCGCGCAAGGTGAGGTGGCGATTGGCCACACCCGATGGGCCACCCATGGGGCGCCCACGGATGCGAATGCACACCCCCATCTGGCGGACCAGGGAAGGCTGGCCGTGATCCACAATGGCATCATTGAGAATTCCGCTCCGCTGCGCCAATCACTACAGGGCAACGGGCACAAGTTCGCGTCGCAGACAGACACGGAAGTGGCCGCCGCGCTGCTGGCACAGGCCTACCGTGCCGCCGTCGAAAATGGCGGGCCCGAAGTGGCTGGCGAAGCACTCGCTGTCGCAATGCGGCACGCCTGTCGGGAGCTGGAAGGCTCCTTCACCTTGCTGGCCGTGCACGCGGATCACCCCGGCGTAGTGGTAGCCGCGCGGCGAAACTCGCCACTGGTGATTGGGATCGGCGACGGCGAGAATTTCCTTGGTTCGGACGTCTCGGCTTTCGCCGAGTTCACCACGCGTGCCGTTGAACTCGGGCAGGACCAGGTTGTCAGCGTAACCGCCGACCACGTCACTGTGACCGACTTCCTGGGCGCGCCCGCTGAGACGGCGGAGTTCGCCGTGACGTGGGATCCCGAAGCAGCATCCAAGGGCGGGCATGCATCGTTCATGGCCAAGGAGATGATGGAGCAGCCCGAAGCGGTCCGGCGGACTATTCAGGACAGGATCGGCGTGGACGGTTCTGTCCGACTGGACGGGCTTGGCATCGACGACGGGACCCTGGACGGCATCCGGAAGTTGGTCATTGTTGCGTGCGGAACCGCGTCCTACGGCGGGCAGATCGCCAAGTACGCGATTGAACGCTGGTGCCGGATTCCCGTCGAGGTGGATCTTGCCCATGAGTTCCGATACCGCACTCCCATGCTGGATTCCCGAACGCTTGTGGTGGCCATTTCGCAGTCCGGAGAGACCATGGACACCTTGATGGCAGTCCGCTACGCCCGCGAGCAAGGCGCTGTGGTCCTGTCCATCTGCAACACGGTGGGCTCCACCATTCCCCGCGAATCGAACGGCGTCCTCCACACCCTGGCCGGGCCGGAAATTGCGGTTGCTTCCACCAAGGCATTCCTTGCCCAGGTCACGGCCAACCTGCTCCTTGCGCTCTACTTGGCGCAACTGCGCGGTTCCTCGCTCCAAGCGGAAACCCGGGAGGTGGCCCAGGAGCTGCGGCGGATTCCGGACCTCATTCAGCGCACACTGGACGGGGCTGCGCGGATCGACGCGCTGGCCGCCGAGCTGCGGGATACGCAATCCGTGCTCTTCATCGGCCGGCATGTTGGATTCCCTGTTGCCATGGAAGGTGCGCTGAAGCTCAAGGAACTCGCGTACATCCATGCCGAGGGCTTTGCGGCAGGCGAGCTCAAGCATGGTGCTATTGCGCTGATCGACCATGGCCAGCCGGTGATTGTCGTGGTGCCATCACCCCAGCACAGCAGCCTCCTGCATTCCAAGGTCATGTCCACCATCCAGGAGGTCAAGGCCCGCGGCGGACGCGTTATCGCAGTCGCCGAAGAGGGGGATGGTGTCGCGCGGTACTGGGCTGACGACGTCGTCAGTGTTCCGGAGTCGTCGTCACTGGTTGCGCCACTGCTGACAACGGTTCCCCTCCAGTTGTTCGCTGCAGCACTTGCCGGCGAAAAGGGACTCGACGTTGACCAGCCCCGGAACCTGGCCAAGTCCGTAACCGTGGAATAGTCCGGGACCTACACCCGGCTGCGGTCCCAGCTGACCACCACGCGGGCGGCGCCTTCTTCGGTCCGCTCGACGTTGGTGACGATCTGCGATTCCTTGGCGCCCATCTTCCGGATCTGCTGCCGGTATTCCTCCAGGTGCTCTTGCAAGGACTCCTCGGTCCACTCGCCGGGCCGCATCCTGGTGGAAATCTCTACGGGTTCTTCGGGGACCAGGATTTCCTTGGGCTGCTCCAACGGCGATGGCGAAGGTTCCGGCGTCGAGGCCTGCGGAAACAGCATCCTGAAAGCAAAAACTCCACCCGCCACACCAGCGACAAGTCCCGCGGCCACAAGCCACAATGCCCGTCCCGGACGCCGCTTGCCAACGGCAATGGGCTCGGTTCCTGACTTCTGGTGAATCAGCTTCCTGGCGTTTCTTTGTGCCATGTGAGTTCAGCTTTCCAATCGGCGTTCGGTAGTCCGTGCTCGTGGGGCGTGAAAGGCCCGCCAGTCCATCGTAAGCAGGCTTAGCACTCGCCGTCGATGTCGCCATCCAATACTGGCCTGGGGGCAAGCGCTCCTTGGCTTCAGCAGCAGCGGCCTTGGGCAGAAGAGGCGTGCGCTAGACCAGCCCGCCACGCTCTCCAATGGCAGCCTCCAAGGATCGAAGCACTGCGAATGGAACTATCGCGCTGGTCCGGGGATTGTCCGGGCTGGGATTGTTCCGCATTTCGAATCGATACTCTCCGCTGGGACCGTTCGCTTCGATGATGTGGGTGGTCAGCGCCGCGGCCGGGTCCGCGGTGAGCCGCACCTGGACGTTGTCCCAATTCCCTACGGCCTCAGCCACCGCCGCGGCCACATTCAGTGAGCGGGGGAAAAGTCGCGCCGCTTCCTGCGCCGAGCCAAGGAACACTTCCAGGGGCTCTCCCGTGGCGCGGATTCGTTGTGCTTCGGCTTGGTCCATCCATGGTTGGATCAGGGTCTCGGGAAGCTTGGTTGTCGAGACCAGGACGGAATCATAGTCCGCCTCCCGTGCTCCCGCGCCAAGGATGTCCAGCCCGCCTACTGCGCCGGAAGTCATGAATAAGCGCCCAGGGCCGCTTGCGTGCAATCGCTCCGCCAGGGGCTGGTCGGCCAGGGCGCCAATGGATGTCATCAGGAAGTCAACGCCGGCGCTAAGAATCTTCTCGGCATATTCGGACACCGCCGCCTGTCCGGCACATTCCACTATCAAGTCGCAGCGCTCCAAGGCCATCTCCAAGGTCAAGGTGGTTCCAGGGCGTTCGACGGCGGAATGTGCCTTCGTGGGGTCGCTGCGGCCGATGATCCCCACCAGTTCGGCGCCATGGACCTTGCCGGCGGCGATGTCCTCTGCAACGCGGGCGCCAATGGCGCCGTAGCCAATAATTCCAATGCGATGGGATGTTGCTGCTGTCATTCCTGTATCGCTTTCCGGCGTCAGCGCTGACACCTGTTGGGGAGTTCCGGAAGCCAGCTGTCGCTGCTGGTTTGCCTAGCTGGGATCCATGGTGGACGGACGGTCCGATGGTGCCTCGAGGTTGGTCAGTGCGGGATTTCCGGACTCGAATTCGTCGATGGATGCGGATACTTTTCGAAGGAGGGTGCTCAGTTGGTTGACTTCTTTTGAGCTGAGCCCCTCCAGCATTTGGCGCTGAGTGGCAAGGTGTTCCGCGAAGATCGAATCGATCACTTCCTTGCCGTGGGACGTCAGCTGCGCGTAAACCACGCGGCGGTCTGTGCGGGTCCGCACGCGCTCAATGAGGTTCTGTTCCTCCATGCGGTCAAGCCTGAAAGTGATGCCGCCAGTGGTCAGCATGGAGGAACTGGCCAGCTCGCCGGCGGTCTTCCGGTGCGGTTCGCCTGAGCGGCGCAGGTTGGCAAGGACGTCAAACGAGGCAAGCGTAAGGCCGTACTTCTCAAAGACTGAATTTTCGATCACGCGTTGCTTGATAATGATGCGGGCCAGGCGTCCGAAGACTCCGATGGTTCCGGCGTCGAGTTCCGGCCTCTCCCGTGCCCAGTCCTCAAGAATGCTGTCCACTGCGTCGCTGATATCTGCCTGCTTGCCCATACTTGTCCGCTCTCATGTCCGTGTGCCCTTTATCCACATAACTTAGCACTGACCTTCTCAGTCTAAGAAAGGTTGATAGGAAGAATCTTTCAGGGCAGCGCAGGGCCTTGTCACTCGGTTCTAATTATCTTAAGGTTGAGATAACTAAATCTGAGGAGATAGTTGCGCGTGTCATTGAAGACAATGACACCAAGGCAGTAGTAACGAGAGAGGTCCATCATGAGTGAAGCTGTTGAAACCCGGGAAACCACCCCCGAACTTGAAGAGATGATTGATGCATCCATCGCTTCGCGGGAGACCCGCCAGGTCGATTTCGACACCCTCAAGTTCCAGACGAAAATGGGCGACAAATTCCGTCGCGGCCAGGTTCGCTATATCGGTTCGGGTGCCACCGGTGATCACTCCGGAGACACCAACGTGCTCCCGCCCGATCACTTCACCTTTTCCAACATGGTCCTTCCGGCCGGCTGTGTTGGCCCGGAACACACCCACCCGGATGTCGAGGAAGTGTTCTTCGTTCTTGAGGGACGCGTCGAATTCAGCGTCCACGACGTCGAGGACGGCACTAAAAAGGCGAGCCGTACTCTTGGCTACCGCGACCTTATCCGCGTGCCGGCAGGAGTGCCGCGCAGCCTGCGTACTGTGAGCGATGAGGACGCCCTGATTTGCGTCATCATAGGCTCGAAGAAGCCGGAGATTCCGTTCTACCCTCCGACCTCTGAGATGCACGGCGTGACCCGCTGACCATATGACCCACCGGACGCCCGGATCCGCCTAAATGGCTGGATCCGGGCGTTTCCCGTTGGTGCATGCACCCAAGGACGGGTCCCTGGCATGCCAGGGACCCGTCCTCACCCAAGCGCCTCCCGGGGGAAGTTACAGGGCCTCGAGCTTGGCGGCCTGCTCCCGCGCATCAGCCTGATAGATCCTTCTGATCCTGGCTACGCCAAGATCATGCTGGTAAAGGTTCTCTTCCCGATCGGCGTCAGCGGCCAAGGCCTCCAGGACTTCACGATCCTGTTCCAAGACAACCCAGTGCTTTTCCTCGAGTGTGGCCTTGTACATGAATCGCCACACATCCCGCTCCCAGCCGGAAACGCGTCGCGTACGCCAGTGGAAGACCGCCGATGTCTGCTGGTCAATCGGTGTGGACATGCCGACGATGCCGAAGACGCCGCCAGGTCCGGCCGACTCTGCGTATGGAATCTCCAGGTCCACGTAGTCCATGCCTTCGCGGCAGAACTCCACCCAGTCGAAATTGACTCCGCGCTGGTCCGTTTTCTCGAAGAAGAAGCCTCGGTCCGTTTCGCGGATGCGGAAACGTGCGCTCGTGTCGCCGCCGGACATCGAATGGGATTCCCTATGGAGGAAAGCGCCGTGCATCGGGTCCAGGACGTTGTCCATGTAGAAGCGCCATGGTCCCTTCCATTCGGCATAGTTGGAAAACCAAGAGACCTCGGGATCCGCCAATCGGTCGGGGAGCTTGAATTCCGGTACTTCGGAATCTTCGGTGAGGGGCATGAAAGCAAAGACCATGTCAGCGGCCTCCACAACAGCAAGCGAGACGGTGGCGGTCTTGCCCTCAAGAGCGCAACCAGGCATCCCCGGGACGGAAACAACTTTGCCGGACCCATCCACCTGTACACCGTGGTACTTGCAGGCCACACGGTCTCCCAAATGCTGGCCCACGGAAAGTGGAGCACTTCGATGAGGGCATCGGTCCTCGAGCATGCGGACCCGCCCCAAGGCGTCACGGAACAGCAGCCAATCGACGTTCAGGCGTTTCACCTTGACCATGGCTCCCGTGCCCACAAATCTGGAAGGGATAATGGGGTACCAGCGATCCCGCAGGCCCGTCGAAGCCAGTTCGGCGGCGTCCATTTGGTGGCGGACGCCCACTGCGTATTTCTTCTTCCCAAGTGGTCGCGACGCCGGGGTGGGGACGGTGCCCGGATGTTCGGTGGTGGCGGATGTTGTCATTGTCATGTCCTACTCTCCTAGTCGTCGCATCTCGGCAAGAAACCGGGCTTCATCCCAAGGTGCGCCATCCGGGGCGTGGAGGCCCAGGTCGTTGAGGCCGGCGATCACTCCCGTGAGGTGGTGGGTGCCCCGGCTGAAGATTTCGGCCAGGGCCCCTGACAGCTTCTTTTCGTAGGGGCTGACCGGATTGCCCAGCCGCGACTGAGCCGGTTCAAGATACAGTTCAGGCATTTCCATCTTCTTCGGGTCGGGTGAAGGCATGGAGTCCTTCAGCTATGTTGATAAATGATGTGGCCCACTCGTTGAAAGAATGCGGCCGGCTGCGGTGCGCTGGCACCTCGCAGTTGTCGATGATCACGAAGACTCCGTCCTTGATTCCTCCGGCCACGCTTTGCGGCTTGGAAATGTCAGTGTCGAACGTGGGGGCGGCGGCGATGACCAACGTGGGCGCCTGTACGTCCCCCAAGAGCTCCTGATATCCAGGGAGGGCAGGGTCCACCTCCGGATCTCCCAGAATGAGGCTCTTCACCAGGGCGGGCCGCCGTGCACCCAGAGCGATGGCTTCGAACGCGGCCACACCCGTGGCTATGAGATGGACGGGGGTGCTTTGTGCCTCCATGTCGGCGGACGCAGTTGACGCAGCCCATTCCTGGATATCCTCCGAATTATGCAGGCACACCACTGAATGTCGGGTTGCCGAGGGCTCCGAGGACGGCCCTGTTGTTCCAGTTGCCCTGTCCAGCTCGCTGAACTCCAGGATCTCCATCTACGCCTCCCTGCCAGCAGTTGCAGGTATGTGGACCGGCGGAACAAAGGGACCTGGTTGCGGGTTCAGGCTGGTGACATCTATTTCGATGACGGCCGGCCCACGGACTTCGATGGCTTGCTCCAAGGCGGCGTCAAAGCTTCCAGACCCCCGCACGCGCCAAAACGGTAAGTTCAGTGACCGGGACAAAAGCTGGAAATCGGGTGTGCAGAGATCCACGCCCGCGCGTGCAAAGCCGTTCGCCTCCTGCAGGTTACGGAGAACCCCATATCCGCCGTCGTTGAAGACCATGACCACGCACCATGCGTCTGTACCAGCCAGTGTGGCGAGTTCGCCGAGGTGAACGGCCAGGCCGCCGTCGCCAACTATGACTGCCGTGGGAACCTCCGGCCGCGCGCAGGAGGCGCCAATCCCCATGGCCAAGCCTTGGCCTATGCCGCCGCCTACCGGAAAGATGTTGGTTTCCCGAGAGAAGACAGGGAAAAGCCGGTTTCCCCACTGGCTCGAGGGAATGGTGACGTCCCGGGCAATGACCGATTCGCGGGGAAGCCGCCGGCGCAGGCTCTCGGAGATTTCGGCGTAGCCGCCGATGTATTGAGTGAGCTTGTTACGGACAGCTGCCCGCGTTTCACGGACTCTGGCGGTCCAACCTCCGGCTGGGGACACTGCATGCCTCTTCGCAGCGTTTGCCGAAGACGCTTCCACTTGGCTGTTGATGTGTTCAAGGACGGTCCGTGCATCACCCAGCAGCCCAACATCGGCGGGGTAGGCACGTCCGATCGCGTCGGCGTCGACGTCGATTTGGAGGTGGGGCGTGGGCAAGGCGAGGTGATAATGCTTGGTTTCGTTGGAACGGAAGTGCGTTCCAACGCTGATCAGGAGATCCGCGTCCGACAGGAGTGCGGCGACCTCCGGAGTCGAGGCGAAGTTGCCGATCACCAAGGGATGGTCTTCCGGGATGACTCCGCGGCCGGAGTTGCTGGTCAGCAATCCGGCACCCAAGGACTCAACCAAGGTGCGCAACGCCCCGCCCGCCCCTGCCGCTCCACCCCCGGCCCAGATCAGCGGGCGTTCCGCCTTGGCTATGAGCGCGACGGCCTGTGCAATGGCGGCCTGGTCGACCCCCGGGGGCTGATGGGCGGTGACATCGATGGCCCGCTGTTCGTCCGGATGTGCCAGATACTGAAGGTCGATAGGCCACTCGATACTCGACGGGGTGTGGGGGAGGGCCTGCAAATGCGCGACGGCCTCCTCAAGATCCGCCTCGGCATCCTTGCAGTTGAAAATGGTGCGGGCGTAGCCTGACACTGCGTCCAACATCTGCAGTTGTCGGGGAACCTCGTGGATCACCCCGCGGTTCCCGCCAAGGAACTCGCTGTCAATCTGGCCCGTGATGTGCAGGACGCGGCTTCCAGCGGTCAGCGCCTCCACCATCGAACCAGCGGCGTTGCCCGCCCCGGTTCCAGTGCTGGTCAGGGCCACGCCGAACTTTCCCGTCGCACGTGAGTAGGCGTCCGCCGCGTTGACGGCGGCGGCCTCGTGGCGCATGGGGACGAACCGGAGTTCCCTGTCGACGGCCTCCACCAACGGGAGATTGTGGATGCTGATGACGCCGAAGGCGGTGTCGATGCCGTGCCGACGCATCACCCGTACCAGGACATCCCCGCCCGTTGGACCCTTGGGAGCCTCGTTTGATTCTTGCTGTGCCATCGATTCTCTTTCGTTGCTTGAATGGTGTTGGTCAGACGTACCTGTTGACTCCGCCGCCGACTTCGACGGTTGTTCCAGTGGTGTAGCCGCTCAGGGGTGAGAGCAGCGTGACGATGTGAAAGGCGACTTCCTCCGCCGTGCCGAACCGTCCCAAGCCGATCCCCCTGTCCTTAGCGATTTCCGCGCTCCATTCCGCATAACCAAGGTCCGTGACAGCCTTCTCAAATCGCCGTCGCCACTGTCCTGTGTCAATGAGACCGAGCAATACCGAGTTCACCCGGATTCCGTCCGGCGCAAGGTCCTCGGCGATGGAATGCGTCAGGTTGAGCAGGCCTGCCCTTGCCGCTGACGTAGCGGCAAGGCGGAGTTCGGGCTGCCGGGACAGGATCGCGTTCACGTTCACTATGGAGGTGGTGGCCGGTGTGGCATACGACGACGGCGGGTGGCGGGTTTCCGGGGTGGCCGCGGCTTGCGCGAGGGCATTCCGGGCCGATCTGATGATGTTCCATGCGCCAAAGATCTTGAGCTCGAACTCTTCGCGGAACTGGTCGTCGGTGGTGGTGTCCAGCGTGGCCATCAGTGAGCGGCCGGCGTTGCACACCAGTCCGTCCACGCCGCCGAACCGCTGGAGTGTTTGGTCGATGAAACCGTCAGTGGCGCTCCGGTCGGTGACGTCGCACGACGCGAGAAGGATGGAGTCGGGGTCTGCCCAGGAGAACTCCTCGAATGCGTCGGCCAGCCGCTCGGAGTCCCGTGCGCACGCCGCCACGCGTGCTCCTTCACCAAGAAGGTACCGGGCCGTGGCCAGGCCTACGCCTGAGCTGGCACCTGTCACCACCACTGTCCGGTCTTTCAACTGCAGGTCCATGTACGGTTCTCCTTCTATTGGGGTTCAACTTCGTGGGGGGATGGTGTGGATTAGTGGCCCATGACGAAACCGCCATCCACGATGATGTTTTGGCCGGTGACAAAAGCTGCGGCATCGGAGATGAGGAACTCCACGACTCCCGCGACATCAGCAGGGGTCGGCTCACGCTGCAGTACGCGGTGGTCTTCGTACAGCTGGAACCTGGACGCTGGGACGGCTTCCGTGGCCTCCACCCGGGTCAGGCCGGGCGCTACGGCGTTAACCCTGATGCCAGCGGGGCCGGCGTCACGAGCCATGGTGCGGGTCATGGACAGGACTGCGCCCTTTGATCCCACGTAGTGCACCAGTCGGGGAGAGCCGTACAAAGCGGCATCCGAGGCGATATTCACGATGGAACCACTGCCTTTTACCGCCAACTGTGGGTAGAAGTGCTTGCTCATGAGCCAGGTCCCAAAAGCGTTCACGTTCATGACACGTTGGAAGAAGGCATCGTCGAGTTCCCAGAACGCGTCCCCACCCACGCCGTCGGCGAGTGCGGCGTTATTGACCAGAGCGTCAGCGCCCCCGAGTTTCTCCACGGCCCTGGCCAGATCAGACACGGAGGAGCTGTCTGCGATGTCGGTGATCTTGGCTGTTGCCTTGAGGCCCTGCGAACGCAGGGTATCCAGCGCTGATTCGGCCAACTCAGGATTCTTCTCGGCCAGCACGACGTGGTCACCGTTCGAGGCAAGCCGTTCTGCGATGCTGAACCCAAGGCCGCGGCCCGAGCCGCTGACCACCACGAGCCGGCTCATGCCCGGTCCGCCCAGAAACCAAGCATTGCCTCAGCCATAGGTCCAGGTTGTTCCTGCAGCGCGGCGTGCCCCGCGTCCTCGAGGATCTCGAAGGCGGCGCCGGGGATGAGTTTCGCCACGAACCGGGACTCTTCAACTCCGGTGACGAAGTCATCCCGGCCCACAACCACCAGGGACGGAACTTTCAACGCAGTCAGCATCACGGCGTTGTTGGTCCGGGCCATCATGCGTGCGGCCGCGGAGTAGCCCGGCAGGCGGACGGCGGCCATGCCACTGCGAACCGCCTCGGCGACGGTTATCGGCGTCACCGGCGAGACAAGCCTGCGGAAACGCCGGGCGGCAAACGCCACGGAACCCACTTCGCCCAATTCACTGATCCGCTTGAGCATCCGGTCGGCGGATTCCCTTGTGAGGCAGGATCCGCGGGTGCTGCTTGCCAGTACAAGTGAGCTCACCAATTCCGGATACCGAGCCGCGAGCTGGGTGCCGATGACCCCGCCCCACGAGGTGCCGAAGACGTGCACAGGACCGGTTTCAAGCTCATTGAGCAACGCGGCAGCCACATCAACGTGGTCCTCGTGGATGGAGGCATCTGTGGACTTGCCGTATCCCGGGGCATCCCAGGAAATCGTCCGGTAGCCGTGGGCGGTCAGTAGTTCCGCCAGCGGGGCACACGAGTCAGCGTTGCCGCCGATTCCGTGCATCATCAACACCGGTGTCCCGGATCCGCGCAGGTCAACCGAAACACCCTTGGAGGACATCCAACGGACGGCAGGTTCCGTTTCCGGAAGGGATGCTTGCGGGAGCATCGCAGTCTCGGAGGCGTTAGCGGGCTTCAGCATGGACGGCCTCCGCGTTCAAGAAGTAGCCCTCGGACCTCGGCTGCACCAGCTCCCGGTAGCCGGGGTCCGCCACGCCGGCCATGGCGCTTCGGACGGACGCCGTGGGCGGTCCAGCCGTTCCCCACTGATCGGACAACTCCGGAGTGCGCTTCCATGTGCGGCAGAGCCAGCTGTCCTCGTCCACTTGGGCAACCTCGGATGTGTATTCGCACACAAGGTTGTTGGGGTCTGTGAAGTAGGAAAACGTGTTGTCGCCCGGCCCGTGCCGGCCCGGACCCCATTGCGGCGCGATGCCGTGAGATTTGAGGCTGCCGATGCCTCGCATGAAGTGATCAATGCTCTGCATCTCGTATGCCACGTGGTTGACGGAAGTCCAGGGTGCTTGGTTGAACGCAATGACGTGGTGCTCGGCGTTGCAACGGAGGAAGGCCATCTGGTGCTCCGACCAGTCGGAGATGCGCATGCCGAGTACCTGGGTGTAGAAGTCAGTGGCACGATCGATGTCTACGGTGTTGAGCACCACATGGGCGATCTTCCGGGGTAAGGCGCGCCGGCCGGCCGGCTCCTGGGACACCACGGCATGGACATTGGCGGAGAGTTCCACCAATCGCCCCTCTGGGTCCACCAGCTGTAATCCGTAACCACCGGCAGCATCATCCAACGGCCCGGGCTCGCGGAAGAGCGGAATTCCCAAGGCCGCGAGTTTCACGGCGGCCCTGTCCACGTCCTGCGGCGTGGAGAGGGCGAACGAGACTGAACCCAGTCCGTTCCGTTCTGCTTGCTCCAGGCGAAGGATGTGGTGGTCTGCTCCTGTTCCCCGCAGCCAAAACTTGTTGCCGTCTTCCTCGACGGTGGAGAGGCCCCAGACTTCATGGTAGAAGTCCTTGGCGGCCCCAGTGTGGGGGACTTTGAGGGAAACCGATCGGAGGGATCGGAGTTTGCATACGGGTTCAGCGGCGAAAAATACCATGGCAACCTTCCAGCTTTGGGTGGGATGGGACGAACGTGGATCAGAGATTCAGGACCAGTTCCCGCGACCTGCAGCGGGAGACGCAGACGAACATGGACTTGTTTTCTGCCTGTTCGGCAGGGCTGAGGAGGAAGTCCCGGTGGTCCACGTCTCCTTCCACCACACCCACTTCGCAGGTACCGCAAATGCCCTCGGTGCAGGAACTTGGAACGTTGATTCCGGCTTGGTTCAGGGCGTCCAGTACCGAAATGTCGGGCCCCACCGCTATCCGTTGACCGTTGCTGAGGCAGACCACCTCAAAACTGGTGGTCTCCTCAGCCGGCGGTGCCGCCGGCACCGGAGCCTTGAACCTCTCGAGCCGCAGTTGGGCGGGATCTGACATTGCGGCTTCCACTGCTTTCATCAGCGGCTCGGGACCGCAAACATAGACCAGGGAGTCTTCACCAAGGGACCCTATGGCGCCGGCAATATCGGGAAAATTGCCGTTGGCTTCGTCATCGGCATGGATCGTCACGCGCTCCTGGGGCATCGCTGAGATCTCGCCAAGAAATGCCATGGTGGCCTTGGACCGGCCCGTGTACAGGAGCGACCAATCGGCCCCGTCTTTTTCGAGTTGCCTGGCCATGGCGATGATGGGCGTGATCCCTACGCCGCCGGCCACCAGCACGTAGCTGCCGGCTTCCTCCAGGGAGAAGTTGGTTCGCGGACCTTCCACGTCCAACAAGGAACCGACGGGTAGGTCATCGTGGACAAACTTGCTTCCTCCCCGGGAATCGGGAGTGCGAAGCACAGCCACCGTCCAGGACGCCGAGCTCCCGGGATCAGAGCACAGGGAGTACTCGCGGGTGAGCCCGTTGGGCAGCCGGAGACTCAAGTGCGCGCCGGGAACCCACCCCGGAAGGGGAGCGCCCGAAGGATCAGTCAAGGTCAGGCTGGTGACGCCATCGGCCTCCCAGCTCTTCTGGTGGACGCGCAGGGTGCGGACTGTGGGACTGCTGGTCACGGGAATGCCTTTCATGGTTGCTCGACGACGGTCTGGCGGCCTGCCCACCCCAAGGGGTTGCCCGACAGGTCCAGATAGATACTCTTTTGCCGCATGTAGGATCGGATGCCCTCACGGCCCTTTTCGATGCCCAGACCGCTTTCCTTGGTGCCGCTGAAAGGCGTGGAGATGCTGAACTGCTTATAGGTGTTCACCCACACCGTTCCGGCTTGGATCGCTTTGGCTGTGCGCCATGCGCGTCGATAGTCACTGGTCCAGATTCCGCAGGCAAGGCCGAACACGGTGTCGTTGGCCTCCCTGACAAGGCTCGACTCGTCGTCGAACGGCAGGACGACAGCAACAGGCCCAAAGATCTCTTCCTGGCAAATAGCGGCGGAATTCTGGACTCCGCTGAGGATGGTGGGGAGGTAGTACGCTCCCGCCTCCAAGTCCGGATCCTCGGGAGGCCCGCCGCCGCACAGCACCGTCGCCCCATCTCGGCGGGCGGTGTCCACCATGGCTGCCACGCTGTCCCTGTGCGCGTGGGTGATCATGGGGCCCACTTGGGTTGCGGGGTCAGTTCCCGGCCCCACTCTGAGGTTCCGGGCCCCCTCTACCAGCCTCCCCACGACTTCTTCGAAGATCGAACGCTGAATGAAGACCCTGGAACCCGCAATGCAGCTCTGGCCGGACGACGAGAAGATGCCGTACAGGATGCCTGCCACCGCTTGGTCAAGATCAGCGTCGGGGAACACGATGGTGGGGGACTTGCCTCCAAGTTCCAGGGTGATGGGCATGATCTTCTCCGCGGCAACACGGCCAAGGGTCCGTCCCGTGGAAGTACCTCCCGTAAATGAAATCTTGCCCACCTGAGGGTGGCGGGCCAAAGTTTCTCCCACCGTCCTTCCCGGACCGGGCAGCACGGAGAGCAGTCCAGGCGGCAGGCCGGCGTCGTCACAAATTCGAGCCAGCAGCAACGAGACCCAAGGGGCCCACACCGGGGGTTTGATGACCACAGCGTTACCGGCGGCGAGTGCTGGTGCGACCTTTTGGGCGTCACTGGCAATGGGCGAGTTCCACGGGGTGATGGCACCCACTACCCCTACGGGTTCGTACGTGGAAACACTGAGGTAATTGCCGCGTGAGGGAGTCAGCGCCTCCTCCAAGGTTTCCAATGCAGCTGCCGTATAGCGGAAAGTTCCTGCTGCGCTCAATGCCAAGGCGCGGGTTTCCGAGAGAGTCTTTCCGGTGTCCAGAGTCTGCAGTTCAGCGATCTTGTCAGCGTTGGCGACGATTGCGTCGCTGATCCGGTACAGGACGGATGCGCGTTCGTGGGGGAACCGGCGGGCCCAGCCGCTGCGGTGGACAGCCTCGATGCCTGCCTGAACCGCCTGGTGGACGTCCTCGACAACGGCGCCGTGCAAGGTGGCGAAGCACAATCCCGTCGCGGGGTCGATGGACTCGATCACGTGCCCGGTTCCCCGCCGCCAGATGCCTCCGACATAGATTTCATCAGGAGTCTCCGGATCCGGGTGATTGCTTGATGCCGCCTTGGGGAGGACGTCGTACGCCAACGCCTGGCTGGGACCGGCTGGCCCGTTCAGGGGTTCGGTGAGGCTCTCAGGGTTCATGGTCGAATTCCGTCCGTTAAAAATGCTGGGCAATGGGTAGTCACGTCGTCGCGCCGTTCAGTGGCTGCGCAGAAGGGAGGTGACATGGGCGCGGAGCTCCACAAAACGAGGGTCCTGTTTGGTGCTGATCTGGTTCCTTGGCCTGGGCAGGTCCACTTCCACTGTTTCGGCCACAACGCTCGGGGGAGCTGAAAGAGCGATGACGTGGTCCGCCAGGTAGATGCTTTCGTCGATGTCGTGGGTGACCACCAAAACCGTGACCCCCAATGTGGCGTGGATATCCAGAAGAAGGTCTTCCAGGTCGGCCCGCGTTTGGGCATCCACCGAGGCATAGGGCTCATCCATCAGCAGGAGCTTGGGATGGGAAGCGAGGGCCCGGGCTATGGCCGCCCGCTGTTGCATGCCTCCGGACATCTGCCAGGGGTAGAGTTTTTCCTTGCCCTTCAGGCCGACAGCATCGATCGCTTCCTGAACCCTCTGCCGCCGCTCGTCTGCGGAGATGTGCCGCAACGGAAACCCGATGTTCCTGTCCACGCGCATCCAAGGGAACAAGGACCGTGAATAGTCCTGAAACACCATGGCGAGCCCCTCGGGTACGCCTCTAACGGGCGCGCCGTTGAATGTGACCGATCCCTGGGTGGGAAAGTCCAAGCCGCTGATGATGCGCAGCAGCGTGGACTTTCCGCAGCCCGATGGGCCCACAATGACACTGACCTTGCCTTGCGGAATGCTGGCGGTGATGCTCTTAACCGCAAGGTTCTTTCCGTAGGACTTGGACACGGACTGCAACTCAAGTTCAATCGCTTGTTCGGTGCTTGTTGCACTAGTCATGTTGTTGTGTCGCTCCTCGGTGCCAGGCGAGGACCCGGCGTTCGGCAATGTGGAATAGGAAGTTGAGAGTCACGCCCAGGAAACCCAGGACGATCAGGATGGCCCAGAAATTGGTGTAGTCGAACGTTCGCTGGGTGGTCACCAGCAGATAGCCCAGCCCGTTCTTGGACTTCTGCAACTCTGAAATGATCATGATGATCAGGGACAGCGACAGGGACGTCCGGAGTCCAGCGAAGATCTTGGGCGACGCCCCTGGCAGGATGACGTGGAACAGGACATCGAACGGGCGGATCTTGAAAACCGTCGCGGCTTGCAGCCGCTGGTGGCCGATCGAGTTCACTCCGTCGATCGTGTTGAACAGGATTGGCCAGACGACACCGAACGCGATCAGGAAGATCTTTGGGGCGTCGCCGGTGCCGAACAGCAAGAAGAAGACTCCCAGCAATGCCGGGCTGGGGAGCGAACGGCCAAGATGGATGAGTGGCTGGAAGAGCGCGGCCGCCACAGGCAGGGAACCAAGTGCGATGCCTGCCGCCACCCCCGCAGCGGTAGCAAGGCCCAGACCTGCCATTGCCCGGCCGAGGCTCGGCAACAGATGCTCGTACGTTGCTTTGCCCAAGAAGAAAGTGGAGGGATCGGTGCTGAGGAAGTCTTGTCCGATGCGAAGCACCGCCTTCAACGGATTCGCAATGAACAGTCCGGTAGTGGGGCTGGCGGACAATGCCCACCAAACTCCCACGAGGATTGCCGGTACCAGCAATCGCAGGAGCAACCTTTTGCCGTTGAAACCCTTCTTTGGCGCCCGGGGCACGGTGCCGGCCGCAGCTTCTTTGCCCCGAGCCTTATAGAGCGTGCTCACTGTGCCAAGCCTTTCTTCCAGTTGAATGCTGTGCGATCCAGCAGGGCAAAGGCGGCGTTGATCAGGACGCCGAGGACTCCTGCGATGATGGTGGCGGCGTAGACGCCGTCCAGGTTCCCGGCGTTGGTGCTGGCAAGCAAAATGTATCCACCGATTCCCTGTCCGCTGCCGATCAACAGCTCTGCGCTGACGGTCACGATCAAACCGATCGACGCCGCCACCCGCACTCCGGTGAACGCGAACGGCAGCGCGCTGACCAACCTGATTTGCATCAGCAAACCGAGCGGACGGACACCCAGCGTCCGGGCTGTAGCCACCGCCGTTGGGTCGGTACCCCGAACTCCGTACAGCGTGTTGAGGAGGATGGGCCAAATACTGGACAAAGCCACCGTGATGGCGATGGGTGCCACACCGGCGCCAAGCAGCAACACGAGAATGGGGCCGACTGCGATTGAAGGAAGGGTCCGGAAGGTTTCCACAGGGTATTCGAACGCCACGAAGACGGCTGGGAAAGCGCCCATGAGGCCGCCCACCAGGATGCCGGCGATGGCCGCGACGCCAAGTCCCAGAAGCCATTCGCCGATGGTGGTGAACACCTGATTCAGGAAAACGGTGTTTCCCAGAAGCTCTGCTGCCTGAGCCATGACCCTGGTGGGAACCGGCAGTCCGGGCTTGGATACTGCCCCGCTCCGGATCAGCAGTTCCCACATCGCCAGCACGCCCAGGGTTCCTGCGACGCCCAGGACAATGGTCTTGTTCTGGCTCAGGGGGTCGCGCAGGAGCCTCACGGCTTTCCCGGGGCGGAGTAGGTGGACTTGCCGGCGTCGAATTGCTGGATGATGCCTTGCTTAATCAGGATGTCAGCCACGGACTGGACCTTCTCCACGCTCATTCCCGCTTCGAAGCGGGGAAGGGCCATGGTGTTGGCCACCTCCGCCGGAACTTTGGATACGCTCGGGAGCCAAGTCCGGAACTCGGCCTCCTTGCCCGAAATGTCGTTGCCGGCAGCGTAGACGGCACTGACGAATGCCTCGGTTGTATCCGGGTTGTCTTTGACGAAGTTGTTGTTCGCTATGAAGGTGGAGATGGGGAGCCCGGCGTTGGGTCCGCTGGAGAGGTCGACGATGCGTCGAAGGCCGGCTTTTTCAGCGGCCGAAGCAAAAGGTTCAGGCAAATAGCCGGCCTCTATGGAGCCGGCCTGAACTCCGGCGATCATCTCGTTGAAGGGAACTTCAACCCACGAAGGCTCTACCGTGACACCTTCTGCGGCCACGAGGTTCCGGAAAGTCACATCCCCGATGGTGTTGGTGGTGTTGATCCCGATCGTCTTGCCGTTGAGGTCTTGGATGGCCTTGACGGGCGAGTCCGCTTTGACAAACACGCCCAGCGAATTCGGTCCGAGACTGCTGGTCAGGGCCACTGTTGTGACGGGTGCGCCGCCCTGCACTGCAATAGCTGAGGAAACCGTGTTGGAAAAGCTGAAGTCCAACTGACCGGACACGGCCTGCTGGATACCGATGGGCCCACCCTGAATGGGTGTCAGCGTGACGTCCAGGCCGGCTTTGTCAAAGTATCCGTGGTCTTCGGCCCAGTAGACGGCGGCATAGTCTGCCAGCGGAAGCACGCCGACGTTCAAGCTGGTTTTTTCCAGTTTCCCGTCGATGGTGCCATTGCCCTGGCCGGCTGGTTGGCCGCAAGCAGTGAGGGTCATGCCCAGGGCGCTTACAAGTGCAAGCGATGCAAGGAGAGTCTTCCGCATCCGTGTAATTCCTGTCGCGTCGAGGTTGGCCAAGCACAACCTGAACCTATTGAAAGTGACTTGGCTTGAATTTAGTCAGTATCAATTGTCTTAGTACTAAGATCTTTTGACTTGAATGATTCTTGCGGATTATGTGACGGAGGTCAACAGTTTTCTTTGCTGAGTGGGCGAGCCGGTTCCAGCGGTCGAAAGCAGGCGCCGGACCTCTTAAGTGCGCTGAGGGCCCGTTTCGTGTCGCCGATAAGGGGACGTTTTGTCTGTGACGCTGATGGTTGAGGGAGGTACTGCCGGACCCTGTAACAAGGGGCTCTCCCACGTGCGTCTGAACAGGTGTGTCCTTGACAGGTGACCTCAACCCGCGTTCCCCCGACCCGGGCGACTCCCGCTCCCAGCAACGCAAGCCGGACTGCTCTCGCTGTCTCCACACTCGGCTTCTTCGTTATTACCCTCGACGCCCTGATCGTGAACGTTGCACTGGCCACGATCGGCGACCAGCTGGGCGGCGGCACGGCAGGGCAGCAATGGATCGTGGATGGTTACACGCTCATGTTCGCGTCCCTGCTGCTCTTCGCCGGCAACCTGTCCGATCGGATCGGTGCAAAGCGTGCCTTCACCTTCGGAGTGGTGTCGTTCGTCCTGGCCTCGGCGGCCTGCTGACCACCATCGACTGGCGGCTGGTCTTCCTGATCAATGTTCCGGTGGGTGCAGTTGCCGTGGCCTTGCTGATGAAAGTTCCCGTTTCGCCGGTCAGGCCCGCTACGTTCGACTGGCTGGGTCAAATCGCCGCGCTCGCGGGTGTGGGGGCGCTCATCTTTGGGCTGATCGAGGGTGGAGTGCTTGGGTTCGGGGCGGCGCAGGTGTTGGCGTCACTGGCCGTTGCTGTCCTGGCCCTCGCGGTTTTCCTTCTGGCGCAGGCCCGGGGACGCAGCCCGATGATGCCCTTGGACCTCTTCCAGTCTCCAGGTCTTCGGATTGCCCTTTCGGTGGGGGTTCAGCTTCATGGTTGGCTGGTACGGCATGGTTTTTGTCATCAGCCTTTTCCTCCAGCAACATTTGGGGCTGTCTCCTCTGGTGGCAGGTTTGGTGGCGATGCTTTTGGCCGCTCCCGCAGGCTCCCTGGTGATGGTCAGCCTTTTGCTGATTCCCATCGGCGTGGCCGTCTTCGGTGCCTCGTTGGCCGGTCCAGCGGGATTCGTGCCCGGCCTCCAGGCCAGCCTGCTGATCGCGGCACTACTGCTCTTGTCGACGGCGGTTGCGAGCGTTTTCATCCGCCGGATCCAGAACTAGCCCACTCATCCAAGGAGACCTCATGGCACCCACCGAGACCGCACGCCGGACCCTCAACGCGCTCCGGATACTCAACGACACCGTTCCGGCCAGCCAGGCGTTGTAGGAGTATCACCGTAAGAACCAGTAGCAAGAAGGCTGGAACGGGAAGATAATGAAGGCATAGCACGGCAAACAACGCCCGTGCTGGTGGCCTGGGCGTCGCCGCTACGTTCGCGGCCCTGCTCGTGTGGTGAGGATGATTCCGGTGTCGCTGTCGGATGAAGAACGCAGGAGCTTGGAAGAGCTGGAGCGGGATCTCGCTGCAACGGATCCCGACCTCGCCTTTGAGCTGAAGTCCGGCCGCCCCCGAGGTGCTCTGGCACGTACCGTTCTTGGCACTCTGGCCGTTCTGGCCGGCTTCGTCATGGTCATCGTCGGGATTATTACCCAGCTGGTGGTCCTGGGCGTGGTGGGGTTCCTGATGGCCAGTGCGGGGGCCTACTGGCTCTTCGCCGGAACCTCGCTCAGGAGAAGGGTTCAGCGGCACGACGACGGACCGGCGCCTTAGGGGCGCCGGTACCTTGGCCAAGCCCGGGCTTAAAGGCCCGGGACTCTAAGGGTCCAGGCTTTAGGGAACCGGAGGAACCGGCGGCTGGACCGGTGCTTCCGGCTGTTTGACCGGCTCAGGTTCGCCCGGGGGCACCATCATCCGCCACGCCAGCACGGCACCTGCCCCCACCGCGGCAGCGGCCAGGGCGATCAACAAACCGCCGCGGCGCGGGCTGCGCTGGCTTGTCCTTCGCCGGAGGGCCTTGGTTGTCCTCTTGACTGCTTGCGCAGCAGTGCGCTGAGCCTTCTTCGCGGTCCGCTTGTTGCCGGTCAGCGTGAGCATGACTCCGTGCACCACGGTTGGGACATCGGCATGGTTGATCCGGGACAAAGCCCACTTCACCACGGCGTCCGTTTGCGACGATTTGCCCTCTGCCGCGTGCGTTACCCATTCGCGGGCAAGGTCTTGCGCGGCCGGAATGATGTTCTGAGGTTTGTTCATAGTGCACCCCTAACGGAGTAGATGGCTTCGCTTGCCAGCCTACGCCCGGAGTCCCTGCAGCCAACAGATACCCGGGCGTTGCTGACTGTGGTCAGTCCCGGATTACCGCGGCGAGCTCCACCGGGCTTTCCAGTCCGGCCCATGTGCCGTTGAGGGTCAGCTCGCCGTGAAGTTCCGGGGCGGCTGCCGTGTTGGACGACGAATCTGCAGCTACATCCACCACCCGTGCCACCTTCAACCGAAGCTCACCGGCATCAATGATCGTCACGCCACTACCCGAGACCGGCGCCGAGGCACTCAAGGCGGGGACGCCGACGTCGAGCGTTCCGCTGCCCTTCACGGTGACGGTGCTGGGGCGGGGCTCGGGCTCGCCGTCGACGAACTGCTCGGCCTCTTTCTGGCCGGTAAGGATGGCAGCGGTCAGGGCCTTGACGTAGATGGGGTCGGCGCAGGCGTCGTAAACGAAGCGCTTGCCCAGGACGGAGTGATCCATGGTGCCGATGAGCCACTCCTCGGCACCGGCCAGTTCGAAGCCACGGTAGCTCAGCGGAACCTGGTAAATGCGCTCGCCGGCGGCGACGATGTGGGTTTCGAGTCCTACCTCTCCGGCCGGATCATCAAAGCGGTAGGCGCCGATGAGCTCCGGTGCGCCTTCCTGGATGAACCAGGGCTGCTTCGGGAGGTAGTCAGCGATGAGTTCGAGCTTGGACGGGGACAGGGTTGCCTTGTGGATGATCGCCATTGCTCCAGCCTAGGGCAGGGTGCGGTGCCCTTACGCGCTTGGCTTGGGCGTGAGGGAACCCCTCGCCGCGCCGACCATGCCCTCCACTGCGCGGGCAAGGTGGGTGCCGCGATCATTGACGCCGTCCCAACGGACCAAGGCCTGCGCGTTGAGGCCGTCCACCATGCCGAGGATCTGCCAGGCGACGGCAGCGGCATCGGAAACGTTGAACGCACCGGTCGCGTTGCCGTCCTCCACGACTCCCTGAAAGACCTTCTGCCACGCATCCATTTGCTCGCGGACGGAGGCGGCGAGGGTCTCATTGCGGCGCCCCAAGGTCCAGGCTTCCACCCAGATTGCCGTGACGTCGAGCCGGCTGTTGTCCAGGAGGGTGTCCACCAGCAGGCCGAGCCGTTCCGACGGTCCTGGGCGCTGGCTCAGCAGGCCTGCGACTTCCTGGGTTTCCGCGGCCACGATGGTTGCGAATGTGCTGGAGACGAGTGCATCCATATTGGGCTGATAGTGCGCCACCAGGCCTGAAGCGACGCCCACGCGGGCGGCAACATTGCGCAGCGTCAGTGCCGTGAGCCCGGCCTCGAGAGCGAGTTCGCGGGCGGCTTCGGTGATTTCTGCGGCGCGTTCTGCCGGTGACTTCCGGAGTGCGCGCTTCTGTGGAGTGCTTGACATCAAGGACCAGTCTAGATTACCTTTTCAGCATTGTTGATCGTGTGATCAACAAGAGGATTTGCACTAAAGACGAAGGAGTCACCCATGGCTTGGAGAATGCCGGCCGAAACCGCACCGCATGAGCGCACCTGGATGGCGTTTCCCCGCACCGGCCTGACCCTCGGCGACGACGCCGCCTCGGCCGAAGAGGCCTACGCGGCCTGGACCGCCGTCGCCCAAGCGGTGGCCGAATTTGAACCGGTGACCATGGTGGTGGACCCCAGCGAGCGCGAGCGCGCAGCCCACATGCTGGGCAGCGGCATCGAACAGCTCGAGGCGCCATTGGATGAATTCTGGATGCGCGACGTCGGACCCACCTTCGTGCTGGACGACGACCGTCCCGGCGTGCTTGGCGCTGTGGACTGGATCTTCAACGGCTGGGGTGCCCCGGCGTGGTCCGAATGGCAGAAGAGCGCCGGAATGGCACGCTTCGTCGCCGCGAACTCCGGCGCGGAACTGGTCAGCTCGCTGCTGGTCAACGAGGGCGGCGCCATCCACGTGGACGGCGAAGGAACTGTGCTGATCACCGAAACCGTGCAGCTGGATCCGGGCCGGAACCCCTACGCCAACAAGGCAGCGGTTGAAGCCGAACTGGCCCGCACCATCGGATCCACCAAGGTCATTTGGGTACCTCGCGGACTGACCCGCGACTACGAGGACTTGGGCACGCGGGGCCACATCGACATGGTGGCCACCCTGCCCACTCCCGGCCGTATCCTGCTGCATTCCCAGACGAACCCCGAGCACCCGGACTATGACGTCAGCCGCACCCTCCAGGCCTTCCTGGAAACGCAGACGGACGCGGCGGGCAAGCCGTTCGAGATTGTGCCGCTGCCCGCACCGGAAACGCTGCGCGACGACGACGGCTTCGTGGACTGGAGCTACGTCAACCACCTAGTGGTCAATGGCGGAGTGATCGCCTGCGGCTACGGCGAAGAACGTGCCGACTCGCTCGCCGCTGAGATTCTTGCCGAGGCCTATCCTGGCCGCCGCGTCGTCACTGTTGACGCCCGGCCAATCCTGGCCCGCGGGGGCGGGATCCACTGCATCACCCAGCAGCAGCCGCGTCTTAGCGGAACACAGGTCGCTGGAGGTGCAGCGTAATGGCTCCATTCGACGTCGTTGAGGCCTCTATCCTGCAACTGCGCCAGGCGCTGGAAACAGGGAAGGCTACCAGCGAGGAGCTCACCCAGGCGTACCTCGACCGGATCGAGGCCTACGACCACAACGGCATCAAGCTCAACGCATTGGTGGTCATGAATCCCGATGCGTTGGCCGATGCCCGGGCCTCGGACGAACGCCGGGCGCAGGGCGCGGTGCTCGGACCGCTGGACGGCATTCCATACACAGCCAAGGACAGCTACCTGGCCAAGGGCCTCACCGCCGCAGCCGGTTCGCCGGCCTTTGAACATTTGGTGGCACAGCGCGACGCATTCACCATCGAACGACTCCGCGATGCCGGGGCCGTGCTGATCGGCCTGACCAACATGCCACCGATGGCGAATGGTGGCATGCAACGCGGGGTCTACGGACGCGCCGAAAGCCCCTACAACGCAGACTTCCTGACGGCCGCATTCGGTTCCGGTTCCTCCAACGGCTCCGGCACCGCGACGGCTGCCAGTTTCGGGGCCTTCGGCCTTGGTGAGGAGACCTGGTCAAGTGGCCGCGCACCGGCGTCGAACAATGCTCTGTGCGCGTACACGCCTTCGCGCGGCGTCATCTCGGTGCGCGGCAACTGGCCACTGGTGCCCACCATGGACGTCGTGGTTCCGCACACTCGAACCATGGCCGACATGCTGGAATTGCTGGACGTGATCGTGGCCGACGACGCCGAGTCCCGCGGTGACTTCTGGCGTGCGCAGCCCTGGGTTCAGATCCCGAAGTCCTCCGAGGTCCGGCCGGAGTCATACCTGGCGCTTGCCGTGGAAGACGCCGACGGCGGGCGGCTGGCATTGCGGGGCAAACGCTTCGGAGTGCCGCGCATGTACATCAACGCGGATCCGGACGCCGGTTCCAGTGAGCAGCCCGGCATCGGTGGCCCTACCGGGCAGCGTATCGAGACGCGGGCTTCCGTGATGGAACTGTGGGAAGCCGCGAAGCGCGACCTTGAAGCTGCCGGGGCCGAGGTTGTGCTGGTGGACTTCCCCGTGGTTTCCAACTATGAAGGCGACCGACCGGGCACACCTACCATCGCCACCCGCGGCCTGGTCAGTTCCGCATACCTCAAGCGTGAGATCGAGGACCTCTCGGCCTGGGCGTGGGACGACTTCCTGCGCGCCAACGGTGATCCCGCCCTCAGCAGGCTCGCCGATGTGGACGGCGCGGCGATCTTCCCGCACCCGAAAGGCGCCCTGGCGGACCGTTACACCGGCTTCGACGACCACATCTCCGGTTATCCCCGGCAGGTCCGCGACTACGGCGTCTCCCGCTTCACCGAGATCCCTGAGTTGGAAGGCGGAGTGCGCGGGCTGGAAGAGACCCGGCGCGTTGACTTGGAGGACTGGATGGACGGGCTCGGACTGGACGCGGTCCTGTTCCCGGCAGCCGCCGACGTCGGACCTGCCGACATGGACGTCAACCCGGCCTCCGCGGACCTCGGCTGGCGTAACGGCGTGTGGGTAGCCAACGGCAACCTCGTCCCCAGGCATCTTGGCATCCCCACTGTCACCGTGCCGATGGGAACGATGGCAGACATTGGCATGCCCGTGGGGCTCACCTTCGCCGGTCGGGCCTACGATGACGCTGCACTCCTGACGCTGGCCGCAGCCTTCGAAGCCACGGGTTCACGGCGGACGGTGCCACCCCGGACTCCGGCGCTCTAGCGGCTTAGGCGGTGGCTTCGGCAGCGGGGCAAGCCGGGCCTAATGCGGGACCGGGGCCCTGCACTGATTACAATCAGAGGGACGTCGACCACTGAGGGAATCATGAAGAAACTCACCACTGTCCTGATCGCTGCCGGGCTGCTTGTCTCGGCTTCCGCTTGTTCTGCTCAGCAGCAGCTGACCACCAAGGAAACCTGCGACCGCGTGGGCGTCGCCGCCGCCGGCATTCCCCAGAGCCCAAGCCAGACCGCCACCATCCGTGCGGCCAACGCCATCCGGCCCATCGAGCCAGTGGCCTCCACAGAGATGAAGCCGGTTGTCACCGCCATCTTGGAATTCCTGGACGAGCAGGCCAAGGAAACCCCGGATGAAGCCAAGCTGGGCGAGCTCAATGCAGCCTTCCAGGAAGCCGGCGCCAAGTACGGCGAGCTCTGCCGCGGCTAATGACGCCCGCGGCCTAGTTGTAGTGTCCCGGCAGGTTGGTGACACGGGATTGATGTGACGCAATAAGAGGACCTCCGGGTGTTGTGTGGTGCTTGTCGAGAGCAGTTACACAATCCAGGAGGTCCTCGTGTCCCACTCTAACG
>NZ_JBPFSF010000007.1:0-227564 GCF_051106045.1 Paenarthrobacter sp. FR1 | reverse complement strand
ACGTCGGTGGTGAGCAGGGAGGCGGTGGCGCCGGCGGAGGTGGTGAGGGTGACGTTGTTCAGGTCGGAGTTGCCGGTGTTGGCCAGGGTGACGAGCTTTTCGACCTTGTCGCCGGGCAGCAGGCCTGCAACGGGGACGTTGAGGGTGTTGTTCGCTCCGGTGCCCAGGGCGATGGTGACGGTTCCTGCGGTGACGGCCTGGGAGGCGGAGGTGGAGGAGGTGAACGCGCCGTAGGTGCCCATGCCGGCGACGGCGGCGGCGGTGCCGACCAGTGCGACCGAAGCGAGGATCTTGCCGGAGGTGGTCTTGAGGCTGATGGCCATGGGAATCAGTGTCCTTTCGGTTGGCCACCGCTACCGGCCGGCCTGTTTCTCTGTCTGCCTGTGTGGCTGACAAGAAATACTTTGCCGGGCCCGGATCAAGAACCAATCCTGTAATCGGTCAACAGTTCCTCAGGAAAACCTCAAGACTTTTGCACCGCTAATCGAGCAGTTTTGGAGAAGCCCCTACCCGCTACCGGGCCTACCGTTAGTGGTGTCAATCAAAAGACCAGGGGAGAGGATTGCCATGACGGACAACCAGGAGACGGCTACCAAGGAAAAGTCCTACGACGGCTTCACCGAGGAAGAACGCGCCGCGATGAAGGAGCGTGCGCAGGAACTGAAGAAGGCTCCGCGCAAGAAGGCCTCCAAGGCAGACGGTGAAGCGGATGTCTTGGCCAAGATCGCGGAGATGCCTGAAGCGGACAAGGCCATGGCCGAACGCCTCCACGCGATCGTCAAGGAGCACGCTCCGGAACTCACCCCGAAAACCTGGTACGGAATGCCCGCCTACGCCAGGGACGGGAAGAACATCGTGTTCTTCCAGAGCTCCCATAAGTTCAAGGCCCGGTACGCCACGCTCGGCTTCGAAGAGAACGCAAAATTGGACGACGGCGACATGTGGCCCACGTCGTTCGCTCTCACGGAAATCACTCCCGCCGTCGAGGCGAGGATCGTAGAACTCATCAAGAAGGCACTCGCCTAACGCCCCAGAACCGACGACGGTGGCGGGTTACCCACCACGGTGACCCGCCGCCGTCGTGCCTCCCGCCTGGAGCGGCGCCGCAGCCGCTACGTCGGCTGGCTGTTGGCGGGTGGAAGATCCGGATTCATCGATTCCAGGTCAGGGTCTTCTGCCGTCCACACCTGGACGATGGCCCACGCGACTGCGGCGATGGGGACGGACAGGACGGCTCCGATGATCCCGGCGAGGATGGTGCCGGCAGTCAGTGCCATCAGGATTACCAAGGCATGCAGCTGCAGGGACTTTCCCATGACCACCGGCTGGAGCAGGTCACCCTCCAGTTGGTTGACCGCAATCACTGCGATGACCACAATCAGCGCCACGATCGGACCGTTGGCCACGAGAGCCACCAAAGCTGCCAGAATGCCGGCGACGGTAGCGCCCACCAATGGAATGAAAGCGCCGATGAAGACGATGATTGCCAGGGGGATGGCCAGCGGAACCTGAAGGATGAGAAGCACGGCTCCGATCGCGACCGTGTCCACCAATGCCACAATCGCCGTTCCCCGCACGTAGCCGCCCAGGACCTCCATGGTCCGCTTGCCCACGCGGCGAAGCTTGGCTTCGCGAGTGCCCTTGAAAGGCCGCAGGAAGAAGTCCCAGATCTTGGCGCCGTCCTTGAGGAAGAAGAACAGTATGACCACCATGAGGCTGGCGCCGGCAAGGAACTCGGTGACGGCGGACAAGCCCGTCACCGCACCGGAACGCACTTGGCTGCTCTGGGCAAAGTCCACGACAGCCTGCCGGGCTTGATTGAGCTGTTCCTGATCCAGGGGGAAGGGCCCTGTGAGCAGGAAGTTTTCCAGCTCGTCCAGGCCTTCCGCGGCTTGGCTGATCAGCTCATCCCATTGGCTGCGCACCGACAAGACGATGACAGTAACCACTCCGCCGAGCACGATCAACAGGCCCAGAAATGCGACGGCGGTGGCGAGCCCCCCGCGCCAGCCACGGCGCCGCAGCATGTTGACGAATGGGCCGATGGCCGCGGCGAGGATGAGTGAGACAAGGACGGGGATTACCAGCAGCCGGATCTGAAGCAGCGCGAAAACCACCACTACGGCCACGAGCAGAATCAGGAGAATCTGGGCGGCCCGGATAGCCGTCCGACCCAGTGAGTCCTTCCACAGATCGGCCTTGGGTTTGTTGCGCGTGGAAAGGGGAGCCGTTTCCTCGGATCGCGTCATGTGAACTCCTGTTCGTTCGCATCGGTTAACCGATGTGATCAAACGTAAGCTTACTGACTATTTCCCTAGTGGGTGGGGTCGGGGTGTGGCGGGACGGGCCCCGGGTCCGGCACCGAGGGGCCCGGTGTTGGATTGGGGTCCGGTATGGGGCTGGGTGGAAACGGTGTGGTGGGGTCAGGTGGCGGCGGGACTGGCCCGGGGTCCGGAGGGAATGGCTCGGGTTCATGGGTTGGAGGAAGTGTCACGGTTTCTCCTAGTGGAACTCGGGTAGGTACTGTGCAGCCTACTCCCGCTCCGTTCCTATCTACAGGGGGTCGCCGTCCACCGGATGAGGACAGAAGCCGACCGCAATGGTGGTTAGCGTTGGTCAACAAGCAAAGGCAAACGGGGGAGGCGTGCAATGCGGATAGCAGTAGCAACACCGTCGGGCCACGTGGGCCGACACCTGGTCCCGATGTTGATCCGGGCGGGCGTGAGGCCGCTGGTGCTGGCCAGGGAGCCGGACAGCCTGGCGCTGAATGTCCGGGCGGAGGTTGATGCCGTCCGAGTGGACCTTCTTGATGCCGACGCTGTGGTCCAGGCGGTATCCGGCGTCGACTCCTTGTACTGGGTGGACCCGTCCCCGGTCGGCGATGAACCCCTGGCCGAGTACGGCCATGCCGCCATCAGTGTGGCACGTGCGGTTACCGAGGGCGGCGTGCGCAGGGTGGTTTTCCAGAGCAGCGTCGGAGCCGAAAAGAGGCACGGTGTGGGCGAAATTGATGGGCTCGCTGCCACGGAAGTCGCGCTGGACCAGACCGACGCCGACGTCACCCATCTGCGCTGTGGATACTTTTTCACCAACCTTGAGTACCAGCTCGATGCAATTCAAGCAGGCAAGCTGCAAGTGCTCCTGCCGCTGGATCAGGCCATGGCGTGGGTGGCTCCCCGGGACATAGCCGAGGTAGCGGCCTCCCGCTTGTTGTCCAGGCAGTGGCGCGGGCACCAGATTCAAGCGGTCCACGGGCCAGCTGACCTTTCGTGGCGACAGGTTGCCCGGATCGTTTCGGAAGCGACGGCCCGGCCTCTTGCTGTGGAGCGGATCACCGAGGATGCCATGCGGGCCGCGCTGGAGGGTTTCGGGATGAGCGTGGCCCGTGTCGACTCGATCATAGGGATGTCTGCAGGTTTCCTTGATGGGTTTGAGCCTGAGCAGAAGCGGTCCCTGCAGACCACTACACCGACTGCGTTGGCGGCGTGGGCGTATGACGAGTTGAGGCCGTTGCTGACTTTTTAGGTCAAATGACCTAAACTCGGATTCATGAACGATTCCCTCAGACTCGACCCCGCCGGTCCCGTGCTGGTAGTCGGCGGCTACGGCACCGTTGGCTCGGCACTTACACACCATGCCGCGAAAGAATGGCCGCTCCTCCTCACTGGCAGAAACCCCGACCGGGGCAACCACCTCGCCGGCGGGAACGTCGCCGTACGTCGATGGGACCTCACCCAGGCCGAGCCGTTCGAAGCCGGAGTCAGGGCAGTGATCGGCACGGTCAACGACCCCGACGACAGGGTGCTCCGCGCGGCAGTTGGGGCCGGGATTCCGTATGTTGACGTCACCCGCTGGACCAGCCGCGTCACCCGGGCCCTCACTCTTGCCACACTCTTGCGACCCCAAGCGCCCGTGTTGCTCAGCTCAGGATGGATGGGCGGCGTCACCAATATCGTGGCAGCGGCACTGGCCCAGGAGGTCGGCGACCCTGAGAAAATCGACGTCTCCATCCGCTACGACACCAACGACCAAGCCGGAGCGGACTCTGTCGACTTCATTGACCGGCTGGGACTGGACTTTGAAGTACGCAAAGGCGGTAAGGCCGCCGTCGTAAGTCCCCTCAGCGAGACCCGCTGGGTGGACATCGCCGGCCATCGCACCAAAGTCGCCCGACTCGATACCCCGGAGCAGTTCACCCTGCCGCTCACCCTTGGTGCGCATTCGGTGGCTACGCGGATTGGCTTCAGCTCCAATTCATCCACGACGGCGTTACTAGCCGCCAGGGCGGTGGGACTGTTCCGTTGGGGTAGCGGAGAGCGGTGGTCGCCGGTGCGGCGGTCCCTTCTCTATTCACCGGGATCCGGCGGAACCGCGCACGTTCGTGTGGACGTGGAAGGACCGGGTGGCAGCAGAACCGCCGTCATTTCCGATCCGAAAGGCCAGGCGCACCTGACCGCCGTGGGTGGCTTGTTGGGACTCCACGAAATACTTCGCGCCGGGGCGCAGCCCGGTGTTTCCTTCCCGGAATCCGCGGCGGACCCCGCCTCGCAGATCGCCAAACTCGAATCGTACGGTGTGACAATATTGAGGTCATGACCGAAAGCAAGGGCGCCCTGCGAAAGGTGGCGCTCCTTGACGCTGCGGAGGACGTGCTGGTCACCAAGGGCAACGCGAACGCAGCAATGCGGGACTTTGCCGCTGCCGCCGGCGTGCGGATAGGGCACCTTCAGCACTACTTCCCAACCCGGGCCGACCTCATCCGCGCCGTTCTTGAACGGACACTCGAGCGTTCCCTGCGGCGGCTCGCAGAGGTGGCTGGGCTGGACCTCGCTCCGGGTGCAGCGGGCAGCCTGTCCCGGGACGATTCCCACCGCCTGCTGACTGCGCTGCTCCAAGAGCATTCGAGCTTGGCGGACGTCAAGATACACCTTGAGATCTGGGCGTTGGCCGCCTCTGACGAGCAGGCGGCCAACGCTTTGAGGGCCTTCTACGCCCAGTATGCCGGTCACGTGCAAGGGGTGGTCCGGCGAGGCAGGTTGGAGCTGCCGGAGCCGGAGGTCGCGGGTATCGCCGCGGCGATCGTAAGCCTCTTTGAAGGTGCCGCCGTCACGCGCTCGGACGTTGCGGGGCTACGAACTGGAGAGGCCGACCAAACCATCATCCGAACGGCACAGTGGTTGATCCACGGACAGGAAGCTTCTCAGTGACTCAGGTGACGCCCACGGCAGCCCAACTCCGCTGGCAACAGCTTGAGTTCGGCGTCTTCATTCATTTCGGCGTCAACACTTTCGCTGGGAAGGAGTGGAGTGACGGCACTATCCCTGCGTCCACTTTCGACCCTGCAGACCTCGACGCCGGTAGCTGGGTTCGCGTGGCCAAGGAGGCTGGTGCGAGGTACCTGATCCTCACCGCCAAGCACCACGACGGCTTTTGCCTCTGGCCTACTGGCACCACGGACTACTCGGTGGCCGCCTCCCCGTGGCGCGGCGGCAAGGGTGACGTGGTCAGGGAACTTGCCGACGCGTGCCGGGAACAAGGGATCGGCCTGGGGCTGTACCTGTCTCCGTGGGACCGGAATGCCGAGTGCTACAGCGATCCCGTGGCCTACGACGACTTCTATATCCAGCAGCTTACGGAGCTGTGCACCGGCTACGGTCCCCTGATGGAGCTGTGGTTCGACGGTGCCGGATCGGTGGGCCGGGAATACGACTGGGGCCGGATCATCGCTGTAGTTAAGGAACACCAACCCGACGCCATGATCTTCAACATGGGCCAGCCGACCATCCGCTGGGTAGGCAATGAGAACGGCCTGGCCTCTGATCCAGTTAATTACGTGGTGGATCGGACTTCCGATACCCAATACACGGACTCCAGTTCCGAACTCAGCAGCCAACACTACCTGCCGCCGGAGTGCGACGTTTCCCTTCGGCGTGGCTGGTTTTGGCACCCCGACGATGAGCCGAAGACCACCGAACACCTCCTGGCCATCTACTACCAATCCGTCGGGATGGGCGCCAACCTCCTGCTGAACCTGCCGCCGGACACCCGCGGGCGCATTCCTGACGGGGACGTACAGGTCCTTAGGGAATGGAAGGCGGAGTTGGACCGCCGCCTGTCCGGCTGTGTTGAGGCAACTCTGGAAAGTTACGACGGCGGAGCCACCTTGAACTTCCCGGCTGCGGTCACGTTCAACCATCTGGAGCTCGTGGAGGACTTGGGCTTGGGGCAGCGGATCACGCACCACGTAGTCTCCACCGATGAGGGTCATCTTGTCGAAGGGATGACGGTAGGGAGCCGGCGCCTTCACCAGGTGCCCGTTGTCACCGCACAAAGCTTGCACGTGAAACTTAGCGGGGACGGCGGAAGGTTGGCCTCAGCTCGCGTTTATGGCGGTGCCCTGGATGCCGGCGTTCCGGGAATCCCTGACGGCTACGAGGCCCCGACGGACGCACCTGACTAGCTGCTTTTTCCTGACGTCTCGGGTTGTCCACGTAGGGCAGGTTGTCCACATAGGGCGGTTGGGGTCTGATGGTGTTTCGTGCTGGCTGGAAGAGTTGGGGCATGGAGCTGATTCGGGACGGGCAAGCGGGCGCAGACGCAGTGGGCGCGGACGCAACGGGCGCGGCGCTTGCTCATGTTGCGGGTTGTTGTTCCAGTGCTTCGCTGCCGCGGGTGTCTGATCTCATCACTCTCCTGCGCTCCGTTCGTCTGGGTGCGGGCAGTGGTGAGTTGGTGGATCAGGTCCGGGGGTTGGAGGAGTTGAAGTCTGCCATCACTGGGTTGCAGGCCCGGGCTGCGGTGGCTTTTGACCTTGCCCGGCGCGGGGAGCAAGAAGCCACCGGTGTCCCGGCGGCCGAGCGGGGCCAGGGGGTGGGTGCGCAGCTGGCGTTGGCGCGGCGGGAGTCCCCGAACAAGGGTTCCCGTCTGTTGGGGTTGGCGAAGGCGTTGGTGTCGGAGATGCCCCGCACCATGGCCGCGCTGGAATCAGGACAGCTCAATGAGTGGCGGGCCACCCTGCTGGTGAAAGAAACGGCCTGTTTGTCCGTCGAGGACCGGTCCGCGGTGGATGAGGAACTCGCCGCCGATACCGGGACCTTCGACGGTGCCGGGGACAAAGCCATCACCGCCGCGGCGAAGGCCGCTGCGTGCCGGCGGGATCCGCGCTCGGTGGCCCAGCGCGCCGCCCACGCCGCGACCGAGCGGACCGTGAGCCTGCGCCCGGCCCCGGATACCATGACCTACCTGACCGCGTTGCTCCCCGCCGCCCAGGGAGTGGCAGCCTACGCCGCCCTGACCCGGGCCGCTGATACTGCCCGTTCCGGTGGAGACGCCCGGGCCGCTGATACTGCCCGGACCGGTGGTGGTTCGCGGACTGGTGGTGATTCGCGGGCTGGTGGTGATTCGAGGTCCCGGGGCCAGGTCATGGCCGACACCCTCGTCGAACGGATCACCGGTAAGAGTGGCGGGATCGGCGGCGTTGAGCTTCAACTGGTTATGACCGACCGGACCCTGTTCCAAAGCGATTCCGAACCCGCCCGGCTCCAGGGGTACGGGATCGTCCCCTCGGAATGGGCCAGAACACTCGTCGGCGCAGGAGGGGAGTTCGCCGTCTGGCTCCGCCGTCTCTACACCGCCCCCGCCACCGGTGAACTCCTGACCACGGATTCCAAGGCCAGGTTCTTCCCGCCACGGCTGCGGCGCTTCATCGAAACCCGGGACGACACCTGCCGCACCCCCTACTGCGACGCGCCCATCCGCCACATCGACCACATCAACCCCTGGCACGCAGGCGGGACCACCACCCTGAGCAACGGCGCCGGGCTCTGCGAAGCCTGCAACCACACCAAAGAAACCCCCGGCTGGAGAAGCAAAACCACACCAACAGACACACCAGGCACCCACACCCTCGAAATCACCACACCCACAGGCCACAGCTACCGATCCACAGCCCCGCCCCTTCCGGGACATGCAGCAGGACCACGGACAGGCAAAATGCGGCCCCAGAAAACTTTTCAAAAAACTTCGTACCCCCCGTAACCCTTTGGCGTGCTGCGACGATTACGTCTTTGAAAGGGCCGAGCTGGAATTTGTCCCCCATCATGTTCCAGCTCGGCTCTTCCTTGTCCCGGGGACTTTTCCGCGGGGCAAGCGGGTCTTCCTTATGGATGGCCCGGCAGAGCAGTTACCCTTGGTGGGGTTGTCCGTCGAGCAAAGGCGGGTGACCTGGCTACAAAGCCACGGACCTGCCGCCGATCGAAAGTCCCAATCCTGTGACCGACGCATTGACCGATGAAGCGCTGCATGCACTCAAAGGCAATAACGCGGAATTGTTCAGCGCCGTCTACCAGGCGTACGCAGGGCAGGTGCTCGGATACTTGACAGCAAAAGGTGTCTCGGATCCGGAAGCGGTGACGCAGGACGTCTTCTTGGCCGTCCTTCCGCGACTGGATGATCTCAATGGCGGCATCAACGGCCTGCGTACCTTCATTTTCTCGGTAGCCCACGCACGCATGGTCGACGAGCATCGGAAGCAAAGCCGATCACCGGACTACCACGAGTTCGAGCCCGAACGGGATACGCGGGAATCGAGTTCCGCCGAGGCCGAAGCCCTGGTGAGGTTGGCGCCGTACGAGGTCATGGCGTTGCTGGACTACTTGGGCGACGACCAGCGGGAGGTCCTGACCCTCCGCATCGTGGCTGGCCTCACGGTCGAACAGGTGGCCGACATTATGGGGAAATCCGCTGGCGCAGTGAAGCAACTGCAACGGCGGGCCCTCATAACGCTCCGTGAGCATTCGGCAGTAAAGGAATATGTGTCGCCATGACATACAGGGACAACGAACGCGAAGCGATCGTGGACGAGCTGCTGCTCGACGCCGATCTCTCCGACCCCTCAGACGTCAGGCTGGCGCTCCTCTCCATTGGTTCCCTCGCCAATCTTCCTGCGCCTGCCCCCGGCGCGGAACTGGCCGCGATGATGGCCGGCCCGCACGACGAACTCACCAAGCGCCGTTGGCGGCACAAGCACCGCACCGCGGTTGTCAGTGTGGCCGTTGTTGCTGCAATGGGTCTGGGCGTCAGCGGTGTAGCTGCCGCCAGCTCCGGCTTTACGCGGGCGCCGTCCTTAGCTGGGCTCATGGGAAACTTCGTGCCGCAGTGGTCTGCCGCGACGCCGGTACTGCCTGCTCCGGACGCACCCAGAATCACCACGGAGCCCGCCCCGGTGGTGGATCCTGCGGCGGTTCCACCTGCAACTCAGGCTCCGGCGATCCCTGCGCCCGCCGATGCTGCGCCGGTGCCCGCCCAGAATCCAGTTATCGTCCCTGAGCCGGTGCCCGCCGCAGCAGTTCCGAACGCCGCGCAACAAGCCGTGCCCGTGCCGCCCGTGGCAGCGCCGAACGCCTCATCGAATGGTGCTGCCCCGAAACCGGTGGATGCCAAGCCCGCCGAGGCCAAGCCGGAACGCCCGGCAGCGGTCAAGCCGAAGCCTGCGCCGAGTGCTCCTGCAGCCGCTGCCAAGCCTGGAACCAGTGACAAGAGACCTGGCCATGCGTCCCCGTCGCTGACCGACAAGAAAGCGGACAAGGAACTGCAGTCTTTCCTGTACAGGCTCAAGCAGTGGACCAAACGCGGGGACCGTTAAGCCAGGACCTGCCGCTTGGAGGACATCACGCCGGTGTCCGAAGCCGGTGGAGCCCGCCGTGGAAGCTGCTGCCATCGCCGCAGATTATTCGGCAAAGCTGCTGGCACATCAGCGGGCGTAGGCTTGGGTCATGATGCATGTCAACGATCCGGCCGTCGTCGAGCGGTTGATGCGAACAAAGGGCACCTGGGCCGTCGTGGGTCTGAGCACCAACCAATGGCGCTCCGCCTATGACGTCTCGCTCTACGTCAGGGACACCATGGGCATGGAGATCATTCCCGTCAACCTGAAGGGCGAGGACGTGCATGGGGAGAAGGGGTACGTGTCCCTGGCGGACATTCCCGAAGCCAAGCACCCCATCGACGTCGTGGAATGCTTCGTCAACTCCCAACGCGTAGGGGCCGTCATTGACCAAGCGATTGCCATCGGCGCGAAAGCAGTGTGGTTGCAGCTGGGTGTTTTCGATGACGAAGCCACGCAGCGCGCAAAGGATGCGGGGCTCGACGTCGTGGTGAACTCCTGCCCGGCGCGCGAAGGCTGGCACTACGGCTTGTAATCCCGGGGTGGATTCTCCTGCTAGATTGCAGCTGAATCATTTCTTGAGTCTTGGGGGACAGCCATGTTCGGCGACCAATCTGCAGCGCCTTATTTCAGACCCAGCAGAAGGGCCGCTTTCAGCGTATTAGGCGCTTCCGTGGTGGCCGGTTTGACGGCCTGCACTGCGGCCGAAGGCGCGTCTGAAAGCTCGACGCCGGTGCTCACGCCCGGTGCCGCTGCGGAGTCGCCGGCTGTGCCGGCCGCCTCTGTTTCCCCGGCTCCGACTCCCACGCCGACCCTCACCGCCACCAAGCGCATCCGGAAATCGTTCATTCCGGACTACCAGCTGCCGCCGATTGTGGGTGGCCTCGCTCCGGTCATCACCAAAATCGAGACCCAGCATCCCGTGGTGTTCCTGACCATTGATGACGGCAACATCAAGACGCCCGAATCGGTCAAGCTCTTGGCCGAGTACGACTACCCGGCATCCCTGTTCCTGACCAAGGACACCATTGCCGACAACCCGGCTTTCTTCAACGCTTTCAAAGCCCAGGGCAGCTTGGTGGAAAACCACACGGTCACCCACAACATCAACATGGTGCGGCAGTGGGGCTATCAGCAACAGCTGACCGACATGGTTGGAATGCAGGAGTACGCCTTCCATCACTATGGCCGCCGTCCCACGCTGTTTCGTCCGCCGGGCGGTGCCTACTCCAATGTGATGCGCAAGGCTGTGGCAGACGCGGGCATGAAAGCAATCGTCACATGGGAGGCCAAGGCAAATGCCGGGAAGATGGATTACCAAGTGGGCAACTCTCTGCGTCCTGGCGACATCGTGCTGATGCATTTCCGCGCGGAGTTTGCTGCGGACCTTGCTGCGTTCCGTGCAGCCCAGTTGGCCGCGGGGCTTGAAGTGGTGCTTCTGGAGGATTTCCTGGGCGTGGCCTAGGACCAAAGTACTAGGCTCAATCCATGGATGTTTCCCGCCTCCGCGAGATCTGCCTTGGCTTCCCCGGCGCCTTCGAAGACTTCCCGTTCGGACCTGAGACGTCCGTGTTCAAGGTTCGTGCCGCCGTCGCTGGTGGGGCCCGCCACGAGGCCAAGATGTTTGCCCTTTCCTCGATGGACCCGGACGACTGGTCGGTGAGCCTCAAATGCGAGCCTGCCTTGGCGGAACAGCTCAGGGCAGCCAATCCGGAAATCACGGGTGCCTGGCACATGAACAAGACCCACTGGAACGGCGTACGGCTGGACGGCGCCCTTCCTGATGACATGATCCGGGACATGGTGGAGGACTCGTACGACCTTGTGGTGGCCACCCTGAGCCGCAAGCAACAAGAGCAACTTGGCTGGGCCCGGCTGGCGCACCCAAAGGGCAGTTGACACACCCCGCGAACACCCTCCCCACGGCGCTGACATGGGACTAGATTGATACTGCAACCTAAAGACCTCAGCTACGGGCTGGTCAGGAGCGGTTTGATGCTGGATCAGAAGACACTGGACCATCTATGGAATTTCCGCGATCCGGCAGCCTCTGAGGCCGCCTTCCGCAATGCAATGACAGAGGGCAGTTACGACGCCGACGAGCGCGCTGAGTTGGCAACGCAACTTGGGCGGGCCATCAGTTTGCAGGGCCGCTTCGAAGAGGCTGATGCGCTGCTGGATGACATCGACGACGACGAGCCCACCGTGGGCGTCCGCATTCTGCTGGAGCGCGGACGGGTTTTGAACGCCGGCGGCCGTGGCGCCATGGCTGTTCCTCTGTTGGAGCAAGCGGCTGAGATGGCGGACCACCTCGGTGAGGAATTCCTGGCCGTCGACGCCCTGCAGATGCTTTCCATCGCAGATGCCGCGAACTCCGAGGTGTGGATGCGAAGCGCGCTCGAGTACGCCTCCACGGCCCATGATGAGCGAACCAAGCGCTGGATGATTGTTTTGCACACAAGCCTTGGCACGTTTCTGCGCGGTAAAGGGCGGCTCACCGAGGCCATGGTTGAGTTCCAATTGGCCGAACAATGGGCGGAAAGACTGGGAACCGAGCGTCAAAGGGAGTTCGCACGCGAGGCCATCACGGAGTGCGGGAAGGCCCTGGCGGAGGGTCCGTAGAAAGATCACGCTTTGACAAATGTTGATCGAAACTGCCACGAAATATTGATTTTCGATCATCCGTGGTGAATTATGTCACAGAAGGTTGGTGCTGCCAGAGCGCCAACCCAGACTGTCTGACTGAACGGCTTTCCCGCCGCAACAGTCGACACTACGAGTCACTGGAGGGTTTAGAAATGAACGTTCAGCACCAGTCCGTTGGTCGCCGTGGATTCCTGCGCGGAGCACTCGCAGCAGCCGTGCTCGTGCCCATGGGGGGAACCATTGCCTCATGCGCTGCCGGAGGCGGCGGTACAACCACCGGCCCCACGGGTACTGTCTCCGACACCAACCCGTTCGGTATGGCAGAAAAAGCCACCCTCGACGCCGTGATCTTCAAGGGCGGCTACGGCATCGACTACGTCGAATTCGCTGGCAAGATCTTCGAGAAGACCCACGAGGGCTCCACAGCCAAGATCTCGCCTTCAACTGACATCGCCCAGGAACTGCAGCCGCGCTTCGTCGGTGGCAACCCGCCGGACCTGATCGACAACTCCGGCGCCAAGGCCATTGGCTTCAGCACCATCCTGGCCCAGCTCGAGGACCTCACCCCCTTGGTAGAGGCCAAGAACCTCGAGGGCAAGGTCATCAAAGACACCCTGTACACAGGCGTACTGGCTCCGGGAACCTTCGATGGCAAGCTTGCCGCCCTGAACTACGTGCTCACTGTCTTCGCCATGTGGTACTCGGATTCCCTCCTCAAGGAGAACGGCTGGACCGTTCCCAAGACCTGGGATGAGATGTACGCGCTGGGTGAGCAGGCCAAGGCCAAGGGCAAGTACCTGTTCGTGTGGGGCAAGGAAGCTGCCACGTATTACCAGGAAATGGCGATCGCCTCCGCTATCAAGGAAGGCGGCGACGAGGTTCGCCTCGGCTTGGAAAACCTCACGGCCGACTCCTGGTCGCACCCGGCCATCCAGTCCGTTTTCACCGCACTGGACAAGATCGTCAAGGCCGGCTTCTTCAAGCCGGGCGGCTCGGGCACGCAGTTCACGGCAGCCCAGGCACAGTGGAGCAACGCCCAGGAAGCAGTGTTCTACCCGTCCGGTTCGTGGATTGAAAACGAAATGAAGGACCAGACCAAGTCGGGCTTCAACATGATGGGTGCGCCTGTGCCCACCGCAACCGCGAGCCCCAAGATGCCGTACACCGCACTCCACAGCGCTGCCGGCGAGCCGTTCATCGTCCCGTCGCAGGGCAAGAATGCTGCCGGTGGCAAGGAATTGCTCCGCATCATGCTCTCCAAGGAAGCTGCCACCAACTTCGCCAAGACCAAACTGGCTCCCACCATCGTCAAGGACACCGTTCCGGCCGATGGCTTCGGTTCCACGGCGCTTGTCTCGCAGACCAAGCTGCTGGGTGACGCAGGCGAGGACATCTTCACCTGGAACTTCGTTGACCTCTATGGCACCAACAAGGACCAGCTGGTTGTCTGGAACTCTTTCCTTGACGGTAAGTCGGACGTCGCAACCCTGACCTCCGCGCTGCAGAACATCACCGACAAGGTCCGTAACGACAGCTCGGTCAAGAAGATCGAAGTGAAGTGACCTCAGTGAAGACTCAGCAGAGCCGGAACGACGACGGCCTGGCCGCCGTCGTTCCGGCCACCGCTCCACAGCAGTTGGTTAAGCGGCGGCGGAAACCGTTGACGTGGGACAAGGTCAGTTTCTTCGCGGTATTCCTCGGACTGCCGCTGGCGATCTACCTTTTGTTCGTGATTTGGCCCTTCCTCCAGGCGTTCCAGTATTCGCTGACCGACTGGTCAGGTTTCTCGCCCAACCCGAATTTCATCGGTTTGGAGAACTACGCCAGGATTTTCACGGACGACATCTTCATGAAGGCCATGGCGAACAACATTCTCCTGGTCATCGTCCTGCCGGTAGTGACCATCATCCTGAGCCTGGTGCTTGCCACCTTGGTGACGGTGGGCGGAAGCAGCAAGGGCCAAATCAAGGGCCTGCGGAATTCCAGTTTCTACCGCGTGGTGTCATTCTTCCCGTACACGATTCCCGCTATCGCCATCGGCATCATGTGGGGCCAGATCTACGATCCCTCGGGCGGGTTGCTTAACGGAATTCTCACTGGGCTGGGCTTTGACCAGTTCAAGGATTTCGCCTGGTTGGGGAATAAGGACACGGCCATGATTGCCACCATGTTTGTGATCGTGTGGGGCTTTGTGGGCTTCTATATGGTCCTGTTCGTGGCGGGCATCAAGGGCATTCCGGCCGAACTTTTCGAAGCTGCGAGGATCGATGGTGCCGGTCGCTTCCGTACCGCCGTGTCCATCACCATTCCGTTGATCCGCGACAACATCCAGACTGCCTACATCTACATGGGCATCCTGGCATTGGATGCCTTCGTCTATATGGCGGCACTGAACTCGGGCGGTGGCCCGGACAACTCGACGCTCGTGATGGCGCAGCAGCTGTTCTTCACGGCCTTCAGCAAGGGCCAGTTCGGACTGGCCAGCGCCATGGGCGTAGTGCTGGCCATTACTACCCTGATCTTCTCCGGCCTGGTGTTCTTGGTTAACCGGCTCACTGGCGGCGACAAGGATGTGAGCAACTGATGACTACCAGAGTTGAGACCCCGGAACGGAAGTCCTTGCACTTCCAGCCGCGAACACCGGCGTCCACGCCCGGCGACAAAGTGGTGGGTGCGATCTCGCACACAGCCTTGACCATTTGGTCGCTCATCGTGATCCTGCCGCTGCTGTGGACGTTCATGTCGTCGTTCAAGACGTCCAGCGAGATCTTTGCTTCGCCCTTCGCTTTGCCGTCGGTGTGGCGTTTCGATAACTACGTCAAGGCGTGGACCGAGGCAGGCATCGGCAGCTACTTCCTGAACTCGGTGATCGTAGTCGGGTCGGCGTTGGTAATCGTCATGGTGCTTGGTGCCATGTGTGCCTACGTTCTTGCCCGCTACACCTTCCCGGGCAGCAGGGCCATCTACTACCTGATGCTCGCGGGCCTGACATTCCCGATCTTCCTGGCCATGGTTCCGTTGTTCTTCGTCCTGAAGAACATGGGCCTGCTGAACACCTTGCCAGGACTCATCCTGGTCTATGTAGGCTTCGCGCTTCCGTTCACGGTGTTCTTCCTGTTCTCCTTCTTCAAATCGCTGCCTCACGAAATCACCGAAGCGGCAGCCCTTGACGGAGCAGGGGAGTGGCGGACGTTCTTCCAGGTCATGCTGCCGATGGCCAAGCCGGGCCTCGCTTCGGTTGCCATCTTCAACTTCCTGGGGTTGTGGAACCAGTTCCTTATTCCGGTGTCCATCAACGCCGCCGGTCCGCGCGTCCTGTCCCAGGGCCTCGCGGCCTTCGCGGGCCAGATGGGCTACGCCGTGGACTTCGGTGCGCTGTTCGCGGCTGTGACCGTCACGGTCATCCCGGTGCTCATCGTTTACGTGATCTTCCAGCGCCAGCTGCAGGGTTCCGTCTCGCAAGGCACCTCAAAGTAGTACAACCGCGCTAAAACAGCGTTCGACGGCGGTCCGCACCTAACGGTGCGGGCCGCCGTCGGGCGTTAAGGCAGCGGGGGAGGGGCGCGGTCCGGCTCAGTCCCTGCCGGCCTCAATGAACTTGAGGGCGGTGTACCCGGGGTTTGTCAGGAGGACCTCGTGGCTGCCTTCCATGCTGACCAGCCGGAAGACACCCAACCTGTTTGATAGCCGGGGGTGCCGTCCCCATTCCCCCTGGGTGATGTCGTTGTCGTCCAAAGGCGCGATGTAGCTGAACGCCTGGGTAACGCGCTCCCAACCTGTCATGTCTGCAGGGTCGGTGAATGCGCCGAAGGGCTGGGGGCGCAGTACATCGTAGATTTCCTGGGCCTGTTCGGCGCTTCCATCGTTGAAGATTCCGTCCCTCCACACGAAGAACGGCAGGACCACCGAGCCGTCAGCGCGTTCGTCGGCGCTTGCCTGCAGGGCGGCCCGGAGGTGCGGCGGTACCTCGTCCACCAGCGCTTTGCCGTGCTCAGGCACGAACGCTGCAAAGTAGACGAGTCGTCGGATCCGTTCGGGCATTTCAATGGCAATCCTGGAGATCAGATAACCGCCCCAGCTGTGGCCCACCAGCACAAAGTCGCTGAGGTTGTGCTCCCTGATGTAATCGATGATCGGCTCGGCCGCACCGTTCAGGTTGACGTATTTGCTGTCGTTCGGCCCCAGTCCACCCGCAGTGGGGGTATGAACTTCGTGCCCGGCCGCCTCAAGGTGGGTGCGAACGGGGTCCCACATTTCGCCGTAGTGCCAAGCGCCGTGTACAAGGACAAACTTCATAGTTCTCTCCGAATCCGGGATCAATTGTCTGTCATCGAAGTATGTTCAACGGCGGATGGGGCCGCTATCGGAAAGACGACGGCGGTCCTATCGGATTCGCGCAGCCTTCAGGACAACGGAGGGCGTCGTGCCGTAGCGGGACTTGAACTGCGTGGAGAACTCACCCAAATGGAAGAAGCCGCACTGCAACGCGACCTCGGTGACGCTGGTCCCGTCCGGATCTGATTCCCGCAGAATCCGGTGGGCGGTTTCGAGCCGTTTCATTTTCAGCCATTGGCCGGGCGTCGTGTCCAGCTCGCGGCGAAAGCTTGCCTGCAGGCTGCGGATGCTGATGCCGCAGTAACGTGCGACGCTGCTGAGGCTTACTGGTTCGCCAATACTCTCCAGCATGTACTCGGTTGCCCGGCGGACACGCAAAGACGCAATCCCGCCCGGGCTCCGTGGCTGGAAGGGGGTGGGAAGGTCTCCGCTGGGGATGAGGAGGGACTCGATGATGAGCTCTTCAAGGTGAAGGCTCACCCGATGCTGCCAGCTGGAGTCTTTCACCGTCGATATGCTCATGCTGCTTTCGATCAAGCTGCAAAGCAGGGCCGGCGGCAGCCCCAGGGACAAGGGGAGCTCGACTCTTCGGCCTGGGCCAGTGGTCATTGCCTGGCCGGCCACGGTCTCGACGCGATGACGATCCAGCCTCAAAACCACTTGGTCGTAGTCGGCGTCGAGGTCGAATTGAAAGAGGTCATACGGGCCGACAACCACTGCGTTGTCAGGCGTTGCGACGGCGGTCTCCGAGCCGTAGCGAAAAAGTGCGCGGCCGCGGACGGGCATGCTCACCAGGAAGCTGTTCTCGTCCGGCTCCGCCGGCGACACCGTGACTGCAGCGCCGTAGTGCAGCCGGTTGATCGAAAGCGAACCAATCTGCTGATGGTCGAGCCGCGCCGCAAGCCGGGATGCCCTGCCGTTTAGGCGCAACGTGTGGGGGCGCAGGGTCCGCGTACATGCCTCCACCACCTGGTCCTTATCGTGCGCCGGGTCCAACATCCTCTGGGCTGTGGAGCTGAGGGTGGCAGCAATGCGTGAAAGCGTCATTGGGATCTCCACGGCGGAGGGAAGTACAGGAATTCTGACAGTATGGACGGTAAACCGCAACGCAACGAAAGGCAGCAACCGTGATCTTCATCGTGGTCAAGTTCAACGTCAAGCCGGACTGGTCCGATCGCTGGCTGGATCTCGTCGGTGACTTCACCGAGGCCACCCGCGCGGAACCCGGGAACCTGTGGTTCGATTGGTCCCGCAGCGTGGAGAACCCGAACGAATTCGTCCTCGTGGAAGCCTTCCAGGACGATGCCGCCGAGGCGCACGTGAACAGCGAACACTTCAAGAAGGCCATGTCGGACATGCCGCAGGCACTCGCCGAAACGCCTCACATCATCAGCCGCCAGATCGAGGGCAGTGGCTGGGACCGCATGGGTGAGCTGACCATCGCCTAGCCGGACGGTAGAGGTGGTGCCCGGCTCAAACGAGCCGGCCACCACCTGTTTAACTCCTCAGAACATCCACGGAATCTCCGCGTGGCCGAAGTCGGAGAAGGATCCGAACCGTCCGGCCTTGAACGCGAGCACCTCGCCGTCCCGGTCCCGGCACGTGGTGACCTGGCCGAAGAAGACCTGGTGATCGCCGACGTCGTACTTCTGCACAACGGTGCAATCCGCCTGGGCGAGGGCGCCCTTGATCACGGGCAGGCCGCTTTCGGTGACGTCAAAGTCCCCGTCGCCGAAGCGGTCACCGCCGCGCACCGCGAACCGCCGCGCGATCGACTCCTGCTTGGACCCCAGGATGGACACCGCGAACTTGCCGCTCTCCATCAGGGCCTCACCGGTGCGGGTACCGAAGTTCAGCGAGATCATCAGGATGGGCGGCTCCAGGCTGATGGACGTCAGCGAACTGATGGTCATCCCGTATTGCTCGTCCTCGTGTTGGGTGGTGACCACGGCAACGCCCGTCAGGAACCGGCCCATGGCCCGGCGCATCCCCATGGCATCGGGAACAGTGAAAAGCGGTGCGAGGCTCATGTCAGTTGCTCCGCTCAGCTGGTGTTGGATCCGTGTAGTAGCGGACTTCGAACATCTTGGCACCGTTCTCGGAAACCCACGGGCCGTGTTCCATGCCGGGCGGGCGGGTAGCCCAGTCGCCGGCTTTGAAGGTCCTGCCCAGGCGCTGGTCAACGAACGAGCCTTCGAAAATGAACACTTCTTCCCAGAAATCGTGGGTGAGGACGCCGTTGGGGGAGGTGTCCGTTCCAGGTTCGAACTTCAGGATTCGGGTGACTGAGTCGTTGTCCGAGTCCCGAGCCAGGATGGCCTCGGACAAACCCTCAATGTGCGGGTGGCAGGGTGCAAAGTCCACCGAGTCCGTGGGCGTGAACTCGAATTCGGGCTTGGCCATGATCAGATCTCCTCCGACTCGGTGGTGCCGGCAATGCTGTAGGAACCAAGGAAGGTGTCCAGCTCGGCGACCAGTGCGTCGTAGCCGTAGTTCCGGTAGGTGTACGCACCCCGGACTACAAACGGGGCGCCGGCGTAGAACATTTCGTACTGCTGGTGGCGGCCAGCGAACTCCGAACCGATGATGTCCCAGGCGAGCTTGAACAGCTTGACGCGTTCCTCGCTGGTGACGCCGGGGGACTGGACATAGCGTTCCATATCCGGCCGCGTCACGCTGCTGGTCATGTCGGCGACGCTGGAGGGCAGCTGCAGCACGCCGCCGCCCACGAGGTCGCGGAGGATGGAAATCACTCGCGGGTACGTCTCGGACTGCAGGCCCATGGCCCCGTACAGTGCGCTCTTCCCGGGAACCCGCATGCCGGCGTCGTCCGTTGTTGCGGTGTACTCGGCGGCGAGCACCGCCGATTCGACGGACTGGACGATTGCGGCGAGTTCTCCGAGCTTCTCCTGCACGCCGGGGATCTTGTCCGTTCCATTCACCTGGGTGACCTTGCGGGCGACGGAGGCGATGAACTTGAGCTTGGTGGAGAACCGGATCTGGGCCTGCCAGTTGCCTAGGGCATGGGCGCCGGTCTCGAAGAACTGGCGGCGCAGCGTGTCGATGTTCCGGTTGATGAATACCCGGTCCCAGGGGATAAGGACGTCGTCGAAGACCACCAAGGCGTCCGGCTCGTCGTAGTGGCTGGAGAGCGGGTAGTCGAAGTCGCTGGTGGCGGCAGGCGCGAACGGGCGGCGGCAGTACAGCTTCAGGCCATCGGTGGCCACCGGGATGGCGAAGCTGACGGCGAAGTCGACGTCGTCCGGCCCCAGCGGTTTGATGCAGGTGACGAAAACTTCGTCGGCGATCGCAGCGCCCGTGGCGAGCATTTGCGAACCCCGGACAATGATGCCCTCTTCGGTTTCGCGCACGACGCCGACCTGCAGGTATTCGCCTTCCCATCCTGACGCTGTGGTGGCGCGGGAGACCTGCGGCGGGATGATCGCGTAGGAGAGGTACAGGTTCTCGGACAGGATCTTCTTGTAGTACCGCTCCACGTTGCCAGCGAAGTCGCGCTCGTCGTTCTGGAAGACCTCCGGATGGGAACCGAACGCGGCAAAGAACGTGCCGACGTGGTCAGGGCTGCGGCCCACCCAGCCGTGCGTGTGCTTGGCCCACTTTTCGATGGCCTGCCGGCGCAGCACCAGCTCTTCCTGGTTCCGGGGAGCCGCGAACGTGCGGTTTGCCGGCCCGCCGATTTCCTCCGAATGGAACTGCATTCCATTGGCGGGATCAGCCGCGATGTCGAACAGCTCGGACATGGTCCGGGCAACCTTCGCGAAGGCCGGGTGTTCCAGGACGTTGCCGACAACCTCGCCGTCGAGGATAACCGTCCTGCCGTCATTCAGGGACTTCAGGTACTCTTTTCCGGTCCTCATCAGAGTGAGCCTTTCTTGATTTTGTAGTTATGTTCAATGGTGGTCCCATTTGGGAACGAGAGCTCCAACTTCCAGGAAGTTCCGTCTATGAACTTTCCGTCCAGAAGCGGCAGGGTGCCGCCGAGGCACATGAAGTCGGCGTCGCCGATGCCGGTCCGGGCCAGGAGACGCTCGACGACGTCGGCCGGCTTGCGCAGGCCGCTCAGCGAACCTTCCTGGTACAGGACTCCGTCAACCCACGAGCGCGCTGTGCAGTCGTCGAGGTCGAGATTTTCCAGGTTCTCTACGGCGATCACCTCAGCGGCCACCGGCTTGGGGCACGCGCGCTTGGAATCGCCGATATCCCGGGCTTCAATGTCACGGTCTGTGTGGTCGGATCCGATGCCGAGGTAGTACTGGCCGTTGTGGCGGATGTACAGGGGCTCAATCTCACCGGAGGTCAGGTTTTCCGAAGCGTCGTGCTCGCCCGAGGTCTCGAAGAGGTCCGAGTCCATGCGGTAAAACATGGGCACCTCCGGGGGCGGGGCTACGCCGATGGCAGCCAGCTCGTCAATATGGTGTTGCACCGCTTTCGGATCCCGGCCTGTGTAGCCGGCCACCACTGCGTGGAAATCCGAAATGACGATTGTCTTGTCCGTGCCCACCACCCTGAAAGTGAGTGGGACTTGCCGTGTTGTTTGCTGTGTTTGCATTGGACTTCCTCTAGACGGTCAGAGTTTCGTAGCTGGCCAAGCGGTCATTGAGCACCGGGAACTCGTTGCGGACAATGCCCACCTGCTGCGGATCGATGTCCACCATGAGCACGGACTCCCCGGCGCCGGCCTCGGCCAGCACGTTGCCGGCGGGATCCACCACCCTGCTGTGGCCGCCGAGCTCCACGCCCTCCTGGATACCGGCAGCGTTGCAGGCAACCACGAAGATCTGGTGCTCCAGGGCGCGGGCGGTGGTGAGGAGACGCCAATGTTCGCGCCGGGCTGCGGGCCAGGCTGCCGGAACGATCACGATTTCTGCGCCGCGGGTGCTCAGCTCCATCCACAACCCCGGGAAACGCAGGTCGTAGCACGTGATTCCTGCCGTGGCCCCGAAGGGGAGCGGGACCACGGGCAGGGCGGCCCCGGCTGTCAGGAGACTGGCTTCCTTCGATTTGTAACCGAAGACGTGGATCTTCCTGTACGTGTGGACCACGCTGCCGTCCGGGCCCAGCAGGATTGATGTGTTGCTGAGTTGCCCGTCTGCGCCGGCTTCAATGATGCTGCCGAGATGGAGATGGACGCCCAGTTCTTTCGCAACCCGTGAGCACATTGAAACGGTGGGGCCGGAGAGTGTCTCTGCCAGGGTCGCGTAGTCATCGAAGTGGAAGTAGCCTGCACTCCACAGTTCCGGGAGGACGATCAGCTCGGCGCCGCTGATGTTGCGAAGAATCTTCTCGACCCGGTCGATCCGGTCCCCGCGGCTTTCGGTGTCCGGACTGGCTACCTGGACCAATGCGATTTTCATGCTTGTTCCTTCTCTTTGCTGCTCGGCTCGTCCAGATCACTGAGCTTCAGGCCCTTGGTTTCCTTGGCAAACATCACCGAGACCATGGAGATCAAGCCCATCCCTGCCAGGTAGATGCCGATCGCGTAGCCCGTACCGAAGGCGCTGTAGAGGGCCAACGCAATGATGGGAGACAGCGAGCCGGCGATCAGCGAAGCCAGGTTGTAGGCTACGGAGGTGCCGCTGTACCGGACATCGGTGGGGAAGAGTTCGGAGAAGAAGGCGCCGATCACCGAGCTGTACGCGGCGAAGATCAACAGGCCACCTACCGCCGCGGCGATGATGCCCCACATCTGTCCGGTGTTGAGGAGGGCGAAGAAGGCGAATGCCCAGACTACGGTGGCGATCGAAGCCCCGATCATGATGGGCTTCCGGCCTACGCGGTCCGCGTAGATGGCCAGGACAGGAATAGCGACGACGGCCGCTGCCTGACCGATCATGACGGCGGTGAGCCCGGCTTGCCTTTGCAATCCCATGATTTGGGTGACGTACGTGATGATGAACAGCGAGTAGATGTAGAAGCCTGCGTTCTCACCCATGCGGCTTCCTGTGGCGATGAGGATTTCGCGCCAGTTGCGGCGGAAAAGGATGGCCAAGGGCATCTTGCGCTCGGACACTGCCATGGTCTCGCGCTTTCGCTGCGCTTCTTTGAACAGCGGTGTTTCCTGCACGTAGAGGCGGAGGACCAGGCCAATGATGACCAGCAATGCGGACAATCCGAATGCTATGCGCCAGCCCCATGCAAGGAATTCGCTCTCCGGCATGGTGCCGGCGAGGATAGCGAGCACGCCGGCTGCCATGAGATTGCCCAGGGGCGGGCCCACGTTCGGCCAGGAGGACCAGAACGCGCGGCGGGAACTGTCATTGCTGTGCTCCGACACGAGAAGGACAGCGCCGCCCCATTCCCCTCCGAGTGCGAACCCTTGGATCAGCCGCAGCAACAGCAGCAGCAACGGTGCTGCAATACCAATGGCCGCGTATGGCGGGATGAAGGCGATGAGGGTCGTCGCGACCCCCATGAGCATGAGGCTTGCTACCAACGTGGCGCGTCGGCCGTGTTTGTCGCCAAGGTGCCCCAGGACAATCGCGCCGAGGGGCCGGGCGAGGAAGCCGGCGGCGAATGTGCCCAGCGCCAGCATGGTGCCGACGAGGGGATCATCCGTGGGGAAGAAGAGCTTATTGAATACCAGTGCAGCGGCTGTGCCATAGAGAAAGAAGTCGTACCATTCCACTGCCGTACCGGCGAGGCTCGAAGCAGCAACCACGGGCAAGCTGGAGTGCTTTTGCTGCCTTAGCTCGGCTTTCTTCAAATCGGTCATTGTGGGGATCCTTTTGCGATTGGGAGCGGCCGGGCTTCTTGCGAGGCGGGCCGATGTCCCAAGAAATTGAGGGGTTCCAATGCGTGAGCGGAATCACTTGAGCCGCCACTGAAAACAACTGTAGACGAGTTGTATACAACCTGTCTATAGTTGGGATTAAAGATTCTTCCAGACGTCCGGGACCCTCCTGGAGGCAACTCGTATACTGGGCTTCGCGAGAAAGGCTCTCCATGATCCAAATGACTCCCACTGCGCAATCCCAGCCCGAAGTGGCTTATCAGTGGATGAAAAGCTACATCGCTGCCCTTCCGCGGGAGGAGGAAACGTTCCTTAACGAGGCCGTCCTCGCCAAGACCACGGGCACATCCCGTACACCGGTACGGGAGGCCCTGCTGCGCCTCGAAGCGGAAGGCTTCGTCAAGCGGATCCCCCACAAGGGCGCGTTCGTGCCCCCAATTTCAGACCCCGATGTGCGGGCAATCCTGCAGGCCAGGGCCGTGGTGGAAAAGTGGGCCGTGTCAGCCCTGGACACCATGACCGACGGACAGATCGACGCTTTCCAGAGCGTCATCGACCAGCAACGGGAAGCCAAGGATGATCCCGCGCGCTTCATTGAGCTGGATACCGAGTTCCATACGCTCATGGTTCAGGCCGGCGGAAATCCGGTCCTCGCCGACTTCTACGCCTCGCTCCGGCAGAAGCAGCTGAGAATCGGCGTCAAAGCAGTCTCCCGGGGATCGGATCGCGCCGGTGATGTGCTTCGCGAGCATCAACTGATTGTGGACGCCCTGCGCAGCCGAAGCCTGGAAGCGGCCCACCAAGCCATCGATGCACACTTGGACTCCACCCGATGGGCCGTCATCGGCTACTAGTCCTCGCTGTGGAGCTCCCGCTGCCGTGCGCTGAGCAGCTCAAACTCAGGCCTGGCAGCCACGAAACGTTCAACGGCGTCGAGCACTTGCTGAAGGTGGGCGTGATCCGCGGCCACCACAGCCGCCCCCACCAAGGCGCGCCGGTGCTGATCCAGCATTCCGGTCTCGGCTGCTGAGACGTCGAATCGCCGCTTGAGTTCCGCCACGAGGGGTCGCACCAGCGAGCGCTTCTCCTTGAGGCTATGGACATCGCCTAAAAGGACGTCGAATTCAATCCAGCCGATCCACATGATTCATTATCACCGCAGGTCACAGGCGAAGAGGCTCGGATGGTCTTGAGCCAATCTTGAGGCATTGCAGCAAGGGGCCTTGAGTTCCACCCGGCAGTGTCTAAGAGGTTGGCCCACAACGGCCGACGAACTCATTCGCTGCTAGTTACTCAGGACTGACATCGTGACCCAAACCCCTGCCAGACCCCGCGCCCGATCGCATGCCGGGGCCATCATTCTCGCCTGTGCCGCAACGCTGGCTCTTTCCGCCGTCACAGCGCCGGGAGCCATCGCGGCTCCCCCTGAAGGAGCTGCACTGCGGACATCCTCCAGCGTTTCGGCCCTGGCCGGCCAAAATGAGCAGACGCTGGTGGTGCCGGTGACGGCAGGCTTGGAACCCACACGGGTAAAAGGGACCATCGTGGTGTCCGGGAAGCCGGAAGGGACGGTCCGGGCGACGGTCAATGGCAGGGTGGTCCTGGAAACCAAAGCAGCGGCAAGCATTCCCCTCGACGCAGCAGTAAGTGCCGCGGACATGACAGCGGCGGACGTGGCGGGCCAGCAACTGACGGTGGGGCTGCAGTTCGTGGCGGCAACGCAAACCATGTGCGTCGTCTCCAACGCCACGGCCACTCTCAATAACCTGGCGGTCGATTTCAGCGGAACGGCCAAGGTTCCCACCACGGTGGGCGAATTCTTCCCGGCGTCCGTGCCCGCCGTCGTGCTTCCCGTCCCCGCCGAGCCGGGAGCCGATGTTTCCGCTGCCATCATGACGGCCTCCGCCGCCATGTCACACCGCTATCCGGATGCCGCCGTCAGCGTGGTTCCGGACACTGAACTTGCGGCGCGCGCGGCCAACCTTCCGGCGGGCAGCCGGGTTCTCAGCGTTGTGGCCGACCAAGGCGAGACCAGTACCGAGCTCGCCACCGCTGCCGGACTGCCGCAGCTCATCCTCAGCGGCCACGACGACCAGCTCCGCACCGCGGCCCGGGCGCTCTCCAGCGACAAGACCGCGCTCGCCGTGACGTCATCGGTCACCGGGCTGACCTCCGCCTTGCCCGCCGCGCCCGGCCTGGTCCAGAGCCTCAAGGACCTGGGCAGCAGCACCCTCAAACTGTCCGGCTACGGCACTCCGGAATCTTACGTGGGTGTCACCCAGTCGCAGTTCGGCGGCCCGGTTTCATCGGTGAAGGTCCAGCTCAAGGGCACGCACACGGCCGTTCCGGATAACGCTCAGGCGCAGGTTTCGGTCTTCTGGAACGATTACCTGTTGAGCTCCAAGAACCTCGACGGCGGCGACACCTTCACGGTGGACGCCGACGTTCCAGCCGGCCAGCTTCAGGCGAAGAACGGGCTGCGGATACGCCTCGCAGCCCTCCCGGTCGGCGGCGATTGCACCGGACCGGCGGGCGTCATGCCCATGGAAGTCACCGTGGACACAGCCGGCAGCACCCTCACCGCGGTCCGCGGCGGCTCCACGAAAGCCGGTTTCGCACGCTTCCCCCAGACATTTGGCCAAAGCGTTCCCGTGGCATTCGGCGATGGCAACGCTCAGGCGAACACCGTCAACGCAGCGTCGCTGGTAGCGTCCTTGCAGCGGGACAGTGCCACCCTGCTGGACACCCGCATGGTGGGCCTCGATGATTTGGCTGGCTCCAGTGAGTCCGGGCTGGTGGTGGGCGCCACCGCGGACGCTGCCAACAGGCTCTCGGCACCCCTCCGGTTGGCAGAGTTCCGCACCATCGCGCCCGCCGACGTCGAGTATGGCGTAGGCACCACGGCACCGTTCGGCGTGCTGGAAGCCTTCGAGCAAGGTGGTCGCGATCTGTTGCTCCTGGGTGCCTGGGCACCGGAAGGTGACACTGCGGCGGCGTCCACGCTTCAGGCATCGCTGGCCTCGCATGTCAGTGGTGTTGAGGGCGGGTGGGCTTCGCTGTCCCGCAACCTCCTGGTGACGCAGCCCTCGGGAACACCCGTCCTGCTGGAAAGCAACGTGGTGGTTCCGCAAAAGGCCGTCACCGACGACTACCGTCCTTACGCCTGGTGGATCGGTGGCGCGGTCCTGATCCTGGGCCTGGCTTTCGCCCTCCGGACCGTCCTCATGAGGCGACGTGCCAAGGCAGCACAGGACTATGTGGACGCAGAACAGAAGGCGACCGAACCGGGTCATGGCAACTAGCGTTGCCACGCGCCGCCGGGCTGCCCACCGGCAGCCGGCGCTGCGGTCCCTGACATCCCTGGTCACGTGGGGCTGGGAACGGCTGGGCGCTCCGGTGGATGGCCGCAAGGTCCCCGGCACCAGGATCGTCGCGGTGACTTCATTGCTGGTGGGATACCTCGCCTGCCTGTACACGATCGGCCAGGGCACCAACCTGGACTACTCGGACGCCCAAAGCCACCTGACAATCGCCCGGCGCATCTTCGACAGCAAGGCGCCCGGCTTTGAACAGCTCGGCACGGTGTGGCTGCCAATGCCCCACCTTCTGCTGGCGCCATTCGTGCTGAACATGTGGCTGTTCAGCACGGGCTGGGCCGCCGGACTGTTGGGGATTCTCGCCTTGTCCGCTACCACCACAAGCCTGTACCTGATCGCAGCGCGCCTCGGTTTGGGCCGGGCAGGTCGACTGGCCACCACCCTGGTGGTCCTGGCCAACCCGGCCGTTCTGTACGTCTACACCACGGCGCTGACTGAACCGGTGCTGATCATGTGCATCGTGGGCGGAATGGCTGGCCTGGCGCACTGGGCCACCAGCCGGCGTCGAATGAGTGCCGGCGAACTGGCAGTCTTCGCCGGCATTCCCTCTGCCGCTGCAGTGCTCTCCCGCTACGAGGGGTGGGCGCTGGTGATGACCGGAACGCTCTTCGTGCTGGTCGTGGCCAAACGCCGAACCGGTGGGTGGCGCGAAGCGTTCATCATGGCCGGCGGTTACGTGATGGTCCCGGCCGCCGCCGTGCTGTGGTGGATCTCCTACAACTGGGCCATCTATGGCAATCCGTTGGAGTTCATGTTCGGGCAGTATTCCGCCTACGCGCAGCAGAAAAACATCACCGACGGCGGTCTGTTGCCTACCAAGGGCAACCTCGGACTGACGCTGACTACTTTCCACTGGTCGCTGCTGGAAACCGCGGGGGTGGTGGTCCTCGCCCTGGCGGCGTGCGGCGCCGTCGTGTTGGTCTTCAGGAGGGGCTTCGCCAACAGCACTTTGCTGGTGGCGGTCACCGGCAGCGCCTACGCATTCGCACTGCTGAGCTTGTTCCTGGGACAAACCGCCATCAACAACGATCACTCGCTGCCGTCCACGTGGTGGAACAACCGCTTCGCCCTCACGGCGTTGCCACTGGTGGCCATCCTGGTGGCGGTGTTCGTCCATGAGATCACCAGGCCCGCCCGGCTCAGGCCTTGGGTGATTGGCGCTTTGCTGGCGACGCTGGCAGCGCAGAATGCGTGGTGGAATGAGGACCCCACGGGCCGACTTGCCGTGCTGGCCGAGGGGCGAATGTCCGCCGAATCCACCACCAATTCCACAGCGGCAGCACGCTGGCTCCACGATCACTACGAGTCCGGCGGAATCCTGATGGACGAGAGTGCCCGCGGCAATGCTGTACTCCCCGTGATGGGCATTCCGCTCAAGGAGATCTACAACCGCGCCGCCGGAGACTACTTTGGCCCGGCGCTGAAGGATCCGGCGAAATACGCCAAGTGGGTGTTCGTCAACGTTGAAGCCGGAACGGGAGCCAGGGACTCGGGCCCCACGGACCTCGTGTACCGGGCAATGGTCAGCGACCCTTCCTTCAACGTCCGCTACTCCGTCGCCTTCTCCACACCAACGCACCGGATCTATGAAAGGTCCTCAGACTGATGACGTCCTCTTCACACGTTACGGAGCCACAGCTCAACCGACAATCAATCGGACAGACACTGCTGGCCGCCGGCCTGGTCACCCCGGAACAGCTGCAGCGCGCCCTCGCCCGTGCCGCGAGCGAAGGCGGGTTGCTGGGCCGGCACCTCATCCTGGAAGCCGGGCTGGACCGCCGTCGGGTTTATGAAGTGCTGGCGGAGCAATGGGATGCGCCGCTGGTTGACCTGGTAGCCGAACCTGTCGACGACCAGCTGATGGAGATGCTGGGTTACAGCGAACTGGGTGAACCGCGCTGGCTGCCCTGGCGGATGGACGGTGAAACACTGACGGTGGCTACGGCCGTGGCCCCTTCGGCGGCCATCGCGCACGAGGCGGCGCTGACCTTTGGCGTCCAAGACGTTGTCTTCCGCACCACCACCGACTGGGACATCAACCAATCCATCCAGCGCTCCTTCCGCCGCCACCTACTGTACGAGTCCGCCGAACGCCTCGCCGAGGAGCGGCCAGGGGAGTCCGCGCGCACTGCCCTGACGCAATGGCAGCGCTACCTTCCGGTGGTCTTGGTTGCAGGAATTGTGGCCGCCTTCATCGTCTCGCCGCTGACGGCCATCATTGTGCTGCTGGCCGCAGCCAACATCGTCTTCCTGGTCAGTATCGGATTCAAGTCCTTGGCTAGCCTGCGCAGCCCCTTTGACAGGCTGCACGATGCCGGAGTCACCAAAGCCAGGAACAGGGAGCGGGCCCGCCGCGGCCTCCCGCCCCTGGCGGAGGAGCGGGTTCCTGACGCGGACTTGCCCATCTACACGATCCTGGTGCCCGTCTTCCGGGAAGCCAACATCATTGACAAACTGCTGACCAACCTGGGCCAGCTGGACTACCCGCGCTCCAAGCTCGATGTCCTTGTCCTGCTTGAGGAAGACGACGCCGAGACCATCGCCGCGGCGAAGGCCTCACGGCCCCCGGAATATGTCCGAATCCTCATCGTGCCCAAAGGCGATCCCCAAACCAAGCCGAGGGCCTGCAATTATGGGCTGACCTTCGCTCGCGGCGAGTATGTGGTGATTTACGACGCCGAAGACCGCCCGGACCCCGGTCAGTTGAGGGCGTCCATAGCAGCGTTCAAGCAGGACGAGTTCGAACGCGAACACCTCAACCCGAACCGCAAACCCCTCATCTGCGTCCAAGCCGCGCTTAACTACTTCAACGCGGACCAGAACGTCCTCACCCGGATGTTCACCATCGAGTACACCCACTGGTTCGACTCCATGCTCCCGGGGCTGGACAACTCCGGCATCCCGCTGCCGTTGGGCGGCACGTCCAACCACTTCGTCACATCCTTGCTGAAGGAAGTAGGCGCCTGGGATCCGTGGAACGTTACCGAGGACGCGGACCTGGGCCTGCGGGCAGCCGTGGACGGGTACCGCGTAGGCGTCATCGACTCCACCACCTGGGAAGAAGCGTGCTCGCAGGTTCCGGCCTGGATCAAGCAACGCACCCGTTGGATCAAGGGCTACATGGTCACCTCGGCCGTGAACACCCGTAACTCCCTGCGCTACATCAAGAGCACCGGGGTGGCCGGCACCATCGGCTTCCTGGGCCTCATCCTTGGCACGCCGCTGGCGTTCCTTGCCTACCCGTTGGTGGTGGGCTTCACTGTGGTGACCTACATCGGCTACGACATTGTTGGCCTGGTCCTGCCCGAATGGCTGCTGGTGGGCGGCGTGGTGTCCATGCTGTTTGGGAACGCCATGATGATCGTCGTTTCCGGTGTTGCCACGCTGCGGCGCCACGGCTGGCGGATCGCCATCTTCGCCTTGCTGAATCCGTTTTACTGGGTGCTGCACTCGGTTGCCGCCTGGCGGGCCGCCTGGCAGATGGTCACCAGCCCGCACAAATGGGAAAAGACACCCCACGGACTGGAAGCGGAATACCACGACGACGGGCACTGGGCTGGGTGAGGATACGTTGGATGCCACCCGCGGGCGATCTTGAGCCAATCTTGAGCAAACGCCGCATCCGGGTTGAGTAACCCCCACCACACTGGACTCAAAGGCCGAAGGATGACCAGCTGAGGGGGTTGGACATGGTGCTCGATGCGTTTTCCGTGAGAGTCGCCCTGGGCGTGGTCACAGTTACCCTTTTGGTGCTGTTCTGCATCTCCTTCCACCGCACGCGCTCGCCGTATGCCGGCTGGTGGAGTGTTGCCCTGCTGGAATTCATGGTGGGCAATGCGGCGTTCCTCCTCAACGGCACGGCCCACCAACAATGGGCCAACCCCGTGGGCAACGTCCTGGTGGTGGCCGGCGCCTTCAGCGTGTGGGCGGGAGCTCTTACCCTGCGGGACATGAAGGCCGCCCCCTGGCAGTTGGCGGTGGCCCCGGTGGTTACTGCCGTTGCTTCCGTGCTGGAGAGCCCCGGGACCAACGTATGGTCCGGGGGTTTCGTCTATCTGGCCATGATGACCGTGGGCATTGCGTTGGCTGCCAAAGATCTGTGGTTCATCAAGGCCGCACATTCCCAAGTCCACAAAGCGTTGTCGGTGGCGGCCGGGCTGCTGGCTGCGTATTATCTGGCGCGTTGGCTGGTCTACGCGCTGGAGGGACCCACCAGTGACACTTTCCGGACGTACTTTGGACCCGGACCGTCCGGACTGATATCCATGGTGCTGCTGGTCACCGTGTCCTTCAGCATGACGGCCCTCACCAGTGACCAGCTCATCAAGGGACTCAAGGAGCGGGCCACCCGTGACCACCTGACAGGTCTCCTCAACCGCGGTGCCTTCCTTGACTTGGCCGCCACGGAGCTCAACCGGCTGCACGCCACGGATTCCGGTGCAGCCGTTGTCCTGGCGGACCTGGACCACTTCAAAGCCGTCAACGACGAACACGGTCACGGCGCCGGCGACGCTGCCTTGAAGGCGTTTGCCGAGGCATGCACAGCATCGGTCAGGTCCACGGACCTCATCGGAAGATATGGCGGTGAGGAGTTCATCCTCTTCCTGCCCGGCGCCACACAGGAACGGGCTGAGAGCATCGCTGTGGAAATCAGCCGGCGGATGGCTTCCACGACGGGTCCGGAAGGTGTCACATTCCCGACTGTGAGCTACGGGCTCACGTCAAGCATTCCCGCTGCAGCGGACCTCACCTTCTTGATCGAGGTAGCGGACGCAGCCCTATACAGCGCCAAGGCGCAAGGAAGAAACCGGATTGTAGGAGCAGACCGCCTCCAGGCGGCAACTATCGCGGATGAGGCACGATCATGAACGAGCTCACCACCAAAATTCAGATCCAGCACACCCAGGAGCTGTCAGCGTTCAGGCAGGACATCACCAGCGCTCCCTACACGGCGGGCACCAACACGTCACTGAACGCTGACCGCCGTTCGGTGAGGATGGGACCCGTTCAGTCCGTGGAAGACGGAAATGCAAACCTGACCATCGTGGCCGACGTCGAAGGCCTTGCCTGGTTCACGGCGGACAAGGGCCTCCTGGGCAGTTGCATCACAGTATCCATTGCAGGGCACCGGAGGAACACCGGGACGCGCATCCACCTTCCGCTGGCCGAATGCGACGCATGGATTGAGGCCATCCTCGGTGGGTCCTGGATTACCCACGTATACCGGGCCGGGAACAAAGTAGAGCCGGACGGCAGGCTGGATATCGCGTCCTACCGGCTCTTCCTGGACGAACGCCGCAATCCGGTGGCAAAACCGCAGGCCGTTGCCGACCCCAGCCTGCGACGCTTGGAAGAGTCGTGACCAGCACCACCCCGGACAGTCCAGCGGACCTTGATCCCCGGATCGGGGAACTGGAACGCCATATTCAGGCCCTGATGCAGGAACTCCACCAAGCACGCTACGAACAGCGGCGCGATACCGTCACGGACACCCTCACCGGGCTCGGCAACCGCCTGGCCTTGGTCAATGCGTTCATGGATGCGCAGGACGCCGCGGCCCGGGGAGCTGCCCCTCCTGCGCTGCTCCTGGTGAACCTGGATGGGTTCAAAGCGCTCAAGAATTCAGCTGGTCACGCCGCGGCCGACCAGATTCTGGTCACGGTCGCCATGCGCATCCGCTCGGCCGTGCGGAATAACGACGTCGTCACTCGCCTGGGCGGCGACGAGTTCGCGGTGCTGTTGCCCGCCACCCCGCAACCCCGGGCCGCCGCCGTCGGGAACCGCATCCTGGCCGCGCTGGAACCGAACATCGACCTCGGTAACAACAGCGTCCGCTGCGGAGCCAGCATGGGATTGCGGGTCGCAGAGCAGCATCACAGTGCCGAAGACCTTCTTCAGGAGGCCGACCTGGCCATGGAGGAGTCCAAAAGCGAGGGCCGGAACAAGCTCAAGGTCTTCGATCCCGCCACACTGCACGCCCGGCAGCTCCAGAGACGGATCGTGGGGGAGCTCCGAGAGGCCATCCGTTCGGATCAGCTGGTCCTCTTTTACCAGCCGATCGTCGAGCTGGCCACAGGAAGGATCGAAGGCTGCGAGGCCTTGGTCCGTTGGAACCACCCCGATCACGGCCTCATCATGCCGGACCAGTTCATTCCCGTCGCCGAGGCCACAGGGCTCATCGCGGAACTGGGCCGGTGGGTGCTCCGCACGGCCGTGGGGCAGTTGCGGCATTGGCGGGATAACCCTGCCACTTCACAGCATGACTTCTCCATCCGCATCAACGTCTCTGCCGCGGACCTTCAAAGCCTGGAGTTCGTGGATGACGTCAGCGAGGCCCTGGCGGAGGAAAGCCTTCCTCCGGAATCGCTCGTGCTGGAGCTGACCGAGAGCGCCATCATCCATAACAACGAGCTGGATCGCTACACCCTTGCCAGTCTGCACAGGTTGGGCGTCGGACTTGAGATCGACGACTTCGGTGCCGGCTATTCGTCCATGGGCTATCTCAGGAAGTTGCCTGTGGACCGGGTGAAAGTGGACCGGCAGTTCGTGAAGGACCTGGGGAAAGACCCGTCCCAGCTCAGCTTCCTGGCCGCCATCCATCAAGTCATCCGCTCCTGTGGTTTGGAGGGTGTTTGGGAAGGTATCGAAACCGCCGAACAAGCAGAAGCCCTCCGGAGCATCGGGTGCGCGAGCGGGCAGGGTTACTACTTCGGCAGGCCGCTGCCCGAGGCGGAGTTCACTGCACAGTTGGTCCGGCAGCAGACTTGGCCGGCGTAAACCCCTGCGGCTACGCGCAAGGCCCCGGCACTCAGGGAGTCCCGGGGCCTGGCGATGTCAGCTGTTTCTAGCCGAAGTACTTCGGCAAGGTTGCTTCGTGGGCTTCGCGCAGGGCGTCCAGCGAGAGCTCATCCACGCCGTTGATCTCCAGCTTTCCACCGGCAGCGTCAACGACGCCGATCCGGAGGTGGGCGAAGCCACGGGCGGTGCACATGTCCTTGAAGCGGACTTCCTCGGAGCGCGGCACGGACACGATGGCCCGGGCCTGGGACTCGGAGAAGAGGGCCGTGAACAGGTCCACGCCGTCGCGCTCCATGAGTTCCTCAAGGGCGATGCGGGCGCCAACGCCGTAGCGCAGCGAAGACTCCACCAAAGCAGCCGCGAGGCCGCCTTCGGAGAGGTCGTGCGCGGCGTCAACCATGCCATCGCGGGAAGCGTTGATCAGGATTTCACCCAAGGCACGCTCCGCTGCAAGGTCAACCTTCGGCGGCAGGCCACCGAGGTGTCCGCGGAGGTTGGACCATTCCGAACCGTCCAGCTCTGCTGCGGTGGTTCCCAGCAGGTAGATAGCCTGGCCGTCCTCGCGCCAGCCCGACGGCGTACGGCGGGCGACGTCGTCAAGCTTGCCCAGGACCGCCACAACGGGGGAGGGGTGGATCGGCGTGGTGCCGGTCTGGTTGTACAGCGAGACGTTGCCGCCGGTTACCGGGATGCCAAGTTCCATGCAGGCGTCCGAGAGGCCACGGATGGCCTCGGCGAGCTGCCACATGACATCCGGGTCCTCGGGGGAACCGAAGTTCAGGCAGTCGCTGACGGCCATCGGAACGGCGCCGGAGGTAGCGACATTGCGGTAGGCCTCAGCCAGTGCAAGCTGTGCGCCCTGGTACGGCTCAAGGTAGGTGTAGCGGCCGTTGGCGTCGGTGGCCAGGGCAACGCCCAGGCCCGTTTCCTCGTCAACACGGACTACGCCGGCGTCATCCGGGAAAGCCATGGCGGTGTTGCCGCCAACGTAGCGGTCGTACTGCTTGGTGATCCAGGACTTGCTGCACATGTTGGGCGATGCCACCAGTTCGGTGACAGCCGCAGCCAGCTCGGTGGGAGCCGACGGGCGGCCGGCGTCCTCAACGGAACCGGTGAAGGAGTTTGCCTGGACGGAATCCTGCCACTCCGGGCGGGCGAACGGACGGTCGTAGACCGGGCCGTCGTGCGCAACCGTGCGGGGATCGACGTCGACGATTACTTCGCCTTCCCAGGTGATGATGAGGCGACCTGTGTCGGTGACTTCACCCAACCAGGAGTACTCCACGGCCCACTTGTCCATCACGGCTTCGAAGGCCTCGATGTTCTCCGGGGTAACCACGGCCATCATGCGTTCCTGCGACTCGGACATGAGGATCTCGCCCGGAGTCAGCGTGGGGTCGCGCAGCAGGACCGAGGTCAGCTCGACCTCCATGCCGCCGTCGCCGTTGGAGGCGAGCTCGGACGTGGCGCAGGAAATGCCTGCAGCGCCGAGGTCCTGGATACCTTCAACCAGCGAGCCCTTGAAGAGCTCAAGGCAGCACTCGATGAGGACCTTCTCAGCGAACGGGTCGCCCACCTGGACGGCCGGACGCTTGGAGGGCTTGGTGTCATCGAAGGACTCCGAAGCGAGCACGGAAGCGCCGCCAATGCCGTCGCCACCGGTGCGGGCGCCGAAGAGGACAACCTTGTTGCCCTTGCCGGAGGCGTTGGCCAGGCGGATATCCTCGTGGCGCATAACGCCCACGGCCAGCGCGTTCACCAGCGGGTTGCCCTGGTAGACGGAGTCGAAGACCATTTCGCCACCGATGTTCGGCAGGCCAAGGCAGTTGCCGTAGCCGCCAATGCCGGCAACGGCACCGTGCATGACGCGTGCGGTGTCCGGGTGGTCGATGGCGCCGAAGCGCAACGGGTCCATCACGGCTACCGGGCGGGCGCCCATGGAAATGATGTCGCGGACGATGCCGCCGATGCCGGTAGCGGCACCTTGGTACGGCTCAACGAACGACGGCGAGTTGTGGGACTCGATCTTGAACGTTACGGCCCAGCCGTCGCCCAGGTTGGTGACGCCGGCGTTCTCGCCGATGCCCACCAGCATGTCCTTCTTCATTTCCTCGGTGACCTTTTCGCCGAACTGGCGGAGGTGGTTCTTGGAGGACTTGTAGGAGCAGTGCTCGCTCCACATGACCGAGTACATGGCCAGCTCGGCACCGGTGGGGCGCCGGCCAAGGACCTTGACGATCTCGTCGAATTCGTTCTGCTTCAGGCCCAGCTCGGCCCACGGGAGTTCCGTGTCCGGGGTCTTGGCAGCGTGCTCAACGGTGTCGATGTTGAACTTCTTGGTGGTTTCCGTGGTCACTTGTCGCCTCCCACAATCTTGGTCAGTACGGAGGTGAAGAAGCCCAGGCCGTCGGTGTCGCGGGGTTCGCCGTTCAGCGACTCGGGGCCGAATCCGGCCTCCACTGCGTGCTCGGGGTGCGGCATGAGGCCCACCACGTTGCCGGCTGCGTTGGAGATACCGGCGATGTCGCGGCGGGAGCCGTTCGGGTTGAAGCCCACGTAGCGGAACACCACGCGGCCCTCAGCCTCAAGGGCGTCCAGGGTCTTCTCGTCGGCGATGTACTGGCCGTCCTGGTTCTTCAACGGCACGATGATTTCCTGGCCATCGGTGTAGTCCACGGTCCAGGCTGTGTTGGCGTTTTCCACGCGCAGCGTCTGGTCGCGGCAGATGAACTTCAGGTGGTCGTTCTTGATCATGGAACCGGGCAGCAGGTGCGACTCGGTGAGGATCTGGAAGCCGTTGCAAATACCCAGAACCGGGAGCTTGGCGTCCGAGTTCGCTGCATCGATGATCTTGGACATCAGCGGCGCGAAACGTGAGATGGCGCCTGCACGGAGGTAGTCGCCGTAGGAGAATCCGCCGGGGATGATGACTGCGTCAACGTCGCCCAGTTCGGAGTCAGCGTGCCAGAGGGACACCGCCGTGCCACCCGCGAGACGCACTGCACGGGCGGCGTCGCGGTCGTCAAGGGTGCCGGGGAAGGTGACGACGCCAATCTTGGCGCCTGCCAACCGGGGTTCTGCGGCGACGGCGACTGCCTCGCCAATCAGGGGGATCGAAGTCATATCAGGCCTCGACGACCTCGACGTTGACAACATCCTCGATCACCGGGTTGGACAGGAGGGTCTCGGCAGCTTCGCGGGCCTGGGCCAGGATAGCGTCGGTCACCTCACCGTCGACGGTCAGTTCAAAGCGCTTGCCCTGGCGGACTGCGCTGAAGCTGTTGAAGCCGAGGCGGGGCAGTGCACCCACGATGGCCTTCCCCTGGGGGTCCAGAATCTCGGGCTTGGGCATGACGTCAACGACGATCCGGGGCATCCGGTAACTCCTGTGCGTGAGTTGGGTGAACCTTAAATAAGGCTGCCGCGGAGGTGCCGTCTCACGCCGTTCAGCCGCATTCAAACAGCGTTATGAACACAGGGTTAAACACGGTTGTGAACTGCAATGTTTGAACGGCATGGGGGCGCTCCGCGAGCTTGCACACCTATTCTACCGGGAGCGGCGCGCATACCCTATTCAGCCCGATTGCGCGAGGCCACCCCGCCGTGGCGGCGGAAATCGGGTCAGATGAACGCTCGACGGCGGCACTTTCGCCGGGTGGCAGGCGTCACTAGGATTGCGGCATGGCTGAGAAACCGAAATCGATGGTGCTGGGCGTTGTGGCCGCAGCCGTTTTTGCAGGTTTGGGCCGGATGGTCATCCAGAAGATCAAAGCGGACAAGGCTGCCCGGGAGCATCGCGTGACCGCGCCCCTGGATAAGGAAACGCGGGCGAAAATCAGCGACGCCCTGCGCACTCCGAGTAAGTAGGACCTAACCTCCCGATGGCCGTTTTCCGGCGGAATGACGCGGATTAGGGCACATACAAATGCGCTATTCAAAGCGGTTAAAGGGCATGATTTCGGCGTAGCTTGGGTAGTACACGCGGGGTTCAGCCCCAGTACCATTCAGGACTCAACCAGGAGGAACAATGACCGAACACATTGCCGAAGTATCCGCCTGTAGCGTTGGAAGCTGCGGATTCAACCATGATGGATGCACCGCTTTTGGCATCACCATCGGTGGCAGCCAGGATCATGCTTCCTGCGCAACGTTCATTGACACGAATGCCATGGGTGGACTGCCCAAGGTCCTGGCCCACGTCGGCGCTTGCCAGCGCTCCGAGTGCGTCCACAACAACAACCTCATGTGCGAGGCACACGACGTCAGGGTTGGCCCCGGACGCGAGGCCGCTGACTGCCTGACGTACGAGCACGCCTGACAATTCCGCGAAAAGCGGGCCTGACCTCTTTCGAGGACAGGCCCGCTTTGTCGTGTGGACTACTTCTTCTTGGCGGCCGCAGGCTTGGCCGCAGCCGACGTGGCTTCCTTGGGGCTGTCGGCTTCCTTCATTTCCTGTTCCGCCGTGGCCTGGATCAAGGCCATGAGTTCAGGATCCAATCCCGGGGCAAACTCTTCCTTGCGTTCCGGCGAGATGGTCATGGGGAATCCGTCAGGCATCTGCTGGGTGCTGAGCTCCGTGCCGTCGTTGGACGGTGATGCTCCGCGGTAGAGCCTGCCTGCTTCGCTGAGGTTGTCAGCGCTGAAGGTGTACTGAATGCTCTGGAGACCCAGGTCAAGGAGCTTCTTCACTTCGGGGAATTGCTCAGCGTTGGTCTTTGGGATGGGAAGGAGCTTGCCCCAGTTCACGCCCAGGCTCTCCAATGCCTTGGCGTAGGCATTCTCGTGGGCTTGGTCGCGAACGATCAGGTACGCGATGGTGGAGCGCGCCGTCTTGTTGTCCGTCATCTCGTAGATCCGGCACTTCTGGAGCCGGCCCGTGGATTCCAACATCAGGTTGTACAGCAGGTCCAGCACCAGGTTGCCACTGTTGTAGACGTAAGAGCCACTCCAGGGATTCCCGGCGGCGTCCACGGGCAACGCACCTTGGGCGCCCACCAGATAGTGGTGGATGTTGCTGGTGTCCAGGGCGATCTTCAGGGGAGCGGCTCCCCCCGCGCCCGGCTGGTCCACAGGATCGGACTTCTTGCCTTGGTAGCGGGGAGAACCATCGAGGAGTTGGGAAATGGTGGTTCCGATGAGCTCCACGTGGCTGATCTCTTCTGTACCGATGCCCTGAAGGAGGTCCTTGTAGGGCTTCGAGGCAGCGTCTCCCCGGAAGTTCATGCTTTGGAAGAGGTACTGCATCATGGTGCGCATCTCGCCGAACTGTCCGCCCAGTCCTTCCTGGAGGGCGTTGGCGGCTGCGGGATCTGGCTCGTCAGCAGCGATTTCATTGATGAGAAGTTGGGTGTGCAGGTACATGCGTTTCCTCACGTTGTCTCATGCTATGCGTGGGATGGAAACCCTCTGCTGGCCACCCCGGACCCAACTAACATAAGCATGCTTACTATTTACGCGCAAGGAATTTCATGGGAAATCGGGATCGCCTAGCCCGCAACCTGGTTGGTGAGTGGTGCGCCGTCTTTGAGCGCGCTGATGTTCGCCTGGACCAGTTTCGCGGAGCCTTTGGGGCGGTTGCCTGCCACGTGGGGCGTGATGATCAGGTTGGGCGCGTCCCACAGTTTTGAGTCGGCGGGAAGCGGTTCAACCTTGGTGACGTCCAGCGCGGCGGCGCGAAGGCGGCCCTCGCCCAGCGCGGCCAGGAGTGCGTCCTCGTCAACGGTGGCGCCGCGGCCTACGTTGACGAAGACGGCGGTCTTTGGCAGGGCGCCGAGGACCTCCTCATTCAGGGCGTCGGTGGTTTCGGGGGTGGCGGGCAGGATTGAAATCAGGACATCGGTGGTACGCAAAACGTCGGGCAACTCCGTTGTTGAGTGGACTGGGAAACCGTAGCGCTCACCCTTGGAGTTGGCCACGCCGGTGACTTTCGCGCCCAAGGCGGCCAGGAGGGGAGCGAGCCGCCCCGCGATGGAACCGAAGCCCCAAATGGTGACGTTGGCGCCGTCGAGCGTGTAAAGCTGTTCGGTCGCCGGGTTGGACTGGGCAGCGTTGTATGGCTGGTTCCACGTGCCGGCTTTCTGGGATTCCAGCAGGATGTCGAGTCGGCGAATCGCTGCCAGCACCAGCGCCAGTGCATGTTCAGCTACCGGGCCGTCATGGAGTGAGCGGCCGGAGGTGATGGCCACGGCGTCCGCAAAGCCGGCGGCGAGTACGGAGTCGGGGCCGGCGGCGAGGGTCTGAACCAGCCTCAGCTTTGGCAACTCCCCGGCGGCGTCCGCCAGGTTCTCTGAGGAGTTCCGCCACACCACCAGGACCTCCGCGTCGCGGTGCTCGCTGGGGATGGGCTTGTCCACTGCGTAGACCACCACGTCGTCGCCTGACGCGGCGAGATCGGAAAGGTCCAGTTCGATGGTGTCCGGGACGAGGATTTTCACGGCAACTCCAAGGTTCATGAGCAGTGACGGTTTGCTCTCGAGGCTACAGCTTCGTTCCGCCGGAGATCTTCTCCAGCTTCATCCCTAGCAATGTGACGGCGAACACGCTTATGGTTGTAGGACGTTCGACGTGGCACGTAGCACGAACGTCCATCCCGAGGTGGCATATCACTGCAATCCCTGAAGCAATACATGGGTGTGATCTGCCAGCTCGGAGCCGATTCGAAAGGACACTGGATTTGAAATCCATACCCCCTGCACCATCGCTCGCCCGCCTCGCAGCTGCCGGCACACTGAGCTTGGGCCTCCTTGCCGGGCTGGGTCTTCCAGCCACCGCCGCCCCTATCCCGCCCAACAACCCCACGGCGGCGCCGGGTACCTTCACCGAGGCCAACATCGGTGCCGACCGCACGGCTGCCAACTTCTTCTACCGGATCCCAGCCCTGACGTACTTGGGCAACAATGTGGTGCTCGCAGCATGGGATGGGCGTCCGGGATCAGCCGCCGATGCTCCCAACCCGAACTCGATCGTCCAGCGACGCAGCACCGATGGAGGCCAGACATGGGGGCCAGTCACGGTGATCGCCGCCGGGCATGTGGGCGATGCCAGCGGACCCAAGTACGGCTACAGCGACCCCTCCTACATTTACGATGCTGAAGCCGGAAAGGTCTTCGCCTTCTTCGTCTACTCCAAGGACCAAGGCTTCGGCGGCAGCCAGTTCGGCAACGACGACGCCGACAGGGCGGTGATCTCCTCAGCTGTCATCGAGTCCTCCGATGGCGGGGTCACCTGGAGCCAGCCCCGGCTCATCACCAACGTGACCAAGCCCGGGACCAGCAAGACCAGCCCGGCGGCCGGTGATGTCCGCTCCAACTTCGCCTCCTCCGGCGAAGGCATCCAGCTCAAGTACGGCCAGTACAAGGGCCGGCTCATCCAGCAGTACGCCGGCGATGTGCGCCAGGCCGACGGCACCAACAAGATCCAGGCCTACAGCGTGTACTCCGATGACCACGGCGCCACGTGGCACAAGGGTGCCAACGTCGGTGACCGGATGGACGAGAACAAGACAGTGGAACTCTCCGACGGACGCGTGCTCCTGAACTCCCGGGACAACGCCAACCAGGGCTACCGCAAGGTGGCCATTTCCACTGACGGCGGCGCCACCTATGGTCCCGTCACGCAGGACACGGAACTTCCGGATCCCGCCAACAACGGTGCCATCGCGCGCATGTTCCCTCATGCAGCGCAGGGCTCAGCCGACGCCAAGAAACTCATTTTCACCAACGCCAACTCCAAAACCGGCCGCGAAAACGTCTCCGCTCGCATCTCCTGCGACGACGGCGCCACTTGGCCGGGCGTCCGCACCATCCGTGCGGGTTTCTCCGCGTATTCCACGGTGACCCGACTGGAGGACGGTAAGTTCGGTGTGCTCTATGAGGGCAACTACACAGACAACATGCCGTTCGCGAAGTTCGACGACGCCTGGCTGAACTACGCCTGCGCCCCACTCTCCGTCCCGGCTGTCACCACCGCGCCGGGAGCTACCCAGCAAGTTCCCGTGACCGTGACCAACCAGGAAGCCACCACACTCTCCGGGGCTACCGCAACGATCTACACGCCCACCGGCTGGGCAGCCACCACGGTGCCGGTTCCGGACGTCGCGCCCGGTGCTTCGGTGAGCGTCAACGTAGCGCTGACGGCACCGGCCAACGCCAGCGGTCCGCGGAACCTTAATGCCGCCTTCACGACGGCGAACGGCCGGGTTTCGCAGTTCACCTTCACTGCCACCGTGCCGGTGGCTCCGCAGGTGGGCCTGACCATCACGGGAACGGCGCCGAGCCGCGACGTCGTGGCCAGTCCGTACCAGGTGGGTGAGGTCCTCAGCTACTCGCTCAACGTCAAGAGCACCGCCAACGTCACCGCCAACTCCGTACCGGTTTCCGGAACGTTCGACTCCGGCTTCCTGCCGCCGTCGGCCCCCAACTGCCGGTTCAACAACCTGGCCGCAGGCGCCAGCTACAACTGCACCACCGCCAAGCATGTGATCACGGCTGCCGACGTCCAGCGCGGCTACTTCGTGCCGGAGGCGAGCTTCAGCGTCACAGCCAGCACGACGCCGTCGCTCACCAAAACGGTGCCGTTCACCGGCGCTGCGGTCGCGTTGCGCGACGGTCTGCTGACGGCCGACATCAGCGGGGCGCGTGCCGACGTCGGGCGTGACCTTGCCACCCAGCCGTACGCGGCCGGGGACCTGGTCCCGTACACCTTCACGGTGAAGAACACGAGCCCGCTGGTGGAGAAAGTAGTGCCTACGGCCGGCAACTTCAGCCCCTTCCTTCCGGATGGCCCGGGCAACTGCCGCTACGGCGTGCTCCCTGCCGGTCAGAGCTACCAGTGCACCACTCCGCGCCACACCGTGACCGCTCAAGAAGCCGAGCAGGGCTTCTTTGTGCCGGCGAGCACGTGGGAGATCAGCTCTGCCGGCCAAACCACTAAGACCATCGCCGTGAACGGCGGCGAAGTGGACCTCAAGGTTCGGGAGCCCAGGCTTGACGGAACCGTGTCTGCCGAGTGGAGCGACGCCGACGGGGACCGGTTCGCCAGCGTCGGAGATCCCGTGACTTACACGTACACCGTGGGCAATGCCGGGAACGTCGCAGTGACCGGATTGGAGGCGCCGGACGCGGGAATCTCGGAAGCCATGCTTGCGGCAGGATCCACTGTGACTGCCACGCGCGAGCATGTGCTCACGGCAGCGGACGTTGCTGCCGGAACCCTCGGTGCAGTTTCCTTCGAGGCCAAAGCGCACAACGGATCCCGTGAAGTTGCCGCAGCTGCTGAAGGTGATCCGCTGGTACTGGCCGTGCAGCCGACCCAACCGGTTGCCGAGCCCGCGCTGACCGTCCAGGAACTGGGCACTCCACCCACTGATCTGGGAACTGCGGACAAGTACCGCACGGGGCAGAAGGTGGTGCTGAAGGGCCTCGACTATGGGAACTGGTACTACGTGTACCTGAACAAGACGAGCTACCGCTTGGGCTGGATCTTCCCCACCACGGACAACACGGTGGAATTCATCCTTCCCTCGGACGTCAAGAACGGGCGGGACGATGTGGTGGTCCTGGACAAGGATGGCGTCCAGGTCTCCTTTGACCGGCTTCAGGTGACGCCCAAGGGGTAACGCTTCGCAGCGTGGACGGGCGACGGACCGCGGGACATTCCTGCGGTCCGTTGTTTGTCCTTCCATGACGAATCACCCGTCCTGTGACAAGACAAAATTCCTGAAATGTGCTGTATGTCATATTCGGCTCTCACTAGGTACTCTGTGACTCGGCTGGTTGCGCATTTTTGACAAGAACTGTCACTAATCCAACCAACTCCAGTTGACAGGCCTTGGCGATGGAGCCCGGGCCTCCCTCAGTGAAAGGTGCAACCACTCGTGAAATCACAAGGAAAGAGCTTCGTCAGAAGCGGGGGACTTCGGAAGGCCGCGGCGCTCGCCGTCGGACTGCCGTTGCTGCTCTCGTCGATGGCGATGCCGGCCCAGGCCGCTCCCGGCCCGGAGACGCCCGGGAATGTTGCAGGTGTGGCCAAGAAGAACCTTGACCCCAGCGCGTATAAGGACGGCCGCTACATGGTGGTCCTTGCCGAGAAGCCTGCGGCTACTTACGACGGCGGCACGGCGGGTCTTGCGCCGACCAAGCCGGAGGAGGGCAAAAAGCTCGACGCCGACAGCGCCGAGGTGAAGGAGTACCAATCGCACCTGCAGCAGAAGCAGCAGGAAGTCGCGAAACAGGAAAACATCACCATCGAGCGTGACTTCACCACCGCCGTCAATGGCTTCAGCGCCAACCTGACGGCGGACCAGGCCATCAACCTGGCCAAGGACCCCAAGGTCCTCATGGTGGCACCGGACACGCAGTACGCACCGGATTACTCCACCACCGATTTCCTGAAGCTCAGCGGCCCGAACGGCACCTGGGCCACCCAATACGGTGGCCAGGAAAACGCCGGCAAGGGCACGGTCGTGGGTGTTATCGACACCGGCTATACCCCCTCAAACCCGTTCTTTGCCGGTGAACCGGTTGGTCCGCTGGTCGGCAACCCCCAAGTGGGCGTTCCCTACCGCACCGCCGACGGCAAGATCGCCATGCTCAAGGCTGACGGCGATACCTTCATAGGTGAATGCCAGCCCGGCACGGATACCGGTGCCGACTACGATGGCAGCGCCTGCAACTCCAAGGTCCTGAGCACCCACTACTTCGCTGACGCTTTCCTGGAGACCGTTCCGCCGGAAAACCGCGCCCCTGAAGAAGTCATCTCTCCCGTGGACGTGGACAGCCACGGCACCCACACAGCCAGCACTGCGGCAGGCAACGCCAACGTCGATGCCGTGGTTGACGGTCGCAGCTTTGGAACCACCAGCGGCATCGCACCCGCCGCCAAGCTCTCTGTCTACAAAGTCTGCTGGGAAGACACCGACCCCGCCACGGGTGGTTGCTATGGCTCCGCCTCCGTTGACGCGATCGAGCAGGCCATCCTGGACGGCGTGGACGTGTTGAACTACTCCATCTCCGGTTCCACCACCACCACCACGGACCCCGTCTCGCTGGCATTCCTGTCCGCAGCGTCCGCTGGCATCTTCGTGGCAACCTCGGCCGGTAACTCCGGGCCCACCGCCAGCACCGTGAACCACGGAGCCCCCTGGCTGACCACGGTTGCGGCTACGTCCTTCTCGCAGGAACTCCAGGGCACTGTTGAGTTCTCCGATGGCAGCAAGTTCCGCGGAGCGAGCATCATGAACCGCGAGGTGAGTGGGGCCGGCGTCGTGCTGTCCACCAACGCCGCCAGCGGCCAAGGCAACGCGGCCCTGTGCGCTCCCGGGTCCTTGGACCCGGCCAAGGTGGCCGGCAAGGTTGTTGTCTGTGACCGCGGAGTGGTTGACCGCACCGCCAAGAGCGCCGAGGTCCTGCGTGGCGGCGGCGTCGGGATGATCCTGGTGAACCTGACGGATTCGTCCCTGGACACCGACAAGCACGTAATCCCCACTGTCCACGTCAACCCGCCTGCAACGCAGACCATCAAGGACAAGGTCACTGCCAACCCGGCCATCACCGTGTCCCTGTTGAACCGCGACACCACGGGCCTGCCTGCCGAAGCGCAGCCGCAGATCGCTGGATTCTCCTCCCGCGGACCGCTGCTTGCCACTGATTCGGACCTGCTCAAGCCCGACGTATCCGCTCCCGGCGTTGCCATCCTCGCGGGTGTTTCACCGATCGGTACCGGTGGCGACGACTTCGGCTTCCTCTCCGGGACCTCGATGGCGTCACCGCACGTTGCCGGCTTCGGCGCACTGATCCTGGGCAAGAACCCACAGTGGTCCCCGGCCACCGTGAAGTCCGCCATGATGACCACCGCTGGTCCGGTCAAGTTGGCCAACGGCGCCGTCAACAAGGACGTCTTCGCCACCGGCGCGGGGCAGGTTGACCCCGCGAAGGTCCTCAGCCCGGGCCTGGTCTACGACGCCACTACCGAGGACTACCTCAAGTTTGTCCAGGGTACGGGCATGGACCTGGGTATCGAGGGGCTGGGCACCACACAGCCCCGCGACATGAACGTGCCGTCCTTCGCACTCGGAAACCTCGCAGGCAAGATCGAGGTCACGCGTACTTTGACGGCGCTGACGGCGGGCACTTACCGTGCAACGGCCAACGTTCCCGGAGTCAACGTCAAGGTCACGCCGTCCGTGCTGACCTTCGGCGCACCCGGCGAAAAGAAGACCTTCAAGGTGCAGTTCGAAAACAAGAACGCCGAACTGGGCAAGTTCGCCATGGGTTCGCTGAGCTGGCAGGGTGCCAACAAGACCGTCACCTCGCCCATCGCAGTGCGGCCACAGTCCGTCATCGCGGACAAGGCACTGGCGTTCACGGGAACGGGCCCCAACGGTTCCGGCACCATCAACATCACCTCCGGTACCAACCTGCCGGTGGGCGTGACCATTGATGGCCTGTCCAAGGCGGACTCCTCCGCAGTTGAGTTGGTTCCGGGCCCGTTTGCCGGCGAAACCAATGCGTCCAACTACGTGAAGAAGGTGACCGTTGGTGAGGGCAGTGCCCTGGCCAAGTTCTCGGTCATCTCCTCCAACGAGGCCGCGGACTTCGACATGCTGGTCCTGACGCCGTCCGGCCAGCAATTGCCGGCCGCAACGGCCTCGGCCAGCGAAACCCTGTCCGTGCCCAACCCAGCACCGGGCGACTACTACGTGTTCGCCAACCTCTATGCGAGCCCCAACAACCAGCCCACCAAGGCCACTGTTGATGCTGCGGTCCTGGGAGCCAACCAGGGCAACGCCACCGTGACGCCGAATCCGATCCGACTCGCCAACGGCAAGACGGGCCAGATTTCGCTGAACTGGAAGAACCTGGAACCAGGCTCCTACATTGGCCGACTCACCTTCGCAGGTACCAGCGAGCCGAGCTTCGTCACGGTCATGGTCAACCCCGGCGGAGCTGTTGTGGTTCCGGATGAGGAAGACCCCAAGAAGGACAAGAAGGACAAGAAGCCGCGGGGCAAGATCCGCGGCGATGAGCCGACACAGAGCAATAACGCCGGCTAAACCCCTGCAAGACACGCAAATGGGCTGAGGACTCCCGAATCCGGGCGTCCCCAGCCCATTTGCGTGTCGCGAGCCGGAAGGTGTGTCCTAGACGGCGCCCGTGGAGCCTCCGGTATTGCCCAGCAGCGCAGCCAAGGTCTTCCACCGTGCGATCTCGCACCCGTCCGTCCGGCTGAAATGGCTGTGGACTTTGCGTCCACGGAACCAGCCCTTGACCACCGCAACCTGCGGACCGCCATACTGCTGCGTGCAGATCCGGTCCGGCCGTGGCTCGGGAAAGAAGATTTCCTCCCCGAACTGTTCGACGGCGGCAAGCGCCGCAAGCGCGTCCGGCAAGTTTGAGTGCATCGAATCCGGGTCGGGCGAGAGGAGGCCGGCAGCGGACCGTAGGTGGAACTCCCGACTCTCAGCGCCAGGTGCCTCTGTCAGCGTGACCGTGAGGTCGACGTCGTACTCGCTGCTGGCTGGCTCGCTGTTCTTTTCGGAAACCATGGTTACCTTTCGCTGGTGGCGGCGGGTGCTCCGACCATGAAACCGCTCAGCTCGTCCAAGAGCGGTTCTACTGCCTGGAGCACGCGGGCCCGCAGCTCCTGTGATTCGGCCGCGAAAGCCCGCTGGTACTCAACGTACTCGGCCTTGCCCTGTGGTGTCTCAATCCTGATGGGCGGGTAGCCCCATTCTTCAAGATCGTACGGAGAGGCCTGCATGTCCATGGCCCGGATCCGCCACGACAACTCGAAGCAGTCCATCACCAGTTCACTCGGCAGGGCCGGCGTCAGCTTGTAGGCCCACTTGTAGAGGTCCATGTTGGCGTGCAGGCAGCCCGGTTGTTCCATGGTCCGTTGGTTCTCGCGGGTGGGCGTGAGCTCATTGAGCGGCAAAGCGTCCGGAGTGTAGAAGCGGAAAGCGTCAAAGTGGGAGCAGCGGATGCGGTTCTCTTCCACCACCGTGTCCGTGCCTTCGCCTCCCAGCCGCAGCTTCAGGTATTCGTGGCGCAGCTCGAACTTCTCCTGCCGGTACACCATGGCCCACTCGTGCAGTCCGAAGCAGCCGAATTGGGCTGGACGCTTCGCTGTCCCCGCAAGGATGATGCCCGCAAAGCGAACCGCTTCGGCGCGGTCGGCCAGGAAGCCGGCCCGGTCGAAGGTGACCGCCGGTGTACCGGGGGACAATCCCAGAGAGGTGAGTTCGCCGTCGTCGAGCATCCGGTAGAACTTCCAGTTGGCGCGCTCAAGGGCGTGAACGCCGCTGAGGACCACGCCGTCGCCCGGGTGCCAGCGCAGCAGTTGGCCTGGCTTCTGGGTGTAGTAGGTGAAGAGGAAATCCTCCACGGGGTGTTTCTTGCCGGCCGAGCGCCGGGCCAGGTAGGGATCTGCGTAGCGCGCGACCCGAGCATGATGGGCTGCCTCCAGCCCGAGCCATTGCTCCTGGGGGAGGTGCTGCTGCCTAGAGGCCGCCATCTGATCCGAGGATGCTCTTCGCCGCATCCCAGAGCGCTATCTGGCAGCCGTCCGTGCGGCTGAAGGCTGCGGTGACTTCCTTGCCGTCCACGGAGCCGGTCACCTTGGCCGTCGCGGGACCGCCGTACTGCATGGTGCAGGCCTGGTCGGTCTTGGTGGGGGCCGGGTTGAGGATGGCCGGGTTGTCCTTGATGGCAGTGCACGCTTCCGCGGCTGATGGGTGCTCGCTTTCGGCCGCCGGCGTGCCCGCTGCGCACACGAGCGTGAAGGCCTTGAGCGGGGCATCCGGAGCCTCGAGGAGCGTAATGGAGAGCTCGGCGTTGCCCTGGCCGGGGGTGGCTGGCTGGCTGCTGGGGGAGGCGCTGCCGGGGGCTGTGGGGCTGCTTGAAGCAGCCGACGACGACGGCGCTTGGGTTGCGCTTCCCGTGGACCCTTGAGTGGGGGTGCCTGAGCATGCGGCGAGGCCGGTGACGGCCAGTACTGCCAGCAGGGGGCCAACAAATCGCATGCGCATGGAATCTCCTAGGTTGCGTCCATTTTACGTGGCACTTTCGGTGCTCGTTTCAAGAAGACCACTGAGGCCGTGCGCTTGGCTAGGGAGTTGTGCTTCCGATTGGCTAACGGCTGGCGCCGTTTTCCATGGAGGGGGCATCGCTCGGGTGGGCGCCGCTTCGCTGGGTTGCCGCGATGAGGCCAGTCATGGCTTGGTGAAGCTCAGCGACCTCCTCGCGGCTTAGCTGCAGGCGCTCGCGGATCTCGCCCGGAACGGCTGTGGCCTGCTCGCGGAGCGCGGCGCCCTTGTCCGTCAACCTGATGGCCAATGCGCGCTCATTGCCGGTAACGCGCTCGCGGGTGATGAGCTCAGCCTCTTCCAGGCGCTTCAGGAGCGGCGACAGTGTGGCCGGTTCATGCAGAAGGCTGTCGCTGATGTCCTTGAGGGTTCTGGGGCTGCGCTCCCAGAGAGCCAGCATTACCAAATACTGGGGATGGGTGAGGCCGAGCCGCTCCAGTACGGGTTTGTAGACACCTACCACGCTCCGCGAGGCGACGGTGAGGGCGAAGCACAGCTGGCGCTCCAGCAGGAGGTCATCGGTGTCCTGGGTGGTCTCGCTGACGCTGGTCATGGCTGCCTCCTGTGCTCGCTGCGGCAATTAGTTAGTGTACTAACAATTAGCGTACTATGGAGATGTTGAACCGTCTAAAAAGGAGTCGATCTGCGTGGCAAAGGAATCCCTTACGCGGAAGTTCATGCGCGCCACTGGCAAGTTCAGGGTCATCTTTGGTCCGGCCCACAGCAGCTCCCTTGATCACGAGATGACCGAGGCCAACCGGAAGCTGCTGGTCCAGCGCCAAGCCGAAGCGCAGCAGTGGGAGACCCTCCGTCGCCCGGACGGCAGCACCTACGTGGTGCCCCGCAATCCCGACGACAAGTCCCTGCGGTAAACGCTCCCCACCTTCCGCCGAGTTGACAGTTAATGCCCATGTTTCCTGGGAGTATTGCCATCAACTGTCAGTTCGGTGTTGACTGCACTGACCCGGCCGGCCGGCGTCGACGTTCCAGAAGGCATGGTCCTGGCAGCCGGGCAGGCGTTCTAGGATCCCCGCGAGATGACAGTTAATGCCCATTCTTCGGCGGAACATTGTCATGAGATGCCAACTCGGCGTTGACTTTGCTTAGCTCAGGGCCGCGCCTTTTTCCTTTTCCGGGCGTAAAATTACCTCACTGAACGGCACGCACCAGCCCTGCCGCTTTTTCGCTCTCCGGTAAGAAGGGAGGTGGAAAACATGGGACGCAGAATGGAAGGCTTCGTCCACGTGACCGAGCGGCTGCAGTCCGTTTTTGGACCGGCAACCCACGGCGACACGGACAGCCCCGTGGTGCATAAGCATGATGATTTCGAGTCCGCTTCAGAGGAAGACCTGAAGCATTTCGATGTAGAGACTGACTCCGAGGGTCATCATTATGCCGTCCGGAACGACGATCCTGGCCCGACCACCACTGACTACTCCCTGTAACGGGACGTGAAATGCCGAAGGACCGGACCGCGAACTCCGGTCCTTCCTTAAGTGATGACTGGTGCGCCACCTTGACCCTGCTTTGGTGGCCGTGCCACTGTTGAGCAACTAGTCAGCATGCTTATTATGTGAAGTGCACGGTAGGTGCTGATGCAAAGGGGGACGTCAATGAGTTTCCAAGAAGATGCAGCAGGGGTTCCGGGCAGTTCCGCGCGCCCGGACCGGGGCAGTTCCCAGGACCGAGTGCTTCCGCCGCCGGCGCCAGGTCATGCCCGGCCCACCCGCACCGCCGCCTTGTGGGTGGCGGTGGCTGTCGGCTTGGTGGTCCTGGTGATGCTGATCGTGTTCTTCGTCCAAAACCAGGACATGATCACCGTCCGGTTCTTTGGGCTGGAAGGGACGCTGGCGCTCGGCACCACGTTGTTCATAGCGGCTGTGGGCGGGGGCGTGCTGGTTGCCCTCGCAGGCGGCGCGCGGATCCTCCAGCTGCGGATGAGCAATCACCGCCGCAAGAGGACAGTGGGCGGCACGGGACTGGCGCCTTAGGCCATTAACTGCGGAAGGACCGGAGCGTTTGCTCCGGTCCTTCCGCAATTTAATCCCGACGGCGGCACTCCCTGACGATGTAAGTCCGCCGGGGTGGTGTGTCGTCCTAGCCTTCGCAGTCGGTGCAGTAGGCGACGCCATCTTTTTCGCGTGCGATCTGCGAGCGGTGACGGACCAGGAAGCAGGAGTGACAAGTGAACTCGTCGTTTGCCTGCGGAATGACCTGGATAACAAGTTCTTCAGCGACGATTTCGCCGCCGGGGCCGTTGGCGTCAAGGCCATCGGTTTCGTCCAGTTCAAGCACGACACTCTTGGCCGTGGGAGCGCTGGCGGACTGGAGAGCCTGGAGGGACTGCTCCTGGTTCTCTTTTACATCGGTACGGAGTTCGTCGTAATCGGCTGCCACTTTTTAATGCCTCTTCGTGTTAGGGGGTTACCGGGTATGCAACGTACAGCATGCCACGAAAATTCCATACCATACCCCAGTTCTACCGCTTGTGGCGAAAACCACGTGGGTGGCGGCCCGAAAAAGCCGCCACACACGGTGTTTTCGCCCTGTATTACCGGAGTTCGATGTCCAGGGTTTGGAATTCGTCGGCTGCGTGGCGGCCTACCAGCAGGCGGAAGGTGCCCCGCTCAAACTGCCAGCCGCCGTCGTAATGTGCAAATGCTTTGGCGGGGACGCGGATTTCCACGCTGTCCGTACCGGCCGGGGCAAGGTGCGTTCCAGCGTAGCCGGCAAGCCAGCGGACCGGGCGTTCAACCGTGGAGAGCGGGCGGTCCAGATAGACCTGCACAACCTCGCGGCCTGTCCGCGTGCCGGTGTTCTTGATGGGCACGTGAACCACAACGTCGTTCCCCGCGGTAACCACCTGCGGTGCGTGGGCTGTGCCGAGCTCGAACGTCGTATAGCCAAGGCCATAACCGAAGGGAAGAGCCGGAGCGGCGCCACCTTCGGCTTCCTGCTTGAGCCACGCACGGTAGCCGAGATGGATTCCCTCGGCATACACCACTTTGCCGTCGACGGGCGTGGTGCTGAGCACCGGAACATCCGCCAGCGCTGCCGGCCAAGTGGTGGGAAGGCGGCCGCCGGGCTCTTCGATGCCCAGCAGGATGTCGGCGATTGCGCTGCCGAATTCCTGGCCTCCGAACCACCCGAGCAACACTGCGTCCACCTTGTCGAGCCATGGCATGAGGACCGGCGACCCGGAGTTCACCACAACCACCGTGCGCGGGCTGACCGCGGCCACAGCTTCCACCAGCTGGTTCTGGAAGCCGGGAAGGTCAAGATCACTGCGGTCAAAGCCTTCGGACTCAATCGCCGCGTTGGTGCCCACTACGATCACAGCGACGTCGGAGTTCCGGGCAGCGTCCACGGCGGCGTCCATCTCGGCCCCCGGATCCGCAACCACCGTCTCCTCGCCCAGCAGGATCGCCGTGAACGGGATGACCTGTTCCTTGGGCAACTGGTACTCGGCCTCGATCCGAACAGTCTGGCCCACCGAGGTTTCGAGGGCGTGGACGGTTTTGGGGGGATCGAAGAGTGCCGCGCCGAGGACTTCGGTATCGTCCTCAAGTTCGCTGTTGAACACTTCCGTGCCGTCCAGGACAAAGCGGATCCGGCCCACGGTGCCGACGCCCAAGTGGTGGACGCCCGCTGTTTCGGCAGTCCAGTCCGCCTCCATGCGGATGGAGGCGGCGCCGTCGGGAATTCCGATGCCGAACCAGATCAGGTGCGAGGCCAAGCGGTCTTCGCCGGAGATTTCGGTGCCATCTTCCGCCAGGAAGGTCACGCGTAGCCCAGGCTCCCCGGAAACAGGATTGTGAAGGGACTCGCGAGGGAACGCCTGGATGCCCTCGGCCACCTTGGCGCCGCGCGCGTAAGTGACCTTGACGTCGTCGGGCAGCGCCTTCCGCAGGCCTTCCAAAGGCGAGACGGTGTACTTGGGCATGACGGTGGCACTTCCACCGCCCTGCGTGCGGGCTTCGTCGGCGTTATGGCCGATCACGGCCACGCTCGTGAGCGCCTTGGCATCAAGGGGGAGGAGGCCCTTGTTGCGGACCAGTACGGCACCGCGGACTGCCACTTCACGCGCGACGGCGGCCCCGTTCAGTTCGGTGGGGAGCTGGGTAACTGCGGGTTCGAAACCTTCCAGTGATCCCACTCTGGCAGCGAGCCGCAGGATGCGGGTGACCTTTTCCAGGATGGCGTCCCGGCTGACGCGCCCGTCTTGCACGGCAGCGAGCAGCTTGGGGCCCCAATGGCCTGCCGGACCGGGCATTTCCAAATCCTGGTGCGCATTGGCGGCGTCGACTGACCGCACGCCGGTCCAGTCGGAGACGACGACGCCGTCGAAGCCCCATTCGGTGGACAACGGCGTTTCCAGGAGCTTGTTCTCGCTGGCTGTGGTGCCGTTGATGGAGTTGTACGAGCTCATCACCAACCAGGCACGGGCTTCGGTGATGGCGTCCTCGAAGGCTGCCAGGTAGAGCTCGCGCAAGGGCCGCTCGTCCACCACGGAATCAGCCGTGAAGCGCTCGCTCTCGGCCTCATTGGCCAGGTAGTGCTTGGGAGTGGCGCCAACGCCCATGGACTGGACGCCGGCAACATACCCCGCAGCCATGGTTGCGGTGAGCCTCGGGTCCTCGCTCATGCACTCGAAGTGACGGCCGCCCAGCGGGGAACGGTGCAGGTTGATGGTGGGGCCCAGGACGGCGTGAACGCCCTTGCGGCGGGCCTCCTGGCCAAGGACCTGGCCGTACCGGCGCGCCGTTTCGACGCTCCAGGTGGCGGACAGGGCGGACGACGACGGCAGGGAAACGGAGTCGTGCCGCTCATCGAAGTCTTCGCCGCGGACACCGGCAGGGCCATCCGACATGACCACGCGGCTCAGGCCAATGTCCGGGATGGCGTGCGTGGACCAGACGTCCGCGCCGGTCAGCAGTTGGATCTGCTGCTCAAGGGACAGGCTCTGGGCGAGCTCACGGATGCGTGCTTCGGCATCCGGGGAGCCGGCAGGCGGTGCCGTGGCTGCAGCTGCGAGTGTGGGATTCATTTACTTGACTCCTTTGATTCGTGTGACGAGGAGGGCGCCGATGATGCCGACTGCCGCACCACCGAGGAACAATGCGGGGTACCCGCCCACGGCGATCACGGGGAAGGCGATGGCCGGCACCAGGGACTGCGGAAGGGCCTGGGCGATATTGAAGACACCAAAGGTCTTGGCATTCTCGGACTGGTTGCCAGGCAGGAGGTCCGTGATGAGGGCTACGTCCACCGCGCTGAAGACGCCGAGGCCGAGCCCCAGGATGCCCTGGCCGACCAGAACCTGACTGGTATTGGTGCTGGTGGCAATGACAACCAGGCCCGCCATCATGATCAGCGCCGAGATGATCACCATGCTCTTCCTCTTACCAATGCGGTCACTGATCCAGCCGCCGGCGAGGCTGGTGATCACGGTGCCTGCGGAGCTCACCAGCGTTGCCTGGAAGACCAGGCTGGTGACCTGGCTTTCGGCGACTTGGAGGTGGTCCGTGAAGAAGTACGGCAAATAGAGCAGCCCTGCGCAGTACCCGACGTAGACCATGAACTTGGTCAACCATGCCCAGCCCAGGCCGGGGAACACCCGGGGGTTGAAATAGAACGAGCCGATGATCTCCTTGGCGTTCAGCGGTGCCGGCTTCTCCGTGAGGACGCGGTCCTTGAACGTAAATGCGAAGGCGACAGCTACTGCCGTCCCAACGATCCCGGGGACAACAGCCATCTGCATGGCGTTGTCGAACATCTGCGCGAAGAAGGCTGCGGCAACCAGGCCGATGGGAAGCGTCATGCCGATGAGGCCTGAAAGGCGGCCGCGCTCCGACGGGGCGGCTTGATCGGGGAGCGTGGCCACCAGGGCGGAGAGTGCCGCGTTGAAGCCCAGCTGTGCTACTACCCAGGCCACCAGGACCGTGAGGACGTTGGTGCCGGAGCCCAGCATGAAGAGGGAGGCCAGTCCCACGAGTGATCCGCCCACGATCCATGGTTTGCGCATGCCAAAGCGGGATGTGGTCCGGTCGCTAAGGCGTCCGAACAGCGGGTTGGCGAGCAACGCGACCGTTGCGCCGACGCCTGCCACGAGGCTGAGGGCCCCGGCGCGCGTATCCGGGGTGGTGATTTCCGAAACCTTGATGGCCAGGACCACCAAGGCCGGAGCGAGGACGGCCATCCAGAGGCCTGCGCTCGCGATGGGCATGCCGATGACGTAGGCGCGGGAAGCTGCCGTGGGCGGGGTGCTGCCGGGCTCCGTGCCGAGGGTTTCCGCGCCTGCCGGTTGCGGATTGAGTTTGAGGGCCACATTGCCTCCTGATGAACGGGTGACCCACCGTTGGGTCTCGAGGAATGACTCTAGCTTCAAAAATCTAGTGTGACTAGGTTTTAAGGAAAAAAGTCGAGTGATGCTCGATTTTGAACCGTGAAATACACTGTTCGGATGTCAACGTCGAGGGCCCGGGGCCAGTACGCCAAGGGAGCGGAACGCCGCGAACAGATCATCCAGACGGCAACCGATGTTTTTGCCACCGAAGGTTTTGAAGGAACGGCGCTCAAGCGCGTGGCCGAACTGGTAGGCGTCAAAGAAGCCACCCTGTTCCATTACTTCAAGGGAAAGCAGGAACTCCTCACCGCCGTGCTGGCCGAACGTGACCGGCGGTCCCTGACTGCCAGCGGGCAAGAAGACGTTGGTGTGAACCTCATGCCGTCCATCGCAGAGCGGAATGTACGCGAGCCTGGCCTGACCACGCTCTATGCCGTGGCGTCAGCAACGGCCAACGATCCCGGGCACGATTCCCACAGCTACTTCAAGGAACGCTACGAGACGGTGGTTCGTGACATCGCCGCTGACATCGAACGGCGCCAGGCCTCCGGAGAGGTCCGTGCCGACGTCGAGGCTGTCATGCTGGCCCGGCTGACCGTTGCGGCCTTCGACGGCCTGCAATTGCAGTGGCTCTACGACAAGTCCGTGGATATGGCTGACGGCCTCCGGCAGCTCATTGACGTCCTGTTGGCACCCACGGATCGGAGCTCGGCGCAGCTATCCGGTTTGTGAATCCGCACAGAAGATTCTACGCTGCGTAGAATTACTGCATCAGCGATGAGGGCAAGCTTGGACGCTGCCTCGGAGGGCGGGAGGGACCATGACGGCACGCAAAGCGCGTTTCCTGCGCGCTTGGGCCGGCGCCGCCGCCGCTACCCTCATCGCCGCCGCCTCCCATGCGTTGGCAGGAGGAAACCCGCCAGCGGTGCCCGTCCTGATGCTGTCCTTGGCCCTCTCCGGACCAGTGTGCATTGCCCTTGCCGGGAGAGTGTTGTCGCTGTGGCGCCTAACTGCCGCCGTGGTAACGAGCCAGGCCCTCTTCCACGGCCTGTACAGCCTTGATCCGACATCCCACCGCGACGTTGGGATGCTGGCCGCCGCCGGAGGGCATGCCGGCCATGCGGTACACACGCTTCCTTCAATCTCCGGTCCCTTGGACCATGCCTCTCCCATGATGGGCCTGGGGCACTGTCTCGCAGCCGTTGCCACCATTGCCGTCCTCCGCTACGGCGAGGTCACCGGCGTGCGCCTACTGACTGCCCTTGGCCTGAGGCTGATTCCTTTCCTGAGGATCATCCAGCCTTTGGCTGTGGAACCCGGGGCCAGCGTCATCCCTTCGGACTGGGCTGTCCGCCCGCTGCGGAATCTGGGTATTCCGTTCCTGACCATGCGGCACCGTGGACCACCGATGCTTCCTGCCCTGTCCCAGGCGCCCGGCGCCTTCGTCACCTCTTAAGCCCCGCCAGCCCAGCTACGGGCGGCGATCCCTTTCACGGACTGCCGAACCTTTGCCACAGGCCGCGGGGCGGGAAGCAGCCATGGCAAGACAAATCTTGCGCAAATTTTCATGGCGAAACCCAGGACTCAGCGGACCTACGCTTGCCGTCATACTGCTGTGCATGGCCTTCGGGCTGGCCACTGCGCCGGCGGCGTCCGCCCACGACCAACTGGTTTCGTCCACCCCTTCCACCGGCCAGCGCTTGGACGCGCCGCCGTCGGGCATTGAACTGAAATTCAGTGCCCCGCTACTGGCCATCGGCCACGAAGTCCGCGTCGTAGATGCGGCATCAAACAACTGGGTCCAAGGAGAGTCTGTCCTGGACCGCGGGACCTTGACCCAACCGCTCGCCCCGGGCATGCCCGACGGGGAGTACCAGGTCAGGTGGCGCGTGGTATCCAGCGATGGCCACCCCATCAACGGCAGTTACTCATTCCTGGTGGGGGCCGGCGCCACAGCCGGCGCCATTACGGCCCCCGGAAACACGGCCACCTCCGGCGTCCCCTCCGGATCGGCCGAATCCGGGGACATGGCGTCCACGGTCCAGGTACCCGATTGGCTGATTGCTGCAGCCCTCGGGGCGGTCGCAGGCCTCGCCTTGTACCTGGGCTGGGGACTCTTCACGCGCCGACGCCGGTCCAGCCCGCGGGACGGCTAAGTCACCAACCTGCCGTCCCACCTGTTCCGGAGCTGTTTCAGCCCGATGCAGGACACCATTTCAGAGAGAGCATCACTATGACAAAGAGAAAAATCCTTCCCGTTTTGTCCCTCCTAGCAGCGGCCTCGTTGGCCCTTTCAGGTTGCGGACAAAGCGACGCACAGACCTCCACCACCCAGTCCGCTTCCCCCAGCCAGTCATCCGAGCCATTGACGGTGAGTGACACGTGGATCAAGACTGCCGACTCAGGGATGTCAGCGGCCTTCGGGTCGATTCGGAACACGAGTGACAAAGATGTGACCATCGTCAGCGCGGCAGCACCGGTGGCCACCATGGTGGAACTGCACGAAACCGTGATGGGTTCGGACGGCACCATGAAAATGCAGGCAAAACAGGGTGGCTTCGTTGTTCCGGCACGGGGCGAACTCAAGCTCGAGCCCGGAGCCAACCACATTATGCTCATGGACCTGACAAAGCCCGTCCAAGCCGGTGACGAGGTCACGTTCGAGCTGAAAACGTCCGACGGCGGGACGGTCACCTTTACTGCCCAAGCGAAGGACTTCTCGGGTGCCAATGAGAACTACACGGCGGGCGAAGGCAGTGGGTCGGCAACGCCCGCGCCGTCCAAGTAGGGCAGCAGCTGTGGCAACTCCCGGACGGGAAAACACCACACCCAAGCCCGGAGCCGGAGTGCGGCGGCGGCACCTCCTCTTTGGCGGTGCTGCCGCGGGTGTCGGAGCATTGGCCGCCGTGGGCACGCAACTCGCCGGGAAGCCGGTCCCACTGCTGCCAAGTGATTCCGGGGACGGGGCGAATGGTGCCAGGACTGTGCCGTTCCACGGTGACAGGCAGGCGGGCGTTGGCACCGCTGCCCAGGCCCACGGTGTCTTCCTTGCCTTGGGCCTGAAGGAAGGGACAACGCCTGAGCGGCTCAAGTCCCTCCTGAAGCTGCTGAGCGACGATGCCGCGAACTTGACCCAGGGAAAGGCTGCACTGGCCGATACAGAGGGCGAATTGGCGCTCCGGCCTGCACGGCTGACCGTCACGTTCGGCTTTGGTCCTGGCCTGTTCCGGGTTGCGGGTACCGTGCCGGTCCCGGACGGCTTATCCGGACTTCCGGCATTCTCCATCGACAAGTTGGTACCGGAGTTCTGCGGCGGGGACTTGTTGCTGCAGATATGCGCCGACGATCCCCTTTCGGTTGCGCATGCGCAGCGTATGCTGCTCAAGGACGGCCGCCGTTTCACCACGGTGCGCTGGGCCCAAACAGGGTTCCGCCGCGCCTACGGAACAGAACAGTCCGGAACCACCATGAGGAACCTTTTTGGCCAGGTGGATGGCACATCGAATCCAGCGCCGGGGAGCGCGGAGTTTGAGAGGGTTGTCTATGGCGACGGCGGTACCGGGTCGTGGGCACCCCACGGAACCTCCCTGGTGATCCGCCGGATCAGCATGGACCTGGACAAATGGGACGAGCTGGACAGATCCGGACGGGAAGAGTCCGTGGGCCGCAAATTGGCGAACGGCGCTCCATTGACGGGCACGGCTGAGCACGACGAGCCGGACTTTGCCGCCGTCACGCCCGTCGGGTTTCCAGTCATAGCCGATTTCGCCCATCTGCGCAGGGCACGCCCGGAAGACCCGTCCCAGCGGATCTTCCGGCGGGCCTTCAACTACGACTCCGTTCCCGGGGCCGGGAGCGTGTCAGATTCCGGATTGATTTTCGCGTCCTACCAAGCGGACATCGGCCGGCAGTTCGTTCCCATCCAGCGCCGCCTCGACGAGCTGGACCTGCTGAATCTATGGACCACGCCCGTGGGTTCGGCCGTCTTCGCGATTCCGCCGGGATGCGCTCCGGGCGGTTTTGTCGGCGAAGGGCTTTTCGCCTGAAACACATGAAGGACCGGAGCGCTGGCTCCGGTCCTTCATGTTGCCGTAGCGGCTTGCCTAGCGGCCGGTGCCGCCGTAAACAGTAGCCTCGGCGTCGCCGTCGAGCTCGAACGCATTGTGGATGGCGCGAACGGCGTCATCCAGGGCGTCGGCACTGGTGACGACGGAGATGCGGATTTCCGAGGTGGAGATCATATCGATGTTGATGCCTGCGTCGGAGAGTGCCTTGAAGAAGGTGGCCGAGACGCCGGGGTGGGAACGCATGCCTGCGCCGATGAGGGAGAGCTTGCCAACGTGCTCGTTGTACTCGATGCTCTCAAAGCCGATCTGGCCCTCCGCAGCACGCAGGGCTGCCAATGCGTCCGCACCTTCGACGATGGGCAGCGTGAACGAAATATCCGTCCGGCCCGTGCCGTGGGTGGACACGTTCTGGACGATCATGTCGATGTTCGAGTGTGCGTCGGCGATCACCTGGAAGATCGCGGCAGCCTTGCCGGGGATGTCGGGGACGCCCACAACGGTGACCTTGGCTTCGGACCGGTCGTGTGCAACGCCGGAGATGATTGGCTGCTCCAAGGCAACTCCCTCTTGAATCGTGAACTTTTCGTCGGCGCCAGGGATGACCCAGGTGCCTTCGTTCTGGCTGAATGACGAACGGACGTGCAGCGGCACACCGAAGCGGCGGGCGTACTCCACACAACGCAGGTGCAGGATCTTGGCGCCGGAAGCTGCCAGCTCCAGCATTTCCTCGCTGGAGATGCGGTCAATCTTCTGGGCAGAGGACACTACTCGGGGATCCGCGGTGTAAATGCCATCCACGTCGGTGTAAATCTCGCACACATCGGCTTCAAGGGCAGCAGCCAAAGCAACGGCTGTGGTATCCGAACCGCCGCGGCCCAAGGTGGTGATCTCGTTGGTGATGCGGCTCATGCCCTGGAAGCCCGCCACGATCGCAATGTGACCCTTGTCCAAGGCAGTGCGGATTCGGTGGGGGTCGACGTCGATAATTCGCGCCTTGCCGTGGATACCGTCGGTAATCATGCCGGCCTGGGAGCCCGTGAAGGACTGCGCGGAGGCGCCGAACTTGTTGATGGCCATGGCAAGGAGGGCCATGGAAATTCGCTCGCCGGCGGACAACAGCATGTCCATCTCGCGGGCGGGAGCGGAGTCCGTGACCTGACTCGCCAGATCCAGGAGTTCATCGGTGGTGTCGCCCATCGCGGAAACAACAACCACAACCTCGTTGCCGGCCTTCTGCGCATCCACGACGCGCTGTGCGACCCGTTTGATGCCATCAGCATCTGCAACCGAGGAACCGCCGAACTTCTGAACGATCAGCTGCTTGGTAATGGCAGCCTCGTTGGAGAGCTCTTCGATCTTCACTTCGGTAGTGGGCATAGTCATGCGCGCACCCTCACTGCATCAATAGGGTTCGAACGCGGCATGCTGGATTCCAAATTGGAGCACGCCTGCGTAGCTTATTTGCCCAGTTTATCGCCGCGTGGAGTGCTGGCAGGAATTGTGACCATATGGCGGCCACACAGACAGCGGCCGGGGGAGCTCACCACCCGGCAGTGTTCGGAGCGCCCTTGAAAGGGCCCACGATGTTCCGCGTAATCCAGCCGCCGTAGAAGTTGCCGTCCTGAGGCGTTACCTGCTCGCCGTCCACCTCGCAGGAGTCCATCCGGCCGGGATAGAGGGCCACCCGGATCCGTAGTGCTTCGAAACCGCGGCTGGGTTCCGGGTACGTCCACCCGGCACGGGAAGCCACCAACCCGCCTGCTGCTACATCGAAATACCCGGCCATGCCCTTGTATTCGCAGAAGGTGGCTCCGTCCACGGGGACGAGCACCCCGGGCGCAAAGGCATCGAACGGCAGGTAATAGACGGGCGGATGACTTGTCTCCAGGACACGCACTGAATCCACGGTGTCAGCAATGACATGACCACCCAGCCGCACCAGGATCCTCTCCGAACGGGCCTCCACCCGCGGCGGCCGCGGATAGTCCCACACTGATTCCTGTCCAGACTCGGGAGGGATTCGGTGCGGCCGCTTGGAACGTGGGAAACCGGAAAGGGAAACCATGACTCCATGGTGCCACCTTCTCCCCGGAATGGATGTTGGTGCCGGCCCGCCCGGCGTACCATCCACATCATGAGGATTGCGTGTGGCAATGGCCGGCGTCCCTGACCGTCCAGGTGGCTCTGGGCCGGGAGGGAATGAGCCCGAATATGAGGTCATCGGTGGCGGGATGATCGATGACCAACGGCGGATGGCTGATACTCCACGGGCAGGCTCGGATTCGCGAACGCATCCCGGTGCGGTCTTCAGGACTGCCGCTGGTGCGGCATGGCAGAGCGCCCGGAACTCCTTCACTTCCTGGTGGTTTTGGCTCGCCTGCGCCGCAGGAGTAGCCCTGTCTTGGGGGTTGGCTGCGGTGGTGGTTGCGTGGGCTGATTCCAACGGGTGGTTCGAACGGAGCGTGCCGGGCGCCGTCTTGTTGATCATGGCCGCGATCCTGGCATTGGCCGCAGCCGTGCTGGGAACCGGCTGGGGATTCCGCCATGCGGGAGGAAGTGTCCTGGAGCTGCTGCTCGCAGGAGCCATGCGGGGCGTGGCCTTGGCCGCGTTAGCCTGCAGTGCCTTGTTTGCGGTGGGCTTCAGCGTCGGCGGGCCGATCGCGTTGGCCGGTGCCGCCGTCGTTGTGATTGTGCTTGAAGCAGCAGTGTTCGGGCTGATCGGTGCTGGATCGAGGGCGTGGTTCGCAAGCGCTGCGGCCGGTGTTGCACTGGCTACGGTGCTGGTAACCTTCCTCTGCTTCGGCAACGTGGCCGTCACCCTCCTATTGCTACCCGGGACCACGGAAATGGACCAGGCTTCCGTGCCCGTGAATGTGCAACGGGACGACTCCGGAAGGGTTACCTCCTACCTGTGCGTGGGCGATCTTCGCCCCGTGGAGGTGGCACACACGGAACGGGTTGCCTGGTTGGCGGCGTCCAACCCCGCTCTGCTGCTGGGCAGTGTCGGTGCCGAGTTCGTGTCCACTGACAATGACGTGGGCTGGCTGTTGGCCGGACTTCAGTGGGCTGCCGATGGGCCGTCCCGCGAAGTCCCATGCCTGGGAGGCGAATCAAGCGACGGGCAAGCCCCCGCGATGCCGGTGGCTCTGACTGGCTTGGCGCTGCAGGGGCTGGTGGCTGCGGTGGTGGTTATTCCGGGGCGCTGGCTGGCGTCCCGGAGGCTGGCTGCTGGATCGCGGTCCGGCTAGGGTTCCGCCGCACATACTCGGAGATCACTACGCCCGAGTCGAAGGCCGTGGTGCCTGCCTCGTCGAAAGCACGTGGCTGGTAGGTGCCGGGTGCAAAGAGCGGAATCCCGTCGCCAAAGAGCAGCGGGCTGCGTTTGAGCACAAGCCTGTCGATTTCATTCGCCAGCTGTGTGGCCAGCTCTCCGCCACCACAGAGCCAGATCGACCGGCCAGGCTCCGACTTCAACCGTCGCACTACCTCCACAGGGTCCTCGGAAGTCAACGTCAGGTTTGGATGTTCGCCCGGGATGTCAGCCTCGGACTTTGTCCGGGAGAACACCACTTGGCGGAGGTGTTGATACGGGCTGGTCATGCCCACTGGCAGTCCTACAGCGTAGGTGTTCCACCCCATGAGCACGGTGTCGAACATGGTCCCAGTGCTCTTGATGCCCATGGCGTCGGCAATGACCGTGGGGATGGCATCGGAAAAGCGTTCATTTTGGGCTGCCATATGATCGCCCTCCACGGGAAAAGCGTCGAACTCGCCTCCCGGTCCGGCAATGTAGCCGTCCAGGCTGACGGCAACGTAGTAGACAAGTTCTCGCACGGGACCCCAATCACGGTTGATGTTGTGGTTGCGAGATTACAACAGGGCGTTGCGCCGGCCTTCGAAGGCGCGTCCCAGGGTGACCTCATCGGCATACTCAAGGTCTCCACCGACGGGCAAGCCGGACGCCAGCCGCGTCACCGTGATCCCGATGGATTTGAGCATGCGGGCCAGGTAGGTGGCCGTGGCCTCACCTTCCAGGTTGGGGTCCGTGGCGATGATGATTTCCTGGATGGCGCCGTCGTTGAGCCGCGTCAGGAGTTCGCGGATGCGCAACTGCTCGGGGCCGACCCCCGCAATGGGATTGATGGCGCCGCCCAGCACGTGGTACCGGCCGCGGAAGGAACGGGTCCGTTCCACAGCCAGCACATCTTTGGACTCTTCGACCACGCAGATCACGGAGGGATCCCGACGGGGGTCACGGCAGATGTTGCATGTTTCCTGCTCGGTGACGTTGAAGCAGACGGAGCAGAACTTCACGCGTTCCTTGACCGTGGTGATAGCCGTGACCAGGCGCTTCATGTCCTCGGGGTCGGCCTCCAGGATGTGGAACGCCAGGCGCTGCGCTGACTTGGGGCCCACGCCGGGAAGCCGGCCGAGCTCGTCAATCAGCTCTTGAACTGCACCTTCGTACACAATGTCCTCGTTTGTTTGAAATCAATGCCGGGATCAGCGGGTTTGCAGGGGAGAACCGTCCAAGGCGCGCTCTTCGATCAGCTTTCCGCCCAGAATACGCTCCACCGCAGCGCGCCCAAAGACCCTCGATTCCTCGATGGTTTCGTCCTCGGGACTCGGAATGTCCTCCGGCGTGGCGGCTGGGGCTGCCTGCGTCCGAACAGGCGCCTGCACACGTCCTGCCTGGGCTTCGGGGCTGTTTGTGAGCCGTTGGTACAGGCTCTGGCGTCCGTTCGGATTGCCCGACGGCGCGTCGTCTTCGAGCGTCGCTACGGAACCGCGTGCTTCCTCAGGTTGCGTCGCCAACGACGGCCACGTGGGGATGCTGCCGGCGGCCGGTGCACCCGAAGCGGCCGCGCTGGACGCCTGAGTTCCCGGCCAGTTCGACGCCGGTGCGACGTCCCAGCTGGAGCTTGGGTTCTCGTCGGCGTTGGTTGGGTGACCGTACGATGCGGCGGGGGTCGGCTCCGGGACCTGTGCCGCGGCCGGCTCATAGTCCGGGGTGTCCGTTGCTGGAACGACGGCTTCTTCAGCTGCCTGCGGTTGCTTGCCGACGTTGGATTCCGTGCCAACCACCCATGTGCCCGGAGCTTGTTCCACAGCGCGGGACCACGGGTCATCCGAGGGGGCGTGTGCCGTGGTGGCAAGAGGCGCGGCGCTGCGTCCGGGCGCGGATACTGGTGCCGGTGCCGGTGCCGGTGTTGCAGGGGTCGCCGGGGCTGCCTGTGGGTTGCTCCGGGGTCCTTCCTGGCGGCTGTAGGGGGGCTCCCAATCAGCCGGCGGCTCTTCGTCCAGGGGAGGGGCATCTTCGTCCAGGGGCGGGCCCCAGTCGTCGTCAGGGTAGGAGTACTCGCCTGCGGAGGAGGCGACGGTCTCGACGACCGCGGGCACTGCCGGGGCAGGAGCGGGGGCCGGGCTCGGAGCGGGGCCCTGGGGCGGGGTGGCTGCCTGAGCGGGCACCGCAGGGGCAGGAACTGATGCTGCTGCCGGGATGGGGGTCGCCGGTGGCTGGGGCTTCTCTGCCGGAGCCACGTCAGCTGCACGGGATGGCGCCGAGGACGCAGTTGTGCCCGCCTGAGGGCTTGCCGATGGAACGGTCGCCGAGGCAGGGCCGGCTGGTGCGAGGCCCCATGCCGAGTCGACCGAAGACACCGGTGTCGGTGCCGTCGTCGACGCGGCCGGTGACTGCATGGCCGCAGCGGGTCCGCCCGCCGGTGTAGTCGTGCCTGCCGGTGCCGGGGCGCCCATTGGCGTTGAAGCAGCCGGACTCTCCCGGCTAGTAGGCGCTTTTGGGTTTGGCTCAGAGCTCGCTGAGCTGTTGCCGCCGGCCACTGCGACGATCTGGCAGTCGATGCCGATGGTCTTGTGGATTGCCTGGCGAAGGTTCTCGGAATGGTCAGCGCGTCCAAAGGCGCCAGCAAGGCCGCCGGTGGTGAATGCGAGGGTCAGTACCTGACCGTCGAACTGGGCAACTTGGGCGTTGGGTTCTACAAGGGCCCACGTGCTGCGCTTGATCTTGGTCAGCGTTTGGAGCACATCCGGCCATGCCCGGCGAAGGGCCTCGACATCCCCGCTGCCTCCGGCACTCGGAGCCGGTGCTGCCTGAGACGGTGCTGCCTGAGACGGCGCTGCCGGGGGCGTTGCTTGGGATGGCTGTGCCTGCGGCGCTGCGGAGGCAGGCGCTTGGACAGGCTCAGGCTGCGGGGTTTGTGCCGGGCTGGAAGCAGCCGCAGCACCCGGAGCAGCCCCAGCACTCGGAGCAGCCGGGGCCGGCGGAGCCTGGGCTGCGCGACCGGAGGCCGGACGTTCCTCCACGGGCCAATCGTTGGTGGACACCCTCGGTGCCGAGATGGCATCGCGCGGACCAGCTGCAGTGGATGGTTCCGGAACGGCAGGGACTGAAGCCGCAGGGACCGAAGCCGCAGGGGCCTGCTCCACTGCTGCGGGCTCAGTTGCAGGTGCGGGAGAAGCCGTGGGGGCCGGGGCCGGCTGTGTAACGGGCGCGGCCGTAGGCGAAACAGCCGAAGCAGCCGCAGCTATAGGCGTGCCTGCAGCAACAGCCGGTGTTCCGCCGTCGCCGGTGTAATTCAGGCGGCGTTCCACGCGGTCGATGCGCGCCGCGATGCCGCGCTCGGTCTGTTCAGCGCTGGGCAGCAGGATGCGCGCGCACAGCAGCTCAAGGTGGAGCCGGGGCGAGGTGGCGCCCGTCATTTCCGTGAGCGCGGTGTTGGTGACATCCGCCGCCCGGGACAGCTCGGCTGCGCCCAGGTTGGTTGCCTGGTTCCGCATACGGGCTATCTGGTCCGCGGGCATGCCCCGGAGGATGGCTTGGGCGCTTTCCGGCATCGCCTGCACGATGATGAGGTCTCGGAAGCGTTCCAGCAGGTCCTCAACGAAGCGCCGGGGGTCGTGGCCCGTCTGGATGACACGGTCCACGGCGCGGAAAACTGTGGCGGCGTCGGCGGCAGCAACGGCGTCGACGATGTCATCCAGCAATGAAGCGTGGGTGTAGCCGAGCAGCGCCACTGCGAGCTCGTAGTCCAGGCCATTGGGTCCGGCGCCTGCCATGAGCTGGTCCAGGACGGACAGTGTGTCGCGAACGGAACCACCACCGGCACGAATAACCAGTGACAGCACGCCGGGTGCCACCGGAACGTTCTCCTGCTGGCAGAGCAGCTCGAGGTACTGCATGAGCGGCTCGGGCGGCACCAACCGGAAGGGGTAGTGGTGCGTGCGTGAGCGGATGGTGCCGATGACCTTGTCAGGCTCCGTGGTGGCAAAGATGAACTTGATGTGTTCCGGCGGCTCTTCGACGATCTTGAGGAGCGCGTTAAAGCCGGCCGAGGTGACCATGTGGGCTTCGTCAATGATGAAGATCTTGTAGCGGTCCCGTACCGGGGCGAAGGTTGCGCGCTCGCGGAGATCGCGGGCGTCGTCCACGCCGCCGTGGCTGGCTGCGTCGATCTCAATGACATCCAGGGAGCCGGAGCCGCCGCGGGCGAGTTCGATGCAGCTGGGGCACTTGCCGCATGGTGTGTCAGTGGGGCCCTCGGCGCAGTTCAGGCACCGTGCAAGGATGCGCGCCGACGTGGTCTTGCCGCAGCCGCGGGGACCGGAGAAGAGGTAGGCGTGGTTCACGCGGTTCTTCCGGAGCGCCGTCATCAGGGGCTCTGTGACGTGTTCCTGCCCGATAACGTCCGCGAAAGAGTCCGGGCGATACCTTCGATACAGGGCAGTTGTAACAGTCACAAGTGAAACCTACCTATAGGGACTGACAGTTAAAGTAAGTGACCCCTCATGCACCCGCCAGAGCCCATCTACCCTTGCTACCTTCCGGTCCTGGGGGAGTTCAACAGGATGACGCCACATGAGGGGCCGTCGATAAGCTTACCCGAACTTGGTGCGGGGTTCGAATCGGTGCGGACGGCTGTGGATAACGCTCGACGGCGGGTGGTTGGGTCACCTTCCTGTCGGAGCCAGGTGGTAAACCCATAGTCAACGACGACGGTTAGCGGGGAGGTTTGCGGCTGTGGGGTGCCATGGGTAACGGCGATTGGTTGGATGTGGCCGACGCCTCCAACGAGATTCACAAGGACGTGCTGGCGGCGGTTCGAGCATTGGTGGCGGTGGGTTGGAGGCTGCGCAGGCAAGGGCACAAGTTTTATTTGTATTGTCCCTGCGGGCCGGAGGGTGCGCAGTTGAGGGTGGATGGCACGCCCAGGAATGCTACACAGCGGGCGAAAATCCTGCTGCGTGATGCCCGGCGATGTCCTGGGCAGCACGATCTGCTGAGAGGGAGGAGTTAGTTGTTGTCACTTGTCAACAACCGGTGATATCCTGAGGTCATGAGCATCGAGCAAACATTCGAAGTGAGGCTAAGGCTCGAGGAACTTCCGGACGAGATCGAAGACCTGTTGGTGGCGGAACTTGGCGGCATTGTTTCCCGCTTTGCAGGCGTTCCGTATGTGACCTTGCTTCAAGCAGCGCCCAACGGCCGGAAGGCTGCCCTGCGCCTTGTTGCCCGTGTGGTGGAACTGGGTGGCAAAGTCCGATCCGTCGATTTCGACTATGTCACTCGAAGCGAGATCGCAGAGCGGTTGGGGGCGACGAGGCAGGCCGTGACCCATTGGACAGCAGGACTGCGCCAGGCCGGCTTCCCCTTTCCCCGTCCGGCGATCCAAGCGGGGGTCTTTTTGTGGTGTTGGTCCGATGTTGTGGACTGGGCTGTGGCCTCGAATCACCCCGTTGACGAGGATGTCAGCCTCTTGTCGGCTGATGAGATCGCAGTCGTCAATGGTGAGTTGGCCGCTGGGCGACTGCCCATCTTCGCCTAGTGGATTCCCCGAATCACCGCCAGCCGTACACCGGCCACGTCATGAAGGCCGGTTCCTCGTAAGGGTGCGCCGCCCGCAGGGCCAGCACCACGCCGTCGAGCGCTGCTTCCTCAACCACGCACTCAACCCGGGTTTCGGGCACCTGTTCCTCGATGCCGACCGCTCCCACGAAGGGCTGCGCGCCGGGCTGGGGAGTGAACCGGCCTGTGCCGGGAGAAGTGTAGAAGCAGTGGGAGTAGTTGCCGATTCGTCCCGCGCCGGCGTTGCCGATTGCCAGGAGAACCTCTTCGATATGCGTCTCGGGGACGTAAACCACCAAGGCATGGAGCTGCGTCATGGGGACATCTTGTCAGTAACTTTGGCCATTAAGCAGCCCGCACCATTGCAAATCCGTGGGCCGCAGCGGACCATGGGTATGTACACCGATTGGGGCAATCTCAAGGTTGTGAGCTGCGGGGCCTGGGAGCGAGGGGCCGGACCCGGTAGCTCAACGGTGGTACCGCAAGAATGGGCGCGTTGGGGGCGTCCATTTTTCCGTTAAGCAGCTATTGCCCGCAGCCGCTGTGAGGGGGCAATTCTGCCCGATTACACGATGCCGAAATTCTCAGGTACAGTAGTATCTGCTTTCGAATCGGAAGCAAGGAGAATTCGCCTAGCGGCCTATGGCGCACGCCTGGAACGCGTGTTGGGTTAACGCCCTCGGGGGTTCAAATCCCCCATTCTCCGCGTTTGGCCCCAGTCCTCGGACTGGGGCCTTTTGCGTTCCTGGGATACGTCGGCTGAGCTTGTCTACTCGGCGTCGGCTTGCTGCTCCGCATCCAACTGCTGCGCCTCTGCCACGCGTTCCAGCACTTCGCGGCAAGCTGCCGTGGCTGGGTGGATGCGGCCGGCTGTCCTGGTGGACGTGAAAACGGTCCGCTTGGGCAGGCCCGGGAGATCCAGCAACTGGACGGTGCGGGTCCGGCCGGTCCAGACGAGGTCCGGCATGAGGGCCACAGCGTTTCCGGATTCGATGAGCCGGATCTGTGCTTGGAGGTCGGCGGTCTCGTATCGCACGTCCGGTTCGAAGCCCGCGGACCGGCAGGCCTGCTCGGCCCAATGTCGGGATGCGGCGCCGCGCGGCTCCATGACCCACGGCATGGACGCCGTGTCCGCGAGGGTGGTCACTGACTCTCCGCCAAGTCCCACTGGGGGAGTCGCCAGCCGGATGGCGTCGCTGGTGAGGATGACCCGGTCCAGGCCGCTGTGGTGCGGGGCCGCGTGGCCCGGGTATTGCTCGGCCACCACCAGGTCGAAGTCCCGCGCCCAGGTTTCATAAAGGGCGGTCTCCGGCTCACGCTGGGTCATTTCCACCCGCACCTCGGGGTACTCCTGGCGCATGATGCTGAGGAAGTCCGGAAGGAGTGCCAACGCAGCGGATTGGAACACAGCCAAACGCACCGTTCCGGTGACCATGGAAAGCGAAGCCGCGAGCTCGGTTTCAGCCCGTTCCAAAGTCTCCAGCAGCGCAGCGGTGTGCGCCACGAGGATCTCGGCTTGGGGTGTGAGCTGGACCCGTCGGCCGGCTTTTCGCAGCAATTCAACGCCGGCTTCCTTTTCCAGCAAGGTCAATTGCTGGGATACCGATGAAGGGCTGTACTGCATGGCATCGGCCACTTCCGCGAGGGTCCCGCGGATCTTCAATTCGTGCAGCAAACGCAGCCTGCGGACATCCAGCAAGGCGGCCTCCAAAGGTTCGGGATGGGTAATCAATATTCGTCAGAAAAGATCGCTTTTCCTAATGAGATTGTAGATCCATACTGATGGAAACAAACAAACTTCTCCGTCTCAGAAGGAGCCCCCATGACCAGCACCCTCCCGGATGCCACCGCCCCGCGCACCCAGGATTCCGGGCAGTTCGATGCTTTGGCTCAGGAAGCCATCGCCTTGGTCCGCCATTGGCTTACCGAAGCCGGCAAGATCCCCGTGGATGTCTCCGCCCAGCGACTCGCCGGCGTCCTGAAGGACCCGAACGGCCTTGACTTCACGGTTGGATTCGTCGACGGCGTCATCCGCCCTGAGGACCTGTCCGTCGCCGGCCGTAAACTCGCCGAGCTGGCTCCGAAGGTGCCCAAGTTCCTCCCGTGGTACATGCGCAGCGCTGTGCGCGTGGGTGGCGTCATGGCCCCGATCGTCCCGCAGGTCGTCATCCCGATCGCCCGTCGCGTGCTCCGCGAGATGGTGGGCCACTTGATCGTTGACGCCACCGACGCCAAGCTCGGTCCGGCCATCGCCAAGATCCGCCAGGACGGCGTGCACCTGAACGTGAACCTCCTCGGCGAAGCAGTCCTGGGCGAGCACGAAGCGCAGCGCCGACTGGAAGGCACCCTCAAGCTCCTGGCCCGCGAGGATGTGGACTACGTCTCCATCAAGGAATCCTCCACCGTGGCTCCGCACTCCCCGTGGGCCTTCGACGAAGCCGTCGACCACGTCGTTGAGAAGCTCACCCCGCTCTACCGCCTCGCAGCGTCCTTCCCCAAGCCCAAGTTCATCAACCTGGACATGGAGGAGTACAAGGACCTCAGCATGACCATCGCGGTGTTCAAGCGCATCCTGGACATGCCCGAGTTCAAGAACCTGGAAGCCGGCATCGTCCTCCAGGCCTACCTCCCGGACGCCCTCGGCGCCATGCAGGAACTGCAGGAATGGGCCACAGCCCGCCGCGCAAACGGTGGCGCTCCCATCAAGGTACGTGTAGTCAAGGGCGCCAACCTGCCCATGGAGCAGGTTGAAGCCTCGCTGCACGACTGGCCGCTGGCCACCTGGGGCACCAAGCAGGACTCGGACACCAGCTACAAAAACGTCATCAACTACGCCCTGACACCGGAGCACGTTGACGCCGTCCGCATCGGCGTCGCCGGCCACAACCTCTTCGACGTCGCTTTCGCCTGGCTCCTCGCCAAGCAGCGCGGGATTGCCGGGCCGGAACAGAAAGCAATCGAGTTCGAAATGCTCCTGGGCATGGCAACCGGCCAGGCCACTGCGGTCCGCAAGGATGTCGGCAGCCTCCTGCTCTACACACCGGTAGTCCACCCGGGTGAGTTCGACGTCGCCATCGCCTACCTGATCCGCCGCCTCGAAGAAGGCGCTAGCCAGGAAAACTTCATGTCCGCGGTCTTTGAGCTGAGCGAAAACGAAGCCCTGTTCCAGCGTGAACAGCAGCGCTTCCTGGACTCCCTGGCCGGCATGACGGCCGAAGTTCCCGGCCCCAACCGCAAGCAGGACCGTCGCCTCCCCGCCGAGCCCGCACCGCTCGAGGGCTTCAGTAACACCCCTGACACGGACCCGGCGCTCCCGGCCAACCGTGCCTGGGGCCGCGACATCCTCAGCCGCATCCCCGGTTCCACCGCCGGCAACAAGATCGTCGAGTCCACCAAGGTCTCCGACGCCGCCGAGTTGGACCGCATCATCGCCACCGCGGTGGACCACGGCAAGGCCTGGGGTGCCCGCCCCGCTGCCGAGCGTGCCGCCATCCTGCACCGCGCCGGTGAGGTCCTCGAAGCCCGCCGCGCTGAGCTTCTTGAGGTCATGGCGTCCGAAACTGGCAAGACCATCGACCAAGGCGACCCCGAAGTCAGCGAAGCAATCGACTTCGCGCACTACTACGCAGAGCGCGCCAAGGACCTGGAAACGGTCGACGGCGCCACGTTCGTCCCAGCCAACCTCACCGTGGTGACCCCGCCGTGGAACTTCCCGGTGGCGATCCCCGCAGGCTCGACGCTCGCAGCGCTCGCCTCAGGTTCCGCCGTCGTGATCAAGCCTGCAAAGCAGGCCCGCCGTTCCGGTTCGGTCATGGTGGATGCGCTGTGGGAAGCCGGTGTGCCGCGTGAAGTGCTGGCACTGGTGCAGCTCGAAGAGCGTGAACTGGGCACCCAGCTGGTTTCGCACCCGAGCGTTGACCGTGTGATCCTCACGGGTGGCTACGAAACGGCTGAGCTGTTCCGTTCCTTCCGCCAGGACCTGCCGCTGCTCGCGGAGACCTCCGGCAAGAACGCCATCATCGTGACCCCGAGTGCTGACCTGGACCTCGCTGCCAAGGACGTCGTGTACTCGGCCTTCGGTCATGCCGGCCAGAAGTGCTCGGCTGCCTCGCTGGTGATCCTGGTGGGTTCGGTCGCCAAGAGCGCACGCTTCCACAACCAGCTGATCGACGCCGCCCGCTCGCTGACCGTCGGCTACCCGGAGGACGCCACCACCCAGATGGGGCCGATCATCGAAGCCGCCAACGGCAAGCTCCTGAACGCCCTCACCACCCTGGGCGACGGCGAAACCTGGGCCATCAAGCCCGAACGCCTCGATGAGACCGGCCGTTTGTGGTCCCCGGGCATCCGTTCGGGCGTCAAGCGTGGCTCCTACTTCCACCTGACCGAGTTCTTCGGCCCAGTGCTGGGTGTCATGACCGCAGAAACCCTCGAAGAAGCCATCGCCATCCAGAACGAGATCGAGTACGGCCTCACGGCAGGCCTGCACTCCCTGGACTCCGCTGAAATGGGCGTCTGGCTGGACACCATTCAGGCCGGAAACCTTTACGTCAACCGCGGTATCACCGGCGCGATCGTCCAGCGCCAGCCGTTCGGTGGCTGGAAGAAGTCGGCAGTTGGCGCCGGAACCAAGGCCGGTGGACCCAACTACCTGATCGGCCTGGGCAGCTGGCTCCCGGCTGAAGCCAAGGCCAAGCGCGGCACCGTACTTCAAGGCGCTGCCGCACGGATTTTGGCCGCCGCACAGTCCGCTGACGTGACCGCCGAGGAACTCCAGACCCTCCAGCAGGCACTCTTCAGCGACGCCGCAGCATGGGAATCCGAGTTCGGCACGCGCAAGGACGTCTCCGCCCTCTCCGCAGAGCGCAACGTTTTCCGCTACCGCTCCCTCCCCGTCACCATCCGCCTCTCCGAAGGCGAGCGGCTCACTGAGCTGCTGCGCGTCGTAGCAGCCGGTGCAGTGGCTGGCTCGGCGCTCACGGTGAGCTCCGCCGTCGTGCTTCCTGATGCAGTGGTGACCGTGTTCGCGAACCTTGGCGTCAGCGTCCGGATCGAGGACGACGCCGCGTGGCTGGCCCGGGCGGCCAACTTCGACGCCGGTCGGATCCGCCTGATCGGTGGCGACTTCGCCGCGCTGAGCGCAGCGATGGGTGGCCGTCCGGATGTTGCGGTGTACCACGGCGCCGTCACCCAGGCAGGCCGCATCGAGATGCTGCCGTTCCTCCGCGAGCAGGCCGTGTCCATCACGGCGCACCGCTTCGGCACTCCGAACCACCTGTCGGACCACCTGATCTAGTTTCGTGCGCCGGAAGAGCCGGGCAGGACGGATTCCCACCGTCCTGCCCGGCTCTTCGCTTTTGGCCAGCCCGTACCTTCACCACCCCCTTTGACCAGTCCTCAACACGACACATGGCGGATTGCGGCGTGTCCACGGTGCCGTTGAAGCCAATGTGGGTGGTGGCAGACCGCGTTGGACGTTTTACCTATTACCGGGACAGGCAGATTCCAACCTTCCCGCAGGGGTCACACGGCGTAGCCGAGCCTCTGCAACCTTCGCCGGGCTGCTTGTTCGCTCGGTCCATGGGAGCCCAAGGCGAGTCGGACCATCCACAGCACCGCCCTGGCCGCAGTAATGGCGGGCAACGGAAGCGGGCCAAGTCGGGCGGCGCGGATCCCCAGCATGGTGCGGTACCTGGGTTCAAGGCTCGCGACGGCGGCCGCAAAGAGGATGCGGTAACCGGGCTTGAGCAGCGGGCTCAGTGGTGGATGCCGGATGAAGGACACGGTTTCAGCCAGGCGCTCGTCGGCCCGCAGCACCCCCGAGGAATACCAGGCTTCCAATTCGTCGCGGACCTGGGCCTCGGTAAGCGGGGGATTCTCTACGCCCATGAGCCTGCCGGCCGCCGCCCACTCCCGGACGTAGGCATCGGGGCCTCCGGGGATGGTTCGCCCCCAAATGCGGTTGGCGGTGATGAATGAATCCGCGTAGGTTACGTGGACCCAGCGGAGGAGTTCGGGGTCGTTGGCGGCATACTTCCTCACGGCGCCGTTTCCGTCCACGTAGGTTCCCTGGACGCGCTCGTGGATCTTCCGGACGCGGTACGTAGCGGTTTCGGCTGCCTCCTTGGATCCGTACGTGACCGTGAAGATCCACCGAACAGTGTTGGCGAGGCGGCCCAATGGGTCTTTCTGGAAGTCCGAATGTTCGTACACTCCCGCCAACGCGCCGGGGTGCAGGGCCTGCATCAACAGGACCCTGATCCCCGCCACGATGGTGGCAACGTGTCCGTGAACCGCCCAGACGGCCGACCCCGGAAGGTGGTATCCGGCGTCGTTCCCTTCCGCGAGGCGCGGCACCCACTCAGGCGGAGTGCCCGACGTCCCCGTGAATGTGCGCTGGAGTTCGTGTCTGTACTCGGTGAGGTAATTCCTCATGCCTTCAATTCGACCGCTCTTTGGCCGAGGTGTACAGGGCTAGGTGCGGACGCGACGACGCGAGGGTGCCGCTGCCACCAGCAAAGCAGCAATGGCGACGGCGGCACTCAGGATGAGTCCCGGCCGATACTGTTCCAGCATGGCTTGGGCGCTGACGGTCCCGGCAGCCTGTCCATGCCCGCTGACCAGGGCCGTGGTGACCGCCAGGACAAGCGCGGCGCCCACCTGGGTGCTGGTTTGGATCAGGCCGGCGGCCAGGCCCTGCTCGGAATCGCGGATGCCGGTGGTGGCCTGAACGTTGATGGACGGGAAGGCAAGGGCGAAGCCGATGCCCAGGAGGATAACCGAGGGCAGGATATCCAGGACGTAGTTGGGTGATGTGCCCACCCGGAGGAACAGGACGTAACCCAACCCCAGGGCTGTGAGGCCAGTGATAATGAGCTGCGTAGCGCCGAACTTCTCAATCAGCCGATCGGCGAAAGGTGCGCTGCTGGCCACCAGCAATCCAGTGGGGAGCAGGGCCAGTGCCATCCCCAGCGGCGACCAGCCCAGGACGGACTGAAGGTACATGGTCAGGATGAACTGGAAGCTCAGGTAGGACCCGAAGAGCCCCACCGCGCTCAGGTTGGCCCGGGCAACCCAGCCTTCCTTGAGGATGCTGAAGCGGATCAGCGGGTGCTTGACCTTGTTTTCAATCACCGCGAATGCTGCCAGCACGGCAACAGAAACTGCGAATCCGGCGATTGTTGCCACAGATCCCCAGCCCTGTTCCGGTGCTGAAACCAAGGTGTACACCAAGCCGAGCATGCCCAGGGCCAGTGTCACGGCGCCCCAGATGTCGTGCCCGCTGTCCTCAACGGACGGCTTGTCCTTGGGAATGAACCTCATGCCCAGGAGAACCACGAGGACGGCGATCGGCACCGAGACCAGGAACGTCCAGCGCCAACTGAGGCTGGTCATCAGGCCGCCCACCACCAGGCCCAGCGAGAAACCGCTGGCGCCGAAGGTGGTGAAGATGGACAACGCCCTGTTGCGCTCGCGGCCTTCCGCGAAGTTCGTGGTGATGATGGAGAACCCGGCCGGCGCGGTGAAGGCTGCCGCCAGTCCCTTGATGAATCTCGTTGCAATGAGGATGGCGGGATCGTCAACCAGTCCGCCAAGGAGCGACGCTGCGGCGAACACCGTCAGCGCAATGAGGAAAATTCGACGGCGGCCCAGCAGGTCCGCGAGCCGGCCACCAAGGAGCAGTAGGCTCCCGTAACCCAGGACGTAGGCGGAGACGATCCACTGCAGGGAATCGGTTCCGAGGTTGAGCTCTTGCCCGATGGATGGCAAGGCGACGCCAACCATGGAGACGTCCAGGGCGTCGAGGGCCAGGACGGTGCACACGACCATGAGCAGCAGCCACTGCGACCGCGTCCAGCGGACGGCTGAGACCAAGGGCGGCTCGGCGGAGGTTTTGAGGGTGGTGGGTGATGTCATGCGTTCAATGTATATGACGCGTCATTCAATGACAAGGAATATGACACGGAATCTTATGACGTGGATTCTAATGGCGGAATGAACTAGAATCAGGACATGGCAACGACGCGTGACCGTCAGCTGGTTGAGCAGTGGCGCAGCATCCAGAACTCCTACTTCCGTACCGCAGGAGCAATCGACCGCGCCCTGGAAGCCAAATTTGATATCGGCCTGAACGAGTTCGAAATCCTTGACCTCGTGGCCGACAGCGAAGAGTCTGCCTGCCGCATGAAGGCACTGGGGGAGCGCACTCCCATGACGCAGAGCGCCGTCTCCAAGGTGGTGGACCGGCTGGAAAAGGCCGGCTTGGTATCCCGCCAAACCTGCGTGGATGACCGCCGCTCACTGTTCCTGGAGCTGACCGAGGCGGGCCGGGCGCTGCACTCCTCGGCGGCGGTGGAACACCGGGCGCTGCTCGCGGAAAACCTCGGCTGAAGCAACCTTCCGGTGCGGCTATGCTCCGGTGCGCTTGTTCCTGCGTCTCTGTGCGATGAAGAATACCGCGGCGGCGACAGCAAGTATGGCGGCCGCGATGCCGACGGCCAGGGGTGCATTGCTGTCGTTGGGCTTGACCTGTTCCGGTGCCGTTTCGGCAGCCGGCGCGACACCGGTGGAGGCGGTACTGTCCGCCGGAGTCGGTATCACCGATGGCGAGGCCGGGACTGCCTGGGCCGGACCTTGGACGGTGAAGGAGTAGGTACCTTCGATGGGGTGCCCATCCGAGGAAACAGTCCTCCAGAGGACCTTGTAAATTCCGTTGGCCCCTCCGGCTATGGCGGTGGAGATGGTTGCGCCGTCCACGATGACGTTGCCGTCGCTGAGGGTCTTGCCCGCCTCGTCGGTAACGGTGATGACACTGAGGTTGAGCTGGCGGGCGTCCAAGGGCGGTTCCGACAACGTCAGGGAAACGGTACCGGGGGCTGCCGTGACGGTGGTGTTCCCAGCCGGCACGGTCGATTCCAGGGTGTCGTGCGCCATGGCCGGCGCTGCCGCGAAGGCCGGGATGAGGATGGCTGCGGAAAAGACCAGTCCGAAGCGGTTGCGTTGCTTGTTACGGGGATTCATAGGGATTCTGCGATTCTGCTCGATATAAAGAAATGAAGTAGCTGGGTGCGCGCCAGTGACACCTGACAACATGTTCAGTGCGCCATGTTCAGTGCGCCGCCGGAAGAATCAGAGGCGCTGATGGCCCTGGCTATTTGCCGGCGTCTGCCAACAGCTGGCGGAACTGCTCCTTGGTCTCAAGGTTGAGCATCTTCCCGTTCAGGAAAAACGTCGGGGTGCCCTTCACTCCCAAAGCGGTGCCATCCGCAATGTCCTTTTTGATCCGTTCCTTGGTTTTGTCGTCGGCGACGGCGGCATCATATGCGGCCAGGTCCAGGCCGAGTTCCTGGGCAAACGTGCGGAACAGGGGTGCTTGGGATTGCGTTTTTTCGCCCCATTGCGGTTGCGTTTCGAACATCTTGGCATACATCTGTTCGTACTTGCCTTGCTGGGCCGCGGCTTCGACGGCAAGCGCGGCCGTGGCCGAATTGCGGTGCGCCGGCAGCGGAAAGTAGCGGTTGACGAAGGTGATCCGGTCGCCGAATTCCTTCTTCAGATCTTCAACCACGGGTTGGGCGGCAAGGCAGGCTTCGCATTCGAAGTCCAGGAACTCGACCAGTACGGCTTTTTCCGTAGACGGTGATGTGACACGGTGGCTGTCCTCGCGGACCAGTTGCGCTTCCGCGGCGGGAGCCGGAGCCGTCGGGGCTGGCTTGTTCAGGGAGAACGCGGTGTACCAGATCACGCCGACGGCAACGAGGACGGCCAGCAGGACCCAGATAAAGACCCGGGCCTTCTTGGCTGTGTCCATGGGCGGGGGTGGGGTTTTGGTTTGAGTCATTAGTGGTGGATGCTTTCCTGGTCGCGATGGGCGGCGGGTTCGATCTGGAAGGTGGAGTGTTCGACGCTGATGTCGAAGTGCTGGGCCACGCAGTCCTGCATGTCTGCCAGGATGCTGGCTGCATGGCCGTCGGTCATGCAGTTGTCCTCCACGGTGACGTGGGCGGAGAGTATCGGTGTTCCGGAGGCTACGAGGGAAGCGTGAAGGTCGTGGACATCGATCACGTGCGGCAGGACCAGAATGTGTTCACGCACTTTGGCCAGGTCCAGCCCTTTGGGTGTGGATTCCATGAGCACGCTCACCGTGTCACGGAGCAGCTTGATCGTGCGGGGGATGATCAGGACACCGATCAGCAGGGAGACGAGGGCGTCGGCCTGCAGCCAGCCGGTGAGGGCGATGATGATGGCTGCCGTGATGACGGCCACGGACCCGAGCGCGTCATTGAGGACCTCCAGGAAGGCGGCCTTCATGTTGAAATTGTGGTTCCTGCCCGAGGCGAGGATGACAAGACCAACAGCGTTCCCGGCCAGGCCGATGATGCCGAACCAGAGCATCGTGGATTCCCCGATCTCCGGGGGTTCAAAGAGCCGGCGGATACCTTCGACGATGACAAAGCCGCCGACGGCGAGCAGCAGCGCGGCCTGCCCGGCAGCGGCAATGATTTCGGCGCGTTTGTAACCCCAGGTGCGCTCCAACGTGGCTGGCTTCAGGGCCAGCGACGCAGCGAAAAGAGCTATCAACAGCCCTGCTGAATCGGTGAACATGTGGCCGGCGTCGGCCAGTAGTGCGAGGCTGCCGGTCAGAACGGAGCCAATGATCTCGGCGATCATCACCGCGAAGGTGATGGCAAAGACGGTGATGAGTTTGCCTCGCCGAGCCGTTGCCTCGGCTGCGTGGTCGTGCTCGTGACCGCTCATGGGCGGACCTCCAGGGTGTAGGGAGAGGACGGATGGATGGCGGTAATGTCCGGCCAGAAGGTTGGAGGGAAACGCCGGGCCATCAGCTGCGGCAGGATCGCATCCCGTTCAGCGTTGGGATCCATGGCCCCGGCTCTCCGTGTCCCGTTCGCCAAGCCGGGCGAGCATGGCATTGTAGGCCGCCAGGTCAGCGTCGTTGGTCCGGGCTGCTGCCCGGTCGTTGCGCCGCATTTCGCGGGCATCGGAACGTGACCACATGATGGCGACGCCGACGGCGATGAGCAACGTCGGGACCTCGCCGATACCCCAGGTGATGGCGCCGGCCATTTGCTGGTCCTCCAGTGGTGTGGCACCCCAGTCGCGTCCAAGCTCGGTGAACCATTCCGCTTGGATCAAGGCCGTTGACCCCATCAGGGTGACGCCGAAGAAGGCATGGAAGGCCATGGTGGCAAGGAGCAGCAGCAGCCGCAGCGGGTACGGCGCCCGACGCGGAACGGGGTCGGTGCCGATCATCGACAGGACGAACAGGTAGCCGGTGATGACGAAATGGACCGTCATGAGTTCATGCCCGACATGTTCCCTCAGGGCGAAGCCGAACGCATCGGAGTAGTAGAACAGGACGATCGAGCCGGCAAAATTCGCCGCCACAAACAAAGGATGCGTCACGACGGCTGCCACCCGGGAATGAACCAGGACCATGATCCATTCGCGCGGCCCGCGGGAGCCGTCAGGTCGCGGTTTCAGTGCCCGAAGCGCCAGCGTCACCGGGGAGCCGAGCACAAGAAATACGGGCACGATCATAGTCAGGGCCATGTGGTCCACCATGTGGGCGCTAAAGAGGATCCGCCCGTACACTGACGGTCCGCCCGAGGTGAAGAACACCAGCGCCACCAACCCTGTGATCCAGAGCAGGCTGCGTATCCATGGCCACCCGTCCCCGCGGCGCCGCAGGTGCTGCGCCGCGCGAAGATACAGGTACGCGGCGAAAACGGCGAACGCAATCCAGAGCCAGTCCGGCCGCCAGATGGTGAACCACCGTTCGGGGGTCAGTTCGGGTGGCGGGAGATACCCGGTGAGGATCTCGGCCGGTGTCAGGGCTGGTCGGATGTCTTCCCCTGCCGGTGGTGGCGTGCGGCTCAATGCGGCGGCAAGGCCGCTGACGGCACCCATGATCAACAGCTCAACGACGATGAAACGCCAGAGCAGCCGGGTGGGCCGACCGGTTGCGGATTTCACGCTCAGGACCGGAATGAGCCTTTTCCGGTGCAGGAACCCGATCGCACCCAATGTGATCGAGGCCGCCGTCTTGGCCATCAGCATGACGCCGTACGGAGAGGCCAGTCCTGCCGGGAACTCGATGCGGATGGTGGCGTTGATGATGCCCGAGGCCACAACAAGGACGAAGGCGAAACCGGCCAGGGTGGAGAACCGCTTAAGGACCTCGGCGGTGTCTTTGCCAAAAGAGGTGCCGCCTACGGCGAGGGCTGCGAGCCCGCCAAACCAGAGGCACACTCCGAATAAATGCAGCCCCAGGGAGTTGATGGCCTGTTCGTGGTCGTCTCCGCCGGCGGCATGGCCAATCAGGATCACCGGCAGCAGGCCTCCCAGGGCCAGCAGGGTTGTGGTGGCCAGCCCTGTTGCAGACCTGACACCGAAGGTCAGGGTGGCGACGACCGCGGAGATGATAACGACCCACAGCCACGCCGCGCCGTTGGGAAGTTCGGTGACGTAGGAGGTCAGCTGCGCGGCGAATTCGCGGCTTCCCGACAGCGGGACGCCTGCGATGTCGGCGAAGCTGAACACTAGAACCACCAAGGCGGAAAGCGTCCACGTCAGGCTCGCCACCGACGCCAGGACCATGATCCGGCTGAAGGCGGGGTGCTCATGGCCGGCCGCGATGGTCGACGCCGATGAAGCTGTCGCGCTGGACCGGACCCGGCCGGTGCCTCTGCGGCCACGCAGAACGGGCGGAACGATGAACGCCGCGAAGACCAACGCGCCGATAGTGGCCGCGGATGCAACGTTCTGCACGGTCTGAGCCACGCCATACCCCCACCGCACCAGGGCCCCCGGATCGCGGGTCTCGGCCGCCAGGGTTCCTCGGCCGTACGCCGTGGCCACGAGGACCACGATCACCGCAATCACACCGGCGGCCGCCGGCCACCACAGCTTGGGCGCTACGGCCGGACGGTCGCCGGCAGCGGGGGCTCTCAAAGCCACAATGGTTCCCTAACGCTGGTCCCGGACCTGGCTCCGCATTCATTGGAGCAGGAAGCGCCGCTGCATTGCGGCGCGATATAAGAATATATGTAGAGTTGTTCAGACGTTAATCGGTGCCCGCTGCTCGCGGCGGGGATCCGTGCCCGTGGCCGTTGGCGGCGACCGGGTCGCCACAAGGCAAATGCGACGCATTAGCAGGTAGAGGTAGTCTTGATGAATGACCGGAACAGTACAGGGAATGCCGACAGCGCCCACCCGGCCGGGCAGCGAATGCGCCACCCGTCTGGTCGACGCCGAGAAGGTCCAGGCCGTCAGATCCCGGATGCCTGCGGAGGCAGATGTCGCGGAGCTCGCCGTGATCTTTGGCCTTCTTTCGGACCCCGGACGGGTGAGGATCCTGATCGCCCTGCTCGAAGGGGAGATGTGTGTGTGCGATCTGGCAGCCACCACCGGGCTGAGCGAATCAGGTGTGTCCCATGCACTCCGCCTCCTGCGGGGCCCGCGCGTGGTGCAGGTTCGTCGCGCCGGGCGGAGGGCCTACTACTCCCTGGCCGACTCGCACGTACGGATGCTGCTGGATCTTGGCCTGACCCACGTTGGGCATGCCGGTCAGGACCGGCTGAAAATGGTCACCAACAGCTAGCCTCATCCTCTTTACCTGCCGTTGCCTCCGGACGGCGGTACTGACATGGGAGAGCCCGGAATTGAAGGCCCGGTCTGGCTTCCCTCACTGCCTCCGTCGTTGGCCGAGTATCTGTCCCCGAACCTTCAACCTGTCCCGCTGATACCGGCCTTGACGCTGCTGGCGGCGGTGTTCTACCTCGCCGGGGCAGTCCGGCTCTGGCGGCAGGGGCGGCACTGGTCCCCGGTACGCACCGCGTCCTTCCTGTTCGGCTGCCTGGCCATCATCGTGGTCATGGGGGCCGGTATCGAAGGCTACGGCCTGCGGATGTTTTCCATCTTCATGTTCCAGCAGTTGACCCTGATGATGGCCGTGCCACCCTTGCTGGTCATCGGGTCCCCGGGCACGTTGCTGCTGCGGGCAACCCCGCACGGGATGTTCGGCCGACCGGTCCTGCGCGCGGCTCTGTGGGGACTGCGCTCCCGCTGGGGCCGGCTGGCCATCCACCCGGCCTTCATGGTGCCCCTGTTCCTGCTCAGTTTCTATGGCGTGTACTTCTCCGGCCTTGCGGACCTGCTGCTGCCCACCTGGTACGGGCACGTGGGACTGGAACTGTTGTTCCTGGCCGCCGGGATCCTGTTCACCGTGCCGCTGATCTCTGCGGACCCGCTGCCGACCAGGCAAACCCATTTCGGCCGGATGCTGGATATTTTCGCGGAGATGCCCTTGCACGCCTTCTTCGGCGTCGTCATCATGATGGCCACAGCCCCAATGGTCAAGTTTTTCTCCGCACCGCCGGAAAGTTGGAACGTTGACCCGATGGCCGATCAAGGCCTGGCCGGCGGACTGGCCTGGTCCTATGGGGAACTGCCCGGGGTGCTGTTGCTGATGTTCATCCTCGTGCGCTGGCAACGGGACGAGGCCCGAGGGTGGGCGAAGGCAGACAGGAGAACGGCGGTGGCCGGCGACCCGGATCTGGATGCCTACAACGAATACCTACGCCAACTGGCCAACCGTCCTGTGCGCCGCCGATGACCCCTTGGCTCCGCATCTCCCACCCGCACTGAAGAGAAGCACGGCCGGACGCTGCTTTGGCGGACCCGAAACTGCAGGCACTCCGCGTGTTGTGTTTTTTCCTGTGCAAGGCACCACAGCGTCGTTGTTCGAGCACTGGGATTCCCGCGCCGGGGAGGGCGCTTTGCGGGCAGTGGGTGGGCTCACCACAAAGCTCAAGACGTCTTGAGCCAAAACTGAGCGAACCTTTCTGTTGCCAGGGCCTGGGAAGCCTTTATTTCTGATGTGATTCCCGCAACAATGGTGCTTGCACGCCAGGCTGGGGTTTGGTGCCGCTGGCTTTTGGGGAGTGTTTTGTGGGCAAGCATCATGATTCAGACCGGGCAATAAACCTGATCCGCGCAGCGGGTTTCCATCGCGTCCTTATCGCGGGAAGCCTCGCCATCCTGGCCTTCTTCGCGTTTGGCTTCCAACCCCTGAGCTCCGTTCCGGCGGGCTCAGTGAACGGCGCTTTGGCGCAGGGTGTTGTTGGGCCCACAGCATTAGGCACGTTGGTGCCGCCAGAGGCAGAAACCCTGGTAATCGATGCCATGCCGGAACCTCCTGAACAGCTGCCCGGCACGCCCATGGTCTACTTCGACCGCGCCATGATCCGCACTGTCAGCAAGGATGGGTCTACTGGCCTGACCGTCGCCTCGGCCGGCCTTTCCCGTCCGCCGACCGGCGCCCTGTACGCACCTCTTGAGGTGCTCAACCCGAGTTCATCCTACGGATACCGGTACAGCCCACTGACAGGTTTGGCCGGCGAATTCCACTGGGGCCAGGACTACGCAGCAACCTGTGGCACGCGCGTCTATGCCGCGGACGCCGGTGTTGTCCGAGCCGTCGGTTGGCACATTTGGGGCGGCGGAAACCGTGTGGAGATTGAACACGGCAACGGCCTGGTCACTACGTACAACCACCTGCAGGCCATTGGCGTGACGAAGGGCCAATCAGTCCGCGTCGGCGAGGTAATCGCCCAGGTCGGCACCACTGGCTGGTCCACGGGCTGCCACCTGCATTTCGAGACCATCGTGAACGGCTTGCACACCAACCCCAACGGTTGGACGTACCTGCCCATGCGGCAGATAGATCCGCTGCAGAACATTGCCATGGTGAACTACCAGCCAGGCGCCGGTTCAAGCACGTCGTCCGCACCGCAGTGGGCCGTCCCGGTAGCCGACGGCACCAACCGTGCAGTTATCGGTGGCGAACACGAAGAGCCCGTGGCCCCACCGGTAGTTGTTCCGCCCGCCACTACGCCGCCGGCAACACAGACGCCGAATACGCCGCCAGCCACCACTACGCCGCCGGCAACCCAGACGCCGACGCCGTCCCAAACTCCGACGGCGACGCCCTCGCCTTCCGCGACAGCCACGCCGACCCCGACTCCGACGGCAACCGCCACACCAACTCCCACCGTGACACCAACTCCGACGGCAACCGCCACACCAACGCCCACCGTGACACCAACACCGACGGCTACTGCGACTACCCCAGCGTCGAGCACCTCGGCGCCCGCCACGACTTCAGTGGCACCCGCGGCGACCACGACGACGGCACCCGCACCCGCCGCCGTCGTGCCTCCCGCAGCGCCAGCGGCGCCCGCACCGGCTGCACCCGCCGTAGTGGCTCCAGCGCCTGCGGCAGTCCCAGCGGCCCCCGCTCCTGCTCCGGCCGTAACGAAGGCCGTGGCACCTGCGCCGGCTCCTGCCACTCCGGTGGCTCCTGCGCCGGCACCTACTCCCGTCGCGGTCCTGCCGCAGACGATCCCAGCCGTGGTTCTGCCGCCCGGATACACCCTGGTGGGAACGGACAAGGTCAAGCTTCCGAACGGCACCATTGTGCCGCTCTCCACGCTCATCCTTCCGACGCCCTAGGCGTCCACTCGCTGAGGGCACGTGAAACGCGGGTACCCCGGCGTTTCGCAGCCCACGCCAGCTCCCGTAAGCTCGATGGCGGCGATCCCGCCAGCCGACGTCGTCAGGAAGCGAATCCCATGACCAGCCTCTACAGCATTCCCCTCACCTTCAACGATGGCTCCGAAGCGGACTTCGGCCGGTTCGAGGGGAAAGCAGTCTTGGTGGTGAACGTCGCTTCCAAGTGTGGCTACACGCGCCAGTACGCTGGCCTTGAAGAGTTGTATGGCAAGTACCGCGAGCAGGGCTTCGAGGTGCTCGGTGTGCCCTGCAACCAATTCGGCGGGCAGGAGCCGGGCGCTGACGAGGAAATCGCCGAATTCTGCGAGCGTAACTTTGGTGTCTCCTTCCCCCTGACCAGCAAGGCCAACGTCCTGGGCAAGCAGCAGCACCCGCTCTTCGCCGAACTGACTCAGGACGAGGACGGCCAGCCGGTGAAAGTGAAGTGGAACTTCGAGAAGTTCGTCATCAACCGGGAGGGCGAATTGGTGGGAAGGTTCCCATCCGCAGTGGAGCCTGACTCCGAAGACCTGTTGAAAGCCGTAGAAGAGGCGTTGGCCTAAAGCCAGCAATCTTGAAGGGAGGAAAGTAATTTTCCAACATTCCGCCGGAAATTAGCCAGTTGTTGGCTTGTTGTCTGGTTGGATTGGCCCTACTGGATTGAACACGGGAGACGCCGTCTCCCACCAAACGCTAAGGCAAGCTATGGAGCTCATCGAGGCCGAGTACCCCAAACCAGGTCATGTGCTTTTGCACTTGAGCGATCTTCACCTGGTGGGTGGTCCGGGCACGCTCTACGGTTCTGTCGACAGCTCAACCAGGCTTCAGGAAATCTGCGACCAGATCATCGCCTCCAAGATCAGGCCCGAAGCCATCATTTTCACCGGAGACCTCGCAGACAAGGGCGAGCTTCAGGCATACCAGCGGCTCCGCGAGATGATCGAGCCGGTCTGTGACTTACTGGGAGCCAAGGCCATCTGGGCCATGGGCAACCACGACAACCGCGCCAACTTCCGCTCGGCGTTCGAGGATGCCTCTGAAGCCAGCAAGCCCCAGGACCCGGTGGACCGCAGCTACTTCGTCAACGGACTGCGCATCATCACTTTGGACACCACAGTTCCGGGCCACCACTACGGCGAACTGTCGGAGGCCCAGCTCGAATGGCTGGCCTCGGAACTGGCCACCCCGGCGCCCGACGGCACCATCCTCGCTTTGCACCACCCGCCCGTCCCGTGCGTCCAGGACCTCGCGGTGTTGGTGGAACTGCGCGGCCAAGCCGCACTGGCCGCCGTCGTCCGTAATACTGACGTCCGCACCATCCTGGGTGGCCACCTGCATTACTCCACGACGGCGGGCTTCGCCGGCATCCCGGTGTCGGTCGCCTCGGCCACGTGTTATACCCAGGACCTGGGGGTTCGCGCTGGCGGACAACGCGGACGCGACGGAGCACAGTCGTACAACATGATCCACGTCTACGAGCACACGATTGTGCACTCCGTAGTGCCGATGTCCGGCGGGGTCACCGTGGGGGAGCCCGTGGACGCAGCCGAGGTTCAGCGTCGGCTGGCCGAAGCCGGCATCCGGATCCCGCACGAGTCCCGGGTGGGTGCCCACACTTCTCCGGGAACCCTGACGTCGTCCCTGCCGCTTGTTTCTCCCGGCGGCTTTACTCCCAAGGCGCCGTAGCTACTTCTCCCGCCGTAGCTACTTCTCCCGCCGTAGCTACTTCTCCCAAGGAGCCTTGACCGGGAAGTACTTCTCCAGGAAGTCGGTCACCAGGTCGGCGCGTTCGTCTGCCTCGACCTCCGGGAAGCTGCCGTCGTTCAGGCAGAAGAAGTCCATGTGGCGCTTGGCCAAGAGCTTGGGCAAATAGTGCAGCCCTGCCCACATGGTGGAGTCCACGTACCTGACCTTGGCGTTGGTCTGCGTGACGGCGCGGCCCGTGAGCAGCGCGTAGTAGTGGTAGAACGAATTGGTCACCGAGATGTTGTCGGCGGCACGGAACCGGCTGCCGGCGGTCTTGGCGAACTCGGCAGGGAACTCCTTCTCCATCCGGGCCACAACGCTTCGCCGCAGGGGAGCGGCAGTGTGCTCAAGATGCCGGGTGGTGATCCGCCCAAAACGCTCCCACAACAGCTTGCGATTGACGCGGGCTGCGTTCTCGAAGCCGCTGCGTTCGGCATCGTTGTCGCCCAGCCCAATGCGGGTGTCGGCTTCAATGAACTTGGTAATGCCACCGGGTGTAAAGAACATGTCCGGACCCACGGGCCGGCCAAAGAACATGTCGTCGTTGGAGTACAGGAAGTGCTCCGACAGGCCCTCGATGTGGTGTAGCTGGCATTCCACGGCCTGCGAGTTGTGGGTGGGCAGCACCGACGGATCGGCGAAGAACTCCTCGCTGCGAACAATGGTCACGGACGGGTGGTCCGCAAGCCATTCCGGAGCGGGAGAATCAGTGGCAATGAAGATCCGTCGGACCCACGGCGCGAACATGTGCACCGAGCGCAGCGCGTACTTCAGTTCATTGATCTGGCGGAAGCGGGCCTCATGGTCGTCGCCTTCACCCAGGACGGTCCCGGCCTGTTGGGCGCGCCGCCTGGCGATGTACTCGGGGTCGCTGCCGTCCACCCATGAGAAAACCATGTCGATATCGAAGTCGATGTCGCTGGCATGGTCGGCGAACATGTTCTCGATGGTAGGCCAGGAAAGGCCATGCCGCTGGACCGTGCCCCGCACGGCGTCCTGCCGCAACATGGTGCGTCGGGTCAGGGAGTTCTCAACAGGGAGTTCCAGGTGGTCGCCTTCGAACCTCCACAGCTCAAGTTGCACGCCCAAAGCCGGTCCGTACCAGAGGCCGCCACCGGGCTCCACCCTGGGGCGGTAAAGGCGGAAGATGCGCGATTTCCGGTTGGCAGTCAGCTCGCCGTCCGCCACCAATACGGAAGTTTTCTTCTTGGCGTCCACAGTCATGGAGTAGAACGGCTCATTCCGGAACGCCGAAACCAGCGCCTCCCGAACGTCCTTGCGCGACTCCCAATCGACGGCGATGACCGGCCTCTCGTCATTACCTCGCACCAGGATGAAATCGACACCTGCGGCGTCCAGCGCAGCCCTGACAGCCAAGAGGTCGGACACCATGGCCTGTTGCGGCGTCAGGTCACTGTTAATGAGGGCGTACCGCCCGCGGTGACGCACGACGTCGGACCTGTGCTTGAGATGCGCAACGACGGCGGGCGAGACTGCCTCGGCAATCGTGTCCTCTTCGATGGACGGGCTGCCGTGGTAAATCGGATCGACCTGTGCTTGAGTGATGGCTGTTTCTCCGGGATCGTCTGGGGCGGGTTGCTCGATAACGTGAATGCGCTGTTGCTAGATGGAAAGGGCGTCGCGCCAGCTGCGGAGGAAAGCGCCGCCGGCGTCGTCGTGGATAACATCGTCCGCCAGTTCAAGGTCGGCGGCCGTCAGAATGGTGTAAGGCTTTACCGGTACGCCGTCTGCGGGCCGGACATCCACGTGCTTCACGTCGTGGTCGTTGTGGTGTAGCCAGTCTGCCATGGCATAGTCCGTGCGGGAATCGCCTACTGTCCGCCATGAGAGTGGGGTGATTCCCTGCGCAGCCAGCAGCTCGACGGCCCGGCTGGCACCGAGGTCCTTGCCAAGGCGGACCGACTCGATGTCCGTGGAGATGATGGTGGGGTCCAGGCGGTAGTCCGCGGCGTCGTCGGATTCCGGTGCGTGGTGGTCCAGGATGGCAGCATTCAGTCCGTGGCGCCCCATGATGTCCAGGGCGTCGGCGTCGAAGAGTTTCTGTTCGGCCAGATAGTCCGCGCTGGCAACGTCCAGGTGCTGCTCCACGGAAACCATGGCGCGCTTGGTCTCGTCAAAGAACATGTGCGCGGAATAGTCCTCGGCAACCAATCGGCGGATATCGTCACCGTAGGCCTTGGGCACGGCGAGTTCGTGGTCCACATGGATGGGACCCGGGCCGCTTGCGGTGTAGCTGAACCACACGGCACCCTTCTCACAGATGGCGTGGATGACAGTGGTTGCGGGCATCCCGGCGGCAATCATGGGTTCCATGACCTGTTCGCTGATGAACGCGTCCGAGCGTCCCGTGTTGAAGATGACCGGGATGCCGGCGGATGCCAGGGCCACCAGGTCCGCAATGATGTCCGGCTTGACGTCACGCGTCACAGGGCTGGCGATGGGGCCGTCGACATCCAGCAGCAACGCCAGGGCAGGCGTAGCGTGGGCAGCGGTCCTGTCAGTACCTTGGAACGGTTGAGTCATACCCCTATTCTGTCAGTCCGCGCCGTGACCCTCACAGCTGTGACGTCTGTGACGCCCCACGAGGATTTAGACGGCACTCGTGGAAAGTACGCGCCAGTACCGGTGGACCTTGCAGGTCACTGCTTCCTACCGGAATTTGTGAATCTGTCAGTGAACCAGAGCAGGGCTTTGCTCAGGGCTGGCGATCTGCGGACATCCAGGTCAGGGGCCGTAGGAGCATCATCCGGAAGTCACCTTTTGGCCACAACCTGCCTGTGCCGGGGGTCACAAGTTCCGTTAGCGCGGCATCTTCCATAGGCTTGCAGGGTGATCTTCAAAGCTGTGGGCGAGGGACGCCCGTACCCTGACCATGGATACTCTGCGCCGCGGGACTGGGCTTCCCTGCCCCCGCGCCCTGTCCGACTCGACGAATTGGTGACCACCAAACGGACCCTGGACTTGGAGGCCCTGTTGGCTGAGGATTCAACCTTCTTTGGCGACCTGTTTCCGCACGTTGTCCAGTATCAGGGCGTTATGTACCTGGAGGACGGACTCCATCGGGCGGTCCGCACGGCGCTCCACCAAAGGACAGCCATCCACGCTCGCGTATTGGTGATCAATGGCTAGGCTGCCGGGTCTGGAACAGGACACAGCCCGCGCAAAAAAACGTAAGCGTCCCAAGGATGTGACGCAGCTTCACGGCCACCATGTAGTGACAGGGCCGGAGCTTCGGGCAACGTTTGCCGAGGACGCCCGGCCCCCCAAAGGCCGTTTCGGGCGACGACTGTTCCACGGTATTGTCCTGGTCCTGCTGGTGGGCGTGATCGCGGCCGGCGCCGTGGGCGCCTGGGCCATCATGAACGGCGTCATCAAGGTACCCACCGCCATCGCCAGCAAGGCCCCCAGCAGCCTGTGTCCAGCCACCACATTCGACTACGTGCCGAATGAAACGGTGAACCTCAACGTCTTCAACGCCACGTCCCGTGGCGGCCTGGCCGGCACCGTCGCTGAGCAATTCACTGCACGCGGCTTCAAGGTGGCTTCGGTGGACAACAGCGACACCGCTTACTCGGGCGTGGGCGTGGTGGTCTCGGGTGTCAAGGGCCAAGCCGCAGCGTTCAACGTCCAACGCAACCTGCTGGGAACCGACTACTTCCAGGACAACCGCGAGGATGAATCAGTGGACGTCATCCTCACGCCGGGCTACGAGGGCTTGGTGGAGCCGCAGTTGGTGGATCAGACCCCTGGCAAACTGCTGTGCCCCCGCGAAGACCTGCGGATCGCGGATAACGCCAAGTGGCCCATTGTTCCCACGCTTCCAGCGGGACAGTAATCCTAGCCAGCCAGGGCGTCGTGGGCCGGTGAATCCAGTCTGAGGGGCCTGCCCGCTTCGTCGAAGCGGGCACCCGCACCCAGTTGGATGAACCGCACGGTTTGAGCCGTGTGGGCCTCGACGTCGGCGGCGGGGGCAGGCGGGGGAGTCTCGCCGTCGGGCGTCCGGTTGCGTCGCGCGGCGCTGGCCGACAGTGTTCCGTGAATTAGCCGCGCCAGTTGCGCGACGTCGATATCCGGAAGGTAACCCTGCTGCACGCCGTCCTGGAGGATGTCCTGGAGCAGGATGTTGAGGTCGCCCACATGGTCGGCGAGCTTCGCGAATGATCCCGGGGAGAGCACGGCTGCCATGGCAGGCCCAGGTGGCAGGTGGCGGCGGCTGAGGTCTTCCACTTGGGCGCGGACGTACAGGGCCAGCCGGTCAACCGGGTTCTCGAGCGCAGCCAGTGAATCACGGAGGTCCACGATGAAGCGTTCGGTCTCGTCCAGGGCGTACGCGATGAGCAGTTGCTCCATGTCCGCGTAGTAGTTGTAGACGGCGGTGCGGCCCACGCCGGCGTGGCGCGCCACGTCGGTCATGGTGAGGCCGGGGAGGCCGTGGGTGAAGAGGAGCTCACCAAAGGCGGTCAGAATCCGACGTTGGGTCTCGGCGCGTTGGGCAGCATTCGTGGCGGCCGTGATCCTGGGCATATAGACACTTTACAGTGATCTGTCAGCAAACAGGTGCTCGGCGCGATGGCGACCGGGCTGGGCGGTAACATCGTCAGCACAACCACATCAAGCAAGCTAGGGGGCGTTGTGCGCGCAACGGTCAAGGACGTAGCGCGCCGTGCAGGGGTTTCGCCAAAGACGGTCTCCAACGTCATGAACGGAATCGTGCCGGTCAGTGGTCCCACGCGGCTCAGGGTTGAGCAAGCCATGGCCGAGCTCGACTACGTTCCCAATCTGTCCGCCCGCGGCCTGCGCAATGGCCGCTCCGGAGTCATTGGATTGGCCTTGCCTGACCTTGCGACCCCGTTCTCTGCGGAGATCGCCCACCACATTGTTGAAGTGGCGCACGAGCAGGGTTGGAGCGTCCAAATCGAGGAAACCGGCTCCGACCCGCAGCGTGAACATGAACTCATGACCCGCGCCCGGTCCAATCTCATTGACGGCCTGATCCTAAATCCCGTGGTGCTCAAGGAAAGTGCCGTCCAGGTGGGCGTCGCGCTGCCTCCTGTGGTCCTGCTTGGTGAAGTGACGCAGCAACTGGCGGACCGGGTTTTTGTGGACAGCTTTGCCGCCGCGCGCGACATGACGCTTGCTTTGGCCAAGCCCGGACGTCGGCGGATCGCAGCCTTGGGGGTGAACCGCGGAAGGCAGTCCGCCACTGCCATCCAAAGAACCGGGGGTTACGAGGCTGCACTCCAGCAGCTCGGGATCCCGCTCGACGGGTCGTTGCTGATTTCGTGTGACAGCTGGACCCCGGCTTCGGCTGCTGAATCCTTGAGGGAATACCTGGAGGGGCATCCGCTGCCGGAGGCCCTGTTCTGCTTCACGGACTCCATGGCGATGGGTGCCTTGAATACCCTCTGGAAGAGGGGAGTGCGGGTGCCCGATGACATCGCGGTGGCTGGTTTCGACGACGTCGTTGACGGTCGCTACGCGGTTCCGTCCTTGACCACGGTCTCCTTCGACAAACGCGCCATCGCCACAGAAGCACTGCGTCTTCTCACCGAGCGGATGGCGGACCGATCCCATGGGCAGCGGATAGTGGAGATCGACTACAGCATCGAGGAGCGGGACAGCAGTCGGAGTTGAGCCTTTCCCGGGGCTGAGGCGAGAGTCATCCATCAAATTGTGCGCGCTAACAATTTTCTCTTGCCCTCGCTATTACATCGATGTAATGTGAGACCTGCGTCACCCGGGGGCCACCTTTTACCCATGCGTGGAGACGCGGCGAAGCCGGACTTTCGTGCAGCATTGTGTCCTTTCAGCGGACCCTTCCAAAGGAGTGACGGGTGAAGCAGTTTGAATCTTTGACCGGGAGAAGTTTGTCCCGGAGACATTTATTGATGGGCTCCGCGCTGCTGGGCGGCGGGCTTTTGGCCACGGGCCTCACAGGATGCGGCGGATCGGCGGGAGCCGCGTCCGTACCGACCATCAACTTCTGGCATCTCCTGTCCGGAGGAGACGGCACCAAGATGCAGGCCATGATCGCCAGTGCCAACAGCGCCAATCCGGGCTTCAAGGTCCACCCCACGGTTTTGGCCTGGGGACCGCCCTATTACACCAAGCTGGCCATGGCATCGGCCGGCGGACGGCCGCCGGAGGTAGCCATCATGCATGCCAGCCGGGTCCCCGGCTACGCCCCCGGCGGACTGATCGAACCCTGGGACCTGGGCCTGCTGGCGGAGAACGGCATCACGCCGGAGAACTTTGCCCCGCGTATCTGGGAAAAGAGCCAGCAGGACGGAAAGGTGTTCTCGCTTGCACTGGACTCCCACCCGTTCATCATGTTCTACAACACGGACATCGCCGGTAAAGCGGGGCTCCTGGAAAGCAACGGCCTCTTGCAGGAAGTGGACTCGCCGGACGGATTCAAAGCCATGGCACTGGAGATGCAAAAGGTCACCAAAGCCCACGGCCTCTCTTTCGGATACCTGAACCTCGGCTCACAGATGTGGCGCCTGTTCTACACGCTTTACAAGCAGCATGGCGCCGAAATTGTCCTGACGCCAGGCCAGCCCATGAAAGTGGACCGGGACGCTGCCGTTGAGTCACTGGAATTCATGGCGTCGCTCTTTGATGACACCATCGCAGCCAAGGGCAACGACATCAACACCGGCATCGCCGAGTTTGTCCGGGGCGACTCGGGAATGCTCTTCAGCGGCGGCTGGGAACTGCCCACCATGAAGAAGGCCAAGCTCCCCGTTGACGCAGCCACCATCCCGACCCTCTACGGGACGCCCGCGTCGTACGCCGATTCGCATTCCTTCGTGCTTCCGCGGCAGCTCGTGGCCAACGAGGAAAAACGCAAGGACGCCTACAAGTTCGTCAGCGACATCCTCAAAGGTTCGTTGTCGTGGGCCGAGGCAGGCCACATCCCGGCATACCAGCCCGTGGTGCAGTCAACGGCCTATAAAGAACTCACTCCGCAGGTCCACTACGCCAACGCGGCGGACATCATTGCCTACGATCCCGAGGCCTGGTTCAGCGGATCGGGCTCGGACTGGCAGAACTATTTTGCCGAGTACATCCAGAACGTACTTCTGGGACGCAGCAAAGCAGCTGAGGGGTGGGACGGTTTCGTGGCCCGCACCAACGACCTTCTATCCCGGCCCAACCCGGTCTGACCGGCACAGCACACCGAGCGACAAAGGAGTCCTTCATGAGTTCCTCTACAGTGTCCCGGCAGACCAGCCAAGTACGGACAAAACCCACACCCGGCATCAAGACCGGGCCGTCCCTGCGCAGAAGCAGGGACAACGTGAGCGGCTGGACCTTCGCAGCGCCGTTCCTCGTCTTCTTCCTGGTGTTCCTTATATGGCCCATCCTCTACGGCTTCTACATGAGCCTGACAGGCAAATCCCTCACGGGAGCCAACGACGTCCTCATTGGTTTTTCCAACTACTCCGAGGCTTTTGCCGACGCCGGTATGTGGCGTTCCCTGGGCAACACGCTCTATTTCACCGTGATCAGCACTGTGCCGTTGGTGCTGGTGGCGCTGGTGATGGCTGCATTGTTAAACATCGGCCTTCCCGCCCAGTGGCTGTGGCGGCTTTCCTACTTCGCGCCGTTCCTGCTGGCATCCACGGTTGTCTCCCTGTTCTTCGTCTGGATGTACAACCCGCAGCTCGGACTGATCAACGATTTCCTGTCCAAGTTCGGTATCCCGAAGATCGGTTGGCTCAACGATCCCAATGTGGCCATGTGGTCGATCGTGATCGCCACGCTCTGGTGGACCGTGGGTTTCAATTTCCTTCTGTACTTGGCGGCAATGCAAAACATCCCCGCTCAGCACTATGAAGCCGCATCGCTGGATGGCGCCGGCGCCTGGCGGCAGTTCTTCTCCATCACGCTGCCACAGATCACCCCCACCACGGTGATGATCGTGCTGCCCCAGATCCTCGCTTCCCTGAAGGTCTTCGACCAGATCTACCAGATGACATCCGGCGGTCCGGGCGGATCAACGAGGCCCGTGGTCCAGTACATCTTCGAAACCGGGTTTACCGGATACCGGCTGGGATACTCCGCAGCCATCTCCTACATCTTCTTCGGACTGATCGTGCTGGTCTCTGCCTTGCAGTTCGTCATCACCCGCCGCAGGAGTGCATAGCCATGGCAAATACAACCCTCACCCGCTCCGTCCCGCGAACCGAACCCGGCCAGGTCATCCGCCAACCCCGCAAGAAGCTGACAGTGGGCAAGGCCGCAGCCATCGTTGTCGCCGCCGTCCTCGCCGTCCTCTGGTTGGTTCCCTTCGCCTGGGCAACGGTCACTGCCTTCAAATCCGAAGCGGACGCCTCGGCGTCGAAGGTCAGCTGGATCCCGCCGTCGGGCTTTACGTTCGATGCTTTTGCCAGCGTATTCCAGGCCGGCAACATCCCGCTCTGGACGTGGAATTCGCTCTACACCTCCGCTGCGATCACCCTCATCACGCTGGTGATTTCCGCCCTCATCGCTTATGCGTTGTCGCGGATCGACTTCAAGGGCAAGAAGCTGCTGATGACGGCGATTATCGCCAGCATCATCGTGCCGCCGCCGGTCCTCATGATTCCGCTTTTCTACCAAATGCTTGCGTTCAAGATGATCGATACCCCGTGGGCCATCATCCTTCCGCAGGTGATCCACCCTGCCATGGTGTTCGTCCTCAAGAGGTTCTTCGACCAGATTCCGCGTGAACTCGAAGAAGCGGCCGTGATGGACGGGGCCAGCCGGATCCGGATCTTCATGCAGATCATCCTGCCGTTGTCCCGGCCGATCCTGGCCGCCGTCGCGATCTTCGTGTTCATCGGCGCGTGGAACAACTTCCTGTGGCCGTTCATCTCAACCAACGACGATTCCCTGCTGACCCTTCCGGTAGGCCTGCAGACCATCAAGAGCGCCTACGGCGTGCAGTACGCCCAGAACATGGCGTCGGCATTGCTGGCCGCGCTGCCGCTGATTGTCGTCTTCCTGTTCTTCCAGCGCCAGATCATCAAGGGCATTTCCACCACCGGACTTGCCGGGACCTGACCGCCCCGTTCCTGCACCACCAGACCTGAAACACACAACCAAGGAGATACATGTCCCGCGCACGCATCACCCTCGATCGCGACTTCACCATCGGGGAGGTACCCCGGCGCCTCTTCGGCTCCTTCGTGGAGCACATGGGCCGCTGCGTCTACACCGGCATCTACGAGCCCGGGCATCCGGAGGCCGATGAGCACGGCTTCCGCCAGGACGTCCTCAAGCTCGTCAAGGAACTCGGCGCCACCGTTGTCCGGTACCCCGGCGGCAACTTCGTCTCCGGCTACAACTGGGAAGACGGAATCGGCCCGCGTGAAAACAGGCCCCGCCGCCTTGATGGCGCCTGGCACACCGTGGAGACCAACGCCTTCGGCCTGCACGAATTCGTGGACTGGTCGAGGCAGGCCGGGACCGAAATCATGGAAGCCATCAACCTGGGCACGAAGGGAGTGGAGGAAGCCCGCGCCATTGTGGAGTATTCCAACCACACCGGAGGCACGTACTGGTCAGACCTCCGGGCGAAGAACGGCCACAAGGACCCGTTCGACATCAAACTCTGGTGCCTCGGCAATGAGATGGACGGCCCGTGGCAGATCGGGCACAAGACAGCCGATGAATACGGCCGCTTGGCACAGGAAGCTGCCAAGGCCATGCGATACGTGGATCCGTCCATTGAACTAGTGGCCTGCGGCAGCTCAAATTCCAGGATGCCCACCTTCGGCGACTGGGAGCAGACAGTCCTCACCCACACCTACGAGGAAGTGGACTATGTGTCCCTCCACGCGTACTACTTCGAGGAAGAAGGTGACGTGGGCAGCTTCCTGGCCTCCGCCGTCGACACCGACTACTTCATTGAGTCAGTGATCGCTACGGCCGATGCCGTCAGGGCCAAGGGGAAGCACAAGAAGCACATCAACCTGTCCTTCGACGAATGGAACGTTTGGTACCAGCGCGGCCTGGACACCGAGGACCAGCCGCACAACGTGATCAAGGCCGGTTGGCGGGAGCACCCGCGTGTCATCGAGGACAAGTACAACGTCACCGACGCCGTGGTGGTGGGTACCCTTCTGAACTCGCTGCTCCGCCACGGCGACCGCGTCCATATCGCCAACCAAGCGCAGCTGGTCAACGTCATTGCGCCAATCCTGAGCGAGGAAAACGGCCCGGCCTGGAAGCAGACCATTTTCCACCCGTTCGCGCGGATGGCCGAGCTCGCCAAGGGCCAGATCCTGCGTCTCTCGGTGGACTCGGACAAGTACGAGAATGCCCGGTTTGGCGGCACGGACCTGGTGGACGTAAGCGCCACATGGAATGAGGAAACGGGCCGCTTGGCGTTGTTCTTCGCCAACCGAGGCCTTGAGGAAGCAGCCGATGTGGAGGTGGCCCTGCGCGGTTTCGACGCCCGGCAGGTGCTCCGGGCCGAAGTCCTCGAAATCCCCGAGGGCGGGGACCGGTTCACCATCAACACCCAGGAGCAGCCGGGCCGTGTCGGCCTGACGCCACTGGAAGGCGTCAAGGCGAATGGTTCGGAGCTGCGCCTGACGCTGCCCGCACTGTCTTGGGCCGTCGTTGAGCTTGAGGTGGTGAAGGCCTAGCCCTCGCCAATAAAGCAACGCGGGGTCACTTATGGCCTACCCCAAGGGGGATTTTGGGCCACAAGTGACCCCGCGTTGGGTTAAACGCTGCAGCCGTCCGGGCCGCAGGCCTCGGCGTCGGAAGCGCCGACCGGGATCAACGGATTGGCTTCCTGCCATGCCTGGTTCAGGGCCTGGCTGAACAGGTCCGCGGGTTGGGCGCCGGAGATGCCGTACTTGCGGTCGATGACGAAGAACGGGACGCCCGTGACGCCGATGGCGCGGGCCTCGTTGATGTCCTCGTTGACTGCGTCGGTGTACTTGTCCGAGGTGAAGAGCTCAGCGACCTCGTCGGCCGGCAACTCGAGCGCAGCACCGAGTTCCGTCAGGTACTCCTGGTTTCCGATGTCCTTGCCGTGCTCGAAGTGGTCGCTCAGCAGCTGCTCCTTGGCGGCGTCCTGGCGGCCGTGGGTGGCGGCGAGGTGGATGAGGCGGTGGGCTGTGAAGCTGTTGGCCACCACCACCTTGTCGAAGTGATAATCCAAGCCCTCGCCCTTGGCTGTCTCAGTGACGTGGGCGAACATCTGCGTGACTTGCTCGGGGGCCATGCCCTTGCGCTTGCTCAGGTAGTCCAATTCTGTGCCGTCATAATGCTCAGGAACGGAGGGGTCCAGCTGGTAGCTCTTCCATTCGATGTCCACGGAATCGCGGTGCGGGAACTGTGCCAGGGCGGTCTCGAAACGGCGCTTGCCGATGTAGCACCACGGACACGCGACGTCTGACCAGATCTCAATCTTCATGCTCTGGACAACCTGTTCCGCTGGCGCGGCATTCCTTACACGGCTGTTATTTTCGTCACCCGTTGTTGTTCCAGCCGAAGCCCAATACTCTTGTAAAGGGTTATGAAGTCAGCCCTCGGACTGGGGGTTATGCGCGGAGGCCACACGTGCGCATCGGACTCATCGTTGGACCCTGGTTCACCGTACCGCCGGAAAAATACGGTGGAACTGAGCGCGTTGTTGATGCCTTGGCGCGGGCATTGGTAGATGCGGGCCACGATGTACTGCTGGCTACGGCATCGGACAGCACCTGCCCTGTCCCGCAGCTTCCGGGCTTCGCATCCAGTCAACCCGACGAGGTAGGCCTCACGCTGAGCGAGCTGGCCCATGTGATCAAGGCCTACCGCGACATGGGCGATGTGGACATCATCCACGATCACACCTTGGCGGGCCCCCTTTACTCCCACCGCCCGCAGGATGTGCCTGTTGTGACCACCATCCACGGGCAGCTCTCAGCGCCGGCGGCAACCCTGTACCGGGACATGGCGAAAGATACCGCCATCATCGCTATCTCCCACGACCAGTGCAGCCGGGTTTCTGGTTTGCCTGTGGCAGCTGTTATCCACCATGGGATCGACCTCTCCGCCGTGAGCGTCGGCCAAGGAGCCGGCGGTTATGCGTGCTTTGTGGGACGCATGTGCCCGGACAAGGGGCTGATGGAAGCCGTGGACATCGCCAGGGAAGCAGGCGTCCCGTTGCGGATCGCGGCAAAGATGCACGCCTCGGAGGAACAAAGCTACTTCCGTGAGGTGGTGCAGCCTGCGTTGGGGTCGGGTGAGGAGTTCCTTGGAGAGCTTTCCGATCCCGAAAAATTCGAGTTGATGGGCGATGCCATAGCGCTCCTGAACCCCATCCAATGGCATGAACCCTTTGGGCTGGTGATGATCGAAGCACTCGCCACGGGAACACCAGTCCTGGCAACGCCGATGGGGGCCGCACCGGAAATTGTGAGGCACGGAATCACGGGTTTCGTGGGTTCTACCGGTGAGCTGGCAGCCTGCCTCGAGCGGGTCCCTTCCCTCAGCCGCGAGGCATGCAGGCGATCAGTGGAAGAGTCCTTCAGCTCAGGACGCATGGCCGCGGAACACGTGGATTTGTACGGCCGGCTGATCGGGGAATTCAAGGACAAAAGCCTTCCCGTCAAGCACCACTTGCAAGACAATCAGAGGCAAGCCCCCATCAACCTGTGATCGACAACCAGGACGTTTGCGGAAGAAGGATTCGTGGGCCATGACAGCTTGGAACGAAGACACCGAAGCCGGAGCATCAGAGCTCGGTGCCGTCACCGTCGTCGAAGGTTCATCCTTCTGTATCTCCTCGCATTCCGGTGACATCCACGGGGGTGGTTCCCAAGGCGCCTACTATCAGGACACCAGGATCGTGTCGCGGTGGATCCTGCGGGTTAACGGGGCGCTCAGGGAACCGCTGGTGGCCCGAAACCCTACCGCCTTCCAAGCCGAATACGTGGGCCGGGCGTGCTCCGCCGATGGCAGGTTCGACAGTCCGCTGGTGGTCCAGCATCAACGGCACGTCGGTGCCGGTCTCCGGGATGACATCACCATCAGGAACTACTCGGGACAGGAAGCATCCTGCGAGATTGAACTGCTGATCGACGCCGATTTGGCCGACCTCTTCGACGTCAAAGGGGGCCGCACCAACAAAGCCGGGACACCCACCAGGAAGGCCCATAAGAAAGACCTGCACATCGATTCCCTCCACTCCAGCGGTCAACGCAGGGGAGTATCCTTCCGGGCCTCCGGCGCCAAGGTGTCCGAGGACGGGTTGCGGTTCCACATCACCATCCCTGCCCGCAGTCAATGGTCCACCAGCATCATCGCCCTCCCACTGGTCAACGGAAAGGGCCCCAACGATCCCTTCACCGAAACCACCCCGCTGCACCACACCCCGGGCGTCCGCCGACACGTCGCCTGGGAAGAGCACGTACCCCGGATTGCCGTCACCGATGCCAACGTGGAGGAGGTCCTGGAGCGAAGCCAACGTGACCTGGGCTCGCTGCGGATCTTCGACCCCGCGCACCCGGGACGCGCCGCTGTGGCCGCCGGTGCTCCCTGGTTCATGGCCTTGTTCGGACGCGACTCGCTCCTGGCCTCCTACATGTCGCTCATGGTGGATCCCAACCTGGCAGCCGGAACTTTGCAAACATTGGCAGGGCTGCAAGGTACCAAAGTGGACTTAGACTCCGAGGAAGAGCCTGGACGCATGCCCCACGAGGTACGGCTCGGCGTCACGGCCGGACTGGCCCTCGGCGGGACCGCCTACTACGGAACCGCCGATGCAACCCCGTTGTTTGTGTCCACGCTGGGCGAGCTCAGCAGGTGGGGGCTGGGAGCGGACATCATCGACTCGCTCCTGCCGCATGCCGACCTGGCCATCGAATGGATGGAACAGTACGGGGACCGCGACGGCGACGGCTTCATCGAATACCAGCGGCCCAACCAGCACGGACTGGTGAACCAGGGCTGGAAGGACTCCTGGGACGGCATCAACTTCGCCGACGGCCGGATGGCCGAGACGCCTATTGCCCTCTGCGAAGTGCAGGCCTACGCGTACGCGGCTTACGTGGGCCGTTCGCTGTTGGCCAGGGCGGCGGGTGATACCGCCGTCGAACGCCGTTGTGCAGACCGCGCCGAAGCCCTGAAAGTTGCCTTCAACAAGGCCTTTTGGCTTCCGGACCAGGGCTACTTCGCGCTGGCGCTGGACAAGGACAAGAAACCCGTGGACTCGTGCACGTCCAACATGGGGCACTGCCTGTGGGTGGGCATCGTGGACGAGGACAAAGCGCCACTCGTGGCGGAGCGGCTCATGTCCCCGGAAATGTTCACCGGGTGGGGCATCCGGACCCTCGGCTCCAACATGGGTGCCTACAACCCCGTCAGCTACCACAACGGTTCGGTGTGGCCCCACGACACCGCGCTGGTTGCCACCGGACTCATGCGGTACGGCTTCGTAAAGGAGGCCAGCCGGGTTGCGAGCGGACTGTTCGACGCCGCCGAGTACTTCGGCGGTCAGCTTCCGGAGTTGTTTTGCGGCTTTGACCGTTCAGACTTTTCGGAGCCGGTTCCGTATCCGACGGCGTGTTCCCCACAAGCGTGGGCGGCTGCCGCGCCGGTACAACTCGCCCGGATCCTGCTCCGTTTCGATCCCGACTTCACCCGGAAGGTTCTGCACCTGGCGCCGATCCTGCCGGACGCGTACGGGTCGTTCCGCGCGGACAACGTGTTGCTGGGGCGCTCGCGGATCACGGTGGAAGCTTCCGGTTCGTCCGGTACAGTGACCGGGCTGCCGGCAGGGCTTGAACTGCGCTCCGATCCACGGCCCCCGCTGACCGGGGACCTGTTCGGGTAGTTCCCTAGAGCTCGTTTTCCATGACGAAGTCGTGTTCCACCGTGTCGCCCAGTGTGAACGTCTTGGTGCCCACCCGTTGGAATCCACTCTTCTCGTAGAAGCGGATGGCTTTCGCATTCTCGCTGTTGACGCCGAGCCAAACGCCGGCAGCCCCTTTGTCTGCTGCATGGGCCAGCGAAGCCTGCATGAGCCGGGATGCTGCCCCTTGGCCGTGGTGCTCGGGGTGGACGTAGCACTTGCTGAGCTCGGTGGAGGGCAGTGCCGAGAGCACGGACGCCACGTCAGGGTCGCTGGCCGGCTTGGCAACCAGGAGGGTGTACCCGTTGAGCCGCCCATCGTCGTCGAGAACCAGGACGGTGATGTTCGCATCGGCGAGATACTCCTCGAAGTTGGCTTCGCTGAGGGTCTTCTCGATATGGGCCTGAATGTCCGCCGGTGAGGCGCCCGGCGGGCAGGCCAGCGGGAAGGTGACGGCCGCAAGCTCAGCAAGCTTCCCGGCGTCGTGCGTTGTTGCTGTGCGGATGGTCTCGGCCATGGTGTCCCCTCGGAGGTTTGGTTCAGCTATTGCCCCTTGGAACGAATCTTAAGGGCATTAGCTGGACGTGAACTCCCAGGTTAAGACAGGGCTGTGACGCTCAGTCTCCGCACCATCGCCGTGCCGCCTTCCACAGTGAGACCGATGGCCACGTTTCCGGGTGTGGGGAAGACCAGATCGGTAATTGTCACCTTGCCGCCTTGGGCAAACACCTCCACGGAGCCGTGGTCAACGACCACCTGCAGCTTGAGCACGCCGTCCTCAAGAGTCACTGGTGTCGACTCTGCGGACGCGAACTTCGCATGGAAAGAGGTGTTGCCAGACCTTCGGCGATCCAGCGTGAGCTGGTTCGTGACGGTGTCGAAGCTGAGAACCGTTGCGGCGCCCCCGTCCGGAGCGCCCAGGAGCGTCAAGGCAACTGTCCGGGCCGTGCCGGGCAGGATGTCGGCCTCGATCATCTGCACTGAGCCGTGCTCCGCGTCCGGCAGGGCCACGGTGGAATCGTGGACCTCCAGCTCCGCAACGGTAAGCAGCGACCGCCCTGAATCCGTTGGGAGGACCGGCCGCTGGATCAAGCGGGGACGTCCGTTGACGGTGGCCAGTCCAACCTCGCGGGCAAGCGACATGCTGGAGCGCCACGGGGAGGTCGGCAGCGAATTGGCGTAATCCCAGTTGCTCATCCAGGCGATCATGACGCGGCGGCTGCCCGGTACGTTGCTGAAGGAAACCGCTGCATAGTAATCGCGGCCCCAATCCAGCCAAAGGCAATCCCGGAGATTCGCATTCCCGTCCTCAACCATCGAATCAGCGTCCGCAGTGAACCGCACGCCATCGAAATGGCCTACGAAGTACTGCCCGCCCGAACCACCCGCCACGGCACCGGGGTTGATGTTGACCACCATCACCCACCTGACGTCGTCGGGGTTACCGTCGACGGGAAGCGGGAACAGGTCAGGACATTCCCATTCGCCGCCCGTGGCATTGGCCGGGCCGAAAGTGCTCAAGTACTCCCAGTCCTTGAGATCGGCAGAGCGGTACAGGACAACCTCCTGGTGCTGGGCCTCGACCGCCACCATCACCCAGTAGGAACCTGCCGGACCCTCGAAGCGAAACACCTTGGGATCCCTGAAGTGGGCCGAGCCCCGGCCCAGGACCGGATTCCCCGCATACTTATGCCAGGTCATGCCGGCGTCAGTTGAGAACGCCAAAGACTGCGCCTGGGTTCCTTGGTGCTCCGTGCCTTCCTTGAAAGCACTCGTGTAGATGGCCACCAACGCCGGATTCCCCGGAGTGCCGAAACCAGCGGTGTTCCCGGCGTCCACCACAACGCTGCCGGAGAAGATGTCCTCTTGGTCATCGCAGGCAATGGCCACCGGGTGTTCGGTCCAGTGGAGCAGGTCCTCCGAGGTGGCGTGACCCCAGGACATGTTGCCCCAGACGTTGTCGAACGGGTTGTTTTGGTAGAAGAGATGGTAGAGGCCTTGGTAGAAAACCAGGCCGTTGGGGTCGTTCAGCCAGGTGCTGTGGGCCGTGTAGTGCAACAGCGGGCGGATGGTGGGGGCGGTGTCCTCGCCGGGACCGGCCGGGCGGATTGTTGTATCAGTCATTCGGGTTCTCCCGGGAAGCGTGTGCCAGTTCCAGCGATTCGGCCAGTTCGGCACGGGTGGGCGGGTTTGCTCCATGCCGTCCCACCGTGATGGCAGCCGCGAGCGATGCGACGGTGCCCAGGCGGGTGAGTTTGGCGGCGTCGAACTCACCGTCACCTTCCTCCAGCAGGCCAGCGATCAGGGCTGCCATGTAGGAATCGCCCGCGCCGACCGTATCTTTGACGTCCACCGCGCGCGCCGGCACGTGGACTTCGGCGCTCTTGGACCACAGCAAGGAACCTGCGCCGCCGTCGGTGATGATTGCGGCTTCCGCGCCAAGGTCAAGCAGGCGGCGTCCGACGGCGGGCAGCGACCACCCGGGGTAAAGCCACAAGGCGTCTTCCGAACTGAGTTTCACCACCGTTGCCAGGGCTGCTGTTTCTTCGAACGTTTGCAGAGCTTCGTCGTGGCGGGGGAGCAGCGTCGGACGGATGTTGGGGTCGTACGTGATCAGGCAGCGGCCGGAGAACAGTTCCAGCAAAGCGCGCACCTGCGTTGCCCCGGGGTCGAGGAAGGTCGCCAGCGAGCCTGTGTGCAAAACCTTCGGCAGGAAGGTCGGACTGATCTGTGGGAGGTCCCAGTGGAAATCGAATTCATACTCCGCGGAACCGTTGCTGTCCAGGACAGCCGTGGCAGTGGAGGTCTTGGGGAGGGATTCGGCGCCCGGGAGCAACCGCACTCCGGCTTTAGCCAGGTGTGACTGGATGCTTTGGCTGCGTTCGTCCTTGCCCAGTGCCGTGAGGAAGGCGGTGCCTACCTCCAGCTGGCCGAGACCGAAAGCGACGTTCAGTCCTGATCCGCCGGGAAATTCGACGGCCCCGGCTGCGGTGTCGATGATATCGATGAGGGCCTCGCCCACGACGACGACGTCCGTTTCCGGGCAGGAGGGGACTGGGCGGCTGTGCATTATTGTCCTTTTGGTCTGGTGGCGAACGGTGTCGGACGCCAGTGAAGTCAGGTGGTGGTGCGTGCGGAAAGATCTGTGCCACGACTGTGGCTGTTGGAGGGTGGTGCGGCAACGGATTCCCGAAGCACCATGGGGCAGGGGAGGATGGTGGGCTGCGCAGTGAACTGCTGCAGGTCCGTCTTGCCCTCGATGGCGTCGATCAGGTTCTTTGTTGCCCAGGCACCCATTTCATAGTGCGGAAGAGCCACTGTTGTGAGGGCAGGGTAGAGGTTTTCGGCGATGAGCTGTTGGTTGTCGAAACCTACGATGGAGATGTCCTCGGGTATCCGCAGCCCAAGTTTCGCCGCCGCCCTGTAGGTGCCCATGGCCATGCGGTCGTTGTAGCAGAAGATGGCCGTGGGACGGTTGGGGGATTTCAGTACCCGCAGTGCAGCTTGGTAGCCGCCGGGTACCTCGGAAATTTCCGAGTGGACCAACTCTTCATGGAACGTCAGCCCGGCGTCGGCCAGCGTGTCCTGGAATGCCTTGAGCCGTGAGTGTGTTGCGGGTACGTCGTCGGTGTTGTTGATCATTCCAATGCGCGTGTGGCCGGCGTCGATCAGCGTTTGCACCGCGAGCCGTGCGCCCCCGGCTTCGTCGGGGATAACCGAGGAGACCGAGTTGCTGATGTCCTCGGAGTCCACAAGGACTGCCGGAACACCCGACAGGTTCCTGGGGACGGACAGCTTCCGGTGGTACATGGTGGCGTACAGGATGCCGTCCACCTGGCGGTCCAACAGATCTGCAACGTCGCTTTCGCGCGAGTCCTGGGAACCGGTGCTGGTGGAGTTGATGATCATGATGTTGTACCCCCGGGCCCTTGCTGTTTCCTCGGCTCCAAGGATGATCCTGCCTGCATGCGGGGTGGTGGCGATTTCCTCGCTGATGAACCCGATCATGCCGGAACGTTGGGTGCGCAAGGCCTGGGCCAGGCGGTTTGGTCCGTAGCCCAGACGCTGGGCCGCCTCGTGGACCCGTTCCCTTGTTTCGGTGCCTACGCGGGCATAAGCAACGTCATTGAGGACATGGGAGACGGTGGTGACAGAGACACCGGCAGCGGCGGCCACGTCTTTGATACCTACAGGTCTTTTGGTCATTGCTTGTCCCACGTCCTCATGGTTTTGATGTTGTGTTGCTGATCCTACGTTCGCGTACCCGTCCCAGTAGGCTATCGAGGAATTTCCACGGCCTGGCCTGATGGGACGGCTCCTTCCGGCTCGAAGCTGATGGTCGGGGTTGCCCTCACCGCGTTGGCCCTCCTGTCTGCGATTACTTGGGCGTCATTTCCGGAGTCCAGGATCGTGTTCCGGGCAGAGCCGGATTCAACAAGGACCGTTGTCACGGCCAGGCCGTCCGAAGCCCCGGTGGTCAACAACGCATCCACTTGGGCAGCGAAGCACGAGTCGCTTGATTCTGCGCGAACGTCGAGGGCCACCACGTGGTTGTTGGACACGAAGTTGCCTGCTCCCTCCACCAAGCGCACGATGACAGGGGCCGCCCCTGTCGGCCGGACGCCCCTGGCGTCCAGGACCTCGGAGAAGTGGTTGCCGATCACGGAGTTGTTGTTGCCGCTGACACTGAGGAGCCCGAAGAGGTCGTTGCGCCCGTTGTCGACTCCCAGGAAGGGGGTCCACGGTTCGTGGTCCCGCAGGAAATGGTTGGTGGCCACAAGGTTCTCCGAACTGTTCCCGGCAAGGATCACCATCCCCGGGTAGAACGAGTGCAAGCGGTTGTTGGAAACGCTTGAACGCGTTACCCCGTCGAAATGGATGCTGCTTGCCCCGCGGGGAAAGATGTTGTTGGCAGTAATCAGAAGGCCGCCGTGGTTCTCGGCATAGATCGAATGCCCCTTGAAGCCGGCCCCGATCAGGTTGTCGGTGATCTTTGACGCCTGCCCCCAGCCACGGAGTTCGATGCAGCTCCCGCATTCGGCAATGAAGTTGTCGTGAATGGAGAGAGCGTCCGCTTTGTGGATGGTGAGCGCGTTCTCGAGGTAGATGAATCCCATCCCGTTGATGCGGAAGGAATCATTGGCGCTCGCCACGTAGATTCCGGTCTTGCCGTTGACATAGCTGTTCTCCGCGGGCAGCTCTGAACCGTCCGGGATGAAGTGCAGTCCGTCGATGCAGAAGTTGGAGAACTCCACCGAGCTGATCCGCGGGCTCCCTTCCCGCTCGATGAGGAAAGCGGCGCCCGTGGAGTCGCCGGCTTCGCCGGGGGGAAGATCGACAATCACCCGGCTCCCGCCGGGCCACAATTCGTGCAGGCCGGCCCATTCGTCCTTGGGCACGTTGAAACGGATGCTTGAGGACGTGAAGCCGTGGCCCGAGCCTTGGATCCCGAGGAAGCTGATGTCGATCACCACCTGGGTGCGAAGGTGATAGTCCCCGGGCGGAAGGTAGATCACCGCCCCCGGCTTGCCGCCGTCGTTCTCATCCGTGGCCGTCTGACGGTCCTTGATGTCCGCGATGATGCTGTTGATGACTTCCCCGATGTCCTCGGACGGGTTGCCGACCGGCCAGGTGGTGACGTCGTAGTAGTTGCTGTGTGACATGGATTCCTCTCTTAGCCTTTGACCGCACCGAGCGTCATGCCGGCCACAATCTTGCGCTGCAGCAACAGTGTCAGCAGGATGACCGGGATCGAGTACACGGCGGCAAGGGCCGTCATGGATCCCCAATCCAGGCCGAACTGGGTCTGGAAGTTCGCAATCACCACGGGGGTGGTCTGCGAACGGATGGCCGTCATGAGAAGCGCGAACAGGAACTCGTTCCAGGAAGCCAGGAAGGCAAAGATCGCTGTGACCGCGATGCCGCCGGACACCACCGGGATCACCACCCGCCACAGGGCGCCCAGCCTGCTGCAGCCGTCCACGGTTGCGGCCTCTTCTAGGTCCCGGGGGACGGATTCGAAGAAGCTGCACATCAGCCAAATGGAGAGCGGCAGCGAGATGGTGGTGTGGGCAATGGAGAGGGCGATCGGGGTATCGGACAAGCCCACCGAGGCCATCATCGACGCCAGCGGAATGCCGATGGCCACCGGTGGAACCATACGGGTCACCAGTGCAGCCATGATGAATACCTGGCCGCTGGGGGTCTTGTAGCGGGTAATGCCGTAGGCGGCCGGAACGGCCAGAACCAGCGATAGCAGGGTGCTGATGACGGCGGTCTGGATGCTGTTGATGAAGGATGCCAACACCCCGCTCCGGCCCAAGGCGTTGGTGTAGTTCTCCAGCGTCCATTCCCTGGGAAGGATGGTCGGTGGGACGGCGATGGTATCGATCGGCGTCTTGAAGGACGTGAACAGCAGGTACAGGAACGGGAAACCGTAGAGGACCATGGCCACTGCCAGCAGGATCCACAGGATGGTCCGGGTGCTGCGCCGGCCGGCTTCGAGGCCTTCACGGTTGGCCCCGCGCCGCTTGCGCAGCGGCTGCGCTTCCGGGAAGTCCGACGACGGCAGGCTGGCTGTGGTGGTGACGCTTGTGGTGCTCATCAGTTGTCCTTTCCTGGCCGCCAGATGGTGGTCACTGCAACAAAGGCAATGGCCAGCATTGCCAGAAGGTAGATCGTGCCCATGGCACTGGCCAGGCCGGGGTCGCCGAAGCGGATCATGGTGCGGTAGATCAACAGGCTCATGGTTTCGGAGGCTGACTGCGGTCCGCCGTTGGTCTGGATGAGGATGGTGTCAAAGGCCCTGGCTGCATCGATTCCGCGGACCACCAGTGCAACGGCGATCACTGGGCGAAGCAGGGGAAGGATGATCCGGAACAGGAGTGCCGGAGCCCGTGCACCATCCAGGCGGGCGGCCTCAATCAGATCGCCGGGGATGTTCTGGAGGCCTGCGAAGAGCACCAAGCACATGAAGGACGTGGTGAGCCAGATGTCCGGGATGGCTACCGAGAACAGCACGATGTTGGGGTCGGACAGCCAGCCGATCTGGTTGGGGTCCGAAAGGATCCCTGCCTGGTGGAGGAGCGTTCCGATCAGACCGAAGTTGTCGATCATCAGGAACTTCCACAGCAGGCCCGCCACGATCGGGGCGATCATCAACGGGTAGAGGAAGACGGTCCGCCAAATCTGGGATTTCTTGCCCAACGTGGTGAACAGCAGTGCCATGCCCAGGCCGAGCGCGAATTCGAGGGTCACCACCACCAAGGTGTAGGCGAACGTACGCCATCCGGCGCTGGTGAAGGCCTCGGAGGTGAAGGCGGTGACGTAGTTTTGGAACCCCACAAAATCGCGGGGCCCGCCGGCGATGGGGGAGATCTTGAAGAAGCTGTCTGCCACCAGGCGGAAGAGGGGGTAGGCCACGAATACGGCCAGGAACAGTGCCGCGGGCGTCATCAGATAGAGAGCGAAGCGGCGATCGGAGATACGCACGGTATTTCTTTTCTGCTGGTTGGGACCGCGGCCGGCACTGTCATTCAGTTGCTAACGGTGCCGGCCGCGGAGTTCTACTTCAGGAGGTCCTGGATCTGCTTCTTGGCATCGGCCAAGAGGGCGGAGGTGTCGCCACCGGCCACGGCCTTCTGCAGCAACGGGATCAGGACGGTATCAACGATCTGCTGCCACTTGGCGGTGGCGGGCCGGGTGGCCGTGGCCTGGCCGTTGAGGGTCTCGATCAGCGGCTTGAAGCTCTCGTAACCGGGCTGGTCCTGGTACTTCTGGAAGGCGCTGATCCGGGAGGCCAAACCGAGCTTGGATTCGATTCCCTTGTCGTTGTAGTCATAGGCGCACTTGACGAACTTCTTGGCGGCGTCAGTGTTCTTGGTGGCTTTGGGAACGGACAGGTACCAAGGTCCCGGAACGCCTGCGACGCCGGCGCTGCCGCCAATCATTGCTGCGGCTCCCACCTTTCCTGCCACCGGGGCATCGGCGGGAATCTGGCGGTAGGCGTGGGCCCAGAAGCGGGTCATGGCTGTCTTGCCTTGGTTGAACAGGTTCTGTGCTGCTGCCCAGTCAACCTGTGCTGCACCGCTCGGGGCGTCTTTGGCCAGGCTTACGTAGAAGTCCAGGGCTTCCTTGTGGGCGGCGTTGTCGATGACCACGTTGTTGTCCTTGTCCAGGACCATCGGAGAGCCGGCCTGGAGGACGTGGGCCAGCCATTCGGTTTCCACGGCGCCCTTGACGTCCGTGCCGTACATTCCATCCTTGGTGAAGAACTCGGAAACGTCCTGGTACTGCTTCCACGTCTTGGGGGCGGCGAGCTCGTAACCGTACTTGGCTTGGAAGTCAGCCTTGTTCTTGGCGTCCTCAAACAGGTCCTTGCGGTACAGGATGATCTCGGCATTGGTCCATGCCGGCATGCCGATGAAGTGGCCATCCACGTTGGCTTCCTTGACGAGGGCCGGGAAGATGTCCTTCTTGACGTCGTCCGTGAAGAGTTCGTCCATGGGCTGCACGGCGTCCTTGAAGCTGGGAAGCCATACGGAGTCGAGTGCGGCGACATCGAAGGAGACGTTGCCGGAGGAGAACTCGCTGGAGAGTCGGTTGAACATGCCGTCGTAGGGGAGTTCGACGAAGTTCACGTCGATGCCGGCGTCCTTCTTGCACTGCTCGGCTACACCTGTCAGTTCGGCGTGGCCGCCGGCTTCAACCAGGACGTTGATGGAGCTGGAGCCGCCCGAACCGCCTGAGGATGGTGCGGGACCGCCGGCGCCACAACCGGTGGCAACGAGTGCGACGGCGGTGCACAGCCCGCCGAGGGTGACGAGCTTGGAGATGGTGTTTCGAGTGGACATCGCTGTCGACTCACTTTCTCTTGAACGGAAATTGCAGAGAGATGGGGATGACACGTCTTTGGCTTGAAAAATCGTTTTGCCAAAACGACTTGGCAACACTCTAGGTCTGGAAGTTGGAGAGTGTCAAGGGTCACTTGCGGTGCGCGGTCTTGCCAAAATTACTCCCCGGATTTTGTCGTTGACAGTGTTGTTCGGCGCCACTTACTGTTTGTTCCAGCTCCCGATAAAACGATTTGGCATTTTGGCATGGAAGCCACGCTCACTAAGCCATTGCCCGGACGCGGGAGTCCGGGCCAATGGGGCGGGGCCAATCAAGCAAGACCCAATGAACAAGGACTGGCAGGAGACCCCTATGGAAATTGACGAGACGCTTGACGTGAAAAACACCAGTCGTCGGATGCTCGTCGGCGCTGGAGCCGTGGGCACGCTGGCGGCCGCGCTAAGTCTGGGAATGTCCCCGAAAGCTGAAGCTGCGCAGGATGCGAAAGCCGGCAACTTCAACTCGCCGAACACCTATGACGTCACAGCTTGGCGGATCAAGGGCCAGCCCCAGGTCACAGCTGAGTCGGATATCGGCGCCGTCATCAACGACATCATTGCCGATATCAAAAAGCGCCAAACGACGCCGGACACCAGGCCGGGAGCCGTGGTGATCATTCCCCCAGGGGACTACGACCTTCGCACCCAGGTGGTGGTGGACGTGGATTACCTCACCATTGCGGGCTTCGGCCATGGCTTCTTCTCCCGCAGCATCAAGGACAACGTGGACCCTGTGGGATGGCTGAACCTCCAGCCGGGCGGCAGCCACATCCGGGTCCTGACGCCCTCTTCCGCGCCACAGGCATTCCTCGTGCGTCGGGGCGGCAGTCCGCGCCTGTCCGGAATCGTGTTTAGAGACTTCTGCCTGGACGGGGTCAATTTCATCCCGGACGGGAACAGCTACAGGAACGGGAAAACGGGCATTGAGGTCGCATCCGACAATGACTCCATCCATATCACCGGGATGGGGTTCGTCTACCTTGAGCATGCCCTGATAGTTCGCGGCGCAGATGCCCTCCGGATCCACGACAACATGATCGCCGAGTGCGGAAACTGCGTCGAACTAACTGGTGCCGGGCAGGCAACGATCGTCAGCGACAACCTGATGGGTGCAGGCCCCGAGGGTGTGACGCTTCTGGCCGAAAACCACGAGGGCCTGCTTGTCACGGGGAACAACTTCTTCCCGCGAGGACGAAGCCTCATCGAGTTCAATGGCTGTAACCGCTGCTCCGTATCGTCGAACCGGTTTCAGGGCTTCTATCCTGGCATGATGCGCCTGCTGAATGGATGCAAGGAAAACCTCATCACGTCCAATCACTTCCGCAGGGGCACCGAGGGGTTCCCCCCGTTTATCAATCGCACAAACGGTCTGGACGACCTCTACGGCGTCCTCCATACGCTGGGAGACAACAACCTCATTTCAAACAACCTCTTCGCCTATGACGTCCCACCGAACAAGGTTGTCCCCGCAGGCGCCCAGCCAACCATCATCCTGATCGCGGGAGGGGATGGCAATGTCATAGCCACCAACCACGTGGTCAGCAACGTTGCCACCCAGCACGTGGTTCTTGACGGATCCACCACCCATTCAAAGGTGCTCGACAGCGGATCCGCAACCACCATTACGTCCTACAGCCCGGACACGGCAATCCGGCCCACACCCTAAGGCCCGGAAAGGAAGGCGCGGCAGTACGACGGCGGCTGGTCACCAAGGGCGACCAGCCGCCGTCGTGCGTTTTGTACAGCTAATGCCCCTAAGAACGCACCTTGAGGGCATTAGCTGTACGAAAACTCCTAGTCCGCCTTGACCGCAAGGACCGGGCAGTCCGCTTCCAGGAGGATGCGCTGGGAAACGCTGCCCATGATGAGCTTGCCTACCGGGCTGCGGCGGCGGAGGCCGATGACGATGAGCTGGGCATTGTTCTCGTCGGCGGCGTCCAGGACTTCCGCGGCCGCGTCATGGCCGCGGACCGGCTGCTTGATGATGTGCTGGATGCCCTGATCGGCAAGGCGTTCCTCGATGCTTTGGATGTCCGGTTCCTGGGCGTAGCGGTTGTCCACCAGGGCGTCGCCCTTGGAGGAATTGATGACCAGGAGGGTGTCGTTGCTCTTCTTGGCCTCGGCGATGGCCTGCGTCAGCGCCGCTTCGCCTTCTGGTGTGGGGACGTATCCCACCACGATGGTCATGGTTTCTCCTTGTTGTGCTGAAAATGCCTGGGTGGGAGTGGTCAGTCGCTGTAGTCGGCAGCTCCTGAATTGGCCGGGAGCAGCGGTTTCTTCGCTGGACGGTTGCGCCGGACGAGCTTGAAGATCAGCGGCCAGGCCAGGATGAGCGCCACGATGATGTAGACCACGATCGCGATTGGCTCACTGAAGAGGCCCGCGGGGTCGCCGGCGCTCAGCTGCAGGGTCTTGCGGAGCTGGCCTTCAATGCGCGGTCCCAGAATGACTCCGAGGATCAACGGCAGGACGGGCAGCCCGAAGCGCCGCATCATGAAGCCGAGTGCGCCCAGCACCAGCAGGATCACCAGATCAAAAGCCTGCAGGTTGACGGAGTACGCGCCCAGGGTGGCGAAGAACAGGATGCCCGCGTACAGGTACGGGCGGGGGAGCTGCAGCAGCTTGGCCCAGACCGGTGCCAGTGGAAGATTGATCAGCAGGAGCAGGAAGTTGCCGATGAAGAGGCTGGCGATCAATGCCCACACCAGGGGACCCTGGCTTGAGAACAACTGGGGGCCCGGCTGGATGCCGTAGGACGTGAAGGCAGCGAGCATGACGGCGGCGGTGGCGTTGGTGGGCAGGCCCAGGGCAAGCATCGGGGTCAGCGTCCCCGCAGCCGCCGCGTTGTTGGCCGCTTCGGGTCCGGCGACACCCTCGATGGCTCCCTTGCCGAATTCCTCAGGGTGCTTGGTCAGGCGCTTCTCGGTGACGTAGGAGAGGAACGTTGGGATCTCGGCACCGCCGGCGGGCAGGGCGCCGAACGGGAAGCCGAATGCCGTACCACGGAGCCACGGCTTCCAGGAACGGGACCAGTCCTTCTTGCCCATCCACGGACGGCCTACCGGAATGACATGGAGCGGTGTGCGGCGCAGGTGGGCAGCAACCCAGAGGGCTTCACCGACGGCGAAGATCGCGACGGCGACCACCACGATGTCCAGGCCGTCCACCAGCAAAGGCTGGCCGAACGTCAGGCGGCGTTGGCCGGTAACGGAGTCGATACCCACCAGCCCGATCGCCAGGCCCAAAGCCAGAGAGGCAAAGCCGCGGAGCCTGGACGAACCAAGCACCGCAGTGACGGCCAGCAAAGCGAGGATCATGATCGCAAAGTAGCTCGGAGCGCCAAGGCTGACGGCGAACTGCACCACGATGGGTGCGAAGACGGCGAGCAACGCGGTGCCGATGGTGCCGGCGATGAAGGAACCAATGGCGGCGGTGGCCAGGGCTTGTGCCGCCCTGCCCGCTTTGGCCATCTTGTTGCCTTCGATGGCCGTCACCACCGACGACGATTCACCCGGAGTGTTCAGGAGGATCGAGGTAGTGGAACCGCCGAACATGCCGCCGTAGTAGATACCGGCGAACATGATGAACGCACTGGTGGGTTCCAACGCGGCGGTGACTGGGAGCAGCAACGCTACGGTCATGGCCGGGCCAAGCCCGGGAAGGACGCCGACGGCGGTGCCCAGGAGCACGCCGATGACGGCGAACAGGAGGTTCATGGGGGTCAGGGCGGTGGCGAAACCGTCCATCAATGAGGACCAGACGTCCATTAGAGGATTCCTTCCAGGAGCCCGGCAGGCAGTGCGATGCCCAGGCCGAGGTAGAAGCCGTAGAAGGTCAGCAGGGACAGGGCTATGGAGATCAGGCCGTCACGGATGTAGCGGCGGCTGCCAAGAGCCAACACGCTGCCCCAGAACAGGATGGTTCCGGAGATGACCCAGCCGGCCCAGTCGATGAGCAGGACGTTCAGGATGAAAGCTCCGGCCAGTGGGAGGACTGTTTTCCAGTCGGCCGGGTGGGCCAGGTCAACGTCTTCGCCACCTTCGGCTTCGCCCTTGCCGCCGCGGAGGACGTTGATGGCGAGGAGGACGGCGCAGACAATCAGTAGTCCGGAAACAATGAACGGGACGGTCTTGGGACCCACCGGGTCCGACTGCGAGTACGGGGTGACCAGGCCGTTCGCGTCCAGGAAAACCAGGACGCCGACCACGCCGAGCAGGAGGGAGACCCCCAGCTCGGCGCGGCCTTTCAGGCCTGTGGCTAAGGAGCTCACGCCAACCCGAGCTTGCTCAGGACGTCCGCCACCCGCTTGTCCTGATCAGTCAGGAACGTCTGGAATTCATCGCCGGTAACAAAGGCATCGGACCAGCTGTGGGTCTTGAGCGCTTCCTTCCAGCCAGCGGAGGCGTGCATCTTCTCAAGGGCGGCAATGAGGGACTTCTTGTCCTCGTCGCTGATGCCCGGAGGAGCCACGATGCCGCGCCAGTTGGTGAAGATCAGGTCAATGTTGGATTCCTTCAGCGTGGGTGCGTCCACGCCTTCAAGACGGTTCTCGCCACTGGTCGCCAGGACACGGATCTCGCCGGACTTGATCTGCTGCAAGTACTCACCGGCACCTGAAGCTGCGAAACCGAGCTTGTTGCCGAGGATGGCTGGGAGGAGGTCGCCACCGCCGTCGTAAGAAACGAAGTTGACCTTGGTGGCGTCGATGCCGACAGCACCGGCCAACTGCATGGGCAGGAGGTGGTCCGGGCCGCCCGGCGAGGAGCCACCGCCAACCGAGATGGAACCCGGGTTGGCCTTCCACGCGGTCACCAGGTCGTCGATGGTTTTGTACGGGGAGTCCTTGCCGACCATGATGGCGCCCGGTTCCTCGATGAGCTTGGCCAACGGTGTGGTCTCAGTCAGCTTGGACTCGGACTTGTTGGTGTAGCTGGCTCCAACAACACCCAGGCCCATGAGCATGGTGAGGTCGCCGTTCCCCTTTTCATTGACGATGCGGGCCAGGCCAACAGTGCCACCGGCGCCCGCCAGGTTGAACACCTCGGTGTTGGTGGAGATCTTCTCGTCATCCAGGACCTTCGCGGCGGCACGTGCCGTGGTGTCGTAGCCACCACCGGGAGTGTTCGGCACCATGATCTGAAGTCCCGTGATGGGTCCTGCTGCGCCGGTGCTTTCAGAACCGGTGGACTTACCTGTGGCACCGCAGCCGGTGGCCATCAGGGCGATGCCGGCGGCGACGGCGGCGACTCGCAATGCGCGGATCTGGCGCATGGTGTTCCTCTTCTCATCATTGAAAATTCGGTGCAGGGCCCTCAGCGTTGTGCCCCGCTCACTTGATGCTAGGTGCGTACGTGACGGCTATCACTCTTGTGTTCGCAGTGATCTTTAAGTTCATTGCGTTCACGGGATTGGACCTCTGAGCTGGTCTTCCGTGCCGCTGGGGTATAGTTCCGATACGCCACGGGGGAAGCTGTTGCCCGCCCCCTCACTGGCACCATCAAAGGAACCCAGCAGTGACTCGACTGACTCGACTGCCTCAACGAAGAGGCATGTCCCTTGCAGGGCAGTACCTTGTGCTGCAGTTGCTGATCGTGTTGGCCGTTCTGGTAGCAGTCGTTGCCATCTCCCTGGCCCAATCAGCTGCCGCATTCGAGCGGACTGAGGGCCGCCGGGCGTTGTCCGCCGCAGAGGCACTGGGCAACAACCCGGCAGTACGGGCCTTGCTGCCGGAGGCGGAACCGCGGGTTGGCTCAGCGCTCCCGGCTGTTGCGGAATCTGTCCGTACCGTTTCAGGCTCATCCCATGTTGCCCTGGCAAAGCTCGACGGCACGGTGGTGGCTTCTTCCGATCCCAGCCTTCTGGGCCAGCCGCTGCCCTTGGGTGAAAGCAGGGTCATGGAAGGGCGTGCCTGGACCGGTGTCCTGTCCGGTAGCAGCGGTGCGGTGTTGTCCGCCCACGTCCCCGTTTTGGATGACAGCGGAACCATGATCGGCATAGCCTCCATCAGCCGCAATTATCCATCCACCATCGAGCGTCTTGGGGACGCCGTTCCCAACCTGCTCACCTACTTGGGCGTGGCCAGCGTCTTGGGTGTTGCAGGTTCATTCCTGCTGTCCCGGCGCGTCAAGCGGCAGACCCTCGGTATGGAGCCTCGGGAAATCACGGGCCTCGTGGAGAACCGCGAAGCAATGCTGCAGGGACTGAAGGAGGGCGTGGTGGCCCTGGATCCCCACGAGCGCATCACGGTGGCCAACCAGAGCGCCCGGCAACTCCTTGGGCTTCCACCGGATTGCGTAGGGAAGAAGCTGCGATCCCTGCACGTCGATCCGGCATTGAAGGTGGTCCTCACCCGCGAACAGTCAGACCCGGATCAACTGGTGCTGGTGGGGGAGCGGCTGGTGGTCATGAACCGTGTTGCCCTCCGCTCGCACGGCCGCGACATCGGCTCCGTCACCACGCTGAGGGACCGGACAGAGCTCTCGTCCCTGGAGCGCGAACTCGGCGCTACCCGTACTGTCACCGATACCTTGAGGGCACAGGCACACGAGTTCGCCAACCAGCTCCACGTGATCTCCGGTCTCATCCAGATTGGCGAATACGACTCCGTAGTCCAGTTCGTCAACGGCGCCACCGTGGACAGGACGCGGCTCAACGACGACGTCACCAGCCGGATCGAGGACCCTGCGCTCGCAGCACTGCTGATTGCCAAAGCCAGCCTGGCTACCGAGCGTGGTGCGGAACTCAAACTGGACCCGCAGTCCGCGCTGTCGCGCGTCAAGGATGAACTCTCCCGGGACGTCACCACCGTGGTGGGAAACCTGGTGGATAACGCGTTCGACGCCGTCACCGGCCTTCCGGGGGCGTCGGTGCGGGTGCTGGTGGTCGACTCAAAGGACGGGGTCGCGGTCACCGTCCGGGACAACGGCCCGGGGGTGCCCTCCGGCTCCACCGAGGACATCTTCCGCCAGGGTTTCTCGACGAAGGAACCGGGTCAGGGCGATGCCAGGGGCTTCGGATTGGCGCTCTCGAGGGTGATTTGCCGACGATCCGGTGGAGACTTGACGGTGGCCAATGACAACGGTGCAGTCTTTACGGCACGATTCACCAAGCACGATGCAGATTCCACAAAGGGGGCAGCGAAGACATGATCAAGGTCCTGATTGTCGACGACGACTTCATGGTGGCCAAGGTCCACGCAGGTTTCATCCGGCGGACTCCCGGCTTCGAGGTGGTGGGTGTCGCCCACACCGGGGCGCAGGCATTGACGGAAGCACGGCGGCTGCAGCCGGATCTGGTGCTGCTGGATATACACCTCCCAGACATCAACGGCTTGGACCTCATGCACCAGCTGCGGGACGTCGCCCCGGACCTGGACGTGCTGGTGATCAGCGCCGCCCGGGAAGTGGAAACGGTCCGGAAAGCCCTGCGTGGCGGGATTGTGCACTACCTGATCAAGCCGTTCTCCCAGTCCGATTTACAGGAACGGCTGGAGCACTACCTCAGCGCCTACCAAGGGCTGGATGCTTCGAAACATGAGGCCGAACAGTCCGACGTCAACCGAGTTTTCGGGCTGAGTGGTTCCGAGCGGACCCTGCCCAAAGGCTGCAGCGTGGAGACCTTGGAACTGGTGGAGTCCGCATTGAAATCAGCGTCGGGTGATTTGTCAGCCGCTGAGCTTGCCGAACAACTCGGGACCTCCCGTGTCAGTGCCCGCCGCTACCTTGAGTACCTCCACGACGAAGGCTCCTTGGACGTTCGACTCAAGTACGGCGTCGGACGTCCTGAACGGCGATATGTGCTGAAGGGGCGGTGAGGTACCAGCGGCCCGGTTGCCAACGCAGGCCCATAACGCCTCACGGCGGGACCGACATTGTGATTGCTGGGCCTGGCTGGAGAGCAGAGAGCCCTCGACCAGATGTGCGCCGTTTGGCTCCAGTCGAGTGGCTCCACACCGAAACAGGGCCTAAACGGCGGCGAGTGGCTGTTGTTTGAGTTCGTTCAGCCGCGTTCGAAGTTCGTCTGAGGTCGGAGGGTTGGCGCCGGGTCGGCTCACGGTGATCGCTGCGGCTGCCGCTGCGGTCTGGCCGATGGTTTCGAGTGCTGTAGGGGCAAGCCCCTTTTCCCCTCTGGCCAGCAGCTCATAGATGAGGGCGGCCATGTACGAATCACCGGCACCGATGGTATCTGCAACGTGGGTCTTCACGGAGGGCATGCTGCGGCGGGCTGCGGCGGTGGCCAGAAGTGCGCCTTCCGAGCCCCGGGTGATGATTGCCAGCCGAGCCCCCTGTTTGAGGAGCACGGATGCTACGTCGTCCAGGGAGGACCCGGGGTACAGCCATTGAGCATCTTCATCGCTGAGTTTGATGACGTCGGTGAAGGGGAGCAGGTCTTCGAAGATCTGCTTTGCTTCGGCATGGCTGCCGAGCAGGGCTGGGCGGATGTTGGGGTCGTAGGTGACCAGGCAGGAGTCGTGACTTTGTTCGAGGAGGGCGCGCACGGTGGTGGCTCCGGGAGCCAGGAACGTGGCGATGGATCCGGTGTGAAGGATTTTCGGAATCATCGCCGGCGCTAAGGCGGCGAGGTCCCATACGATGTCGAACTCGTAGCTTGCGGAGCCGTCGGTTGCGAGCGTGGCGGTGGCGGTGGCGGTGCGCTGAAGGGACTCTGATCCGGGAAGTAGCTCGACGCCCGCGCTGTGGAGGTGCGTGGTGATCGCGGCGCCGTGTTCGTCCCCGCCGATTGCTGTGAGAAGCCCGGTCGGTACTCCCAGGCGACCCAGCCCGTAGGCGACATTCGCGGGGGAGCCACCTGGGTAGCTGATGGTTCCTTCTCGGGCGTTCACAATGTCGATCAAGGCTTCGCCAATGACGACAACATCCAGTTGCTGTTGGGCGGAGCCGCTCGGGTAGGTGCTGTGCATCTCGGTACTTTCGGTCAGGACGGCGGACGTATGGGTCCGTCCGCGGACCTGTCGGCAGGTCCACGGACGGAGAAATGGGTTCCGGTTGGACGGAAGGAAGGGTTCGGAGTGGACGTCAGGCCTTGGCCGCACCTGTCATGATGGCGACGGCGTCGGTCATGGAGTGGGATTGCGGGGTGATCGTGGCCGCGCATTTGCCCAGCCGCTGGATGTGTATGCGGTCAGCAACGTCGAACACATGGGGCATGTTGTGACTGATCAGGATGACCGGCAAGCCCCGGTCGCGAAGGTCACGGACCAACTGGAGCACCTGGTTGGATTCGCGGACACCCAAAGCCGCTGTCGGTTCGTCGAGGACCACCACTTTGGACCCGAAGGCCGCTGCCCTGGCCACGGCTACTGCTTGGCGCTGGCCACCGGAGAGATTTTCGACCGGAACCGTGACGTCCTGCAGGGTGGATATGCCCAACCGGGTCAGTTCCTCCTTGGCTTTCTTGCGCATGCCCTTGGTGTCGAGCATCCGCAACAGGCTCCCGAGGGGGCCGGGCAGGCGCTCTTCGCGGCCGAGGAACAGGTTGGAAGCGACATCGAGTGCCGGCGATACGGCCAGGTTCTGGTAAACCGTTTCGATTCCGTGGACACGGGCGTCCTGGGGTCGCTTGAAGTGGACCTGCTGCCCGGATACGAAGAGTTCTCCGGTGTCCGGGACCTCGGCGCCGGTGAGGCATTTGATGAGCGTGGACTTACCGGCGCCATTATCGCCGATGACGGCAAGGACTTCGCCCGGGTAAAGGTCCAGGCTGACGCCGTCGAGACCGACGACTCGACCGAAGGTTTTGACGAGGTTCCTGGCTTTGAGGATGGGCTCACGGGTTTCGGTACGGGGGGCTTCGTATTGTGTAGCGGTCATGACTTGACCTTTCGGATCCACTGATCGACGGAGACGGCAATGATGATCAGAATGCCCACGGCGAGGGTTTGATAGAGCACGTCCAGGCCGGCGAGGGACAGTCCGTTGCGGAAGACACCAACAATCAGCGCTCCGAGGAGCGAACCCCAGATCGAGCCGCGGCCGCCGAAGAGGCTGGTGCCACCGATCACGACGGCGGTGATGGAGTCCAAGTTCAGGTCGACGCCGGCGTTGGGGCTGGCGGCGTTGGTGCGGCCGATCTGGATCCACGCTCCGATAGCGAGGACTGCGCCTGCGGCGAGGTAAACACTCATCAGGACGCGGTTGACGGGGATGCCAGCCAGTCGGGCTGCTTCTTTGTCGTCTCCGACGGCGTAGACATGCCGTCCCCAGGCGGTCTTGCCCAGGATGAAGGCGACGGCGACGTAGAGGAGGAGCATCATGACCACGCCGGTGGAGATCCGGACAGGTCCTATGGGAAAGGTGCTGCCAAGCCAGGTGAGCATGTCCGGCATCGCGGAGCCACGCACGGTGCTGCCGCCGGAGTACAGGAGCGTCAGGGCGATGAAAATGTTCAAGGTTCCCAGCGTCACGATGAACGGTGGGAGCCGGAATCTTGTGACCAGGAAGCCGTTCAGAGCACCGGATCCCAGTCCGACGACGAGACCGGCAATCAGCGCAATCGGGCCCGGGATGCCGTTGCTGACCGCGAGTTGCGCGATGACCATTGAGGACAGGATCATCACCGCACCTACGGAGAGGTCGATTCCGGCTGTGAGGATGATCAGGGTTTGGGCGATCGCGAGGGTGCCGACCACGGCTACCTGTTGGGTGATCAGGGACAGATTCTCAACTCGCAGGAACCGGTCATTGAGGAGCCCGAAGACAATCACCGCGATCAGCAGGACAATGGCGGGGCTAAGGGCTGGGTATCGGTGGAGAATGTTGCGGATTCTGCTGAGGGGAGTCTGGCGGTCGAGGAATTCCTCGGCCAGGTCAGCATGCCCGGCACTTGGCGGGCCGGCGGTCTGTTGCTGGGTCACTTTGGGTTGCTCCTGAACTTCCATGTTCTGTAACTGCTGTGCGCGGGGAGACGCTGCTTGGCTCGCCTCCCCGCGTTCTGTGAGGTTCTACTTGCCCCAGCAGACTTGGGATGCTTCGGTGGTGGTGATGCTCTTCACGCCATCGACGGGCTTGTCAGTGACGAGTTCGACGCCTGTGTTGAAGAAGTCCAGGCCTTCGGAGTTGGCCGGCTTCTTGCCTGTCTTTGCCAGATCAACGATGGCCTTGACACCCAGCTCGGCCATCTTTACTGGGTATTGCTGCGCCGTTGCGCCGATCACACCGGATTTGACGTTGTTCACACCTGTGCAGCCACCGTCAACGGAGACAATCAGGACGTCCTTTTCCTTGCCAGCCGACTTCAGGGCCTCAAACGCGCCGGCGGCGGCGGGTTCGTTAATCGTGTAGACAACGTTGACATTCGGGTTCTTGGCCAGCAAGGTCTCCATCGCGGTCCGTCCACCGTCTTCGGCGCCTTGGGAAGCCTGGCTGCCAACGATTTCGTAGTCACCGCCCTTGCCGCCCGTGTAGGTTCCGGTCTTGGCTTCGTCGCCGTTTTTCTTCTTATCCGCAGTGTCGATACCAAGGCCGGTCAGGAAGCCCTGGTCGCGGTTGTAGTCCACCGAGACCACCTTGTCGTCAAAGAGGTCAATGAGAGCGATGACGGCCTTCTTGCCCGCCAGTTGCTGGGCGGTCCACTTGCCAATGAGCTCGCCGGCGTTGAAATTGTCGGTGGCGAACGTGATGTCAGCGGCATCGGCAGGGTCCGGGGGAGTGTCGAGGGCGATGACGAACAGGCCGGCGTCCTTGGCCTTCTTCAGGGCATCCACGACGGACGGGCCGTTGGGGGTGATGAGAATTCCCTTGTCGCCCTTGGAGATCGCATTCTCGATGGCCTGGATCTGGGTGTCCTCGTCGCCGTCCGCCTTTCCGGCAGCAAGCTTTAGATCGACGCCGTCGGCCTCGGCGGCCTTCTTAGCGCCGTCTTGCATGGAGACGAAGAACGGGTTGGAGGTGGTCTTGACGATCAGCGAGACACCGATTTTTTCATCTGGCCCTGCGCTGGATGAAGGAGTGGAGCTCCCTCCACAGGCGGTCAGGCTAAGTGCGCCGAGCGTCAGGACTGCACCGGCAGCAAGAAGGCGAGTCCGGGCGGACCGCGTGACTTTGGAACTCAACATTGAAACTCCTGTTTTTGTGGCTGTTGGAGACGCTTTTTCAGCGACTGACAACGTTGTCAGGTAACATGTAAGCAAGCTCACACGATAGAGTCAAGTGTTAATTCCAAGTTGAGGAGCAGCCAGTTGACAACGGTGTCTAATCGTTACCAATCCGATTCCGGGCGTAAGCGCCCGACGATGAAGAACGTGGCCGATCTCGCGGGGGTCGGGATAAAAACCGTTTCGCGAGTAGTAAATAACGAGCCGGGGGTGTCCGAGGCGACCCGCCAGCGGGTAATGCGTGCGACCGAACAATTGCAGTATCACTTGGACATCACAGCGGGCAGCCTGAAGCGTTCCGGACGTCAGACCCAGTCCATCGGCTTGCTGCTCCCGAGCGTGTCCAACCCGTTCAGCGGGGAGATTCATCGGGCCATGGAAGACGCACTGGCTGTGCGTGGAATCGCCGTCTTCGCTGCAAGCCTGGACGATGATCCTGACCGGGAGAGGAAGCTCATTTCGGCTTTTCTGGGCCGTCGGGTCGACGGGCTGGTGCTGACTACCATCGCCAAGAGCCAGGCTTACATGATCCCGGAGCACTCCAGGGATTTACCGCTGGTGTTCATTGACCGAGAGCCTGCCGGGATTGAGGCTGACGCGGTCGTCACTGACAACGAAGTTGGCGCGGCAAAGGCGGCGGCCCATCTCACACAACATGGGCACTCCCGTCTCGCTTACCTTGGGGACCGGACAGACATCCAGACTGCAGGGAGGCGTAAGGCGGGGTTCCTGGACGGTGTAGGACGAGCCGGCATCTCCGTGGTCGACGTCGATGTCCGGGAGGACCTTCACGATGAGGAAACCGCGTTCCGGGCGGCTTACGAACTGCTGACGAGCGAAAACCCCCCGACGGCCATCTTCTCCAGCCAGAACTTGGTGACGTTCGGCGCCATGCGGGCCCTGAAGGCCCTGGGGATGCATCACAAGATTGCTCTCATTGGTTTTGATGACTTCACCTTGGCCGACATGATGGACCCCGGCATCACGGTGATCGCCCAACACCCGGAACGCATTGGCAAGCTGGCAGCTGAGCGGATCCTTGCACGGATCGATGGTGACAAAAGCCCCGCCCGAACTCATGTCATCCCCACGGAACTGATACAGCGAGGTTCCGGCGAAATCCGCCCCTCCAGTTAATCCGAACAAACACCAGAAGAATCCGAAAACCAACCGAGCAAGGACAGGCAATGACCAAGACACTGTATGCAGAGTTCACCGTCAAGGAAGGCAGCGAGGCCCGCGTCGCGGAAATGATGTCAACGCTTACCGGGCACGTCCGAAACGAGCCCGGGAATGTGACGTTCCTGCCGTACACGCGGGAAACCAACCCGCGGGAGTACTTTGTCTTCGAGGTCTACCGGGACGAGCAGGCTTTTCAGGATCATATCGGTGCCGAATACGGACGGGAGTTCAACGCCGAACTTGCTGATCACATTGAAGGCGACGGTTCCGTCCTGACCTGGCTGACTCCACTGGTGTAGTGCTCCCGTGCCGCCCGCAGTGGTTGAACGATGCGGCCAGCAAAGGATGCGGTGGCCGGCGAAAGCCGGGCACCGCACCTTTTCTGTTTCTGCCAGTCCCGGTGTGCTTACTTCTTACCGGGAAGGAACATTGATTGTTCCATGGGAGTCACTGTGAGGGACTTCAGCTGCGCTGTCCCGCCTTCTGCGAAGAGGGCCATCTTGTCCGCGCCGGCGTTGGGGAATACCTGGTCGGTGATGGTCTTCAGCCCGTCTGCGGTGAATACTTCCACCGATGAGCGGTCCACATAAACCTGCAAGGTGATATTGCCCTTCTTATCCAAAGTGACCGGGGCGTCCTCGATGGAAGAGAATGCCGGGTGGAAAGTGGTGTTCCCGGACTTGGTGCGGTCAACGAAGATTTTTCCGGTGGTGGCGTCATAGCCGATGACGGTGGAGGAGTTGCCGTCGCCCAGGACGGTGATGCCTGACTTTTTTGCCGTTCCCGGCGCGAAAGTGATGTCCACTCGCTGGACCTGCCCCGAGGTGGCCGCGGGCAGGGGGGTTGTTCCGGCCTTGATGGCGCCGCCCTTCTTATCCGTGTAGCTGGGTTTCTTCGCCAGCTTGTCCACCTGCTTGACCACGTTTTGGGCAAGGCGAGGTCCGTCCGGAGTCTGCGTCAGCTGCACCTCCCGGGGCAGTGACATGGAGCTGCGCCAAGGATTGGTCGGGATGTTGTTGGCGTAGTCCCAGTTGCTCATCCACCCCAGCATGACCCGCTTGTTATCGGGCATGTTCGCAAAGGAAACGGCCGCGTAGTAGTCGCGTCCGTAGTCCAGCCAGTCATAGGCTTCCAGTCGGGACTGTGCGGCCGTGGAGCTGGCCGTGAACTCATCGGCGAGGATGTGCCCCCAGCCGAATCTGTTGTTGTCGACAACCTTGATGTGCGCCTGCTGGCCCACGAATTCCTTGACATTCCAGGAGGCCCAATCCAAGGTTTCACTGTCGTTGCCGGTGGCCGTGCGGACTACCTGCCCGTTGACGACCAGGTTCACCGTTTCCTCATCGGACCTGGGAACAGCGGCGGTGTCAGTGAGCATGACGTGGTCAAGGGTGAGATGGCCCCATCCTCCCGTAGCCTCGTCAACGATCCGCAGCTGTGCATTCTGTCCCGAGAACTCCGAAACGTCCCAGCCTTTCCAGTTCAACAAGCCGGAATTGTCGCCCGCCAGTGAGCGGACCACGTTGCCGTTGACGAGAAGCTGGACGGCAAGGGTCTGGCCGGAGTCCGCCGCGCGGTTGCCGCCTCCGACCAGCATGGACATGAAGTTCTTGGTGATGGGGAACGCCGGGGAGGTCAGGGTGCCCTGGCGGTCATCACCGGGCACGGTGCCGGTTTCGAAGGTGTTGATGCGCTTGGCCCCGATGTAGTAATCCCCGCCGCTGGTGGCGGGTTGGAAATTGGGGGTCAGGTCTCCGGTTCCGGTCCAGGCGGCGTCGGCCAGCGTTGTACCGTTGGGCACTTCGAAGCCGTCAAACTTCAGCTCTCCTGGCGGTGGGGTGTTGTCCAGTTTGTCGGAGACACGGGGGTGCTTGCCGCCGCCGACGAGGAAGTTAAGGTAGTCATCGGTCACCGTGAAGGTTGGTGACTGCATGGAGCCCACCGGCCAGTCGCCGTCGTTGAATGAGTTGATGAGGCCGGCTCCGCCGAATCCGGTGACCGGGCTCTGCCCGGGGAGGGAACCGGCTGCCGGGGTGTCGCCGAAGGGGCCGTTCTTCCAGTTGCCTGGTTCGTTGTGCAGGGTCCAGCCGTTGTAGGTTCCGTCGTTGAAGCCTGCCAAGACAGTGCCGGCCGGCGCTTCGGCTACTGGTTCGGTGGTGTCAGAGGTGAAGGTGGTGCCGTCGAAGTCGCCCACGAAGTACTGGCCGCCGGAACCGCCCGCGACGCCGCCTGGATTGATGCTTACGACCATGACCCATTTGATGTTGTTTTTATCCCCATCCACTGCCAGCGGGAACAAATCGGGACATTCCCATTGGCCGCCGGTCGCGTTGGCGGGTCCGAATTCACTCAGGGCCGTCCAGTCCTTGAGGTTGCTGGACTTGTACAGGAGAACCTTGTGATCCTGCGCTTCGACTGCCGTCATGACCCAGTAGCCACCGCCGGACGGATTGTCGTACCAAAACACTTTTGGATCCCGGAAGTTAGCTGAATTGCGGTTCAGCACCGGGTTTCCTGAGTATTTGGTCCACGTCTGGCCGTCGTCGATGCTGTAGGCAAGGGACTGGGCCTGCAGGCCACGGTGGGGTGAGGGGTCCTTGTAGGCGCTGGTGTAGATGGCCACCAGCGGGGGATTCTTCTTCGTTCCGAAGCCCGTGGTGTTGTCCTTATCGACCACAATGCTGCCGGAGAACACGTCCTCCTGCGCATCGGTGGACAGCGCCAGCGGCTGCTCCTGCCAGTGAACCAAATCCTTCGACGTGGCATGACCCCAGGACATATTGCCCCACGTGTTGCCGGAGGGGTTGTGCTGGTAATACATGTGGTAGACGCCTTTATGGAAGACCAACCCGTTGGGGTCGTTCATCCAGTTCTTGGCGGGCGTGTAGTGGTAGGCAGGTCGAAACTGCTCACTTCCCACCTCCGGTGCCGCAGAGGCTGGCGCCACACCGGCCAAGATGCCCGAAAGAGTCAGCCCCGCCAGCGTCAACGCGGACGTCGCTGCCCGCACCCTACTGATAGTGGATTTCGTCATTATTCTTCTGTTCGCCCTTCATTGCGCGTGCCCATCCCCAATTAGACAACGTTGTCAGTGCCTGTAAGTTATGACATGTCCATCGGACAAGTCAACGGAATTTTCGGAGTTCCACCGGGGGCTCGAAAGACGCGACTATGAAGACATCGTTGTCAGATGCGGTGTCGAAAAGATCTCCCATACGGCCGCAAGCGCGACGATTCCCCGCTCCAGGAGTTTGGTCAGCCGCCCATCCATTGAGGCCCGAAAGGGCGGGGGGCTCGCGAAATCGATCACTGCCTGCCTGGCCAGTGGGTGCCTGCCTCCAGCGAGTGGGCCCCAGCGCGCCGACGGGTCGGATGACTCAACAACTCCCGCGCCGAATAGGGGTGTTGACAGATTCCGAGTAACGCGGGTAACCTGAGTCACATGTCCGGGAGGTAACGCGCGTTACCAACGTAGGGTTTCCACCCGGTCTTCCAAACAAGAAGGTTTGGCGCAGACCCAAATCAGTGAAGAACACCGGAGCATTCGATGGCGAAAAGCACCAACCCAGACACCCCCATGGCTGTAAAGCAGCGGGGAATCACCATGAAGGATGTCGCCAAGCACGCCGGTGTTTCCCGCACAGCTGTTTCGTTTGTGCTCAGCAACCGGGAGAACGCGAGTATTTCCGAGGAAACCCGGACCCGGATCAACGACGCCGTGCAGGAATTGGGCTACCGCCCCAACGCCGGCGCCCGTGCGCTGGCATCCCGACGCAGTGACTGGTACGGGATCGTGACGGAGATCGTCACGGCTCCGTTCGCCGTCGACATCATCAAAGGAGCCCAGGACCAAGCCTGGCTTGACCGCCGGTTCCTGCTCATCGCGCCCTCCGACCAGGCCGATGCCGTGGGACCCAACCAGGGCCTGGAAGATGCTGCTACGGAGAAGCTGTTGGAACAACGGGTGGAAGGACTCCTCTACGCAGCCACCTTTCACCGGGGCGTTCACGTCCCCGAAAGTGCCAACGAAGTCCCCACTGTCCTGATCAACTGCTTCGACGCAGACGGAAAACTGCCCTCGATCGTCCCTGATGAGCGTGGGGGAGGCCGGGTCGCCGTCGAACGCTTGCTCCGCGCCGGCCACACCCGGATCGGAGTCATCAACCTTGACCCAGTGATTCCCGCTGCGGTAGGGCGATTGGAGGGTGCCCGCGAAGCACTCGCCGCTGCCGGACTGGAGCTGGATCCGGAATTGGTGGTGTCCGGATATGCAACGGCTGACGGCGGCTACGACGCCGCGTGCCAGATACTGGATCGCTACCCACAAAAGGAGAGGCCAACGGCGCTGTTCTGCCTCAACGACCGTATGGCGATGGGCGCTTATGACGCCATTAAGGAACGGGGCCTGACCATCCCCGGAGACATCGCCGTGATCGGCTTCGACAACCAGGAACTCATTGCGGCCTATTTGCGGCCAAAATTGACCACGGTTGCGTTGCCCTTCGAAAAAATGGGCGCCCTGGGCGTCCAGACACTCGCAGCTCTTACAGCAGGACAGCCGATCCTTGCCGACCAGCAATTGGTCGACTGTCCGCTGCTAGAACGCTCTTCGGTCTGACCGCGAAATCAACCTCGAAGAGCAAACCCTTACCCACCCCTTCACCTTGCTGATGAAGACAGGAAAGAGATAACCATCATGACACAACCCCGATACTTCCGGGCTGCCCGGATGACGGCGGCAAGCCTTGCAGTGGGCGCAATGCTGCTCACCGGCTGCACGGCCAATGTCACCAAAACAAGCACCTCCGACGCCGGAGCGAACGCCAGCGCGTTCCTCACTATCCCGCGTGAGGACATGGGCACGTTCGTGCAGAACTTCAACCCGTTCGCTCCCACGGTGAACCCGATGGTTCAGCAGTCCATCTACGAATCCCTCCTGATCTTCAACCCGGCCAAGGGAGAAACGGTGCCGTGGCTGGCCACCGAGTGGAAAGCAGCCGAGGACGGCAAGTCGGTCACCTTCACCCTCCGTGATGGTGTGAAGTGGTCCGACGGGCAGCCTTTCGTGGCTGACGATGTTGCCTACACGTTCGAACTTCAGAAGAAGATCAAGGGTGGCTTCGAGTACCTGGACACCGTCACCGCCGAGGGAAATAAGGTCACGTTCAACTTCAACAAGCCATGGTCACCGGCACTATACGACGTCGGCCAACTCACCATCCTGCCTAAGCACATCTGGTCGGCTATGCCGGACCCGGAAAAAGATGCCAACGCCAAGCCGGTCGGTACCGGACCGTACACCGAAGTTGATACTTTCCAGGCCCAGTCCTTCGTGCTGAAGAAGAACCCCAACTACTGGCAGCCTGAGAAGCAGAAGATCGCCGGCATCAAGATGCTCGCTTTCGCAGGCAACGACGGTGCCAACCTCGCCGCAGCGAACGGGGACGTGGACTGGGCCCCGCAGTACATTCCGAACATCGAAAAGACCTTTGTCTCCAAAGACAAGGAACACCGGCAGTACTGGTTCCCGGCTACGGGTGCCATGATCAACTGGCAGCTCAACACCACCAAAGCGCCGTTCAACGATGTCGACGTCCGCAAAGCACTGAGCATGGCCGTGGACCGCGAGCAGGTCACAAAGATCGGCATGAGCGGTTACGCCAAGCCGGCCGACTGCACCGGGTTGTCCGGCAACTACGAGACCTGGAAGAACACCCAGGTCAAGGACAACTGCACGTGGACCAACCACGATGTCCAAAAGGCCAACGAGCTCCTGGACAAGGCGGGCTACCCCAAGGGAGCTGACGGCAAGCGCACGTTCAAGGACGGGAAGCCTTTCGAGTTCAAGATCTCCGTGGGCGCGACGTCCTCTGATTGGCTGTCCGTGGCAAACGTGATCGCACAGAATTTGGCCGAGGTGGGCGTTACTGCCAAGGTGGAGTCCCCTGACTGGGCTGCAGTGGTTGCCGGCTACGAGACCGGCGACTTCGACTCCGGGATCGTCTGGAGCGCCAACGATCCCAGCCCTTACAAGTACTTCAACACCTCCATGGGCACCTCCACGGTCAAGCCGGTAGGCACGAAGACATTCGATAACTACCACCGCTTCGGCGATGCGAAGGTCGATGCCCTGCTGGCTGACTTCGTTGCGGAGGCCAACGAGTCCAAGCAGAAGGACATCGCTAACAAGCTGCAGGAAGAGTACAACGACGTAGCACCGTTGGTGCCGCTGTTCTCCGGCCCTGAATGGGGCGCCTTCAATGACACCCGCTTCACCGGTTGGCCCACCGAGGACAACCCTTACGCCACGCTCTCCGTCCGTTCACCTACGACGGTGCTGGTCCTGACCACGCTGGAACCGCGCAAGTAGTCCCACCCGCCACGAAGGTGTGCCTGGCTGGCCTCACAATGCACGCCCGGCGGCCCTCTGCCGCTGATCAGGCCACTCGCGTCTGACCCGGCAATACCGCCGGGCGTGCCCCCACATTTCCGCAATTCCCGAATGGAGGGAAACCGTGCGCTTCATCCTGCGCCGCCTGGGTTTCTACCTGATCGCCTTCTGGGCATCCATCACCCTGAATTTCCTGCTCCCGCGATTCATGCCGGGCGACCCCGTGTCCCGCATGTTTGCCCGCTCCCAGGACCGAATGCAACCTGAACAGATCGAGGCCCTGCGCAAGCTGCTGGGTGTTGATGATCGGCCCATTTGGGAGCAATACATCGACTACATGCACAACATCTTCACCGGGCAGATGGGCGTGTCCATTTCCCGTTTCCCCACCCCGGTCACCGAGGTCATCTCGTCCCAAATCGGCTGGACGCTCCTGCTGGGCGGAACCGCACTGGTGATCGCCGCCGTCGTGGGTAACCTGCTGGGCATCCTGGCCGCTTGGCGGCGCGGGGGAGCCATCGACTCCGCGCTTCCGCCCGTGCTGGTGTTCATTGGCTCGTTCCCGTACTTCTGGCTTGCGATGGGTGCGCTGTACCTGTTCGGCGTAGTGCTGGGTTGGTTCCCGATCCGGCATGCGTTCACGGACGGTTTGGAGCCGGCGTTCACCTGGGAGTTCATCGGCGACGTCGGTGCCCACCTTGTGCTGCCGGCGCTGACGATCGTTCTGGTGTCCATCGGCGGCTGGATGCTCGGCATGCGCAACACCATGATCGCCACGAATTCCGAGGACTACATCACCATGGCCGAAGCCAAGGGACTCCGCCCCGGCCGCATCATGCTCCGCTACGCAGCACGCAATGCCATGCTCCCGTCGGTGACGAGTTTTGGCATGGGACTGGGATTCGTGGTGGGTGGCGCGCTGCTTACGGAGGTGGTGTTTGCGTACCCCGGCGTCGGCTACCAGCTCCTCAACGCCGTCCAGGGACTGGACTACCCGCTGATGCAGGGCCTGTTCCTGACCATCACCGCTGCTGTTCTGCTGGCCAACTTCCTGGTGGACATCCTGTACGTCCGCCTCGACCCGCGCGTGCGCAGCATCTAGAGGACTGATCATGACAACCACACTTCTGAAGCAGACAACACCAACACCGGCTGTCCGCAAGCCCAACCGCAGCTTCATCCACGGCCTTATCAGCAACAAGAAAGCGCTGACGGGCATGGCCGTGATGGTCATCTTCCTTGCACTGGCTTTGCTGGCGCCCGTGCTGTTTCCTGGCGATCCCTCAAGGATCACCGCCATGGCTTCCCTTGAACCATCGGCCGAACACTGGCTGGGGACCACCGCCAAAGGACAGGACGTGCTCGCGCTGACCGTCCACGGCTCACGGAGTTCTTTGTTCGTGGGACTGACCGTGGGCCTGGCATCCACCTTTATCGGCATCCTGGTTGGCCTTGCTTCGGCATACTTCGGCAAATTCATTGACGAAGCACTGTCCTTGGTCACCAACGTTTTCCTGCTTCTGCCCGGCCTCCCACTCCTGGTCATCCTGGCCGCCTTCCTTCCGCCGGGTCTGGGCACAGTGATCCTGGTTCTCGTGGTCACCGGCTGGGCCGGGTCAGCCCGCGTCCTGCGCTCACAAGCACTATCCATCCGCTCCAAGGACTTTGTAGCCGCGGCCGTGGTGTCCGGCGAACGTGCAGGCCGGATCATGTTCCGCGAGATCCTGCCCAATATGGCCTCGATCGTCATGGGCACCCTGCTGGCGTGCGTCATTTACGGCATTGGCGCCCAAGCGGGCCTGGAGTTCCTGGGCCTGGGCGATGTCAGCACGGTCTCCTGGGGCAACAACCTCTTCTGGGCCGGCAACGAAGGCGCGCTGCTCACGGGCAGTTGGTGGGTCTTCGTACCCTCAGGCGTATGTATCGCGCTGGTCGCGTTCGCCCTTGCCCTGATCAACTACGCCGTGGATGAAGTCACTAATCCGCGGCTGCGAAAGATCAAGACTCCGAAAGACACCGAAACGAGCGCCGCCAAATGACCATCTCCCAAGTTTCCTTCGGATCCCACGAACCCGTCCTGGACGTCAAGGACCTCACGGTCAAGTACATCGGCGACACCCGCTCTACCACCGCCGTCGATCATGTTTCCTTCAGCATCGGCACCGGTGAGGTGTTCGGTCTCGCGGGGGAGTCCGGCTGCGGCAAGTCCACCATCGCAAACTCGATCATGAGGCTCCTGAAGGATCCCGCAAAGATCGCCGGTGGAAGCATTTCCTTCGGCGGCAAGGACGTCCTTGCCATGAGCCCTGAAGAACTGCGGCGCTTCCGCTGGCAGGACGTGGCCATGGTGTTCCAGTCGGCCATGAACTCCCTCAATCCGGTGCTGACCATCGGCGAACAGATCGTGGACATCTTCACCACCCACGCCGGTTACTCCCGCAAGGAATCGCTGCGCCGTGCCGGTGAACTGCTGGAGCTCGTGAGGATCGACCCCGCTCGACTCAAGTCCTATCCGCACCAGCTCTCCGGCGGAATGCGTCAACGTGCCGTCATTGCCATGGCCGTGGCGCTCAAGCCGTCACTGTTGATCCTGGACGAGCCCACCACCGCACTGGACGTGGTGGTGCAGCAGGAAATCATGGCGCAGATCAAAGAACTGCAACGCGAACTCGGCTTCTCCGTCCTCTTCATCACGCACGATATGTCCCTCATGGTGGAGCTTTCACACCGCATGGCCGTGATGTACGGCGGCCGGATCGTAGAGACCGCAAAAGCCCAGGACGTCTACGCCACCCCCCGCCACCCCTACACCCAGGCGCTTATGAGCGCGTTTCCGCCACTCACTGGGCCCCGCGTACCGCTGACAGGCCTGCCCGACGGCGTGAAGTTCCGGAACATCCCGGACCTCACCGAGGTGGTACCCGGCCATTTTGTGGCTCCGTTTGGTTCCGACGCTTCGGTGATTGATTCAGCAAACCTGGAAGGAGCTGCGCGATGAGCCACTCCCTGATGACCCCCTCAGCTGTGTCCAAGACCGGCACCCCTGCCCTGGAGATTCGCGGCCTGGGAAAGACTTTCCCGATTGGTGGTTTGTTCTCCCGCGATTCTGTCCGCGCCTTGCACGGGATCGATCTGACCATCGGCAACGGCGAGATTGTGGCGCTCGTGGGGGAGTCCGGTTCAGGCAAGAGCACTCTGGCTCGCTCTGTGGCACGGCTCGAGAAGCCGAGCTCGGGCGAGATCCTCATTGATGGCGTCGACGTCCTCAAACGCGACCGCTTCCAAGCATCACGGGCGTTTCGATCCCAACTGCAGATGGTGTTCCAGGACCCCTTTGGCTCCTTGAACCCGGCCCACAGGATCGAGCATTTCCTGCGGCGTTCCTTGGCGATCCACGGCAAAGGCGGCGGTTCCGGGGAGCAGACCCAGCGGCGGCTCGAAGAACTTATGACCACTGTTGGCCTGGAAGCTGACATGCTGAACTCATACCCGCACGAGCTCTCGGGCGGCCAGCGCCAACGCGTAGCGATAGCCCGGGCCCTGGCCGTTGAACCCCAGGTTATCCTGGCTGACGAGCCTACCTCCATGCTGGACGTCTCTGTCCGGATCGGCGTGCTGAACCTGATGCGCAAGCTCCGCGACGAGCAAGGTATCTCCATGCTCTACATCACCCACGACCTCGCGTCTGCCCGCTACTTGGCGGACCGGACGGCGGTCATGTTCGCCGGTGAGCTCGTTGAAGAGGGCGAATCCTTGGACCTGTTGGCCAACCCTGCGCACCCCTACACGCAACTCCTGGTCTCGGCCGTCCCGGATCCGGCCCGGGCAGGCTCTTACGATCCCGTCCGCCGGGCCGAATTGCGGCAGGCGGTCATGGCCTCGACACACTGCGTGTTCGACGGCGACCCGAACCAGGCCTGCTCTGCCGAAGAGCCCGTCCGCCATCAGGTGGGGGACCCCGCAAACCGCCACTGGGTGCGCTGCCACTTGTACCGTCCGTGGGCCGCTGCCGGTGGCCATGCCCTGGCGAGTGAACCTATCCAAACCGGCCACCCGGCGTCGAACGCTCAAGAAGAGGCTTCCGCATGACTGAACTGACCCATCCGCTCGCCACCGTTCCGCAGGATGAGTTGGTGACCCGCGCCGAAGCCGATCCGCTGAGGCCGCGCTTCCACTTTGTCTCCCCGGCCGGCTGGCTCAACGACCCCAACGGCGTCAGCCAATGGAACGGAACCTACCACCTCTTCTACCAGTACAACCCGGAAGGCGCGTTCCACCATCGCATCCAGTGGGGCCACGCCACCAGCCCCGATCTCGTCACCTGGACAGACCAGCCGGTTGCCTTGGAGCCTTCCGTAGGACCGGACGCTGAGGGCTGCTGGTCGGGGGTGTTGGTGAACGACGCCGGCACACCCACCTTGGTGTACTCAGGGCGGTTCGAGGGTAAGGAACTGCCCTGTGTCGCGGTGGGATCACCGGACCTGCTGAGCTGGACCAAGGAAGCCGCGAACCCCGTGATTGCAGCCCCTCCAAGCGGAGTGGAGGTCACTGCGTATCGCGACCACTGCGTATGGCGGGAGGGAACCAAGTGGCGACAGTTGGTGGGATCAGGCATTCGCCACCGCGGTGGGACGGCGTTCTTATACGAGTCCTCAGACCTTCGCTCCTGGGACTACGTCGGCCCCTTGTTCATCGGCGATGCGTCCCAGGGTGATCCCTCGGACACGGACTGGACCGGAACCATGTGGGAATGCGTTGACTTGTTCAGGGCGGGTCGTGGAACGTTGGGGTCTGCACCGAATGACAACTCGCCGGATGTGCTGGTCTTCTCTGCATGGGACGACGGCGATACCCGCCACCCGCTGTACTGGACCGGTCGCTACGCCGGCGACACCTTCAAGCCCGAGGCGCTGCACCGACTGGACTACGGAGGTCGTTTCTTCTACGCCCCGCAGTCTTTCCAGGATGAGTCCGGCCGGCGCGTCATGTTCGGTTGGATGCAAGAAGGCCGAAGTGATGCGGCAATGGTGGAAGCCGGCTGGTCCGGGGTCATGAGCCTGCCGCGTGTCACCACTTTGGCGAACGACGGAACCCTGGAGTTCGCACCTCTACCCGAAATCGAGAAACTGCGCAGAAATCACGTCAGCGTGCCGGCCCAGGTGTTGGTGGGGGACGGAACGCCCGTGACAACGGGAGTGTCCGGCAACCAGTTGGACCTTGAGCTGGATGTGCAGCTGGCTCCCGGTGCAGAGCTTCGGCTCGGAGTGCTGGTGTCCACGGATGGTGCTGAGGAAACGCTGATCGTGCTGAGCCGGCCCGCCGACGGAACGCTCGCTGCCACGCTCCGTCTGGACCGCACCCGCAGCAGCCTCAACCCTTCCGTTGATGTGGAAGACAAGTCCGGACCCCTTCCCATGACGGACGGTCGTGTTCGCCTGCGCGTGTTGGTGGACCGGTCCGCCGTCGAAATTTTCGCCAACGGAAAGCCGCTCACGGCCCGTATCTACCCGACTTTGGGCGGCGAGCACGTCACCCTGGCTGCCACTGAAGGTTCGGTGCGGCTCCTCACATTCGATGCATGGACCATGGCTGGGGTTTTTGAAGAGACCCGTAGCCTCTTGCCGGAACGGAAGTAAGACCCATGGAAAAATCACTGTCAGTTTCCCGGCGCGGACTTCTGACCGGCGCCGGTGCGGCCGCGCTGGGCGGCTCCCTGGCGCTGTCCACCCCCGTTGGGCCCGCCTCGGCGGCAGGTAACCCCTCGAAAGGATCGTCCCGGATGCGTCCCGTCTATCACTTCAGCGTGACCGACAACTGGAAAAACGATCCCCAACGTCCCATCTACCTGGATGGGGAGTACCACTATTACTACTTGTACAACGCCGACTACATCACGGGTGGTGGCGGCACGTCCTGGCGCCGGGCCACCACTTCAGATCACGTCGCGTTCCGGGACCGTGGTGTCGCGATACCGAAGTTCAGCAACGGCAATGGTGATTGTTGGTCCGGATGCCTGGTGGTGGATGAGGGAAATACTGCGGGATATGGTGCGGGAGCAGTCATTGCCCTTGTTACGCAGGCGCCGGAAGGCCGGCAAGCGCAGTACCTCTGGTACTCCACGGACAAAGGCCGTTCCTTTAAGCCGGGAGGCCAGGCGCCGGTACTGCCCAACCCGGGGGTGCCTGATTTCCGTGATCCCAAGGTGATATGGGATGAGGACCGTGGCAGGTGGTTCATGGCGAATGCCGAGGGACAAAAGCTGGGCTTCTACGCCTCCCGGGACCTGCGGTCCTGGAAACGTGTTGGCGAGTTTCTTCGCAGCGACTTGGGGCTTCTGGAGTGCCCTGACCTCTTTCGGATGACTGCCGACGACGGCACTTCGCATTGGGTCTTGGGCACCAGCGCCAACGGCAAGGGCCGCGGACTGCCAGCGACTTATGCGTATTGGACTGGGGCTTTCGACGGCAGTTCCTTCACGCCTGACCATTCCGAGCCGGAATGGCTCGATTATGGCTTCGATTTCTATGGTGCAGTGACGTACCCGCATCACGATGCGTCGGGGGCGGAGGACCCAACCCTCCGCCGGGCACTTGGTTGGGCCAATTTCTGGGATTACCCCCACAACACCCCAACCCTTGCCACTGACGGCTACAACGGCGATGACATGATTGTCCGCGATGTCCGGCTCAAGCGTGGAAACGGGGCCTATTACCTCGCATCCACCCCCACGTCTGCACTGGGGGAGCACGTGAAGCGCACACATCGACTGGGTGATGTGGCGGTTGCCGGTACTCATGACCTGAAGATCCGCTCGAACGCCTACGATCTGAGCTGCGAGCTGGTCTGGGACCCGGCGGCACCGCCGGCCAATCTCGGACTGGAGGTATGCCGTGCGCCAGATGGAGGCAGGCATGTGGCCGCAGGCGTCTTCCTGCGTGGCCCGTTTACCTACGTCAACCGCCGCCCCACGATCAACCCCACAGCGGGTGAAACCCAAACCCCGGTAGACCCCTCCGCAGGGAGACTCACGCTACGCATCCTGGTGGACCGCACCAGCGTGGAGGTGTTCGTCGGCGACGGGCGTGTGGTGCACTCGCACCGGGTCTTCCCTCTTGAAGGCGATGACGGCATCCGCCTCTACGCCCACGAAGGAGCGGCCACATTCCGGAACCTGACCATCCGTGAGTTCAAGTAAGGTCTAGGGTTTCGCTGAAGCCGACTAAGCCCCAACCGTCTTCAGGTAGTTCCGGATCCCATCCACCACCAGTTGGTGGTCATCGTCCGAGCTCAACCCGGAAACCGTAACCGCCCCCACCACCCCGGCACCACGCACGCGGACGGGGAACGAACCGCCGGCCAGCGTGTAATCCTCGTGGGCGAGCCAGCCCCCACCTACAGGGCTGTGGCCGCGGGCGGCGAAATCTTCGGAGAGCAACGCTGTGCTGTGCTCAAACCGCAGGACGGACGCGGACTTCCGGCGGATCCACTCTTCCTGGTCCGACGTTGCGCCGGGCAGGACACAACGGAAGAGCACGATGTTGTGGCGGCGGATGTCGATCGCCACTCCGAACTCGGAAGCGATGGCGTGGTTGGCGATGAGCGAGCCGAGCCGCCAAGCGTCGTGATGATCGAAGCTGGCGAAGACCAGCTCTTCTTCCTGCTGGCGGAGCTCGGTAAGGCGCGGTGAATCAGTCATTGTCGTTTCCTTCCAAGACGGCGTCTGAGTCGTAGCGGAGCCCTATCTGCCTGCGGATCTCATCCATCGCTGCCATGATGGCCACGCTCTCGCTCGGCGGCAGGATGGTTCCAGCAGTGGAACCGGCCCTGACCAGGCGTTCCAGCTCGGCTGCCTGGTACTGCATGCCCCGGCTGTTCACGGGCTGGTCGTACCGTTCGATAACGCTGCCGTCAACGGCATGAACGGTGAACGGCACGGGGTTGTACCAAGTGTGTTCGATGTCGATCCACCCCTCGGTGCCGATCACCATGGCCCGGTTGGCGCTGGCGGCGTCGAGTTCACAATCCACTAGTGCTTGCTGTCCGCCTGGATAGTCAAAAATGGCGGCCGTCTGCCGGTCCACACCCGTCGCGGTCATGGACGCGCTTGCCCGGATTGCGGCAGGCGTGCCAAGGATGTCGAACGCGAAGGAGATCGGGTAGATCCCCAGGTCCAGCAGCGCGCCACCGCCCAGAGCGGGATCGTTCAGCCGGTGGGCAGGGTCCTTGGGCAGGCTCTGGTTATGGCTGGCCACCACCTTCCGGACCTCGCCAATGGCGCCTTCCTGGATCAGTTCGCGGATGCGGATCATATGGGGGAGGAATCGCGTCCACATGGCCTCCAAAGCCACCAGGCCTTTGGCTTCGGCCAGAGCTACGATCTCCTGGGCTTGGCGGGCATTCATGGTGAACGCCTTTTCCACCAGCACGTGCTTGCCGGCGTTCAACGCCATGAGAGCGTTCGCGTGGTGGAAGGGATGCGGTGTGGCGATGTAGATGACGTCCACGTCATGGTCCGCCACCAGCGCTTCGTAGCTCCCGTGCGCCGTGGTCACACCGTATCGCCCAGCGAACGCCTTGCTTGATTCAAGGTTCCGCGAGCCAACGGCCTGCACGGTAAAGCCGTTCCCGTTGAGGTCCTGCGTTTGCAGGCCAGCGATGAATCCGGTGCCAAGGATGCCCCAGCGAATCGGGGAGGGAGAGGTCACGTCGTTAGTCCTTCGTTGAGTCTGCGAGTGGGTAGGCCACGAACGCAAAGTGCGTCGAGTCCGGCGACCAGCTGTTGACGTTGAGGGTACCTTGGCCGCCGAAGAGTGGCCATGTATGGAGGGGAACGGTCCAGTCCTCGGTCGAAACAAGCACGACGGCGACCGGCACGTCGGCGGGGTGGCCAACAGTACCGCTGGGGAACCGGAGATACGTGGCGTGGCTGCCATCGCGGGAGAGGTGCGGGAACCAGTCGACGGTCTCTGAATCGAGGAGTTGTTCAAAGTTGGACCCGTCCACGCGAATCCGGGCGAGCTGGGCATGGCCGGGCGCCGTGGTGAAGGACTCAGTGTTCAGGTAGAGCCATTTCCCATCGGGCGAGTACTCCGGGCCATCGCAGTGGCCTGAACCGACGTCGAGGGGCCTTGCATCGACCCGGGCGGCAGCACCGCCGTCGGACGCTATGGTCATCAGGCGACCCGGCTGCGTAAAGTCGCCGGCTTCGATCCCCACATACGCGAGTTCCTTGCCATCGGGGCTGACGCCGTGGAGGAAATGGAAGCAGCCGTCGTCATCCGTGATCCTGGTAGCGGGGCCACCCTCCAGCAGTCCACGGTAGATATGGCCGTCGTTGGCGGAGAGGAAGATGCCTTCGCCACCCGGTGCCAGGACGTGGTCGTTGTTCAGGGCCGGGATGCCGCTGAGTGGGATCTGGGTCAGTTTCGCAGTGGAAGCGTCAAGACGCCACAGTTTTCCGTCCCCGTTCAGGATGAGGGCTGAACCGTCCATGGTCCAGTTCGGGGCTTCGAGGAGAATGTGGTCAGTGGCGTAGAGGGTTTCGCTGTGGCCCGTGACCGACGCGATCCACACCTCGCAGCGCTGGCCGGGTTGAAGGGTGCGGATCACGGTTGGCTCCTTGCCACTTTAATGGGAGTTTTTGTACAGCTAACGCCCTGAAGAAGGCTTCAAAAGGGCGTTAGCTGTACAAAAACTCAGGAGGGTTAGTCCTGGCTGAAGGCGGCGTCGAAGCTGGTTTGGGAGGCGGGGAAGTCGAACTTCTTGAGGGCCGCGAGGGCTTCGGGGGCGCCGTGGAGGCGGTCCATGCCGGCGTCTTCCCATTCCACGGAGATGGGTCCGTTGTAGCCGATGGCGGTGAGGGCGCGGAAGGACGATTCCCAGGGCACGTCGCCGCGTCCGGCGGAGACGAAGTCCCAGCCGCGGCGGGGGTCGCCCCACGGCAGGTGCGAGCCCATGACCGTGTTCCGGCCGGTGGGGCGAAGCTTGGTGTCCTTGCAGTCCACGTGGTAGATCCGGTCCTTGAAGTCCCAGATGAAGGACACAGGATCGATGCCCTGCCACATGAAGTGCGACGGGTCCCAGTTCAGGCCGAACGCTTCGCGGTGGCCGATCGCTTCGAGGGTCCGGACGGTGGTCCAGTAGTCGTAGGCGATCTCGGAGGGGTGGACTTCGTGGGCGAAGCGGACCCCGTTTTCGTCGAAGACGTCCAGGATAGGGTTCCAGCGGTCGGCGAAGTCCTGGTAGCCGGCTTCGATGACCTTCTCGGGGACGGGCGGGAACATGGCCACGTACTGCCAGATGGAGGAGCCGGTAAACCCGACCACGGTGTCCACGCCCAGGGCGCGGGCGAGGCGGGCGGTGTGCTTCATTTCCTCGGCGGCCCGTTGGCGCACGCCTTCGGGTTCCCCGTCGCCCCAGACGCGGGAGCCGACGATGGCTTCGTGGCGGAAGTCGATGGGGTCATCGCACACGGCCTGGCCCTTGAGGTGGTTGGAGATGGCCCAGACCTTCAGGTTGTACTTCTCCAGGATGGCGAGTTTGGACTCGACGTAGCCGGGTTCGTCCCAGCGCCAGGCGTCCAGGTGGTCTCCGGAGACGGCGATTTCCAGACCGTCATAGCCCCAGCCCGAGGCAAGGCGCGCGACTTCCTCGAAGGGGAGGTCGGCCCACTGGCCGGTGAACAGGGTGTACGGGCGGGGCATGTCAGGCTCCTTCAATAGGGTTTGCGTGCAACTGGATCAGTGAGCTTTTGGCGGCCGCGGACTCTTCCACGGCAGCAAGGATGTGTTGGACGTTCAGGCCTTCTTCGAACGACGGCGACGGAGCCTCACCGGCCGCGATGGCCGTGAGGAAGTCCCGGATCTGGTGCGTGAAAGTGTGTTCCCAGCCGATGATGTGTCCCTGCGGCCACCAGGCTTCGAGGTAGGGGTGCTCGGGTTCGTTGACCAGGATCCGCAGGAAACCCTGTTCTCGGACGGGCACGGTAGCGTCCAGGAAGCCGAGTTCGTTCAGCGCTTCGAGGTCGAAGAGGATGGTGCCCTTGTCGCCGTAGATTTCGAGCTTGAGGGAGTTCTTTTGGCCCGTCGCCACGCGGGAGACCTCTACTGAGGCGATTGCTCCGGAGGCGAGTGTCAGCGTGGCCCAGGCGGCGTCGTCGACTGTTACATCTTCCAGGCCGTCAGCCCCGGGGCGGCGGTCCACGAAAGTGTGCAGGCGGCCGGAGACCTCGGTGACGGCATCGCCCAGGAGGAACAGGACTTGGTCGATCGCGTGGGAAGCGATGTCGCCCAGGGCGCCGGAGCCGGCGGTTTCCTTGCGGAGGCGCCAGGTCATGGGGGCTTCGGCGTCGGAGAGCCAGTCCTGCAGGTAGGCGGCGCGGACGTGCCGGACGGTGCCGAGGCGTCCTTCGGCAATGAGTTCGCGGGCCAGCGCCAGGGCTGGGACGCGGCGGTAGTTGAACCCGATCATGGACTGGACCCCCTGGGCCCGCGCCGTAATGGCCGCGGCAGTCATGGCTTCGGCTTCGGCAATGGTGTTGGCGAGCGGCTTTTCCACCAGAACATGCTTGCCCGCGGCCAAGGCGGCAGTGGCGATTTCCGCGTGCATCCACCCCGGGGCGCAGATATCGACAATGTGGATGTCGTCCCGTTCAATCACGGAGCGCCAGTCGGTGGCGGACTCGGCCCAACCGTACTTGGCTGCTGCCTCCGCTACTTGGGCGGCGTCCCGGCCAACCAGCACTTTCTGCTCGAAGGCCGGGACGTCGAAGAAGCTGGCCACGTTCCGCCACGCGTTCGAATGGGCCTTCCCCATGAAGGCATAGCCGATGGCGGCAACCCCTAACGGGGAGGATGCTGGGCGTTCGGCCGGGGAAGGCGTGTGGTCGGACGGGTGGGCGGGGGTGGTCATGTTCTTGTTCTCTTCCTATCGCCTTGCGGGCTGCTAGAGCGTTGCGGTTTCGGGCGCCCAGTCTTCAGGGAGGGCAGCCGAGACGGGTGCATTGCTGGTGACGTCCACGAACGAGCCGGATTCCACGGACTCGGCGATCGAGACCATGCTGTCCAGCACGTGGTAGGCGAGGTCGCCCGTGGCGCGGTGTGCGGTGCCGGCACGCAGTGCGCGGGCCATATCCAGCACACCCAGGCCGCGGCCGTTGGCAGGCCCGGTTGCCGGGATGATCTCCGGTTCTTCCGCGCCCGGACGCCACAGCTTCAGGTCGCCGTCGAAATAGTTCGGGTCCGGTAGTGACAGCGTAGCCTCCGAGCCCGTGATCTCCACGAAGCCCATCCGCAGGCGCGGCGATTCGAAGCTGAACACGCTGTGGCTGGATTGTCCGCCTTCGAACTGCGCCATCGCGGACACATGCGTGGGGACCTCGACGGCGAATTCCTCGCCGGCCTTGGGCCCGGAACCAATGACGCGGGTCGCCTTGGCGGAGGAGCCGACGGCGGCCACCTTGCGGATCGATCCGAACGTCTGGATCAGGGCGGTCAGGTAGTACGGGCCCATGTCGAACAGGGGGCCGGCGCCGTGCTGGAACAGGAAGGCCGGGTTCGGGTGCCAGGATTCCGGGCCCGGCGTCTGGAACGTGGTCATGCCGGTCAGGGGCGTGCCGATGTCGCCGCGCTCGATGATGCGCCGGGCGGTCTGCAAGCCTGCGCCGAGGAACGTGTCCGGGGCGGTGCCGAGGCGGATCCCGGCAGCATCGGCTGCTTTGAGCAGGCCCAGCCCGGATTCGCGGTCCAGCGAGAACGGCTTCTCGGTCCAGACGTGCTTACCCGCGTTGACTGCCGCCGTGGCCACCTCGACATGCGCTGCCGGGATGGTCAGGTTCACGATGATTTCGACGTCGGGATGGTTCAGTGCCAGCTCAGGGGCACCGAACTCCGGGATCCCGTATTCCTTGGCCCGTGCCTCGGCGGCCTCCACGAAGAGGTCGGCGATCACCAGGACTTTCAGGTCGGGGAAGACGGTGAGGTTGTCCAGGTATTGCTTGCTGATGTTGCCCGCGCCGATAACGGCGACGCCGACGGGACCCTTGCGGGTGGATGGTGCGAAGCTCATGCCTTGGCTCCTTCTGCTGCATCTGCGCTGGCGGCGGCAGTCAGGTAGTTCAGGCTCTCGGTGATGCCTTCGAAGATGTCTCCTGAGTAGTCGTCGAATTCCACCACGCCAACTTCCAAGGACTTGGCAGCAGCGATGACGTCCAACACGGGGATGGTGCCCTGCCCGGCGGGCTGCTGGGCTTTGGTGTCAGTGTTTCCCGGGCCGTCCTTAATGTGGATCAGCTTCACGCGGTCACCCAAACGAGCCAGGAGTTCCACGGGATCCTGGCCACCTACGGCCACCCAGTAGGTGTCGACCTCAAGGACGAGTTCCGGATCCAGCAGTCCTTCGAAGTACTCCAGCGCTGTCTTGCCCTCGATGGTGGACTCCAGCTCCCATGCGTGGTTGTGGTAACCCACGCGAATGCCATACTCAGCACCCTTCTTGGCGGCAGCATTGAGTTTGGCTGCCGTGCCCTGGATGGTCTCGGCGTCCTGCCAGTGCTCGGCCGGCAGGAAGGGATCGATCACCGTGGTGATGCCCAGTTCCTTGGCCGCGGCGAAGATCTCATCCTGATCCTGGGACAGGAGCGGTGCGTGCCCTGAAGGAGCGGTAAGTCCGTTCTCCTTCAGCGCGGCTCCGAGCTCTTTGGCGGTAGCCACGAAGTTGTACGGTTCAACCTGCGTGAAGCCGATCCCGGCTACCTTCTTGATGGTTCCAGGCAGGTCCTCCTGGATGGCATTGCGGAGGGTGTACAGCTGGAGTGAGTACGACATTGGGTTCCTTTTCGGGAGAGGGTTGTGCAGGGAATTCAGATTGGTGAAGGGAGTTGGCGCCAGTCTAGTTAGCGCCCGGCAAGGGAGCCACCGATTCCGCCAACGCTGAAGTACTTATTCAGGGTGGCGAAGACGATGATCGGCGGAAGCATCATCACCACGGCCAACGCCATCACGGAGGTCCAGTCCGTGGCGTTCTGCTGGAAGAAGGATTGGACACCCATCGGCAGTGTGAAGATCTCGTTGGAGCGGAGGAACACGATGGCTACCAGGTAGTCGTTCCAGGCCAGCAGGAAGGCGAAGATGGCGGTGGAGAGGATGCCGGGCAATGAGTTCCGGAGCACCACTTTGGTGAAGGAACCGAACACCGAGCAGCCATCAATCCAGGACGCTTCTTCGAGGCTGATGGGGATGGAGTCGAAGTAGGCGGCCATCATCCAGGTGGCCACGGTCATGGTGGAGCCGACGTAGATGATGGTGATGCCCAGCAGGTTATCCACCAGGCCCATGCCTGCGAACAGGATGAACAGCGGAACAACGGAGGTGATGATCGGCAAGGACTGCATCACGAACAGCAGCAGGGAGTACCCGGACACGGCCTTGCTGCGGCCGCGGGAGAGGACGTAGCCGGCGGGCGCTGCCACAGCGACGGAAACCACCACGGTGGAAAGGGTGGTCACCAGGCTGTTCTGCAGCCACGTTGCGGCCAGCGTGCCGTTGAAGACATTGGCGAGGTTCTCGAAGGTGAGGCCGGTTGCCGTGCTGTTGACGCCGGGGGTGAAGGCCAGGACCACGGTGACCATGATGGGGACCAGGACGATCACAGTGATGGCCAGGATCAGGACGAAGCGCCACCAGCGTCCGCGCATGCCGGCTTCGGAGAGGACGCGGCGGGTCTTGCCCGTGTCTGCGATGCCGAGGGCCGGGCCGGATTCGGGGTGTGCGTGGAGTACAGCGCTCATTATTCGACGCTCGACTTTCGGATCTGGCGGTACAGGATGACGGAGATGACCACCAAGGTCATGGTCATGAGGAAGGCGATGGCCACGCCGGGGCCGGTGGCGAAGTCCTGGAAGACCGTGCGGTAGGCCAGCACCACCAAGGAGGTGGTGGCGCTGACGGGGCCGCCGCCAGTGAGCAGGTAAATGGTGGGGAAGTCGTTGACGCAGAAGATCGTCATGAGGATCCACGAGATGTAGGTGGAGCGGGCGATCAGCGGCAGGGTGATCTGGGTGAACTGCTGCCACTTGGAGGCGCCGTCCATGCTGGCTGCTTCGTAGACGGTGGTGTCAACGGACGCCAAGGCCGCGGAAATCATCATCATCATGAACGGGAAGCTGACCCAGACCTTGAACACCATGACGGTGATGGAGGCGAGCGTCGGATCTGCCAGGAACAGCGGGGTTCCAAAGCCGAGGCCACGGAAGATCGACGGAATGAGGCTGTCCGGGGTGGCCACGAGCCAGTTCCAGGCGGTGGATGAGACCACGATCGGTACCACCCACGGCAGGAGCAGCAGGACTTTGAAGGTGTTGCCGGCAGGGATTTTGGTCCGCAGCAGGAGGGCCACTCCCAGGCCGACGAGCCAGGAGCCGAACACGCCAACAATCGTGAACCAGAGCGTGAACTGCGCTGCTTTCCAGAACGCGGGCGAGGACAGGACGCTGGCGAAGTTCTCGCCGCCTACGAAGTTGCCGGTCTGGAGCAGGTCGCCGTCGTGGGTTGCCTGGACGGCGGCATGGATCAGGGGGTAGCCGTGGATCAGGACCAGCAGGACCACGGAAGGGAGCAGCAGCCAGAAGAAGGTCCGGGTGGTTTGTGCGCTGAGCTTGCTCTTGCGCCCCGGGGAGGCCCCCGAGCCGCCGGGGGCCAGCCCCCGGCGGGCCCGGGACAGGCCTGATGTAGCAGTGGTGGATGACATGGCAGGTACCGTTCTACTTCTTCAGGACCGATTCGAGGCCGGACTGGAAAGTCTGGAGCGCGGTCTTGGCGTCGGGTGCCTGGCCTGTCAGGATCGACTGGCTGAACTGGTTCAATGCCTGGCCGCCGTCGAGGGCTGCGAGGTTGGCGTTGAGCGTGCTGCCCTGGGCCGCGAAGGTCTTGGCAATGGGCTGCCAGTCCTTGACGATCTTCACGTTGTTGGGGTCGTCGGCGAACTCGGGGAGCTCGGTGATGGACTTGAACACCGGGAGGGCTGACATGAGCTTCTGCTTCCACAGTTCCTTGAGCTGGCCCAGGTAGTACACCAGGAACTCTTCCGAGGCTTCCTGCGACGGGGTGTTCTTGTACATCATGATGTTGTTCGGGAACACGATGGTGGCTTTGTCGCCGTGCGGGCCGGTGATGGGATCGGCCACCAGCAAGTCGCCGGACGTGTCACCAACGCGCTGCGGAACGTTGACCTGGAACAGCCCGAAGCCAGCCTTCCCGTCCTTCCACTGAGCCGACATGTTGTCCGTGGTGTAGCTGACGGCCGCGGGATCAACGATGCCGTTGGAGACGAGTTCACGGACGAATTCGATTGCTTCGACGTTACGGTCGTTGAGCAGGTCCAGTTCGCCGTCCTTGTTCCACACGCCGCCCCCGTTGTTGACCATCATCATGATCATGGAGTGGTTGCCGTAGTTATTGCCTGAGCCTGCTCCGGTGGCGAAGCCGAACGCACCAAGCTTCTTCAGCGCCTTGCCGGCTTCCAGCAGGGACGGCCAGTCAGTGGGCAGTGCCACGTTGGCCTTTTCAAACAGCGACTTCCGGTACCAGAACACGCGCATGTCCAGCTGCCACGGCACAGCCACATAGCCCTTGTCCGACTTGAACGGGTCCAGCACGCCGGGGAGGAAGTCGTCGAACTGGCCGTTGGACTTCAGCTTCTCAATGACCTTGTCCGCGTAAGCGATCTGGCCCTGCTGCTCGAACTGGAAGGCCTGGAAACCGCCGCCGGTGGATACGGCCGGGCCCGTCTTGGACGCGATGGCGGAGGAGAACGTTTGATAGAAGTTGTTCCACTGGATGATCTGGTAGTTGGCCTTGGCATTGTTCGCGCCGGCGAAGCCTTCAGCGATCTTCTTGGCGGAGTCGTTGTAGGCGGGCGTCGCCCATGGCATGTCCCAGAACTTGACGGTCCCACCGGCACCGCCGCCTCCGCTCTGGGTTGCTGAACCGCCACCGCAGGCGGCAAGGAGCGGCACTGAGGCTGCTGCTGCTGTCAGGCCAAGGAAATTGCGGCGGGAGAAGGGACGGGTAGCTGCTGACTGAACATTCATAGTGATTCCTTTCGGGACCGGCAACGCGATGGTGGCGTTGGTCTTCCGGTCCAGCTCAACTTTGAGTAGGGCAAACGGATACTGAATGGCTTGGTAGTGCTGTTGTGGTGGTAATTCAGGTGAGGGTTGCGATGGATTCCGAGGTTGCGGCGAAGCGCTGCAGATCGGAGGGGATGGTGCCGGCGTCGAGGTGTTCCTTGAGCCGGCGCCAGGTAGCGCGATGGGCGGATTCGTAGATGGTGGGAAGAAGCAGCTCGCCCTGCGGTCCGGTGACTCTGACCGTTGCCGGCCACGCAGCCACGGGTGCCGGCAGCGTGGCGCTGACACCGCCGTCGTCGGTCAACAGCGTGACGTTGACGCCCGCGGGCCGTGCGCCGGTCACGATGCCCTGCACTGCAACCGGCGCACTGTTGGCAAGCACCGCCGTCGCCGTGTAACCGTGCGGTCCGCGGGTAACCAGCCGGAGGTTCGCCAACGGTCCCGCCATGCGGACGACGGCGGAAAGATGGTCTGCGAGCAGCTCACCGATGTCGGTTCCCACCGGAGCGGTGGCGACGGTGTCGAGGACGGCGGCGCGGCCGGTCATGGAACGCATGGCGTCCTCGGCTGCCGGGAGGGCGGGGTTGGTCGCCCAGCGCTGGTCGAGGACCACCACGGCGGCGTTTCGTTGGGCGGTTGCCTGCAGGGATTCGGTGCTTTCCGGTGCCGGGTTCACCACCACCACTCCGCGGGCTCCCGCAGTGATGGCTTGTGCAGCGTCGGCGGTCCAGCCCGGACGGCCAGCGATGACGACGACGTCGGCTGCGTTTCCACCGACTGCCGGACCGAACGATTCGGGAAGGGACGCGACGGCAAGTGCCACGGCGCCGGCTTCCCGGGCCTCAGGCGTGGCCTGGACGGTGTACTGCTTGGTCTCCACGGGGGCGCTCATGCGTGGGCTCCTTCGGGGACGGCGGGCAAGGTTGTGTGCCGGGCGTCGAAGCGGGCAACCGTGGCATCTGCGATGTCCAAGGCGAACGTGAGGTCGTCGATGAGGGTCTGTGCGGGCGGTGGCTGCTTGGTGCCGGTGGCCAGGGCAGCGAGTTCACGCCACTCGCCTTCGTAGCCGTTGTGCTCGAAGGGGCCAAGGCTTGTGGTCACGGCACCGGTTGTCCCTCCGCTTTTCGAGAACGTCGCCACCGCGGAGCCGGCCTGGACGTAGGACGGAGTGAAGTCGATGCGGAGGGCGGCGTCGTCGGAAAAGGCCTCAAAGCTCCATTCAGGCTTCCAGGTGTTGTTCATGGCGGCACGGAGTTCGATGGTCCGGGTAGGGGTTCGCAGCGAGATGACGTAGCCAAACGGCCGGACATGGCGGGCCTCCAGCACTTCGATGTCCTTGAAGTCGGGCGTGAACCTGCGAATCAAGGGAAGGTCGTGGATTGCCAGTCCCATGATGCCGCCGCGGAGTGCGCCCTTGATGACCTCTGGGTCCGAGTAATCCGGGGAGCCGCCTGCTGGACGGGTGATGATCTCGGTGGCGAAGTCCTCAAATCGTGCGTTGGGCGGAAGGACGATGGAGGAGCGGATGGTGTGCGCGGTCTCGGGGAGGTCATCCCAGTTCTCCTGGGCAGCGAGCCAGCCGGGATCGAAGGTGTGCATGGCGCCCACAATGATCGGGACTCCGGTTTCCTCGCTGACGGCGGAGATCTGTGCGGCTTCTTCGGCGTTCATGGCGAACGGCTTCTCGCACAGGACCGCTTTCTTACCGGCTCGGCAAGCGACGATGACTTGTTCTGCATGGAACTGGTGCGGACTGCAGATGGCGACAATTTCCACCGCGGGGTCCCCAAGGAGGGCTTCGATGCTGGTGCTGTGGGCGGCCCCCACGCGGGCTGCGACTGACTCAGCCACGGCGGGGTCGACGTCCATGATGTGGCGGACGGTGAGGATGTCGCCCAAACGGGCGAGGGACGGCAAGTGGATGGCCTGGGTGACCGGGCCGGCGCCGAGGATGCCGACTCCCAAAGGGGCGACGTCTAGGTGGCTGGACAAGTTCAGTTACCTCTTCGTAAGCGGACTGGCTCTTGAGTGGAAGGGGAACTCGATGCTGCTGGGACTCATCATCGAGGGGCTTGCTGTGCTGCTCATCACAACCTAGGGGGACTTTTGTCGAGCGTCAAGCAAAAGTTGAAATATTGCCGACAAACTTCTGTTGCATGACACGCATAAGCAATCGTGCTTCACTAAAGGCATGACAACAGCCGCCGGAAACGACCCCGGAAATACCTCCGTCCTGGAGGCCGGCAATCTCTCGCGCGCTGGCGACCTCTTCCAACTTCTCCGCGACGGCCGAGCCCGCACCCGCGCCGAACTCGCCGTCACCACCGGGCTGGCCCGTTCCACCGTCGCGTCCCGCATTGACGCCCTCATCAATTCCGGTCTGGTTGGACCGGCCGGTGAGGCAACCTCCAGCGGCGGCAGGCCGCCGTCGCGCTTTGCCTTCAACCCCGCCGCGCGCGTCGTCCTGGCCGTCGACGTCGGAGCTACCCACGTGATTGTCGCCGTCACCGACCTCAGCGGAAGCATCCTCGCCGAGCGGCGGCTGGGCCAGGAAGTCGCCGACGGGCCGGAAGTCGTCCTGGGGCGCGTTGTCTCCGCCGGCCGTGAACTTCTCGCCGAAGCGGGCCGCGAACTTGGCGACCTCGCCGGCATGGGAATCGGACTGCCCGGCCCCGTGGAACACGACACCGGACGGCCGGTGAAGCCGCCGATCATGCCGGGGTGGGACGGATTCGACGTCGTCACGTACGTTCAGCGCTCGCTGCCCGTTCCGGTCTTGGTGGACAACGACGTCAACATCATGGCCCTGGGCGAACGAACCGCGTATTGGCCGGACCACCACAACTTTTTGTTCATCAAGGTAGCCACAGGCATTGGTGCGGGCATCATCAGCAGCGGTGAACTGCAGCGCGGAGCCAACGGCACCGCCGGCGACCTCGGCCATGTACGTGTGCCACGGGGCGACGACGTCCTCTGCCGGTGTGGCAACCACGGCTGCCTTGAAGCGCTCGCCTCAGGTCCCGCCGTCGCGCGTCAACTGCAGTCCCAGGGGCTGGAGGCTACCAACGGCGCTGACGTCCTGCGGCTGGTGGGCGAGGGGAATCTGCAGGCCATCCAGGCCCTGCGGCAGGCCGGACGCGACGTTGGCGATGTACTGGCAACCGTGGTCAACCTGCTCAATCCGTCCATGATCATCATCGGTGGCAGCGTGGGGGAGGCCGGTGAACACCTCGTGGCCGGCATCCGCGAAGTGGTCTATCGGCGCTCCCTGCCGCTGGCCACTACGCACTTGCGCATCGGTATTTCGATGGCCGGTGACCGCGCGGCCATCCTTGGTGCCAGTCAGATGGTCACCCAACACGTCCTGTCCCCGGCAGTGATTGAGGCCACGCTCCAAGCGACGGGATAAACGCCGTTGGGTGCAGCTTGGCAGCTGACGGCGTGATAGCAATGAAAGTGATGAAAACGCTTCCTGCCACCGTTCGCAGCACACCATGAGCCAATTCCTCGCCAAGATTCCCCGCGGCTGGCTGATCCTTGCCTGCATCGGCCTCATTGCCCTCAACATGCGCGGACCCTTCGTGGCCGTGGCGCCCGTGGTGGACCTGCTGCGGCAGGACCTGGGGTTCTCACCGGTGGAACTCGGGCTGCTGACCGGAATTCCGGTGCTCTGCTTCTCCCTCGCGTCCCCTTTGGCGTCGTTGGCAGGCCGCAGGCTGGGGGCTGAATTCGCCGTCATGCTCACTTTGCTGGGCGTGCTGGCCGGCGTGGTGATCCGCTCCAGCGGCGGGGGTGCGTTGGTGATGGCTGGAACGGTCATCATCGGCGTGGCCATCACCATCGGCAACATCGCGGTGCCGCTGATCATCCGGCGCGACTTCGCTCCCAGACGGCAGGCCACCGCGATGGGCGTATACACGGCCGCCCTGAACATCGGCTCCTTCCTCACCTCCGTGGCCACCGCGCCGCTGGCGGAGCTGGTGGGCTGGCGGCTTGCCCTGGCCGCGAGTGCCCTGCTGGCCTTGGCCGCGATCCTGTTCTGGGTGCCCACTGTCGGTGCACGGCGCGCGTTCGTTCCGGCGGCCGTGCCTGTTGCTCCTGCTTCCTCGTCCGGCGGCGTTGCGGGCGTCCGTTGGCTGACCGTGGGCCTGACTCTTGGCTTCGCGGGCCAGGCCTTCTCCTACTACGGCGTCACCGCGTGGTTGCCGAGCTTCCTGTCCGACGAACTCGCCATGGGCACCGCCGAAGCCGGCGCGGGCTCCTCGCTCTTCCAGATCTTCGCGATTGTGGGCGGCTTGGGCGTTCCGCTCCTGGCCCGCTTCGCCAGTACGACGACGGTGGCGGTCACCTTGAGCGCGCTGTGGCTGACGGTCCCCGTGGGTTTACTGCTGGCCCCTGGTTTCTGGTGGCTGTGGTCCTCGCTGGGCGGGGTTGCCCAGGGCGGTGGCATCACGGTGATCTTCATTGCCATCATCCAGTTCGCCCATTCACAGGCCGCCGCGGGGAAGATGTCCGCCGTGGTGCAGGGGGTGGGCTACTGCTTCGCCGCCCTGGCTCCCACCATTGTTGGGTACGTGCACAGTGTGTCCGACGGCTGGACGGTGCCGCTCTTCGTGATCCTCGGCTCGGTGCTCGCGTTCTGCGTGTGCACCACGTTGTCCGTGCGCTGGGTGGCCCGGCAGCGCTAGGTCGCTGCGCGGCGGGCGGGTTTGCCCCTTCCGCCGCCGATTCGGGGGTTCCCTGCGGAGGATGCCGTTCGCACGGCATCCTGTGCAGCGAAACCCCGAACCGGGAGGTCCTGAGCATGGAAATGCCCCGGTGCTGGGCTGCCTCCCCGACGGTCGGGGTCACTTGTTGCGAAGAGTGCAGGCAGCCCAGCGTCGGGGCTTGGTTCGTCGCTGCTAGGCGGCGACGAGTTCCTCCTCCGTGGCCTCTTCACGGGCCTCGGTGAGGAAGCGGGCGTACGCAGGAATGGTCAGGAACGTGGGGAACTCCTCGGCCAGTGTGACTTCCTCGAAGATGGCGCGGGCATCAGCGAAGCGGTCGCCGTCGAAGCGTTCCAGGCGGGCGAATTCCTCGTCCAACAGGTCCTCCACCCATTCACGGGTGATGATGTCGCCGTTCTCGACGATGGCGTGGGAGTGGATCCACTGCCACAGCTGGGACCGGGAGATCTCCGCGGTGGCGGCGTCCTCCATGAGGTTGTGGATGGCCACAGCCCCGTTGCCCCGCAGCCAAGACTCGATGTAGCGGATGCCCACCTCGATGTTCAGCCGAACCCCGGACTCCGTGATGGTGCCCTCGGTGCTGGCGATGTCGATGAGTGCGCGGTCATCCGGCGTGACGTCCTCGCGGCTGCGGTCCAGCTGGTTGGGGCGGTCTCCAAGAACCTCATCGAAGACCGAGCGGCATACCGGCACCAGGTCCGGGTGCGCCACCCAGGAGCCGTCGAAACCGTCGTTGGCTTCGCGGGTCTTGTCCGCACGGACCTTCTCGAACGACGCCGTGTTGGCCGCCTCGTCCTTCCGGTTCGGGACCGCTGCTGCCATGCCCCCAATTGCCATGGCACCGCGGCGGTGGCAAGCCCGGACCAACTGTTCGGTGTAGGCCCGCATGAACGGCTGGGTCATGGTTACCTGGCCGCGGTCCGGGAGCACGAAGCGCGGACCCCGGGTGCGGAAGTTCTTGATCAGGGAGAAGATGTAGTCCCAGCGCCCGGCATTCAAGCCGCTCGCGTGGTCGCGCAGTTCGTACAGGATCTCCTCCATCTCGAAGGCTGCCGTGATGGTTTCGATCAACACCGTGGCGCGGATGGTGCCCTGCGGAATGCCGAGCAGATCCTGTGCCAGGACGAAAATGTCATTCCACAAGCGGGCTTCGAGGTGGTTCTCGATCTTCGGCAGGTAGAAGTACGGGCCTTTGCCCTGAGCGAGCAGGCGGCGGGCGTTGTGGAAGAAGAACAGGCCGAAGTCCACGATGCCGCCGGCGATCGGCTTGCCGTCGATCAGCATGTGCTTCTCCGGCAGGTGCCAGCCACGCGGGCGGACCACGATGGTGGGCAGGTCCTCGGCCGACTTGAGCTTGTATTCCTTGCCCTCAGGGGTGGTGAAATCGATCCGGCGTTCCAAGGCGTCCGTCAGGTTCAACTGCCCCTGGATGACGTTTCGCCACGTCGGCGTGGACGAATCCTCCATGTCGGCCAGCCACACCTTGGCGCCGGAGTTCAGGGCGTTGATGGTCATCTTCTTGTCCACCGGACCGGTGATCTCGACGCGACGATCCTCCAAGCCCGGAGCCGGGGGAGCCACGCGCCAGGACGGATCGTTCCGGATTGCCTCAGTCTGCGGCAGGAAACGGGGATCCTGGCCGCTGGAAATCTGGTTGCGGCGTGCATGCCGCGCTTGCATCAGCTCCTGACGACGATCAGCCGTAGCCCGGTGCAGTTGGCCGATGAACTCCAAAGCGTCCGGCGTGAGGACCTCGTTCTGCCGGCAAATGGGCTGCGCGGTCAAGGTAATGCCATTGATAGTGAAGTTGTCAGTGAAGCTGTTCATGGGAATGTCCTTTCAAGGTCCCAACTGACTGGCAGTAGTGGTTGTTCTGAGCCTTCAAAACAACCACTACTGCTATCTAGTTGGGCAAGTTCTTAGTGGAATTGGCCTTCTTCGGTGGATCCCACCAGGGCCAAAGTGGATGCGTTCGGGTTGAGCGCGGTCGCGATGTCGTCGAAGTAGCCGGTGCCGACTTCGCGCTGGTGCTTGGTGGCGGTGTAGCCGCGGGACTCGGAGGCGAATTCCTTTTCCTGGAGCTCGACGTAGGCGCTCATGCCTTCACGTGCGTAGCCGTGGGCGAGGTCGAACATCGAGTAGTTCAGGGCGTGGAAGCCGGCCAAAGTGATGAACTGGAACGTGAAGCCCATGGCACCGAGTTCGCGCTGGAACTTGGCGATGGTGGTGTCGTCCAGGTGCTTGCGCCAGTTGAAGGACGGGGAGCAGTTGTAGGAGAGCATCTGGTCCGGGAACTCGGCCTTGACCGATTCGGCGAACTTGCGGGCCAGCTCCAGGTCCGGGGTGCCGGTCTCCATCCAGATGAGGTCGGAGTACGGTGCGTAGGCCTTGGCACGGGCGATGCAGGGTTCGATGCCGTTGCGGACCTTGTAGAAGCCCTCGGCGGTACGTTCACCGGTGATGAATTCCTGGTCCCGCTCGTCGACGTCGGAGGTGATCAGCGTTGCTGCCTCGGCGTCGGTGCGGGCGATGACCACCGTGGGGGTGCCGGCGACGTCGGCTGCCAGGCGGGCTGCGTTCAGGGTCCGGATGTGCTGCTGGGTGGGGATCAGCACCTTGCCGCCCAGGTGGCCGCACTTCTTTTCCGAAGCGAGCTGGTCTTCCCAGTGAACGCCCGAGGCGCCGGCGGTAATCATGGATTTCATGAGTTCGTAGGCGTTCAGCGGGCCACCGAAGCCGGCTTCAGCGTCGGCGACGATCGGGACAAGCCAGTCTTCAACGGTCTTGACGCCTTCGGCATACTCGATCTGGTCTGCGCGGAGCAGGGCGTTGTTGATGCGGCGGACAACCTGGGGTACCGAGTTGGCCGGGTACAGGGACTGGTCCGGGTAGGTCTGGCCCGAGAGGTTGGCGTCAGCGGCCACCTGCCAACCGGAAAGGTAGATGGCGCGGAGGCCGGCCTTGACCTGCTGCACGGCCTGGTTGCCGGTCAGTGCGCCCAAGGCGTTGGTGTAGCCGCCGGTGGGAGCTTCCTCGGTGAGCTGCTTCCAGAGCTTCTCCGAACCGCGCCGGGCCAGGGTGTGCTCTTCGGAGACGCGGCCACGGAGGCGGACGACGTCGGAAGCCGAGTAATCACGGGTGACGCCTTCCCACCGCGGGTTGGCGGACCATTCGAGTTCCAGCGCTGCTGCCTGCTCGCTTGCTGTCTCCTGTGTGGAGTGCTGTTCTGCTGGTTCAAACGATGCGGTCATTGCATGTCTCCTAATAATCCAAGCGGGGCTCCCCGGGCCGGCCTCCGCTGCACCTTTGCTGCATCGGCCGGCTTACCCGGGGTCTGTATTTCTTTTTCGTAAGACCTACTTTTCTGCACTTCCAAGAGGGTTGCTAGAGGAAAACTATGGAAAGAAATGCACTTCTTCGCGTATTCTCAAGAAATGTCGCCTGTGAGCTGGAATCGTGAAGTCGCGTCGCCGTCGTTGTCCCCTGCGTCCCCCGAACTGGACGTCATCAGCCTTGGCCGCCGCGTGCGCCATCTGCGCAAGCAGGCGGGGCTGACGCTCGATGACCTGAGTGCCGCCGTCGGGACCGCTCCAAGCCAGCTGAGCCTGATCGAAAACGGCAAGCGCGAACCCAAACTGGGGCTGCTGCAGCAGCTTGCTGCCTCCCTCAACGTGAGCATCGATCAGCTGCTCGGGGCCGAACCGCCCAGCCGTCGCGCTGCCCTGGAAATAGAGCTGGAGCGGTACCAGCGCGGACCGCTCTACGAATCGTTGAACCTGCCCAAAATCCGCATCAGCTCGCGGCTTCCGCTGGATGTGCTGGAGTCGCAGGTGGGGCTGCTTCAGGAGCTCGAACGCAAACTTAATGAGCAAGTCGCGACGCCGGAAGAGGCCCGCCGCGCGAACGGCGAGTTGCGTGCCATGATGCGTGAGCGCGGTAACTATTTCCCCGAGTATGAAGCCGAAGCGCAGAAGGTCCTCAAGGGGGTTGGTTACACCACGGGTCCGTTGAGCCAGCACGTCATTGCAGACATCGCTGAGAACCTTGGTTTCAGCCTGCATCACGTGGGCGATCTGCCACATTCCACGCGGTCGGTGACTGACTTGAAGAACCGCAGAATTTATCTGACGCAGAACCAGCGCCAGGATCACGACCCCCGCTCAGTCCTGCTTCAGGCCCTGGGTCACTATGTCCTGGGGCATGAAACTCCGCGTAACTACGGCGATTTCCTGGCGCAGCGGGTGGCCACCAACTACTTCGCTGCGGCATTGCTGCTGCCCGAGCAGGCCACGGTGGAGTTCCTCCAAAAGGCCAAGGCCGCCAAGGAGATCGCAGTGGAGGACATCCGCGACGCCTTCGCCGTGTCCTACGAAACAGCTGCGCACCGGTTCACGAACCTCGCCACCAAGCACCTGGGCATCACCACACACTTCCAGAAGACGCACCAATCCGGCATCATCTACAAGGCCTACGAGAACGATGGCGTGACCTTCCCGCAGGACCACACCGGGGCGATCGAGGGGCAGCCGTCGTGCAAGGCATGGACCTCGCGGGCCGTTTTCGATGTGCCGGACAAGTTCAGCGCCTACAGCCAGTACACGGATACGCCGTCGGGCACGTACTGGTGCACGGCCCGTACGGAGCGCTCCGCAGCCGGGGAGTTTTCGCTGAGTATTGGTGTGCCGTACCAGCACGTGAAGTGGTTCCGTGGCCGGGAAACGACTGCCCGTGCCACATCCAACTGCCCGGACCCGAACTGCTGCAAGCGGCCCCCGGCTTCTTTGGCGAACGAGTGGGCCGGTAACGCGTGGCCCTCCGCCCGGGCCCACTCGCACCTGCTCGCAGCCATGCCTCCGGGTGCGTTCCCCGGCGTGGACGAGACCGAGGTGTACTCCTTCCTTGCGGCGCACTCCGAGCGCTGACGCTCTCTCACATTCCAGCAGCATTTGGCGATCCCTCTCTCACATCGCGTGTGCCTGAGTTTGGGCTCTCGAGAGGCAGCCCTCGCAGAAAGGTTCGGTGCATGGCTGCGGACCACCGGGTTGCGACTGATTCGAGCGACACTTGACTCTGACACTGTGGAAGGCGGGAGAACTAAGACATGTTATCCATCGGAGCTTTCGCGCAGATCGGGCAGGTGACCCACCGCATGCTTCGGCATTGGGATGCCGCAGGTCTGCTCGTGCCAACTCACGTGGACGAGTACAGCGGCTACAGATCCTATGATCCTTCTCAACTTGAGCGTCTGCATCGAATCGTTGCCCTGCGCCAGCTTGGTTTCGGTCTCAATGACATTTCGTCGATTCTTGACCAAGGCGTCGAGGCTGATCGCATCGCAGCTCTGTTGCGGATCCGCCGCGCAGAGGTGGAGCAGGAACATCAGATCGCTGCTGGCCGTCTCCTTGACGTGCAACGGCGGCTCCATCTCATCGAGAAAGAGAATCACATGTCCCAGATCGAAATTATCGAGAAACCCCTGCCCGGCGTCCGTCTCGCAGCCCGCCGCGCGGTCGTAGCAGACCAACCTGAGGTCGCCGGTATCGTGGGCCCCTCCTTTGACGCTGTTGCCGAGATTATCGGCGATGAGTGTGGGGTTCTGACAACGCCGGTCGCGCAGTACCAGACCGTTGAAGAGGGCCTGCAGATCATTGCCGGCTACGCCTATGGGGGTCCCGCAGGTGAAGGCTTCGAGATCATCGAACTTCCCGCCGTGGAAACTGCTGTTTGCGGGGTCCATCTGGGCTCCATGGACCACATTGCCGAGAGCTGGCAGGCTCTCCACGCTGAGATATTCGCGCGGGGGCTTGTCCATTCAGGGCCATGCCGGGAACTGTATGTCCGAGCGATTTCAGAGGATCAGTCCGACTGGGTTACCGAGTTGCAGCAGCCTGTTCGCCGCGTCTAAGGCAATCCATGGTTCTTCCCATTGCTCGAATTGGAGATCCTTGCAGGGGGTAGGGCGCCCGTGGAGGATCACCCGCCCGTGGCTGGTCGAGGTGGCTTTGAATCAACACCTTGAATAAACGAGGGGCAGGAGTGGGGATCAGCGGACCAGCCGCTGCACCAGCACCGCTGCGGCGTTGACTACCTCGTCCGCCTCGCGCTTGGTGGCACTCAATGCCACTTCCTGGCCCGACACCGTCACGATGTCCGTGATCACGGCAACGGTGAGCCGGCCCAAGGTGTCGTCACTGGTCCCGAGGAGTACCGAATTTTGGCGGACCCACTCGCGTCCGCGTTCGCGCCGCAAAACCTCGAAGCCCGGGGGAGTGTCGCCTTCAATGAACACCCGCTCCAGCTCCCGGTGCTTCCAGGTGTAGTCGAAGTAGCTGCGGCTGCCCACGTTGAAGAGCGCCAGGGGATCGTTTTCGCCGGCCTTGCGGGCTTTGGCCACGGCCGCTGCAACGAGTCTCTCGTGCTCGTTTTGGTAGTCGTCCCACAGGGCAAGGAAGAGCTCGGTCTTGCCGCCGAAGTGGTGGTAGAGGCTGCCGACGCTCGACCCTGCGCGGGAAACGATGTCGGAGATGCTCGCGTCGGTGAAGCCATGTTCGACGAACACTTCGGTGGCCGCGTCCAACAGGGTGCGCTGGGTTGCCGCGGTGCGGGTCCACTGCCAGGAGCCCGCGTTGCTGGCAACGTCGGAGGTCTTGCGGACCATGGTGATGCTCCTCCCGCAGTCAGGACGAAGACCGGAGTGTCGACCCCGGCTATTTTTGGAATCCTACCCTCGGAAGAATCCACATAGCCAGCAGCAAGCCTTGACGGACCTATGAATCAGAGGAAATAATTCTGGAAGTCTGTTCTAGAAATACATGTTGCGGCATGTATCCGAATGCTGCGATTTTTGACGTCGGACGCCCCGAAACCCGGGTGCCGTTTTCACCGTCGGGCTGCAACTGGTTGAATCGCTATATAGCGCCAACTGGTCGCAGCCAAACAAGCCAGAGAGGAACGCGGCCTGATGTCCGTTTCAAGCAAGTCGTCCGGGATCACGTCGAACAGGTGGTTCAAGCCCGTCGTCGTCACCGCAGGAGCTTTGGTGGTGGCCCTGATCCTGGTGCTCGTCGCGCAATGGCTGCGGACCCTTCAACCGGTCCAGCAATTCCTGGTGGACTACCCCGGGCACTCGGCAGTTCCTGAAGGCACTCCCACTGGCTTCCCCGCCTGGCTGGGGTGGCAACACTTCCTGAACATGTTCTTCATCGTCCTGATCATCCGGTCGGGGTGGCAAGTGCGGACCACCACGCGTCCGGCCGCAAACTGGACCCGGAACAACAAGGGCTTCATCAAGACCAAGAACCCGCCAACCAAGATCAGCCTGGATCTGTGGTTCCACCTGACGCTGGATGCCCTCTGGGTTCTGAACGGCATCATCTTCATCGTGCTGCTCTTCGCCACCGGCCAATGGTTGAGGATCGTCCCCACCACCTGGGATGTCTTCCCCAACGCCATCTCAGCGGGACTGCAGTACGCTTCGCTGAACTGGCCAGTCGAGAACGGCTGGAACAACTACAACAGCCTCCAGCTCCTGACCTACTTCATCACGGTGTTCATCGCAGCACCTTTGGCCATCATTACCGGCCTTCGGATGTCCGGTGCATGGCCCAAGAGGGCCGCAATCAACAAGTTCTACCCGATCGAACTGGCCCGCAAGATCCACTTCCCGGTGATGATCTACTTCGTTGCCTTCGTGATCGTCCACGTGACACTGGTGCTGGCCACGGGCGCGCTGAGAAACCTCAACCATATGTACGCCTCGAACGACGACAACAACAGCTGGTGGGGGTTCGGTATCTTCGCGGCTTCGATCATCTTCACGGCGGCAGCCTGGTTCCTTGCCCGCCCGCTGTTCCTCCGACCCATCGCCTCGCTCATGGGTAAGGTCTCGCGCTGACCCGCACGTAAAGAACCCGCACGCAAGAACCCGCACGCAAAGAAACAGCCGCCCCGGAAGCGATCCGGGGCGGCTGTTCTCGTTGTGCAAGAGCTAGGACAAAGCGCCGCCCTGCCACAGAGCATCAAAGGGGGCCCCGGAGGATACACGGTTCTTGATGCCCGCCGTCACAAAAGCCTTCGCCGTACGAGCTGCTTCCAGCGGCGTTGCGCCCTTGGCCAGCTCGGCGGTCACTGCGGCAGCCAGCGAGCATCCGGCGCCGGACACGGCAACCTCGCCCACCTTCGCTGCCCGCAGAACTTCCAGCGTCTCGCCGTCGTAGTAAACGTCGACGGCGTCCGGGCCTTCCAGCCGCACCCCGCCCTTGGCGAGGACTGCTGCGCCGCTGATCTCGTGGATACGGATGGCGGCAGCCTTGAGCGACTCTTCATCGGTAATGGTCAGCCCTGACAGGGACTCGGCCTCGAAATGGTTCGGCGTGACGAAGGTTGCCAGCGGCAGGATCTGCGCCTTCAAAGCCTGGTCGGTGTCCAGTGCGTGGCCCGGCTCCTGGCCCTTGCAGATCAACACGGGATCCAGAACCACGTGCTTGAACGAGCCGTCCGTCAAGGCCTTCTCTACGGTGCTGATGGTTGCCGGGCTTCCGAGCATGCCAATCTTCACGGTATCCAGCACCGACGGTGCGCCGGAAGCGGCACCGTAGGCCGCCGTCGTGGCTTCCAACTGGTCCGCGATGACCTGCTGGTCCACCGGCACAAAGCGGTGGTTCCAGTTGTCCTGCGGGTTAAAGGAAACGATGCACGTGAGGTTCGCGATGCCGAACACTCCGAGTTCCTGGAAAGTCTTGAGGTCCGCCTGCGCGCCGGCGCCACCGGTCGCTTCGGAGCCGGCAATGGTCAGGGCAATGGCAGGGGCAACGGCTGAAGTCATGGTTTCCATTTTGCCAGTTGCCCTGCCGTCCGCCGATTCGAGGGCGGCTCAGCCGTGCAGACGCCGATATGCCGCTTCCGCTGCGGGGTGCAGGGGAACTCCCGCGGTGTTGATCAGAGTCTCGGGGCTGAGGAATTGGACGCCAGTGCTCGATTTCGGAACCAGGTCCTGGGCCTGTTCCACCAACAGTTCCACGGTCTGCCGAACCACATGGTCGGCCAGATCCCTCCGGCATAGGAGCAGATTCGCGACGCCGATGGTCCACACGGCGGGTGCGTCGCCGTAGCTGTTGGCGGGAATCAGGACGCGGTCATAGAAGAACCCCGACTCCGCCCGTGTTGCGGGAATGAGGTCGGAAAGATCCAGGAGCCTGACCGCAATGCCCTGGGCAGCGGCGGCGATGGGGGCCGTCGGAACGCCACCCGACTGGATCATGACGTCGATCGACCCGTCCTTCAGCGAAGCCAGTGCCTGGTTCAGGCCGAGGTTCACCTGCTTCAGAGCGCGGCCCGGGCCGGACAGCCCAGCGGCCGTAATGATGCGCCCAGCAGTCAGCGTGGTCCCCGAGCCAACTTCGCCCACGCCGGCGGTCTTCCCGGCGAGGTCGGCGAAGGTTTGGATACCGCTGTCCTCCCGCACGATGCAGTGGACGTAGTTCTGGTACACCTTGCCCAGCGCCACCAGGCCCTCTCCGGGCTGTGTTGATTTCCCGCCGGGAGCCGTTGCCTGGGCGGCTGCATCGGCCAGGGCGACGGCGAAGGTCGCCTCGCCGGACAGGACCCGCTGGATGTTCTCGAGACTCCCGCCAGTAGTGAGCGCAACGGCCCGTTCGGCGACGCGCTCCCGCTGGAGCAAGTCCGCCAGCAGCGTGGCGAACTCAAGGTAAAAGCCGCCTGATTCACCACCGGCAACCGTAAGTTCCCTTGGGCGTTCCTCCGGCGTGCAGGCGGCAGTTGATCCGAGCAGACCGCCCAGGCCAAGAGCGACGGCTGATTTGAGGGCGCTTCGCCGGGACAGATGATCAGGCATGCATGTCCTCCTCCGGCTTCGCGAATTCGAGGCGCGCCGTCAGGCCGTGCGGCTTGTGCGGTTCCAGGACCAGCCGGCCGCGGTTGGCCTGTGCCAGCCGCTCCACGATGGTCATGCCCAAGCCGTTGCCGGGGATCTTGCTGTGCTGCGGCGCGCGCCAGAACCTGCTGGTGGAGGCAGCGAGCTGTTCGGCTGGGAGGCCTGGACCGTCGTCGGAAATCACGACGGCGGTACCGCCTTGCGTCTGCAGGGTCGCCACTGTGATGTGGGCGCCCGGGGCGTACTTGATGGCGTTGGTGAGGAGTTCGCCCACCATGTGTGCAAGTTCGTCGGGGTCGCAGGCGATCTGGTTTCCGGGCGCGAGGCCTTCCAAAGACAGCTGGGATCCAGCATTCCTGGCTGCGGGGGCCGCGCGTTCCACTTCGCCCTGCAGGATCGGGAAGGGATCAATGACGGCGTGGCGTTGGTGCTCCGCTTGGTCCGCACGGGCAGCCCCTTCGAAGGCGCGATGTTCCGCAGTAGCCAGCTTCAGCACGCCGTCGAGCATTTCCTCCACGCGCTCAAGTTCCGCCACAACGCCTGCCGCCGCAGCCTTTTCCGGCTCACTTTTCAGCTCGAGCTGCAGAAGATCGATCCGCAAGCGCAGCGCGCCAACAGGGTTGCGGAGCTGGTGCGAGGTATCGGCGATGAGCCGGCGCTGGGACTCCATGCTGTCGGTCACGGTGCCGGCCATGGCGGTGAACGAACGGCTCAGCTCGCGCAATTCGGGCGGACCGGCCTCGGGAAGCTGACCCGTTTTGCCCGTGGTTTCCAGTTCGTGGACAGCCCTGCTCAGTCTGTGGACCGGACGGAGAACCCAAGCCGTGATGCGCGCTGCCGCCAGCAAAAGCAGGGCACCCAGGGCCACTGCGGCAAGCACGACGGCGATCCAACGCTCCCGTAGCTTCTGTCGCGCCGCGTCCAGATTCACCTCCATGACAACCTCACCAAGTACTTGGCTGGCCGTGCCGAAGGACCTTGAGATGGTGTCTCCGCCGGTTCCGAAGGCCCGGACAGGGTTGAGTGTGGTGTCGCTGAGATTGAGGCTTGCCCGGTTCAGTGCATTGCCGACGTCGGGGTGGTCCTCGCTGAGACCGCCGGAATGGATGATTCGCCCCTGCAACCTGATCAGGATTCCCTCGCCGTAGAGTTCGGAGTACCGATCCATCTCGCGCTGGAGCTGGGTAGTGTCGTTGTCTTCCGCGGCATCGCTGGCCAGCTGCGCGAAACGGTTGAGGGCTGCGACGCGGTTGATTTGCAGTTCCTGCGTGAGCTCCCGGCTGGCCGAGGTCAGGATCACGCTGGACACCGTCACCACGATGATCACCACCAGCAGGCTCAAGATGCCAAGTACGCGGACTTTCACGGCTGCTCAACGCGATAGCCGACGCCGCGCACGTTGATGATGAAGCCAGGCAACTGAAGCTTGGACCTGAGCCCGGTCAGGTGCACGTCCAAGGAACGTGAGTGTGCCAGGAAAGCGTCGCCCCAGAGGGCATCCAGGATCTGCTCGCGGGTGACCACCGAGCCTGCGTTCCTGACGAGGAGGCTGAGAAGGTCGAACTCCGTTGCCGTGAGGGCCAGTTGCCGTTCCCCGACGGCGGCCACGCGGCGATCGAGGTCCACTTCCAGTTCTCCGAGCACGATGCTGTGCGGAGCATCCTGGCCGGCGCGGTTGGTACGCCGAGTCACTGCCTCGATCCTGGCGAGCAACTCCACGAGTTTCACGGGCTTCACCAGGTAGTCATCAGCCCCCGAACGCAGGCCCAGCACCACGCTTCGCTCGTCGTCACGGGCCGTCAGGATCAGGATGGGAACTGTTGTGACTTGGCGCAGCTTCCGCAAGACGTCCAAACCGTCCATGTCCGGAAGGCCAAGGTCCAGCAGGATGACCTCGTGCTGTCGGTGGGCCAGGAGCGCGTCCTCGCCACGGGACACCCGGGTGTGTTTGTGGCCGGCCGAGGCGACGGCTGCGCTCAGGGCTGACGCCATGGCGTCGTCATCCTCGACGATGAGCACGTGCACGGTCTGATCCTTCGGGTTGCGGGCTGGTTCGCTACTAGAGCTTAACGTTGTGAGGCCCGCCCTGCGCCCTTCGGAGGATCCAAAGGGCGCAGAGCGGGCCTCGCAAGGCAGCCAGGTCAGGCGTTGACGAGGTCCTTCTTGTCGTCGTCGTCCTTCGCCGTGCCTTTGGCGACGAAGGCGTTGCCCTGCTCGGCATCCAGGTGCGTCGGCTTCTTGTTCTTGAGGGCGAAAATGTACACCAGCAGCGAGATGAAGATGGCGGCCGTGACGTAGGTGAAGAACATGTCCACCTGGCCGGACTTCTGCAACGCTGCACCAATCAGCGGAACCGTACCGCCGAACAGCGAGTTGGCGATCGCGTAGCCCAGGCCTACGCCGAGCGCACGGATGGACGCAGGGAACAGTTCAGCCTTCACCAGCGCGTTGATGGACGTGTAGCCACCCACCATCAGCAGTCCACCAAACATCAGCAGGAATGCCACGAACGGATCCTTGGTCCCGGCCAGCGCCGAGAGCAGGGGCCAGGTGAACAGAACGCCCGTCACACCGAACCAGATCAGCAGCGGCTTCCGGCCGATCTTGTCCGAAAGCATGCCGTAGACGGGCTGGAGCAGCATGAAGATGAAGAGCGCCCAGAAGTTGATCACGGAGGTATCCGTCTTGGCGATACCGGACGTATCGTTCATGAACTTCAGGATGAAGTTGGTGTATGTGTAGAAGGCAACCGTGCCGCCGAGCGTGATGCCGATGCAGATCAGCAGCGGCTTCCAATGCTTGGTGAACAGGAGCTTCATGGTGCCCGGCTGGGCTTCGCCTTCAACCTTGATGTGCGCAGCGCGCAGCTGATCGGCAGAGAGGGTCTCTTCCATGGAGCGTCGCAGCCAGAGCACTACCAGGGCAGCGACGCCACCAATCGCGAAGGGAATCCTCCAGCCCCACTGCGTCAGGTCTTCCTTGCTCATGGTGTTCTGCAGGATCACGAGCACCAGGAGGGCCAGCATCTGGCCGCCAATCAGCGTCACGTATTGGAAGCTGGAGAAGAAGCCACGGCGTTTGGCCGTCGCTGCCTCGGACATGTAGGTGGCGCTGGTTCCGTACTCGCCGCCCACCGAGAAGCCTTGGACCATGCGGATGAAGACCAGGAGGATCATGGCCCACAGACCGATGACATCCTGGGTGGGCATGATCGCAATGGCGAACGAGCCGGCGGACATCATGGTCACGCTGAGCGTGAGCGCGGCTTTACGGCCCTTGCGGTCGGCATAGCGGCCGAAGAACCAGCTACCGATCGGGCGCATGAGGAACGACGTCGAGAAGACGGCCATCGCTTCAAGGCCGGCCTGGAGATCGTCGGAGGAGTTGAAGAAGTGCGACTGGAAATACGCCGCAAATGCGGTGTAAACGTACACGTCGAACCACTCCACGAGGTTGCCCGCGGAGCCTTTGAGGATGTTGCTCACTGCCTTGCGTGTCTGGGCGGCTTCGCTCAGAGGTACAGCTTGTTGGGTGCTCATCAATGAACCTTCCTGGCGGCTGCGCATACGGCAGCCGTGTCTTGCATGAGTTCGTTCTGTCCATGAAGCTCGTGCTCATGGCGTCCTTGCGCATGGCTCTTCGTCGACTAAGAAAGGCCCTCCGGGGTGAAGAGGACATGTTCCAAACTATGGGTGATGCACGGCACAGCCATAGTTGGCCGGGCATTTCCTAACACTTCCTTAGGTTTCGGATGAGGCCGGTCAGCGCTCGCCCCACCGTCGCTCTCTCACATCCCGTCGTGTTTTGGTGGACGCTCTCTCACATCACAGGGATTTTCGGGAGTACCGTGCTGGCATGGCGAGATTATCGGGGGCGGCCGAGGGGACGTTGCCCAGCTGGAAGAGAGCCTTCGGCAATGTTCCGCTGCCTCCTGGACAAGTGACTGGGCTGGCGGTGTGCGTCCTGCTCCAAAGGCTGCATCCCGTGCGGCTTCCCGGTCCGCGGCTCCTTAACGGACTGGTGGGAACCGGACTGGTACTCGCCGGCGTCGGTATCAATACATGGGCACTTATTGAACGGCGACGACGGTCGGCTGGCCCGTTCGCTCTTGAGCGGCCGGACGTTCTGGTCACCAGCGGCCCATATGCGTACACCCGTCATCCGATGTACGTCGGTTGGTGGCTCGTCCATCTGGGTGCCGGCGGTTTAGCTGGTACGGCCTGGGGCTTTGCCACGATGCCTGCCGGGTCGCTCGCGGAACATTGGGGTGTGCTTCATGAGGAGGCCACACTGTCGGAGCAGTTTCAACAGGCTTACGCCGACTATTCGGCAAGGGTTCCCCGCTACGTCGGATTCCGGCGACGCGACCCTGGGGACCGCCGTCGTAATGGCGTGATGTGAGCGAGCGTTACCTCAACGGTGCGAATATCTGAGAGAGGATCGGGTGAAACCCTCACTTATGTGAGAGAGGGTTCTCCCGAGAGGGTTGCTCGTTCGTCACAACGAGCCTCCAGATGGCCAAGCGGCCGACGCCGGCCGCGAGGGCGATGGACAACGAGAACAGCAGCGGACCGGTTGCCGAGAGTCCGCCAAAGGGCAGGCACATGAGCAACCCAACTGTGAAGAAGGCCGCAACGTGAAGCCACTGGTTACGGACACGACGCAGGGCCAGGCCTACGAGTGATCCCACCACTGCGCCGACTACCCAGGCGGGGAGCAGACTGTAGATGAAAAGGATCAAGGCCCATCCCAGGGAGTGAAACGCCCAGAAGATGCAAAACGTCAGGTGCGCTACGGCGATTCCAACTGCCAGTCCTTTGCCGCCGAGTACCACTCGATCCTTCGCGCCGTAGCGCCAATCGCTTGACGGCCTCCGCACTGCCAGCGAGTACTCATCCTCGTCAGTCCATGGTTCCTGGCTCATGGCGACCTTCCTAGTGATGTGAGAGAGGGATCGGCTGAGGTGGTGGTTATGTGAGAGAGGGATCGGAATGCCCTGCGGCGATCTCGCCGAGCGCACCGGCCAACGAAGGGTACTCAAACGCGAAACCCGCGTCGAGCAACTTCCGGGGTTCCACCCACCGGCTCTTCAGCACCAGTTCGGTCTGGGTCCGGATGAGCACGGCCCCGGCCTCGAGCAGCCACGATGGCGTCGGGACGCCAAAGGGGACACCCATGCTCCGCCTGACCAATGACATGAGCTCACGGTTATCCACCGGCTGGGGCGTCGCCGCGTTCACTGGACCGCTAAGGCCAAGCTGCCCGTGGACGAACAGGACAACACGGAACAAGTCCTCCACATGGATCCAGCTGAACTTCTGCGTTCCGGGCCCCATGTGCCCACCCAAGCCGAGCCGGGCGAGGTTCCGGAGGGGGCTCATGACGCCACCTGCCCCCAGCACGATCGCCATGCGAAGCGGCACCTTGCGCGTGCCGGGCACAACCGCAGCCTCCAACTCGTTCTCCCAGGCACGGGCCACGTCCACGGAGAACCCGCTGCCCAATTCACCCGAGCCCTCGGACTGCGGATGGTCGTCCGCGTGCCGGTAAATGGTTCCGGTACTGGAGTTGATCCATGTACGGGGAGGTTCGGCACATCGCGCCGTAGCCCGGCCCAAGGCACGCGTTGTGAGAACCCGGGAGTCCAAGATCTCCCTCCTGTGCCGCTCGTCATAACGGCAATTCACGGATCGTCCGGCGAGGTTCACCAGCAGTTCGGCACCGTCCAGCACTTTGGTGATGGCGCCGTCGTCGTACCACTGCGCGTCAGCCGAAGCGTCCCGCCCAACGGTCCGGACCTGCCAGCCCTCTTGAAGGAACCGCCGCTGGAAGTAGCTGCCAATGAAGCCGGAAGCGCCCGCGATCACCACCGTCGACGGGGTCATGAGTCTGCCTTGACGTTGCGCACGAGTCCCAGGACGTCGTCGAACACTTTGCTCACGCCGGGAATCTTCGCGAGCGATAAGCCGCGCGCCACCAGTGGCGCGGCGCCGTCGATCAGCTTGCGGGTGCGGCGTTGGCCCTCTGACGTGTCGTAGACCCAGAACAGCGCGACTCCCATGTACGTCAGCCACAGCAGCTCGGGCAAATCGCCGCGCAGCTTCTTCGCGACGGCGGGGGAGGAGCCCTCGACGGCGGACCGGAAGATCGCGAGCGAGGCCTCGCGGGCGGCAGTGGACGCCTCACCGAACGGGTTGACGGGCGACGTCGGCCGGATCGCGGTGGCAATGAAGTCGGAGCCGAACTGGTGGTACGGGTTCATGACATCGACGCCGGTGTGCAGCACTGCCTTGAGTCGTCCGGCGAGATCCTGGACGCCTTCGAGGGCCTCGGCCGCCACCACCGCATGCTCGTCCTGCACCTGGATGTACAGCTCTTGGACCAGTTCGTCCTTGGACGCGAAGTAGTAGTAGGCATTGCCGACCGAGACGCCGGCCTCTTGGGCTATGGCGCGCATGGTGGTCTTTTCGAAGCCGATTTCGCGGAACATCTTCAGTGCGACGTCGGCCACCAGTTGGCGGGTCTGTTCACTCTTTGCAGCCATGCGTTGCTCCTCGCGGAAAGTTTTGAACGTGTTCAACAATGAGTATGCCATTATTTCTGAACGTGTTCAAAATGAGATTGGTGGGTGGGATGTGAGAGAGGGATGCCCGAAAAGGGGTGGGATGTGAGAGAGGGGCCGTGGGTGGGAGAATGGAAGCGGTGCCGGGCCGAATGCCCCACCACCCACAGTGCTAATACAGCGGGGCAACCTCACCTAGGAAGCCTGCGCGAACCACTAAGAAATGGATGACCCATGCCCTCGCCCTCCGGCTCCAGTACCTTGAGCAAGCCCGCTCCGCGCTTCGCTTCAATCGGCTCCCCGTACTTCGGCATCATGCTGGCCGTCATGGCCGTGGTGCTGATCCTGTCCAATATCGGCGCGTCCAAGGGCGTGGTGCTCGGGCCCATCATCACCGATGGCGGGTTCTTCCTTTTCCCGCTGGCCTACATCCTGGGTGATGTGATGAGCGAGGTTTACGGCTTCAAAGTGGCGCGGAAGGCCATCATTACTTCGTTCGCGCTCTCAGTGTTCGCGTCCCTCTGCTACTGGATCATCATCGTGCTGCCCGGCTTCACCGACGACTACGGAACCGCCAAGCAGGCTGCCATCGAAGGTGCCCTCGGTCCCGTGCCGCAGATCGTGCTCGCGTCGCTGCTTGCGTTCCTGGCAGGTCAGACCATCAACTCGTGGATCCTGGTGAAAATGAAGGCACGCACCGGCGAAAAGAGCCTGTGGGCACGCCTCATGGGCTCCTCCGTGGTGGGCGAATTCGTGGACACGTTGATCTTCTGCAGCATCGCGGCGTCGGTCATCGGCATCACGGACGCGGGATCATTCGTCAATTACGTCCTGGTGGGCTTCGTCTACAAGACCGCCGTGGAGTTCCTGTTCGTGCCGCTCACCGTGCTGGTTGTTGGCTGGATCAAGAAGCGCGAGCCCAGCTACGGAGTTAGCTAAGCACGCAGGAACAGCGCCACAGACGCGGGAGCTGTGCGAGATCGCCGGATACGAGCGGCGATCTCGCACGGATCCCGCTTCCCCGCACAGGCTCGGCGATCTCGCGAACCAGCACGACGGCGGTACGCGCGGCCCGCGTCGAGCTCACCGATGGAGGGCCTTCAGAACGCGCGCTTTGAACTCCTGCTCCTGAAACAGGTCCCGCCACTCCACCCGGATGAAGAACCAGCCGTCCTCAACGAGCGCTTTCTCCCGGCGTCGTTCCTCGAAGATCACCCGGTCCGTTCGGGCGTACTTGAAGTACTTGACCTCTCCGTCGAACTCGAGGGCCACCTTCTCCCGCTTCCACGCAAAGTCCATCCGATAGCGACCGATCCGGCTTTGCACCTCTACCTGCGCCGCGGGCATCGGTACCTTGAGCCGTTGGAGGAGTTCCCGGCATAGCGTCTCTCCTGCGGATTCGGAGGTGGGGTCAGCATTGGCCAAGCATCTCCGCAGAGTCGTGACTCCCCGCCTTCCCGACAAGGTGCCCGCGTGCGCCATCATGAGCGGCTTGTCCGCTCCGAGCCGAAGCGCGTGATCCATGATGATCAGGGCCTGCCGGTAGCTCAACGTCATGGCACAGTCCACCACCGTTCGTTCCAGGTCGGTCACCGGAAGATACTCCACCATGACGATCTGGGAGGGAGGCAACCGCAGCCTGTGGCCGCGGACATCCTTGCCAAGCCGACCGCTGGAGGGGTTGGTGGGAAGAATGAGATGGATCAGCTGGTCCACGTTCCATAGGAACAAGCCGTGCAGCCGAGCCGCAGAAGTATGACTGTAGACGAAGCCCCCATTGGACGTGATGAGAGTTCCGTGAGCATGCGCGTGTATCAGTTGTTTGCCGCGGGCATCGACTGGCTGTTTGTCCCACGCCGCCTTTCGGACGTAGCATCCCTGGCGCACGCGGAGAAGCTCACCCTTCCGGACGAGTTCGGCGATTGCGCGTGAACCAAGTCCCAGTTCATTGAGCTGTTGTGTGCGCCAAAGCGTTCCCAGCTGGGGGAGGGTCGACGTCTGTTTCTGACTCATGTACCAAGCCTTGGCTGCGCACACGGCCCAAGGTAGCCCCTGCTGCCGCTATGTGGACAACGCCTGAGATCGCTGTGCGCATGCCGACGACGCGGGAGCCGTGCGAAGTCGCGGCTCCGCTCCAGCGATTTGGCACCGCTCCAGCGATTTGGCACCGGACCAGCGATTTGGCACCGGACCCGCGATTTGGCTCAGCTCCAGCGAGTTGGCACCGGACCAGCGATGTCGGGGCGGGAGCGAGCCCATGCCGGGTCTACGAGTAGTACCGGCCCAGCGTCTCGGCCTTAAACTCGAAGAAGTCCCCGGATTCGATGGCCAGGCGGGCATCGTCCACCATCTTCACCACGAACCGCTCGTTGTGGATGGAGATCAGCGTTGCCGAGATCATTTCCTTGGCCTTGAACAGATGGTGGATGTAAGCGCGGGAGTAGTTCACGCACGTGTAGCAGTCGCAGCCGTCCTGCAGGGGGCCGAAGTCCGTCTTGTAACGGGCTCCGGACAGGTTGAAGCGCCCGAACGGGGTGTAGAACGCGGAATTCCGGGCCACTCGGGTGGGGGAGACACAGTCGAACGTGTCGGCGCCGTTCTCGATGGCCGTGAAGATGTCGTCCGGTTCGGAGATGCCCAGCAGGTGCCGCGGTTTGTCCTCGGGAAGTTCCTCGTTGCACCAGCGGACAATCGTGCCCAGGTTTTCCTTTTCCAGCGCACCGCCGATTCCATAGCCATCAAAGGGCATGGCGCCAAGGTCCTGGCAGGCCTTGCGGCGCAGGTCCTCATACTGGGCGCCCTGGATCACGCCGAACAGCGCCTGGTACGGCTTACCAACGCGGGACGCGGTCAGGGAAGCATGTTCCGCCAAGCACCGCAGAGCCCACAAACGCGTCCGCTCCAGGGATTCCTCCTGATACGCCCGAGAGTTCTGCAACGTGGTGAGCTCGTCAAAGGCGAACATGATGTCCGCGCCGATCTGGTGCTGGACCTGCATGGAGATCTCGGGGGAGAATCGATGCCGGTCCCCGTTCAGGTGCGACTTGAACCAGACGCCGTCATCGTCAATGTGCGCCAGCCGTTCCTTGCCGGGAGCCACGGCGTCATCCGGACCGGAAGAATCCACGTTCTTCATGTCGATGACCTTCTTGAACCCCGAGCCCAGGCTCATCACCTGGAATCCGCCGGAGTCGGTGAACGTGGGACCGGACCAGTTCATGAACGCGCCCAGCCCGCCCGCGGCATCGAGGATTTCGGGCCCCGGCTGCAGGTACAGGTGGTAGGCGTTGGCCAGGACTGCCTGGGCGCCGAGCTCAGCGATGGACTCAGGAAGCACTGCTTTCACGGTGGCTTTGGTCCCGACGGCGATGAACGCGGGCGTCTGGATGGTCCCGTGCGGCGTGGTGATGGTTCCGGTCCGGCCCAGGAACGCGCCGCCGTTGGCGTCTATTTGGGCGTCCGACGGCGAGCACGTTTCAGTGAGGCGCGTGCCCACCGAGAAGGAGAACTCTGATTGCCGGTGGGACAATCCGGGCAGCGCAGGAGAAGAAGCAGGAGCAGAAGAGGAAGCTGGCACGCTACCAAGTGTGCCAGCTTTACCGGGAGTAACCTGCGGAGCGGGCCCTACGACCCGTAGTTCTCAGCCTTCCAGTTGTCCCACGACGACCGGATGTCCGCCAAGGTGTGCGCCCCCAAATCGTATGTGGAGGCAATCACCATGGAGCCGCCGTCGGGCCTTTTTTCCGGAATCGGCAGCTGCTCGGCGACGATCAGGAGCCCATCTCCATGCTCGGCGTAGCTATGGACGGTGAGGCCAACCTGGTGCCGGCTCTTGAACCAGACCTTGCCGGAGATCTTCTCACCCGTGGCGAGGGTCAGCGAATACTCCTCCCCAACAGGCGGCAAATCACCCAGTCCCAGCTTCTCAATGGCCGGGCCGCCCTTGCCCGGGAGGGAGATAAAGTGCGTCCGCCGGTGCCCGTGCGGGTGACGTTCCAAGGCAAAGCGGAGTTGGTGCAGGAACGTGAGCCAGCCTTGGGTGATGTCCTCGTCCCAGTCGGCCCATTCGGAGTCGTGGTCCAAGGCAACCCTGGTGACCCTCACTTCCGTGCCGCCTGAGACCGGGTGGAGTTCGAAAATGTCTCCGCCGTTGACGGTCAGGCTGGTGTGATCGGGCCCTTCCACAACGTCCGTGTTGAAGTAGATCTGTTTGATTTCGTCGGTGAGATCGTCGGCTTCCCAGCCATGCCATTGGGCTACCAGCGACGGTTCACGCAGCATGGTCCAAACCTGCTGCGCATCGGCATTAACCACAACGCTCAGATTGTTCGTCATGGCCCCGAATCTACCGCCGTTCGCGCCCACATAACAGGTCTTGAAATCCCCCAAAAAGGCTTAAGCGCGCACCGATTCCAGCTCGTTGCCGATCCGCCGGGCCAACTCGTCCTCACCGATGGTCTTGGACCCGCCGTGGGCGCGCAGGAACATGAGTGCTTCCAGACGCAGGAACCGCCATTCGCGTTCGGCTTCGTGGTTGCCGTTGTCGATTGCGCGGAAGATTTCCTTGTCGTACAGGTTGGGTTCGTTGAGCGAGCGCTGGCGCACCCTGGCGTTGATCCGGGCCTTGAACGGGTCCTCTTCCTGGGACTCGGGGGCTCGGAGCAGCTTCTCGTACACGGCGGCACGCTCGGCTTGGCCTGCTTCGCGGCAGATGAAACTGGACAATGCCAATGCCCTCTCGATCGACGCCCAGCGATCCAGGTTTCCGTCAAAGGGCAGCACGTTCAGCAGGTCCGCGACGGCCAAAGCGTGGTCCGGATCGCGAAGCACGATGCATAGATCGAACGCGAGGTCGCTCAGGTCCCGGAGGCAGCTGCCGGATTTGGTGTTGATGCCTTTCGAGAGCCGTTCGGCAAGTACTTGAACGCCGTTCTTGCCCTTGTGGTTGGCGGCGGCGGCGCTCACCACAGCTTCGTGGGTTCCTTCGGGTTCGGGAATGAGCGCGAGTTCTTCAGCGCTCGGTCCGGTATACGTCGGCGGCGACTCGGGGCGCGGAGGTACGACGACGGCAGGTCCAGCGGGAGCATCGGCGTCGGCATCCGCGGCGGTGCTGGAGTCGGTGGTGCCGGAGTCGGGCCCGGGCGAGTCGGCTGTGCCGGCGTCGCCGGCGTCCGCGCCTGAGCCGGCCGCTACTCCGTCACCCACAGGAACACTGGACCCGACAGCTATCCGTACCGTGCCGCCGTCGACCATTGTCGCAAGCAGCAGGGCGGCCACGCCGTAGTCGTCGTTGTGCACCTCGATGCTGCGGATTTCCTCGGCTGGTCCGTCACCGGGCGGGAACACAAAGTCTCCGGGCTGCAGGTCCCCAGCCTGCTTCTCTCTGTACTGCTGTGTGGCTGGGCTGTGAGTCATCGGAAGTCCTTTGGTTCTCTTGGGGTCCGCCGTCCAGTCTACAAAGACCGGCCGCTGCAGGGCTCGGGACCCGCTAGAGAACCACGCCCGAGAATGCCAAGGCCTGCCGCACAAGGTTTCCGCGGCCGCCCTCGAATTCCTGCTGGACGTCGTCGCTCAGCACCTCCTGAGGCGTCATCCAGGTCAGTTCCAAGGCGTCCTGTCGCGGTTCGCATTCGCCGGTCACGGGGATGATGTAGACCAGCGACACAGCGTGCTGGCGGTCGTCCGTGAAGCCCGTCTGGGACGGGGCCGGGAAGTATTCGGCCACTGTGAACGGAACCGGGCTGATGGGCAACTGCGGGAAGGCAAGGGGACCGAGGTCCTTTTCCATGTGCCGCAGGAGCGCCGCGCGGATGGTTTCGCGGTAGAGGACGCGGCCGGAGACGAGGTAGCGCACCATGTTGCCGTCGGCGTCGCCCTGCAGGAGCGTGCCAACCTCGTTCACATACCCGAGCGGATCCAGCCTGACCGGAACAGCCTCCACGTAGACCATGGGGAGGCGGCCGCGGGCTTCGAAGAGGTCTTCATCTGAAAGCCAGCCTGGATACGGGTCGGGTGTACGTACGCTCATGGTTAAGTTCTACCCCATCCCCAGCCGAAGTTCCTTGGTGGCGTCCCGGCGGCTGGGCGGTTACGCTCTCGGCGGCATTAGAGCGCCAGAATCGATTCGAGTGGCTCCCCGGATGTTATGCGCGCAAGGATGTCCGGCTCGGCGGCGTCCGATTGCAGCGCCTTGGCCAGAACGTCCCGTGCAGCGTCGGGTGAAAGCACGATCAGCCCGTTGTCGTCCCCCAGCACCAGGTCGCCGGGGTTGACCTCCACGCCGCCGCACCTCACGGGGACGTTCACGGCGGACCCGTTCCCGTGGAGGCGCTTGGTGGTGAGGCACGAGGTCCCGCGGGCGAACACCGGCAAGCCGGTTTGCCGCAGTTCCAGCACGTCGGTGGCCACGCCATCAACCACGACGGCGGCAGCACCTTGGGCGAGCGCCGCGGCTGCCGTCACGGCCCCGACGGGCGCATGCCGGTGGTCGCCGAGCATGTCCACCACCAGGACGTCCCCGGGTTTGAGTGCCAGGAGAGCGCGGTTCATGGCGATGGCGTCCTGGTCGGCGATCCGGACGGTGACGGCTGGGCCGGCGATCTTCACGTTGTCCAGAAGCGACTGGACAGCGGGGGAGACGAAGCCCTCTTCGAGGAAGTGGCCGATGGTCGGGTAACTGACGTCGGTCAGGTCCTCCAAGCTGGTGGGGGTCACTGGGCAACCTCTGGTTTCCCGGCAAGGACTGCCACGCATTCAATTTCCAAGGAGACGCCCCACAAGCTCACGCACACGGTGGTCCGGGCAGGCTTGGCGGTTCCGAAGTACTCCACGTATACGCGGTTGTACTCTTCCAGCTGGTCCGGGCTGGTCAGGTAGGTGTTGATCTTGACCACGTGCTGCAGGCTGGATCCTGCAGCCGCCAACACCTCGGCGAGGTTCTGGATGGTTTGCCGGACCTGCCCTTCGAAGGTGTCCGGTTGATCGTCAAGTCCCGTGATGGCGGGGATCTGGCCGGAGGTGAACACAAAGCCGTTCGCAATGACCGCCGGGGAAAAGGGCCCGACGGCGGGCGCCTGGCCGGGGATGCCTGCCAGGCGCTCGATGGTGGTGACGGTCACCGGGCTGCCGCGGCTTCTGCGGAGCCAGCGGACGCGGGTGCCTCGTCGACGGCGTCGATGTTGCCGTACCGGGTTTCGGTCAGCAGGAAGAGTGCCACCAGGGACAGTCCGGCTGCGGCCATGATGTACCAGGCGATGGACGAGCTCTGACCCGTCATGCCCAAGAGCCACGTGGTGACGAACGGGGTGGCGGCACTGCCCAGGAGGCCGGACAACATGTAAGCCACCGACAGGCCGGAGTAGCGGACCTTGGAGCCGAACAGCTCGGCCAGGAACGTGGCGATGGGGCCGTAGTTGGCGCAGAACGCGGTCATCATGGCCAGGTAGGCGACGAAGAGCAGTGCCACCGATTTGGTGTCCATGAGCCAGAACATGGGGAAGGCGAGTGCTGCCTCGGCTGCCACGCCGGCGAAGATGATGGGTTTGCGACCATACTTATCCGACAGCTTGCCGAAGAACGGGATGAGGAACAGTCCCAGGATGCAGGAGGCCAGGACCACCCAGAGCATCAGGCTCTCGGAGTGGCCGAGTTCCTTCTTGCCATAGGAGACGCCGGAGGCCACCAACAGGGTGAATGTGCTGCCCGTGGAAAGGGTGGCGACGCCGCCCAGGACAACCTGCTTCCAGTACTTGGCCATCAGTGCCGCGAACGGCATCTTGGCCTTGGCTCCGGCGGTCTTGACTGCCTGGAAGGAAGGAGTTTCCTCGATGTGCAGGCGGATGTAGATGCCCACAGTGACCAGGAGGACCGAGGCCAGGAACGGGATGCGCCAGCCCCACGAATACAGGGCTTCGGTGCTGACGGTGGAGGCAACAATCAGGAAGGCCACGTTGGCGATCAAGGTGCCGGCGGGAACGCCGACCTGCACCAGCGAACCGTAGAAACCACGGCGGGCAGGAGGAGCGTGTTCAACGGTCATGAGCACGGCGCCGCCCCATTCGCCGCCGAGGGCCAGGCCCTGGATGACGCGGAGGAAGAGCAACAGGAGCGGGGCCATGATGCCGATGCTGTTGTAATCCGGCAGCAGGCCAATGGCGAACGTAGCTGCCCCCATGGTCAGGAGGGAGACCAGGAGCATGGACTTGCGGCCCAGCCGGTCACCGAAGTGTCCGAAGATGATGGCGCCGACCATGCGGGCAATGTAGGCGGAAGCGAAGGTGCCGAAGGCCAGCATGGTGCCGACGATTGGATCGAAGCTGGGGAAGAAGATCTTGTTGAAGACAAGGGCCGACGCCGTCCCGAAGACGAAAAGGTCGTACCACTCGACGGTGGTGCCAATAACGCTGGCGAGGGCAATCTTGCGCATCTTTGCCAGGTCCAGCCTGGATGTTGATGCGGAGGCAGTATCTACCGTGTGGGCCATCTGATTCTCCGGATGGGGTGCGGGGACGAGTGTCCGGTGCAAGGTAGCTCCAACTATGGTGTGTGCTCGATCACACCATCAATGGCATAACTTCCAGCAAACCGAGCCCGGGAATGTGAGAACACACACCGACGCCACGGGGCGCGGAATTCCCGACGCCGGGCCTCCTGGTGGGGGGCTGCTGCCTGCCGCCGCGGCTTGGTGGCCTCATTTTGACCCCAGACGAGCCGAAATCAACCCTTTTCGGTCACTTTTCGCCTTCGCAGCCGGAAAACAAGGTCAGGAAGAAACGCGGCCGCGAAAGTGTTAGGCCCACGCCACCACCAGCCGGGCCGTCTTTGCGGGAACGGCAAGGTCTATCCCCGTCAGCTCCTGGAACCGGTTGAGGCGGTTGAGGATGGTGTTGCGGTGGCAGAAGAGTTGCTCGGAGGTGACGGTGATGTTGCCCGTGCTGAGGTAGTTCCGGACTGTTTCCAGCAAGCGTTCGCGCTCGCCGCCCCGGCAGTCAGCCAAGGCCGCCTCGAGTTCTGCGGCGAGGTCCAGCCCGGCGTCTTGCAGGTTCTGTTGGGCCAGCCGCGCCCAGGCGGAATCGGCGGAGAGGGGGCCGGTGTCCCGGGGGCGGAGCAGGGCAGCCAGGCTTTCGGCGGTTCGGGCAGCCCCCGGTAGGGCGCGCAGGCCCAGGACTTCGGGCACGTACCCGCAAGGGACATTCACGACGCCGGGTGGCAGCTGCTGGCTGTCGACTTCCGGGCTGTGAGCCTCGCCTCGGGGTTCAGGTCCTCGCGTCCGTGCCGCAGGCAGCGCCCAGAAGACATAGGTGTTGCCGCCGGATTCGTGCAGGAACAACCGCTGCCGGGTGTGCTGCCCCGATCCGAACTGGGACGTGGCTGCCCGCAGCCGTGCACCGGGTTCGCCGCTGGCTGCCACCAAGGCAAACCGCGACTCCGGGTTGATGCCTAACGCGGAAGCCACTTGCGCGGAGGTTTCCAACGATGGGCTGCTCTGGTTGAACAGGCGGGCGATGAACTCGCGTTGGATGCTCGACTCTTCCTGGGCCATCCTGACCCGCTCGGTCAAGTAGCTCGTGTGGGTGCGGGTGGCGAATTCGTCCACGACGCTCCACACCTGGTCCACCCTGGTGGCCAGCAGGGCGGCATCTTCGGTGTGGGCGATCTCCAGCAGTTCGGCCCACAGGATGCTGAAGTCCAAGCGCACGGCGGAGGTCAGCGACTCCGGTGGGATACCGGCCCGGGCGCGCTTGGACCCGAGGTCGGAAGCGAAGTCCAGCAGGCCATCGCGGCTGTCGATGCGGCCATTCCTGAGGCCGCTGATCAGGCGCCGAAAAGTCTCCCGTGCTGTCTCCTGGATTTCCAGGACGGTCACTTGGCTTTCGCCGTATTCGGGGATCTCACGGACCCTCGTGGTGAAGGCCTGCGCCAAGGTGTCCAGCCTGCCCTCGAGCTGATCCACCAGCTCAGTCCACCGAACAGCATGCCCCGAGGTATCAGAATTGTGCATTCACACATTCTAGCGCCATGATTCCGTGGTGGATTGCTAGTCATTTTGGGAAAAACTACTGGCACTATGGATTGAGTCACACAAATTTGCCCGGGCACCCCCAACGTCCGGTCCCGTTCGCACTCATGGAGCAACAATGGCAAGCACGGTCAGCGGAGCCACGGACACCAGTCCCACGGCAGTACGCGTCGTCGATGAAAGCGTTACCAAGAAGGTGGCCCTGGCCGCCCTGGTGGGCACTGCGCTGGAATGGTACGACTTCTTCCTTTTCACCACAGCCGCTGCGCTGGTGTTCAACGCACAGTTCTTCGTCTCCCAGGACCCCTTCGTGGCGGCCATGGGATCCTTCGCAACACTCGCGGTAGGCTTCGTGGCCCGTCCGATCGGTGGCTTCATCTTCGGCGCCCTCGGAGACAAGGTGGGCCGCAAGAAGATCCTCATGGTCACCATCGTGGGCATCGGCATTGTCACCGGTCTCATCGGCTTGCTGCCGAACTACATGACCATCGGCTTGGCCGCCCCCATCCTCCTGGTGGCGCTGCGCATCGTCCAGGGACTCGCCGTCGGCGGTGAGTGGAGCGGCGCGGTGATCATCGCCGTCGAGAATGCTCCGGTGGAAAAGCGCGCACGCTACGCCGCCCTGCCGCAGATCGGTTCCCCGATCGGCACCATCCTCTCCTCCGGTGGCTTCTTCGGCATGCTGTTCCTGGTAGGACAGACCAACTTTGACGCTTGGGGCTGGCGCATCCCGTTCATCGCCGCCATCCCGTTGCTGGCCATCTCGCTGTGGATCCGCAGCCGCCTCAGCGAATCCCCCGAATTCGAAGCCCTGATGGAATCCGGCGAGACGGAGCACGCTCCCATCCGCGGCGTGCTGAAGAACAGCTGGCGGCAAATCCTGGTGGGCATGTGCTCGGCGTTGCTCGGCATTGGTGGCTTCTACCTCATCACCAGCTTCGTGGTCTTCTACGGCACCAAAGTCCTGAAGTTGCCCTCTGAACTCCTGCTCCTGGGCACCCTGCTTGCTGCGGCACTTGAGATCGCCGCACTGATCTGGGCAGGCCGCCTGGGCGAGAAGTACGGCGCCAGCAAGGTCATCCTGTGGGGCGGCGTGGCCTCGGCCATCATTGCGATCCCCGTCTTCCTGGCCATCGACAGCCGCAACCCCGTCCTGGTGGTCCTCGCCATGATGATCGGCGTCGCTGTCCTCTCCATCCCTTACGCCGTCTCCGGAACCGCACTGACTGCGCTGTTCGCCACGAAGGTCCGCTACACCGGCGTCGCCATCACCTCCAACACTGCAGGCGTCATCTCAGGCTTCGTGCCTCTGATCGCCACCGCCCTGGTAGCCGCCAACAACTCCTTCTGGCCTGGAGCGATCATCCTCCTGGTCGTGTCCGCACTGACTGCGCTCTCCGGCCTGTTCCTCCCCGCCCTTTCCATCGAAGAAGAAGGAATGAAGCATTGAGCACAACCACCGCCGGCCACCTGATTGTTAACCAACTCGAACGGGCAGGCGTCCAACGCGTCTACACCGTGCCGGGCGAGAGCTTCCTGGACGTCCTTGACGGACTGCACGGCTCGCCGATCCGGAACGTGGTGGCCCGGCAGGAGGGCGGTGCCGGGTTCATGGCACTGGCCGAAGGCCGCCTGACCGAGCTTCCTGGCATCGCCATGGTGACCCGTGGTCCGGGTGCTGCCAACGCCTTCATTGCCATCCATACCGCCCACCAGGACGCCACGCCGCTGATCCTGTTCGTCGGCCTGATCCCGGTGGCTGATCGTGGCCGCGAGTCGTTCCAGGAGTTCGACATCAATGCCTGGTTCGGCAGCACAGCCAAGAAGGTAGTGACCCTCGACGACGCCGCTTCCGCCGCCCGCGTGGTGGACGACGCGATCTTCACCGCCCTCAGCGGACGCCCCGGACCCGTGGTGATCGGCCTGCCGGAGGATGTTCTGGTGCATGTCGTTGAGGACGCCACTGTGGAACCTCGTACGGTTGCCCGTCCCGAGCCCGCCGCGGCCGAGCTGTCCGGCCTCACCCAAAAGTTGGAGAAGGCGCGCAAGCCGCTGGTCGTCGTCGGCGGTGAAGGCTGGACGCAGGAGTCCGGCGAGCAGCTGGCCGCGTGGGCGAGCCGCAACAGCGTCCCGGTGGTGGCCGACTTCCGCGCCTACGACGCCGTCCCGCACCGCAGCGACGCCTACGCCGGCTATCTGGGCTACGGCCGCAGCGACGCCAACTCCCAGCGCCTGGACGACGCCGATTTGCTGATCTTTGTTGGCTGCGTCCGCGGCGACGTCCTGTCCGACGGCTACAAGCGCGGGCTCGACGCCGAGACCGTAATAGTCAACGCCGATGCCAACCTCCTGGGCCACTTCGGCCGCGTGGACCAGCACATCATCGCGGACGTCAGCGCCTTCGCCGCTGTGCTGGCTTCATTTCCTGCGGCCGGCGAGCGCGAGGACGGCTGGTTCGCCAGCGCCCGCGCCGATCAGCTCACGTTCTCCACGCCGCGGCCCGACGGCGGCATTGGCGTCGACTTGGGTGTCGCCATGGAGGTCCTCAAGAAGGAAATGGACCCCGACGCCGTCCTGACGTTCGGTGCCGGAAACCACGCGATCTGGCCCGCTCGCTACCTGGACCACAACTCCGCCAACTCCCTGGCCGCTCCGCGTAACGGGGCCATGGGCATGGGCATCCCGGCGGCCGTAGCGGCGTCGCTGGCATACCCCGGCCGGCAGGTCATTTCCGTGGCCGGTGATGGCTGCTTCATGATGAACGGCCAGGAGATCGCCACGGCTATGGGCTACGGCGCCAAGTTCATCGTCCTGGTAGTGGACAACGGCATTTTCGCCACCATCCGCGAACATCAGGAAGCGCACTACCCGGACCGACCGTCCGGCACGCACATGACCAACCCGGACTTCGCGGCACTCGCCCGCTCCTACGGCGGCTACGGCGAGCGCGTGGACCGCACGGAAGACTTCGCTGCCGCGTTCCGCCGCGCCGTCGACTCCGGCCTCCCGGCCCTCTTGCATCTGCCGCAGGACCCCACCACGCGTTCCCCCAAGACATCAACAAACTGACCGGAGCCTCACCGTGATCCAGCTTCAGAACATCATCAACGGCGAGTCCGTGGACGACGCGGCCAGCCTGCCGTTCTTCGACCCCGCCACGGGCCAGCAAATCGGCACGGCGCCGGACAGTGGCGCCGCCGCCGTCGACTCCGCCTTCCAAGCCGCCGCCGCGGCTTTCAAGAGTTACAAGCGCACGACGCCGGGAACGCGCCAGTCGCTGCTGTTGCAGTTGGCGGACCTCATTGAGGCGAATGCCGATCGTCTCCTCGAGGCAGAGGTTGCCTGCACGGGCAAGCCAGCAGCCCTTACCAAGGAGCTCGAAATCCTGCGCGGCGCGGACCAACTGCGTTTCTTCGCCGGGGCCTGCCGGGTTGTTTCCGGCACGGCCCAGACAGAGTACGTTGAGGGCTTCTCATCCACCATCCGGCGGGAACCCATTGGGGTGGTCGCCCAGATCACGCCGTGGAACTACCCGTTCATGATGGCCATCTGGAAGATCGGTCCCGCCCTCGCAGCGGGTAACACCCTGGTCCTCAAGCCCGCCGACACCACACCCTGGTCAACCGTGGTCCTGGGGGAACTGGCCCAGCAGGTGTACCCGGCCGGCGTGGTGAACGTGGTCTGCGGTGGTCGGGAAGCCGGCGCTGCGATGGTGGAGCACGACATCCCGGAGATGGTTTCCATCACCGGTTCCACCCGGGCCGGTGCCCAGGTCATGTCGGCGGCTTCCAAGACCCTGAAGGACGTCCATTTGGAGCTCGGTGGCAAAGCGCCCGCCGTGGTGTTTGCCGACGTCGACATCCGGCGGACCGCGGGCGAAATCGCCCTTGCTGCCTTCTTCAATGCCGGGCAGGACTGCACGGCGGTGACCCGGGTGCTGGTCCACCAGGACATCCACACCGAGTTCGCGGCGGCTCTGGCCGACGCCGCTTCCGCCCTGAAGGTAGGGGGCGACGATGCCGACCTTGGTCCGCTCAACAGCGCTGCCCAGTTGGATCGCGTGGAGGGCTTCATGTCCCGGCTGCCTGCCAACGCCCGTGTCCTGTCCGGCGGCAAGCGCACCGGCACGGGCTTCCACTTCGAGCCGACGGTCATCGATGGCGTGTTCCAGACGGACGAAGTGGTGTGCGATGAAATCTTCGGCCCCGTGCTGACGGTCCAGCCGTTCGCCACCGAGGACGAAGCCATTGAACTGGCCAACGGCACCAAGTACGCCCTGGCATCCAGCGTGTGGTCCGAGAATCACGGTGTGGTGACCCGCGTGTCCAACGAGCTCGATTTCGGTGCCGTATGGATCAACTGCCACCAGGTGATTCCGGCCGAAGCGCCCCACGGCGGATTCAAGCACTCCGGAACCGGCAAGGATCTCTCCGTGTACGGCCTCGAGGACTACACGCGCATCAAGTCCGTCACCACTTCGCACCGCTAGAACCTGACATGAAACTCGATCTCCTCCTGCGGAACGCAGACATCATCACCATGGACCCGTCGCGCCCGGTGGCCAGTTCGCTGGGCATCTGGCAAGGGCGCATCGTGGGCCTCGACGAGGACGTCGCCGGGCTGGATGCCCGTGAGGTTTTGGACCTCGACGGCGCCACGGTAACGCCAGGCTTCATCGACGCCCATTGCCACACCACGTGGTTCGGGCTGGGCCTGGCGGAACTGGACGTCTCCGGCGCCCGCGGTCTGGAGGAGCTGTATGGGCTTCTCCGCGGTGCTGTGACTCACGGCGGGGCCGACCGCGGGGCGTGGCTTTTCGCCACCGGATTCAGCCAGACCCAGCACGGCGGTTCTTTCCCGGACATCGCCGAGCTGGACCGCATCACGGGGGAGCGGCCGCTGTTCATGCGGCACAACTCCGGGCACATGGCTGTGGTCAACACAGCCGCGTTGCGGCTGGCAGGTGCCGAGTCGCCGTCGTTCCCCGATCCCGACGGCGGAGCGATCGTCCGCGATGCAGCTGGACGTCCCACGGGACTCGTCCAGGAGACGGCCCAGGAACTGATCCAGCAGCTGATCCTGCCGTATTCGCTGGAGGACATCGAGGCCGCCCTCGAACGGGCAACGCTGTACTACGCGTCCGAAGGCATCACGAGCTTCACCGAGGCCGGCGTGGGTGGCGGGTGGATCGGGCACAGCCCGGCCGAGCTCGCCGCCTACCAAGGCGCCGCGGCGCACGGACGGCTCCACGCCCGGGCACAGGTGATGCCGGTGCTGGACGTGCTGCACGGACTCAACGGGCATGCCTCCGACAGTGTTGGCGCGGCCCCGGCCGGGCTGGACCTTGGCATCACCAGCGGTTTCGGAAACGAGTACCTGTCCCTTGGTCCCGCGAAGGTCTTCCTTGACGGCTCGCTACTTGGCGAAACCGCGGCCGTGAGCCACGAGTTCTGCAGTCACGGGCACAAGGACAACCGCGGCAACATTGGCTACTTCCAAGCAGACCCCGCCCAACTGCGGGAACGCATTGAGGCCGCCTACGCCGCCGGGTGGTCCATCGCGGCGCACGCCATCGGGGACCGGGCCATCGACCTCGCCGTGGATATCATCACGGACTGCCAAGCTGTGTACGGGCCGCGTCGGGTGCCCAACAGGATCGAACACGCCTCCATGACGCGCCCCGATCAACTCGCCAGGCTTGCGGACGCCGGCATCGCCGTGACACCCCAGGCAAGCTTCTTCCGGGACGGTGGGGACGGCATGACCGCTTCCCTCGGACCGGACCGCCTGCCGTGGGCGTACCGGGCAGCCAGCTTCCTGGAAGCAGGAGTGGTGCTCGCGGGAAGCTCGGACCGGCCCGTCGCGGACGGGAACGTCCTCCGCGGCATGCAAGCTTTTGTTGACCGCAAGACGGAGTCCGGGGCCGTCTTTGGCAACCCGGCCGAGCGCCTCACCCCGCAGCAGGCACTTGCCGCGTACACCAGCGCCGCCGCCGCAGCCACCGGATCCCTTGCGGAGAAGGGCACGCTGTCACCGGGCAAGCTCGCCGATTTCGTTGTCCTGTCCGCCTCACCGCTGACCGCACCGGCCATCAGCCAACTGCGGGTCTTGGCCACCGCCGTCGGAGGCCGTTTCACCCATCAATCAACCGACTTCAACGCTGAACTTTCCAAAGAAAGTCCGTTCGCGGGCCGTGTTTCAGCGACGCAGAGCTCATAGGGGAGACCATGACAACCACCACACGTTTCACCGCCCAGGACACCGCCTTCGTGCAGGACTTCCACACCATGAGCGCCTTCGGTGCCACCGAAAACGGAGGCGTGGACCGCCAGGCCGCCACCATTCCCGACGGCGAACAGCGCCGCTGGCTCGCGGGCCTCCTCGAGGAACACGGCTTCACGGTGAAGTTCGACCACGCAGGCAACCAGTGGGGCCTCTACGAGGCCGTGCCCGGTGCGCCCTTCGTGGTGGTCGGCTCCCACATGGATTCACAGCCGACGGCGGGACGATACGACGGCGCGTACGGCGTCCTCGCCGCTGCCCACGCCGCGTTCCGCCTGGCAGCGCGCTGGGAAGCCGGCGCCACGGCACCCACGTTCAACCTCGCCGTCGTCAACTGGTTCAACGAAGAAGGCAGCCGCTTCAAGCCGTCCATGATGGGCTCGTCCGTGTACACCGGCAAACTGGACCTGGAGGATGCGCTCGACACCAAGGACGCCGCCGGAATTTCCGTGCGGGACGCGCTGGACGCGATCGGTTGCCGCGGAACGTTTGAAGGGCCGGAGGCGGCCTACTGCGCCGAAATCCACATCGAGCAGGGACGCAGCATGGAGCGTGAGGGCGTTACCATCGGCCTGGTCAGCTCCAACTGGGCAGCGAACAAGTATGAGTTCGTGGTCCACGGCGAGCAGGCGCACACCGGGTCCACAGTGATCGCTGACCGCAAGGACGCCCTCCTGGGAGCGTCGATGCTGGTGGTCGCGGCGCGTGAACTCGCCGACCGCTTCCCGGGCGTCCTGCACACCTCGGTGGGGCAGCTCAATGTGTACCCCAACTCACCCGTGGTGGTCCCTTCCCGCGTGAACCTGCTCCTGGACCTGCGCAGCGCCGACGAAGCCGTCCTGGCCGAGGCCGATGCACTGCTGCACGCCCGCATCACGGAGATCGAACGGCTCGCCAACGTGTCCGTTGAAAAGAACCACTCACATTCCTGGGCCGTCACGCCGTACCAGCCGGAAGGGGTGGAACTCGCGGCCAAGGTTGCGGCGGACCTGGGGCTGTCCAACAAGGAAGTCATGACCCTCGCCGGGCACGACTCCACCAACATGAAGGACCTGGTCCCCACTGTGATGCTCTTTGTGCCCAGCGTGGATGGCATCTCCCACAACGAGCACGAATACACCAAGGACGAAGACATCGTCGCCGGGCTCACCATGCTCACCGAGGTGGTTGCCCGTCTATGTGACGGGGCGCTGGAAGACTAGCTTCCCGGGTTGGCCGGTGTCTGTTGTGCGGGGGCCTTCTTCACCACAATCGACGCCGGCGCGGAACCGCCCACGGCATCCGGATTGGCCACGTACAGGACGTCCTCGCTGATCCGCGCCTCAATTTTCGCCCCGGTGAGCCGTCTCAGCACGGGTTCCAACTCGCCGTCGTACTCCAAAGCCAGGTCCCCGGACCCGGCAACGGCGCCGTGGATCACGCGCAGGATGCCGCCGTTCTTGGTGCTGAAGGTGGCTGATTCGTCGTCCGAGGTCCGCGGCCGGGCACCGATGTTACGGAGCTCCTGGGCGGAACCGTCGACGTCGGGACTCACCCAGGTGGCCACCACCATGAGGGCCGGGTCGGCTCGATGCGAGGTAGCCCACGTGCCGTCTTCCGCTGTGTGGGCTTGATCGGCGAGGAACTGGAAACCGTCCTTGGCGGTCACTTGGACCGTGGTTCCGTGGGACGCTTCGGTGACGTCCGCCTGCGTGCCGTCCTCCCGAGTCCGGCGGGCGAACTCCTCCAAGATCCCCACCTCCACGCCAAACACCGTTGTCCCATCCTCCGGGGAACCGTGCGCTGCGGCATGCAGCGCGAGGCGACCGGATCCGGCGTCGAACTCCCGCCAGTCGCCCTGATCCACCACCTTGACCAGGCCCAGGGCGGTGAGCACCTCGGTCCATTGCTCCATGCGTGACGTGAAATGTAGGGGGCGGGCTCGCAACATTGGTCCTCCTGGGGTGTGGCAGGGCTTCTACGTTTCAGCCTAGGCCGTGATGGCTGTTTCCCTGCAGTGCCTGTTCACAGCAGAATGGGGCCATGCCCATTGAGCTTGAGGAACTTCTTATCCACGACGGGCCCGCGTGGCGCGCGTGGTTGGCCGAACACGCTGCCGACAGTCCTGGAGTGTGGCTGATCCTGCATAAAAAGGGCGGGAACGTCACGGAACTGGACTATGACGCCGCCTTGGACGAAGCCCTGTGTTTCGGCTGGATCGACGGCCAAGCGAGAAGCCGCGACGCCGAAAGCTACTTCCAGCGGATGACACCGCGGGGCCGCAAGAGCATCTGGTCCGTGCGGAACGTGGGGCATATCGCCCGGCTGGAATCCGAAGGCAAGATGACCGACGCCGGGCGTGCCGCCGTCGAGGCCGCCAAAGCCGATGGCCGCTGGGAGGCTGCTTACGCCGGCCCCGCCGACTCCGTCGTTCCGGACGACCTCGCCGCGGCCATAGCTGCCGTCCCCGAAGCCCAGGCCATGTTCGACGTCCTGACCTCCCAGAACCGCTTCGCACTTATCCACCGCACCAACGGGGTCAAGCGTGCCGAGACGCGGGCGCGCAAAATCGCCGGCTTCGTGGAGATGCTTGCCCGGCACGAAACGCCGTACCCGCAGCGCAAGAAACCCAACTGACTGGCATTAGTGGTTGTTTTGAAGCGTCATAACAACCACTACTGCGAGTTAGTTGGGGCAAGCGTCGCCGCAGCTTCCAGCGCCATCCACGCCTGAAGCTGCGTGGAAAGTTCGACGGCGGCACCCACCGGATACGTTTCCGTCGCCGGCCGCAGGGGATCGAAGGAGAACACCACGGCAGGGACTCCGCGACGGACCTTACTTCCAGCCTCTGCTTCGTGGCGTCCCGCCCAGAACGCTTCGGCTGTGCTGAGGACCAAGGACCTGGCTGTTTCCCTGGTGGTCGCGGAGAGCCGTTGGTCCCTTGCGGCCAACGCAAGATAGCGGAGCAGGATGCCGGTGAAGAGCCCGCCATCGCCGGTGCCATCGCCCCGGACGACACGCGTGCCTGGAAGCGTCAGCTCACGGGCCACGGCGTCCACCAGCTGGCCCGCCCGGCGCAGGTTGTCGTCGCCGCCGAGTTCCAGCAGCGCGCCCAGGACGGGGCCTTGGTTATAGGTGTAAACGGCGTCGTCAACCACCAACTGGCCGTTGCTGATCCGCAGGCCATCCAAATACACGCCGCGTTCGGGATGGAGGAGCTTGCTGTTGAGCCAGTTCACCAGCGATTGCGCCTGTTCACGGTGGTCAGTCCGCGCATAGTAGAGGGCTACGGGGGCAGTGGCGGGGGTGTTCTTGAAGTCCCGCTTGGTGCTCCAGAACGTTCCTCCGCCGAAGTCGTCAGTGGATGCCGAATCAAACTGCAGGGTCAGGCTCTTGCGCACATACGCATTACGACGACGGCCCGGTTTCTTGGTCTCCTCGGCCAGTTTCTCCAAGCGAAGCGTGGCGAGCGCGAGCCATGCCATGTCGTCGTAGTAATCGTTCACGAACCGGAACAGGTTGCGCAGGCGGATGGTGGTGACCAGCCTCGAAGCGAGTCGGCCCGCGCTGGGGCGGGAGCCGCCGTCGAACTTTGCTTTGCCCGCGAGTTCGCGGCGGCCGGCGTCCACCAGGCAATCGACGTAGTGCGCCTGCCACCAGTAGTGCCACGGGCCGGCGAGGCGCTGGGTGGCTTTGCCCGGCAGGCTCACCGCGCCGATGTGTGTGCCGGGCAGGAAGAACAGGCGCCGGCCGAAACTACGCGTCACGGAGCGGGCTGCTTGGTTGGCGCGCGCAGCCCATTCAGTCGCGTCAGCAGTGGAGGTCGGGCGGCCGGCAGGTTCGTGGACGGGCATGGGACCAGCCTATCGGGGCTGCCGGGGTGCACTGGCTCACAATTACAGTTAACATGCATTAACGGATTTGAGTCTGCATCAAGGAGGATGAATGGACATCAAGGGCACGGTCGCGCTGGTTACCGGCGGGGCGTCGGGGCTGGGGGCTGCCACCGCGAAGCGCTTGTTCGACGCAGGAGCATCGGTGGTACTGGTGGATCTGCCGCAGTCAGCGGGTGAAGACTATGCGGCGGAGCTCAACGACGGTTCGGGTTCGCGAGCGATCTTTGCACCCGCGGACGTGACCAACGAAGCGCAAGTCCAGGCCGCCGTCGATGCCGCAGTTTCGCTGGGGCCGCTCCGGATCGTGGTCAACTGCGCCGGGATCGCGACGCCGGGGAAGGTTCTTGGCCGCGACGGTGTGCTGCCCCTTGAGACCTTCAACAAGGTCATCCAGATCAACCTTGTAGGCACCTTCAACGTGGTCCGTCTTGCCGCCGCGGCCATGGTGGACAGCGAGCCAGTGTCCACGGAACTGGGTGGACCCGAGCGCGGGGTCATCATCAACACCGCGTCCGTTGCAGCCTTTGAGGGGCAGATCGGGCAGCCCGCCTACGCCGCCTCCAAGGGCGCCGTTGCGGCCATGACCCTTCCGTTGGCGCGCGAATTTGCCCGTTCGCTGATCAGGGTAGCAACCATCGCGCCGGGCATCTTTGAAACACCCATGATGGCCGGACTTCCCCAAGCAGCCCAGGATTCGCTGGGCCAGCAGGTCCCGCATCCTGCCCGACTGGGACGTGCAGCCGAGTACGCCAACCTGGCCGCCCACATCGTGGAGAACGCAATGCTCAACGGGGAAACCATCCGCTTGGACGGTGCCATCCGCATGGGGCTCAAATGATGGGCGACTATAGCGGCGGGCACCTCCCGGGCGGTTCCGCAGGGCCTATCCCGGCGTCGATAGCGGACCTGCCCACCGCAGACTTTTTCGACTTCGAGTCGCTGCTCAGCGTTCAGGAGCAGCGGAAACTCAACGAACTACGGGCATTCCTGGCCTCCGAAATCGCGCCGTACGCCGGGCAATGGTGGGAGAAAGCCGAGTTCCCTGAGCACATTCTCCCCAAGCTTGCGGCCCTTCGCCTCAGCGCGCCGGCGCAGCGTGGCTACACGCACCTCTTCGCTGGCCTGGTGATCGCCGAGATGACGCGCGTCGATACCTCCATCGCCACCTTCTTCATGGTTCACCACGATCTCTTCGTCGAGTCGCTCTACGACTTCGGCAGCGATGCGCAACAGGACCGCTATCTGGACGACGCCTCCAACCTCCGCACCACCGGTGCCTTCGCCCTTACCGAGCCAAACCACGGTTCCGATGTTGCGGGGGGAATGGAGACCACTGCGCGTCGGGTCGAGCGGGCAGAGTCCGACGGCGGTGACTACTGGGTGATCAACGGCGCCAAGCGCTGGATCGGCAACGGGACGTTCTGCGACTACATGCTCGTCTGGGCGAAGGAAGAAAGTGGCGGTGCCGTGCGTGCCTTCATCGTGGATGCTTCCCTGCCGGGCATCACGCGGACCCGGATTGAGAACAAGATTGCCCTGCGGACAGTGCAGAACGCCGACATCGTGTTCACCGACGTCCAGGTCTCGGAGGCGGATCGTTTCGCCGGCATCAGCAGCTTCGCCGACACCAACCACCTGCTGCGCGGCTCCAGGATCATGGTTGCCTGGCAGGCCGTGGGGCAGCAACTGGCAGCGTTCGATGTCGCCCGACAGTATGCCGTTGAGCGGATTCAATTCGGGAAGCCCTTGGCCAAGTTCCAGCTCATTCAGCAACACCTGGTGGATATGCTCGGCAATGCGGTAGCCAGCATGGGCATGATGGTCCGCATCGCGCAACTACAGGAAGACATCTTCTCGGACGCCCACGGCGTGCGTCATGGGGGCGCCGACATGGCGCAGGTGGCGCTCGCCAAGGCGTATTGCAGCGCCAGGATGCGGGAGACGGTGGCCCTGGGCCGTTCCATTCTTGGCGGGAACGGAATTGTCACCGACTACCGGATCGCCAAGATTTTCGCGGACGCCGAAGCCATCTTCACCTACGAAGGCTCCTACGAGATCAACTCGCTCATTGTTGGCCGTGCAGTGACTGGAGTTTCGGCCATCGCCTAGGCCTGACGTCCCAGTGTCCAAGCGCTAGTCCTGAGGGAGCTTCTCTCCGGCCTCAACCCGCACGTCGATGGAATTGCCTCGTACGGGCATAGGGCATGTCCCGTACGGCGTGAAAGCGCTGGGATAGTTGATGGTGCGGTTGAAGTCGATCACCACGGATCCATCCGGGCGGGGGCGGGGGATGAACACTTTTCGCCACTCGTCGGTAGTGTCGCCGTTGGTCTCGTCGTGGAAGGTCACGTTGAGCGCACCCAGTTTCTCCTCTTCGGCATGGAGGCGAATCTCATGCGGGACACCTGGCACGCGGAAAACCACCTCGCCCACGGAGCGGTGGACACCATCCACCAGGGGGTTGGCCGTGCCGATGGGTACGTCTTGGGGCTCGGCGTAGGCCTCGAACCGGCCCTCGATAACCCAGTCCGGGTTGTAGTCGTACGTGGGGACACTCCTGAACTCGGTCAGCACTGGAGATCCGTTGTCCCGTGTGCGGATGGCGTACTTATCCGCGCGCATAGCTAGCTCCACCACCACCTGTTTGCCATCGGCGCCACCGTATTGCACCCACATCAGGGACTCTTCGTCGTGCAGCACTGCGCTTATGGTGCCTTCCACCGTGTTGCCGGTCTCGACGAAAGTGAGTCCGTCCTCGGCGCTCGCCGAGAGAAAAGCCGTTGTGCCATCGGTAGACCAGAGACCCGGAACAAATTCGACATCCGAGGGTTTTTCTTCCAGCCATTGGAATGAAGTCAACGTCAACCAGCCATGGTCAGCGGCGAGCGCGGCATTTCGACCGGCACGAAACCGTTCCCATCGGGCGAGTTGGGCATCGGTGGCGATGGTGGGCGAGCTCATGGTTCTCCTCGGCTGGTGTTCGCGGTGTATGCACTGTTCTCATCTATGCACTGTGCTCAACTATCCGCTGGACCTCGGCATTCCCGGAATCCGTGGGCTGGGGACCGGGCCGTCAGCAGGCGTGGAACGACTCGCGCTGGCCCCCAACCCATGCCAGCGCGAGCCGTGGTTTTGCCCCTCTGTTACGACCCTCCTACTACGACCGTCGCCTCACCCAACGAGCACCAACGAACGCCAGCAAGGACCCGAGGGCCAGGAATGCGGCGGCCACGAAGATGAACGCCGATCCCTGGGCGCCGGTGTTGGCCAGCTGCTCAGAGGTATCCGCTTGGGTAGGTTTCGACGGTATTTCCGTGGGCACCACATTCACAGGGCTGGTGGGTGTGGGGGTGGGGGTTGCTGTGGTGGGGGTCGGTGTGGGTGTGGGGGTAGCTGTGCTGGGGGTCGGTGTGGGTGTGGGGGTTGCTGTGGGTGTGGGGGTTGCTGTGGTGGGGGTGGGTGTGGGCGCGGGCATGGTGGTGCCATCTCCGGTGCCGCCTGCGTCATTTCGACGAAGCTGTGCCACTACAGGGCTTTCTTTGCCTGCGATGGTCACTGTCCCACTGTTCTCGTAGACGTCCAAGGATGGGTCCGTCACCTTGGTTGCGACAAAGAGTTCCACATGCTCGCCTTCGGGGAGCCCGGTCCAGCTGACAGTGAGCTCCTGCGGGGTGCAGTCGATGGTCGCTGGGTACAGGTTGTTGTCATAGGGCTCAACAACGTTGCCGGTGCTGCTCACGTTCTTCCCAACGCGCGGCGTAACCCTGTTGCAGTCCATTTCCAGGCCGGGTGCGGGAGTATCGGTAACCACAACGTCGTTGGTTTCCGAGGCCATGGGGGGCATGGAGAATATCGATTCGAGCTCGGTCTGGGAGGAATCAATCCATCGCATTGACTTGCCGGCTGAGGTTGGTACGCCAGGGCCGCAGTCTCCGGTGCACGGCTCGATGACCACGGGGACCCGAACCACGCTGGATCCCACCGTGAAGGTCAGTTCCTTCGTTTCACCGGGTCCAGGCTCCAATGAGTACTGAGTACTGAATGAACATGTCCCACCAACGTTGAGCGGATGCGAGACCACGAAATCGGTCAAGGTGAACACCACCAGGCCTGCGTCGTTTGCCACCGCCGTGGCAACCGTCTCGCCGTCGGGGTTGTCCAGATTGAAAGAAGTAGCTCCGAACCAGCGCAGTTCGGACGGGAGCTGGATGCTGAAAGTGTCACCGGGTTGTGAATTGTCAGGGACGGACCATTCACAGGCCAGGTCCATTTGGTCCCATTGACTCGACACCACTGATTCCGTGCTGATGGTGATTTCCGCCTCCGTCAGGTTTGCGGCTTTGGCCGGCAACGCCCACATGCACACTCCCAGGAGGGTCAAGGCAGAGGCCAAGAGCGCGGCCACCCTCGACAAGGTTTTTAGATGGATCTGGTAGTTCATGAGATGGATGGTCCCTAACGTCCTCGGTGAAGTGTTCCGTCGGATGTTGAGTGTTCGTACCAACGGGTTCATGACGCCATCAGGTTGCCGTCCGGCCTATTTTGTTTCGCAGGAGGAGTCTTGGGCCGCTGCTGCAGGGGTGGCAGGCAATGACGCAGCCGCCGCGGAAAGCGGGTAAAACTTCATGTGCGCAGGACTCAGCGCACCGTCGCCCAGAGCTTCCATGGCGGCTTTGCACTTCACCAGTCGGGAAAGGTTGCTCTCGCTGAGGGGGAACAGAACATGGATGGCGGAGTTTTGGTACATGGCCGTTGCGCCGGTTCCACCTAGTTGCCCTTGGACCGTTTCCCCCATGCGGGCCAACAGTGTCCAGCAATGGCTGCGGCTGTCACGGGGTTGGGGTACGGAAATGACGGCCAGCGCGTGCCGCCCAAGGCACTCCGATCCAAACATTGACACTTCGTGGATCCGACGCTGGAAGTGGGCCTGGGTTGCAAGCCCGGTGTAGACATCCGTGCAAGAGATGGGAGGTGCCGTTTCCGCGACTTCTGCCCACCCTTCTGCCAACGACTGGAGGGCATCGACATCCGGGGTTTGCCCTGCGGCGGCGAACAGGGCTCGTAGGTCGGTCATCGTTTCACTGATGCTGACGCCATTCCTGGCGCGGGCGGCGCCCAGGGACTTCGCCGTCGCCCCCGGAATCATTGCGCGGGTTGCCAGTGACGTCACAACTGTCCGGACTTCGGGCAGGAACCAATCGGCGCGGAACCGCCAACCTGTCTCATAACTCGTGGTCTGCCATCTACGCAGCAGAAGGTGCCGCGAGAACGTGCATTCAGCGAATGAATTTGTCCGGAACGATGTCATATCCGAACAGTGCGCGGAGTGGCCATTTCGTGACGTGGTTGGTCCGGGGATTCGTTGCTAAAGACACTGTACAAAATCGCGTCACGACTGGCCGCCCCGAGTCACTTCATTAACATGGGCAGGTTTCTTTACGGTTTGGGGGTGCCATAGATGGCACAGCGGTCGCATGCGAGCAGCAGCAACGTGGACGTCGATAGCGACGGTCACCTTATAGATTTGGTCCGCGGCGGGGATATGTCCGCATTTGACGACCTCTATGAACGCCACCTCTCCATTGCCTCCACCGTCGCCCGGCGCAACGTGGACAACCCCAGTGATGCTGAGGACGTTGTGGCCGAGGCCTTCCAGTCCGTCCTGCAAAGCCTCGTCGCGGGCAAGGGGCCGGATACCTTCTTCCGCGCTTACCTGCTGTCCACTGTCACGAGGTTGTCCCACCAACGGAATCGCAAGGCTGGCAGGGTCCTCCCCAGCGGTGACGAATCTGTTCTTGACCAAACGTTGACCGATTCGGACGCCGCCGTCAGCGCTTTTGAGTCGCGGACGGTGGCCAAAGCTTTCCGCTCCCTGCCGGAACGTTGGCAGGCAGTGCTGTGGTATTTAGACGTTGAACGGATGAAGCCGGCTGTTGTGGCGCCAATCCTCGGGCTCTCTCCCAATGCGGTTTCGGCGCTCGCTCTCCGCGCACGTGAGGGCCTGAGGCGGCAATACCTGCAATGCCACATCGCTGATCAGCCTGATGCCAGATGTGCCGAGTGCGCCTCGAAGCTGGGCAACTTCATCCGAGGAGGCCTATCCAACGCCGCGGAGCGCAAGGTTCGTGAGCACCTGCAGGGCTGTTCCCAGTGCACGTCCGCGCTCGCTGAGCTAAAGGATGTTCAGGGAAGCATGAGGGCTGTACTCCTACCCCTGGTGACTGGCGTTCCCCTTGCACTGTGGGCGGGAAAAGGCGCGGGGCTGGGCGTTCTCGGAGGGATAGTCCCCGTCAAGGTGGCCATCGCTATTCCAACCCTTGCGCAACCGGTTGTTATGGCCGTCATCGCAGCAGCCGGGGTTGGGTTGGTGTTGGGGGCCGTGGGAATCGTGGACCACCTGACTCCGGATGCCTACATGGAGCAGCCGGCAGTCGCGACGGAGGCCACGCGGCTGGAAGGGGATCCCGGGTCGGCCGATCCAACCCCGACACCATCAGTCATTCCGGCTCCGGCGCCCCCCTTTCAGGCTCCACTGCCTGTCGCACCGGAGCCCCCAGCGCAGGAGGTTCCCCAGGAGCCGCTGGTCACTCCTTCTGCGGTTGCTCCTCCGGCTCGCACTCCAACGCCGGAGCCTTCCGCGGCATCACCCAGGACGAGTTCGGTGGAGATCACTGCATCGGCGGAGCGGAACCGCAACCCTGACTCCGGCGATACCACTGTGGAAGTGGACTTCACAGCTTCCGGCACCCAACCCCTAAGTGGCGGCAAGGCAGTTTTTTCAGTTGGGGAGGACTCTTGGATTGTGGAAGATTCCGTTAGCGCCCCGGATGGGTGGACATGCAGCGTGGAAAGCCACAAAGTTGTCATTTGCGCTACCAAATCGGTGCAGCGAGACGATCTTCACTTCCGCGTCACAACAGATTCCAAGCGGAAGCGGGACGTCCGTGTCCTGACGTATTCCCTGTACGGCGCCTATATAGCCCCGAACAAGTTTTCATATACCTATTGACCCGAACCAGCGAGTATCCACCTCGAATCAGTGAGCAGTATGGCGTCACGAAGCTCATCATCGGTGCACTCATCCATGGACGCTGCACGAACGGCAGATGTGCGCACGGACCTAGGGGGGAAATGAAAGCAACGTTGGGTAGGCCGGCGCAGACTCCTGTGGGGCGGTTCTGATGGCACGAATTTTGGTGACAGGAGTTGGCGGCGCCGCCGGTGCCTCATTGGCTCGCCAACTCATGGCCAAGGGCCACTGGGTCCTGGGAGTAGACAGGCAGCGCACCCGCCCCGGGGTTGCCGATATCGTGGCCGTCGTTTCTCCCTGTCGTGCCCCCGAATATCTCTGGGAGTTGCGTGGCCTCGTGGCCAAGTATGATATCCAATTCCTCATTCCGACTGTCAGCGAGGAACTGGTTTTAGCAGCCGAAGCCCGTGACGATTTCGCGCCGGGTGTGGATGTCGTGATCGCTCAACCGGCCCCTGTCCGGACGGCTAACGACAAATACCTGACCATGACCTGCCTTCAGAGCGCCGGGGTCAGTGTTCCGGCTTTCGGGCTGCCGAGTGTTCTTGGCTCTGTGCATGAAGCCATGGACACTCTGGGCGGGGCGCTGGTGGTCAAGCCCCGGATTTCACGAGACGGCCGTGGTATCCGGCTTCTGGAAAGAACGTCCGACGGCGGGGCCCGGGCCGCGCGCATCTGGGCCACCCTGGATGATTCATGGATTGTGCAGCGCTTTGCATCGGGGACCGAATATGCTTCCGCGATCCTTCGGGGCGGGTCCACCCCCGAGCCTGGGGATCTGGTTGTGGTCTTGGAAAAGACGTTGCCCCCAATGCCTCGAAGCGGTCGTTCCTACAGCATCCGAAAGCTGGACGGGATAGCAGAGCCGGATGTTGGCCGGTTGGCCACAGCCGCCGCATCCTCCTTGGGCCTGACAGGTCCTGTTGGCGTGGACATCCGGCGCATGCAGAACGGCATCCCGGTGGTGCTGGAGGTTGAGGCCCGGTTTGGGGCATACAGTGCCCATGCCCCACAGCTCGTGGACAACGTGCTGGGCCGTTACCTGCATGGCCAGCTGTTGGGGCGGTCTGCGTGACGCTGTCGGAACTCCCTGGAACTGGATGGCGCACCTGGTTTAACCGGGCTATGCCCGCGAAGGTTCGGTACTCGCTCATCGACGAGCGGCCTTTGGTATCCGTGATTGTGCCGGGCTGCAACCACGCCGAAGTCATCAATCAGTGCGTGGAGTCAGTCCTTGCAAGCCGCTACTTGCGCATGGAGATCGTTTTGGTGGACGGCGGTTCCACGGACTCTACTGCCCGTATTATGCAGGGTCTCGCCCAGCAGCACGATCGGGTGCGGTTCTTATCCGATGCTCCGGCCGGCGAGGGGGCGGCCTTGGCCCGTGGAATGGATGCTGCGCTCGGGGACATCTTGGTGGTGGTCGAAGCAGAGGCAGTCTGTGCCTCAGGAACTTTGCTTCACCTGCTTGAGGGATTCGACCATCCGAAAGTGGGTGCTGTGCGCCTGCTGGACGGCACTGCCGCCTTCAGGAACGAGGCGGTCAGGGAGGTCGGCGGGTTCCCGCCGGGAACCCCGGTGAGGGTTCTTGAATTGGCGCAGCGGGTCCACAAGGCTGGTTATCGTGTTCGGTCCCGGCCCGCTGGCCACAGCATCGGCGAAGTAGTCCATACGATCACCTGAACAGTTGGTACGGGGAAGGCTGTGGTGGCCCGCTCTTGCGGAGTACCCTGACCGCATGGGGATCGATGCTGTGGTTGCTCTGGTGGTCAGTGTTGCGCTGATCCTTGGTTCGATGTGGGCGGGTATGCGCCTGCTCCAGCGAGGGGTTCCGGCGAAAGGTGCCACGGGCACACTGGGCAGCGTCTTGTCCATGATTGAGCCAGCTACCGGCGCGCCCACCAGGTTGGAGGCCGCTGCAGCCCTTGAGGAGTTGCGGCAGCGGAGGCACGAAAGTCTTTCTGCAGGTCCGGGCCCTGCAGGCGACGAGCTGTTCGGCGGGAAGGTGATCCTTCCAGGTCCGTCCGAAAGTATCCCAAAAGGTGACGCCAGAATCTGAGACGTATTGCTTGCGTTTACTTCGGTACGGGTAAGATCCCGTAGGAAACATCAGTAATCCGGCTCACAGTATCCAGCGCAGTGTACGAGCCAAACCAGATCCCGAAGGTATGTATCCATGGTTCACACTGCCCATCAAGCCGCCGATCTTGCCGCCGAACTGCGAGCCGATGTTCGCCGCGTTTCCACTCTGCTGGGCGAGTCCCTGGTACGGCAGCACGGTCCGGAGCTGCTCCAACTCGTTGAGCAGGTCCGCCTGCTGACCAAGGAATCGAAGGAAGCCGCCCGCGGCGGCGCGGATGCCACCGGACCTTGGAGCGCGCACGACGTCGTTGCCCAGGTCCGCGAGTTGCTCGCCTCCTTGCCACTTGACCAGGCGACGGACCTGGTCCGGGCCTTCGCTTTTTATTTCCACCTCAGCAACGCGGCCGAGCAAGTGCACCGCGTCCGGGGACTCCGCACTCGCCAGGAGAAGGATGGCTGGCTGGCAAAGGCTGTTTCCGAGATCGCCGGCCAAGCAGGACCGCAGGTCCTGCAGGACGTCATCAACGAACTCGATGTACGCCCCATTTTTACGGCGCACCCCACTGAAGCGTCACGTCGTTCGGTGCTGGATAAGGTTCGGAAGCTGTCCGATGTCCTCGCCGAGCCCACTGCCGAGGGGACGTCCGCGAGGCGTCGCCAAGACCGCCAGCTTGCCGAGATCATCGACCAGATGTGGCAGACGGATGAGCTTCGCCAGGTCCGGCCCACTCCCGTGGATGAGGCGCGCAACGCCATCTACTACTTGAACAGCATCCTTACCGACGCCATGCCGGAAATGCTCACCGACCTCTCAGAACTCCTCGGCGAGCACGGCGTCGCCCTGCCGGCCAGTGCTGCGCCGATTCGCTTCGGCTCGTGGATTGGTGGCGACCGTGACGGCAACCCGAATGTCACTGCGGCCGTGACCCGTGAAATCCTGCAACTCCAGAACCAGAACGCTGTTCGCATCAGCATTGCGTTGATCGACGAACTCATTTCAGTTCTCTCCAATTCCACCGCGCTGTTTGGGGCCGATCAGGAGTTGCTGGATTCGATCACCGAAGACCTCAAGAACCTTCCGGGGCTGGACAAGCGCATCCTTGAACTGAACGCGCAGGAGCCCTACAGGCTTAAGCTCACGTGCATCAAGGCCAAGCTCATCAACACAGGGCGTCGCGTTTCCGGCTCGACGTACCACCAGCCCGGACGCGACTACGCCACCACGTCCGAGTTGCTGGCAGAGTTCGGCCTGCTCGAAGCGTCGCTGCGAAACCACTCGGCTGGACTGGTGGCGGATGGCGCCCTGGCGCGGGTGCGCCGGGCTATCGCTGCGTTCGGCCTGCACTTGGCCACGCTGGACATCCGTGAGCACGCTGACTACCACCATGATGCTGTTGGGCAGTTGGTGGACAGGCTCGGCACTGAAAAGCCGTACGGTGATCTGACCCGCGAGGAGCGCTTTGAGTTCCTCGGTGCGGAACTGGCTTCCCGCCGCCCTCTCTCAGGCCATCCGATCAAGCTCGAGGGCACTGCAGACGGGACCTACGACGTCTTCCGCAGCATTCGCCAGGCACTGCACACCTATGGGCCCGATGTCGTGGAGACCTACATCATCTCCATGACCCGAGGCGCCGACGACGTCTTGGCTGCAGCTGTCCTTGCCCGCGAGGCCGGGCTGATTGATCTCTTCGGCGCCAAGCCGCACGCCAAGATCGGCTTCGCTCCGCTGCTGGAGACTGTGGAAGAACTGCGCGCCTCGGCTGAAATCGTGGACCAATTGCTGTCCGATCCGTCGTACAGGGAACTCGTGCGTCTCCGTGGCGATGTCCAAGAGGTCATGCTCGGGTACTCCGATTCCAACAAGGAATCCGGAGTGATGACCAGTCAGTGGGAGATCCACAAGACCCAACGCAAGCTGCGTGATGTGGCCGCCAAACACGGCGTCCGGGTCCGTCTGTTCCATGGTCGCGGTGGTTCAGTGGGCCGCGGCGGTGGACCCACCTATGACGCCATCATGGCCCAGCCCAACGGCGTTCTCGAAGGTGAAATCAAGTTCACCGAACAGGGCGAAGTGATCTCGGACAAGTACTCGCTCCCTGAGCTTGCCCGCGAGAATCTCGAGCTGTCCTTGGCCGCAGTCATGCAGGGTTCCGCCCTGCACCGCACCCCGCGCACCTCGGAAGACGAACGCGAGCGGTTCGCCAACGTCATGGAGACCATCTCGGACGCCGCGTTCGCCCGCTACCGTAGGCTGATCGACGATCCCGAGCTGCCTGCCTACTTCCTTGCTTCCACGCCGGTGGAACAGTTGGGATCGTTGAACATCGGATCGCGTCCCTCCAAGCGCCCGGACTCCGGCGCGGGACTTGGCGGCCTCCGCGCCATCCCGTGGGTGTTCGGCTGGACCCAGTCCCGCCAGATCGTCCCCGGTTGGTTCGGCGTGGGGTCAGGTCTGAAGGCTGCCCGCGAGGCCGGCAGCACGGACCAGTTGGTCGAAATGATGGACCGCTGGCATTTCTTCCGCTCTGTGATCTCCAATGTGGAAATGACGCTGGCGAAGACAGACATGGAGATTGCGGGACATTACGTTTCTTCGCTCGTCCCGGAAGAACTGCACCGGCTGTTCCACATGATCCGTGACGAGTACGAACTCACTGTCGCCGAAATCGAAAGGCTCACCGGCGAGACCGAATTGCTGGATGCGCAGCCTACGCTGAAGCGTTCCCTGGAAATCCGTGACCAATACCTTGACCCCATCAGCTACCTGCAGGTGGAACTTCTTCGCCGCGTTCGCGAAGAGTCGGTGTCCGGCGCCGAGATTGACGAGAGGCTCCAGCGCGCCATGCTGATTACCGTCAACGGTGTAGCTGCCGGCCTGCGCAACACCGGCTAGCAGACGCTCTCTCACATCCAGCGGGCTTTTGGCGATCCCTCTCTCATTCGGTGAGAGAGGGATCCGCCCGGGGGTGTGGGATGTGAGAGAGGGATCCGCCCGGGGGTGTGGGATGTGAGAGAGCGTTAGGGTAGTGGGATGCCGTCGTTCCAGACCAAGTTGAAGATCACTGGCCTCAAACCGGGCAATGCACCTGAGTCAGTCATGACCGCAGCCGTAGAAGCCTTGGAAACCCGCCACCATGTGGAAGCCAACCAGCTGGATATCGTGGGTGGCGTCCCCCAGATCAGCCTGCGCTTCACGGTGAATGACCGCGACTACTCGGGTGAGAACGACGAAGCCCGGGCGTCGGCCGCCATGATGCGTGACGCCGTCGAGCGTGTTGCGGTGACCGGAAGCCTGTACGTGTTGCGCCGCAACCGCGGGCGCTGGGCCCCGGTCTAGAGGGTCGGCGCTACTCGGGTTGTGGCACGTCGCCGTCGTATGGTTCATCCACGGGTGACCGGGTTCCGCGTCGCCGGGTAACGATCAACCCGACCACTACGCCGATCACCAGTCCGACGCCCACGCCAATCAGGGAGCTGGCCCAGAAGGGGAGCTTGGTGGTGGAACCGGTGAAGTAGCCCAGGCCCACTTGCCATACCGCCCACAGCACCGCCCCCAATCCGGCGCAGAGGGAAAACCCGCGGACCGAAACGTTGGCAATGCCCGCAGCGGAGGATGTGGCGAGCCTGCCGCCGGGGATGAAACGAGCGCCGATGATGGCACCGTAGGTTGAGGATCGGCCGGCTTTGGCGATGGCCTCATGGATTCCGCGATGGATTCTGCGGCCCCACGACCAGCGGTCCAGGACGTGACTGATGCGCCGCTTGAAAAGCATGAACACGGCCATGTCGCCAAGCCAGGAAGCGAACGCGGCCAAGAACAGGATCAGCCAGAAGTTGGCGTGACCGTCGGCGGCCAGGGCTCCACCGGTGATGACCACCATCTCGGAAGGGATCGGCGGGAAAATGGCGTCGCCCAGCACAATGGGGACGATCCACAGGTAAATTGCGGATCCCCACGTCTCGGGGGCGGTGAAGTCCATGGGCACAAGGTACCGCACTTGCCGCTCATGCCGCGCCGGCGCCAGACTGGCGGCATGCGAATCGACATCCTGCACGACGACATCACCAAGCGCACTGTGGACGTGATCGTTAACGCGGCCAACTCTTCTCTGCTCGGTGGAGGGGGAGTGGACGGTGCCATTCACCGCGCCGCCGGCCCGGACCTTCTTGAGGCATGCCGAGAATTGCGTCGGACGGAACTGCCTTCCGGCCTGCCGGTGGGTGCCGCCGTCGCGACGCCTGGCTTCCGCCTCCCGGCACGCTGGGTGATCCATACCGTGGGACCCAATCGGCACGCCGGGCAGACCGATCCGGCGCTGCTCTCATCCTGCTTCCGGGAAAGCCTGAAGGTGGCAGCGGAGCTTGGTGCGCGCTCCCTCGCGTTCCCGGCGATCAGCGCCGGAATCTACGGTTGGGACGCCCGTCAGGTTGCCGAAAAAGCGTTCGACGTCGTGAGGTCCTTCTCGTCGTCAGCGTCTGTAGGGGCCGCTCCGGACAGCCTGCTGGAGGTGGTGGAGTTCGTGCTGTTTTCGGAGGAGACCACAGCGGTCTTCCGGTCCGTGTTTGAATCCTGACCGGCGGAAGGTCAGCCGTGGGCTTCGCTGAGCTCGAGCTGGCTCCGGTATTCAACGGGCTGCTTGGTGATGGGGTCCACGAACGTGATGCCGCGCGCCAGCAGCTGGAGTGGCTTGCCGTAGTCGTCCGGGGCCTTGTCCAGCAGATCCGGGTAGAAGGCATCGTTGACGATACCCAGCCCGAGCGAGGCCATGTGCACCCGGAGCTGGTGCGTCTTACCCGTGTGCGGCTCCAAGCGGTAGAGCGCGCGCTGGTGAGTGCCGGCGTCGAACGTTCTTGTCTGTTCAATGCGCGTCTCCGCATTCGGTTCGCCGTCGATGACTTCGGCCAGCAGGTAGCTGCGGGACTTGGTCATCCGGTTGCGGACGGTGGCGGGAAATTCGACGGCGGGAAAACCTGCCGCCGGTGCCGCGGCGGACACGCACTCGTATTCCTTCCGGACCTGGCGTTTCTCGAAGAGCACTTGGTACTTGCCGCGCGTTTCCGGGTTGGTGGAGAGCAGCAGCAGGCCGGCGGTCATGCGGTCCAGGCGGTGCATGGGGATGAGGTCCGGGAGATCCAGCAGGTTCCGGAGCCGGACCAGGGCTGACTCTTGGATGTACGTGCCGCCGGGCGTGGTGGGGAGGAAGTGCGGCTTGTCCACCACCAGGATGTGCTCGTCCTGGTGCAGGATGTTGATCTCCACCGGCAACCGCGTCTCCGGCGGGAGGGTGCGGTAGTACCAGATGAAGGTGTGGTCCTCCAGCTTAGTGCTGCGGTCCAGCGGCACACCGCCTTCGCCCACGATTTCGCCGGCGTCGAACCGGTCCTCGATGCCCTGGGGATCGATGTGTCCCCAGCGGTGCATCATGTAGTCCATGGCGGTGGTCCATGGGCCCTCGTCCGGCAGGCGCAGGCGAGTGGCGTTCACGCCGTCGCGCACGGGGAGGGGGGATTGCATCACCGAATGATTCTACTTTGCCTGCGTTGTGAGGCCTGCTTTGCGTCCAATTCGTGGCTGAAAGCGCGCAGAAGAGGCCCCACAACAGATGCAGCTTCCGAACATAAAAAAGTTCTTGACAATAAAAGTTGTCGGTAGCCATACTGGAAGCATGTTGGACATCGAAGTGATTGAGGACCCGGCTGCGGCGGAAGCGTCGTTGGACCCCATCCGCACCCGCATCCTCCAGGAACTCGCTGTACCCGCGTCGGCCACGCAACTGGCCACCAAAGTTGGGCTGCCCCGCCAAAAGGTGAACTACCACCTCAAAGCCCTGGAGCGCCACGGCCTGGTGGCATTGGTGGAGGAGCGCAGGAAGGGCAACGTTACCGAGCGCGTCCTGCAGGCGACGGCGGCCTCCTACCTCATCTCGCCGGGGGCGTTGGCGTCCGTGGCGCCGGACCCGCGGCGTTTCTCGGACCGGTTCTCCGCTTTCTGGCTCCTCTCGCTGGCCTCCCGGACAGTACAGGAGGTGGGCAAGCTCATCGCGGGCGCTGCCGTGGCCAAGAAGAAGCTGGCCAGTTTCGCTATCGACGGCGAGATCACGTTCCGCTCCGCCTCAGAACGCGCAGCGTTCGCCGAAGAGCTCGGCGTAGCGGTGACGCAGCTCGTGGATAAGTACCACGACGACGGTGCTGCCGCAGCGGCGGGCGGCGCACGAAAGCACCGGCTCGTCGTCGTACTTCACCCCGCACTCAAGACCCCTTCAACTGAAGTCACAGCAGAAAAGGACCACAACAATGACTGACAACCGTAAATTCGAAATCGTCGCGGACACCGAACTGCCCGGCACTCCGGAGCGAGTGTGGGAAGCGGTCACCAAGGGTACGCCGGCGTGGATGTTCCCCACTGATCAGTGGCCGGACGTGAAAACGGTCCAGGAATACCCGGGTCATCTGGTGTCCCGGATGGACGGTCCGGACGGCTGGTTCAACCAGCTGGAACACGTCCTGGAACCTGCGGAAGGCGGCCGCGCCAAGCTGCATTACGTCCACAGTGGGATCTTCGCTGACAACTGGGACGAGCAGTACGACGGCGCCAGCAAGCACACCGAGTTCTACCTCCATACGCTGGGCCAGTACCTGCAGCATTTCGACGGCAAGCCAGTGGTATTCACGGACATCCAGTCGCCTGCTTCGTCGCAGACGCCCGGTGGATTTGTGCAGCTGAAGCAGGCTTTGGGGGTGGACGGCGTCGCTGCTGGCTCGGCTTTTGAGGTGGAGCTCGACGGCGTGGGGCGGCTGAGCGGCGAGGTGGACTTCTCCAACGAGAACTTCCTTGGGCTGCGGACGTCGGACACGCTCTACCGCTTCTTTGGCCGGAACGCGTTCGGGGCACCCGTGGGCATGACGGTGCACGACTTCAGTGGCTCGGGGGATTCCGAACTCACGGCGAAGGCGTGGACCGGGTTCCTGGAGAAGGTGTACGCGTAAGGGGTACTCGCCCAACTGGCTGGCATTAGTGGTTGTTTTCAGCGCTGAGAACAACCACTAATGCCAGTCAGTTTCCGTTTAAGGGGCCCAAGCGCGCGCCACGGACTCGAGCGCGGCTTCGTAGATTCCCGGCCAGTCCGTTGCGGGGTGGTTCATCTGGGCCAACTCCAAAGCAACCAGCCCGTGCACCTGGCCCCAGATGGCCATCGCCACCACTGCGGGGTCGTCGGTCCGGAGCCGCCCCGCCGCCTGTGCTGCGGTGACGGCCTCCACCAGGGGGAGCATCGAGTCGGAGGCGACTTCCGGCGTCGGACTGCAATCAATATAGGCAGCCAAAGCGCCGCCAAACATGAGGCGGTAGAGGGCCGGATGCTCCAGTGCCCAAACGCGGTACGCCCGGCCGAGTTCCAAGAGCCCGCCGGTGGCGGCCTCCCGTTGGGATTCGCCGAAGGACCGGAAACCGTGGTCGACGGCGGCCGTCAACAGTTGTGCTTTCCCGCCGAACAGCGAGTAGATCGCCGTGGTGGACGTGTCCGCAGCGGCAGCGACGTCGCGGAGAGTCACGCGTGCCGGTCCCTCGCGGTCCACGAGTTCGGCCGTGACGGCCAGAAGCCGCTGCTGGACGTGCTGATCATGAACGATGGGTCTTGCCATGCCTCCAAGTGTTTCATAACATTGTTTCATAACAACGTTATAAAACCTCACCACAGGAACTTGGCGGTTCCCCAATCGAAGGATTCACATGGCACAGGAGATCTTCCCCGGACGGTTCACCGCGGACATCGGGCGCGACACAGTGACCGTCTTCCTCATCGGGATGCGGGCCAATCGGTGGTGGAAGACGGGCCGCGTAGCAAAAGTGGCGTCGGCAATGCCCAAGATGATGCAGCACCTCGCCGCGAATCCGGAGGCGGGCCTGCTGGGCAGCGAGCAGTGGTTTGGGCGGACCACCGTCCTGCTCAGCTACTGGGAAAGCCCGGAGCACTTGAGGCGCTTCGCCGCGGACAGGGATTCACCGCATCTGGGTCCGTGGCGGAAGTTCATGAAGGAGATCGCCGGCAGCGGAGACGTTGGCGTGTGGCACGAGACGTACCAGGTGCCGGCGTCGGGAATTGAGGTGGTGTACAACGGCATGCCGCTGTTTGGCCTGGCCAAGGCAACCTCGCACGTTCCCGTAGGGCCCGGCAGCAATACTGCGAAACAGCGCATGGGTTCGGCCGCGCGCGAGTCTGCCAAGTAGCTGACAATAGTGGTTGTTCTCAGCGCTCAGAACAACCACTAATGCCAGTTAGTTGGGATGTTAGGCGACCGCGACGGCGGCGGGCCGCTCAGTCTTGAGGGTCCGGCGGAGTTGGGGCGAGGCATCCAGCTTGTCCTGGGCGGCACGGAGCGCGCGGACGGCCAATTCCAGCTGGGCTGGTGGCAGCGTGTAGGGCACGCGCATGTAGTGCTCAAAGGCACCCCCCACTCCGAAGCGGGGTCCGGCCGCCAGTCGAACCCCGAAGTCCGGCGCGAGCACCGTTAGGGCCGTGCTGCACGGTGAGGGCAGGCGGCACCACACCGTGAGCCCGCCCCGCGGGCGCTCCAGCTCCCATTCCGGCAGATGCTCAGCCAGCAGTCCGAATAGCGATTCCCGATTGTGCCGGAGCTCCTCAAGCCGGGCGTCCAACGGCTCGGCGAAGGATCTGACCAGGCGCGCCGCGGCCAGTTGCTCAACTACGGGACCACCCAGGTCCATGACGGTCCGCGTTGCGACAAAGCGGGCAACCAGGTCCTCATCTGCCCGGATCCAACCGGTCCGCAGGCCCGCCCAGTGGGACTTGCTCAGCGACCCTATCGAAACCACCGCGGAACCGAAGGTCGACATCGGCGCGGTACGGACGCCGTCGAGGTTCAACCCCCGCAATGTCTCATCAACCACCAGTACCGTGCCCGCGGAAGCGGCTGCGCGCACCAGCCGTCGGCGCTGTAAATCTGACATGATGCGCCCGGTGGGGTTGTGGAAGTCCGGAACGAGGTAGGCCATGGCGGGCCGTTGGTGGTTCATCAGGGCCACCATGGCATCGATGTCCCAAGCCGGTGATGTGCCGGCGGGCAGTGCAACAGGCAGGGGTTTGCATCCTGCGGCGCGGATCGCGTCCAGGGCGTTGGGGTAGGTGGGATGCTCCACCATCACCCGGTCCTGCTTGCCGGCGAGGGTGCGCAGCACGATGTTGAGGGCATGCTGCGCGCCGGAGGTGACCAGGACCTGCTCGGGTGTGGTGGGGACCCCCTCCGCGGTGTACTTGTGGGCGATTGCTTCGCGAAGGGCCGGCACTCCCACTGCGTCGTATCCGAATCCCGGCAGGAGTGCAGGCAGTTCGGTCAGGGCGTCCGCGAAGGCCCGGTGCACTACCTCGCCCGCTGCGGACAACGACGCGTACGCCAGATCCAGGAGCCCCTCCGGGGCGGCGAGGCCCGGCATGCTGGCGGGCGCGGTACGGTGCGGAATGCAAGTCCGGCCCCGGCTGCCTTGACCGGCGGTGAGGAAGCCCTGCTCACGCAGGTTCGCATAGGCTGCGGTAACGGTGGTCCGGCTGAGGCCAAGTGTCTGCGCCAGCGACCGCTCGCTGGGCAGAGCGACGTCCAGCGGGATGCGGCCATCCATCACCAGCAAACGTACGACGTCGGCCAACTCGCGGTAAGCGGGCAGGGCACCGGAGTTCCAGGAGCCCAGAAGGCGGACGAGTGCTGTGGGATTCAATGAGCCGGGCATAAGACCAGTATTCCAAACTGGCTATGGAATACAAGGCCAGTTTTCTTGGAAGATGTAGTTCATGATGACCCGAAGAATCACACAACTCCTGATCGGCCTCGCAATGTATGGCATCTCCTTGGCCATGTTCATCCGGGCCGGCCTTGGCTTGGACCCCTGGGATGTGTTCCACCAAGGGGTGTCCGAAAAAACCGGGTTCAGCATCGGCGTTGTGGTGATCGCGGTCAGCTTCCTGGTTCTCCTCCTATGGATCCCCTTGCGGCAGATGCCAGGCATCGGGACCATCGCCAACGCAGTGCTGGTGGGCCTGTTCGCCGACCTCGGCCTTTGGCTCATTCCGGAGTTCTCCCACCTCGGCGGACAGATCGCCATGTTGGCCGGGGCCGTGATCCTCAACGGCATCGCCTCCGCCTGCTACATCGGTGCCCGCTTGGGCGCCGGTGCCCGGGACGGGCTCATGACGGGCCTGGTTCGGCGGACAGGTTGGTCCGTGCGGCTGGTTCGTACCGGCATCGAAGTGGTTGTCCTGGCCGTGGGCTTCCTCCTGGGCGGGTCCGTGGGCGTGGGCACTGTGGTGTACGCCCTCGCGATCGGGCCCATCGTGCAGGTCCTGCTGCCGAAATTCATGGTGCCGGAACGGTCAAAGGGAACGGCCCCCACGGAAGCCGTGGAGGCCGCAACCGCCGCCTAGCGGCGCCTAGGGAGAGGGAGCCGGTTGGCAACGCGGGCAAAAGTAGATGTCCCGTTCCTCGGTTCCATCCGGGCCGGCCAGCAGGCCACGGCGGATCGTGGCACCGCACCGCCTGCATGGTTGGCGTTCCCGGCCGTAAACCCAGTACCCGGGACGCAGGGCTCGTGGGCCCAGTGTGGTGCGGCGGCCAGGTCCAAGGTTTTCGCCCAATAGGCGTTTGGCGTCATTGACCGTCTTGGCCAGATCCGGGACGTCTCCGAGTGGCAGGGCCGGGTGGATGCCGGACAGGAAACAGGCCTCGCAGCGGTAGATGTTGCCGATCCCTGCCAGTTTCCGCTGGTCCAGCCATGCGAAGCCGACCGTAACATCCGGCTCGGCCCGGAGTCTGCGGAGTGCTTCCTCTTCGTCCCAGTCCGGGCCGAGGAGGTCCGGCCCCAAGTGTCCTACCACCTTGTCTTCCTCCGCCGTGGGCACTACTTCCAGGATGCCCAACGAGAATCCGACGGCGTCGGCGGTACTCGTCCGAAGGACACATCGTGCCGTGTGGCCGGGCTTGGTCCAACGACCACCGGGCTGGTAGATCATCCAGTTGCCTTCCATTTTCAGGTGGGAGTGGATGGTCAGGGCACGGGGTTTCCTGCTGGCGCCGGGCTCCTCATCAACGGGTCCCGCCAAGCGCATCAGAAGGTGCTTGCCCCGGGGCACCACCTCGGTGATGGTCCAGCCCGCCAGGTTGAGCGTGGCGAAACGTGGCACGCGGAAGTCCGAAGCGGTGATGATTTTTCCTGCCAACGCCTGGTTCAAGCGTGACGCGGCCCGCCAGATGGAATCGCCTTCAGGCACGGATCCGGAGTCCCTTCGGTGTTGAGTACGCGCCCGCGGCGGCCAAGGCAACAGCAATCGGTGTCTCAAGGAGATCGTGGCCGTTGACCTTCTCCATGAAGAGCTTGTCCACGGCACCGCGCCGCACCACATCAACCAACGCTTGGGCAGCAACTGCCAGCACTGCCTCGTCCTGGCTGAAGGTGAGCAGCGTCTTTCCGCCGCGTTCCACGTAAAGGACCAACGCGCCGTCGACCATCACCACCAGCGCCCCTGCCTTCCGCCCCGGACGGTGCCCCGATCCGGCGTCCACGGACAGCGCGGGCCAGGGGAGTGCGGCGCCGTAGGGATTGGCAGGGTCTGTTGCCGCCAGCGCCAACGCCGACGGCTCCGCCTTGGAGATGCGGGCGTCTTCCGTGAAGGACCTCAGCCGGTCCACCGTCGCGGGAACGGCGAACTGGGCCGCTCCGAGGTGCTCTATGAAGTAACCACGGCGGCACCGGCCAGCCTCTTCGAGCCGGGCCAGGACTTTGTACATCAGCCCGAAGCCCCCAATGATGTTCTCTGCCATGACCGAACCGCGGGTGAGCACGCCGTACCTGTCCAGCAGGAGTTCAGCCGTGCCTCGGGCATGGATGGTGGGGTCCAGTTCGGGCGCAGGCAGCGCAGACCACCGGCCCACAGCCGACGGTGGTGCGGGTGCGATGCCGCCGCTCACTGAGCCGTACCGTCCGCCGGTGAGACCGGGCGAACCCAGCAACCCGGTTCCGTGCGAGCGGCCAAGCCTGCTCATCCGCGGAGTCCTCGCCCTGGGGGCCTTGGCAACTTGCCGGTGGGCCGTCTTGCCGCCGGAGATCATGGCCCGCACGGGGGCGAAGGTATCGCCGGTGACGCGGCCGGCCCACACCAGGTCCCACAGGGCCGTAACGACGGCGTCGTCGCTGAGCACTGCATCCATGCCGCCTGCCACTTCGGTAAGTTGCCGGAAGAAGTAGCCGCCCCCGGCACTGAAGTGCTCAAGGAGCCGCTGCTGCGCGTCGCCCGGTTCAAAGTCAGGGGCGGGATTGAGGGTCAGTTCTGCGGAATCGGCCACGTGCAGGCTGATCCAGCCGTCGTTCCCCGGCAACGACCCCGCACCGGACCACAGCAGTTCCCCTGCAGCCATCAGCTCGTCCAGCATGGCCGGTTTGTAGTCCGCCACCCGGCTTGCCAACACCAGCGGTTCCCAAGCGGAGGCCGGGATAGGCACACCGGAGAGTTGGTCCACGGCCGTGATGATGCCGTCGAGTCCGCGCAGCGCCTGGCTGCGGGACTTCCCGGGGGCGGTCACGTTCTGCCACGCAGGCAGGAACCGCCCGTAGGCCGCCGTGTCCACGGGTTCCACTTCCGCTCGCAGCGCTGCGAGCGAACGTCGCCGGAGCTTTCTGAGGACCTCGGCATCGCACCACTCGCTGGACGGCGGAGCGTCAAGGGTCATAAGTTCCGGTTCAGCAGCCTCAGTGGGTTGCTCCGCGACAGCGTGTGGCCGGAACTCGCCTTCCACTACGCGGCCATCCCCAGCCAGGCGTTTCAGGGCGGTATTGACGACGGCGACACCTAGTCCCAGCCTTGCCGCTGCCTCAGCTGCCGTGAAGGGCCCGTGGGTTCGGGCGTAGCGGGAAACGAGATCGCCCAAGGGGTCGCTGACCGGTTCGATGAAGGCGAGCGGAACACCCATGGGCAGCGGTACGCCGATAGCGTCGCGCAACCGGGCCGCGTCCTCAATGGCCGCAAAACGCTCGACGCCGCCGATGGTCACCTTGAGCGCACGATTGGCTTTCTGCAGGGCTGCGAGGTGGGCTCCGGCGTCGAGGATGCTGCCCGGTGGTGCGGTCGGGGGCGTGTCCTCCATCTGCTCGGTCGCGTCGAGCTGTTCCGGAGCGTCGGGCTGCGTGCTTGTATCCGGCTGCTGGGCACCCTCGAGCCGCTCAGCCACCTCTTCAACGCTGAGTGGTCCGAGCAGCCGCAGGAGATCCGCCACCCCCTCCATCCCACGAACTCTTCGGTCCGGGGCGAGGCGCTGCAGCTCCCGTTCGGTGGAATCGATGACCGCTGCGTCCAGGAGTTCGCGAAGTTCCACGCGGCCCAGGAGTTCGTTGAGGAGCGTCGAGTCCAAGGCCAGCGCGGCGGCCCGCCGCTCGGCCAGGGGGGAATCGCCCTCGTAGAGGAACTGGGCCACGTACCCGAACAGCAATGACTTAGCGAAGGGGGACGGCTGCTGGGTGGTGGTCTCCACGATCCGAAGTTCACGCCGCTCAACGGATGCCGCAATGTCTTTCAGCGCGGGCAGATCGTAGACGTCTTGAAGACATTCGCGCACCGTTTCGAGCACGATGGGGAACGACGGGTACTTCCGGGCGACATCCAGCAACTGGGCAGAGCGCTGGCGCTGCTGCCACAGGGGTTGGCGCTTGGCGGGATTCTGGCGGGGGAGGAGCAGGGCCCTGGCGGCGCACTCGCGGAACCTTGAGGCGAACAGGGCGCTGCCACCGACCTCTGCCGTGACGATTTGCTCGAGTTCCTCGGGGTCGAAGAGGAAGAGCTCAGCTCCGGGTGGTTCGTCTTCCATCATGGGCACGCGCAGGACGATCCCGTCGTCAGCCGCCATGGCCGAGCCGTCCAGGCCGTAGCGCTGCTGGAGGCGCTGCCCCACGGCGAGGGCCCACGGGGCGTGGACCGGCATGCCGAAGGGACTGTGCAGGACCACTCGCCAGTCTCCGAGTTCATCGTGGAATCGCTCCACCACCAGGGTCCGGTCACTGGGGACGATCTCCGTGGCTTCTTTTTGCTCCCGGAGGTACTGGAGCAGGTTGCTCGCGGCGAAGGCGTCCAATCCACTGGCTTGGCAGCGCTCCATGGCTGGAGCCTCGTCGGCAGCCGAAAGTTCCCGAATGAAGGCACCCAAGGCGCGCCCCAGATCCACGGGCCGGCCGAGGGAATCACCCTTCCAGAACGGAAGTTTGCCGGGTTGGCCGAAAGCGGGGGACACCAGGACGCGATCATGGGTGATGTCCTCGATCTTCCAGCTGGTGGCACCGAGCGCGAAGACATCGCCTACCCGGGACTCGTAGACCATCTCTTCATCCAGTTCACCAACCCGGCGACCACCCTTGGCGGCGCGGGCAGAGGCTGTGGGTTCACTGCCGTCCGTACTGGCCGGGGAGGACGAGCCCTCAACTTCTGTGCCGATGATGTACACGCCGAACAACCCACGGTCCGGGATGGTGCCACCAGAGGTGACAGCCAGGCGTTGGGCGCCGGGCCGGCCTTCGATGGTTCCAGCGTGCCGGTCCCAGATGATGCGGGGCCTGAGTTCTGCGAATTCGTCCGAGGGATAGCGTCCGGCCAACAGATCCAAGGTTGCCTCGAACGCTGAGCGGGGCAGGCTCGCAAATGGAGCCGACCGCCGCACCGTGCTGAACCAGTCCTCCACGTCAATGCTGCCCAATGCCGTGGCCGCCACGGTTTGTTGGGCCAGGATGTCCAACGGATTGGCAGGGATGCTCAGGCGCTCGATCTGCCCGCTGAGCATGCGTTCCACGGTGACGCTGGTGTGGAGAAGATCAGCGCGATGCTTGGGGAACAGCACGCCCTCGGAGATTTCGCCCACCTGGTGACCGGCACGCCCCACACGCTGGAGGCCGCTGGCCACCGAGGGAGGCGACTCCACCTGGACCACCAGGTCCACGGCTCCCATGTCGATGCCCAGTTCCAGGGATGAGGTAGCAACCACGCAGCGCAGCCGGCCGGACTTGAGGTCGTCCTCGATCATGGCCCGTTGGTCCTTGGAGACCGAACCGTGGTGCGCGCGGGCCAGCACGGGGTCCGCACCAGTGGTGCTGCCGGCCTGGGCCATCATGTGTGCTGGCGTTGCCGTGGAGGCGGGGACGGCTGGCGCCGGAACGCCGGCGTTCGACTCGGGGGAAGCCCACTCGCCACCGCCCACCGCCATCAGTTGGCGTTCGGCATAGATTTCGTTCAACCGGGCGGTCAGGCGCTCAGAGAGTCGACGGGAGTTGGCGAAAACGATGGTGGACTGCTTGGACAGGACCAGATCGACGATCTGTTCCTCCACATGCGGCCAGATGGACGCCTGGGGCTGCAACCCGGAGGCCGGGCCGGAATCGAACGCGCCGGCAGCACCCTGCAGGTCCGACATGTCCTCTACAGGCACAGTGACGGTGAGGTTCCAGTTCTTCTTGGACGGCGGAGCGACAATCTCCACAGGAGCCTGTCCAGCCAGGAACTGTGCCACGAGTTCGCGCGGCTGCACCGTGGCCGACAGTCCAATGCGCTGTGCCGGCTTGGGCAGGAGGGCGTCGAGCCGTTCCAAGGAGACGGCCAAGTGTGCGCCGCGCTTGGTTCCCGCGACAGCGTGAACCTCATCAATGATGATCGTGTCTACTTCGCTGAGGGTTTCCCGGGCGCGGGACGTCAGCATAAGGAACAGGGATTCCGGGGTGGTAATGAGGATATCCGGTGGGTTGGTCAACAGCGTTCGGCGATCTGCCGCCGTCGTATCTCCGGAGCGGACACCCACCGTCACCAGCGGTGCCGGTAACCCCAGCCGCTTGGCGGTTTGGGTGATGCCGATCAGGGGCGCACGGAGGTTGCGCTCAACGTCCACGCCCAGCGCCTTCAGCGGCGAGATATAGAGGACGCGGGTTTTGGTCTTGGGGCGTTTGGCTCGGCCCTTCCCGTTGGCTGGCACTGTCTCGAGCCCCGGCAGCGTGTCGGTCGGCCTGGCATGCAGCCTGTCCAGTGCCCAGAGGAAGGCAGCGAGGGTCTTACCCGAACCAGTGGGCGCCACAACAAGGGCATGCGAGCCCGAGGAGATCGCGTTCCAGGCGCCGTCCTGGGCGGGCGTGGGCTCGGAGAAAGCGCCGAGGAACCATTCCCTGGTTGCCTGGCTGAAACGGCTGATGGCGCCATCCGGCGCCTGCGGCTCCTGCATCCCTCCATCATGCCCCACGGCCCCGACAGAATAAGCCGGAGCCGTGGGCCGAAGGTCAAACGGCCTGGAAAGCGGTGATGGTCAGGAGCTTGATGCCGGCATTGCTGCACGCGTCGTGAGGTTCGGCGACGAAGAGCGACGCTGTGTCGTTCGGCGGGTAGATCCGGAATCCTGCTGCAGGGACCTTGGTGCAATCGCCGTAGTTACCGGCTTGCGTGTACCGGATTTCGGCCCAGGCAGACTTGCCCGGTGCCAGCTCAATTTTGGTGACCGGGGTGGTGGTTTCGCGGGTCGCCGGTTCGCCGATGGGTTCGCCACTGGAATCGGCGGTCAGGGAGACGCCGGCGAAGCCTTCCAGTACGCACGGCGTGGTCCCGGAGTTGGTCAGGATCAACTTCTCGTAGATGCTGCCTGCTGCGCCGCCGCCGGTCGCATCGGTGGCCGCTGTCAGCGACGCCGCCTTGCACAGGGCTGGAGCGGCGGGCGCTGCCGACGTTGCCGTTGCGGACGGTGATGGTTGCGTGGTGGCCGTTTCAGAAGGAGAGGCCGATGCCGACGGGGATGAAGAAGTCGGCGGTGCGCTGCTGGTTCCTGAAGGGCTGGGGCTTGGCCCACACGCTGCAAGAAGCAGCAGTGAAGCGGCTGCCGTCGTCGTCACAAGGCCGGTTTTGATGCGCTGAGTCCACATGGGCACCAGCCTTGCGGCGCGTGTGACGCGAGTCAATTCAGCCACGGCCGTGACGGCGGATTGGCGCCCGGATCGTGATCTTCCGGGCGCCCAACCTTCCTCTGCTACTTGGTGGTGGCCTTGGCCGGGGCAGGCTTGGCGGAGCGGCTGCGGAAGAACGCCGCGCCACCGAGCCCAAGGCCCGCGATGCCCGCGATCAGGCCGGCCCAGCTCCGGGCCTGCGACCCGTCGTCGGTGACGGCAGCCGCCTGCACCGTGGACACGGTGGATGCCGCGTGGTGGTCGCCCGCTGCGTCGGCCGGGGTGATGGCGATGGCCGGCGCCGGCGACTTCAGGTCATCCTCGCTCTGGCCATCCTTGGGGATCTCGATCCAGTCCGTCTTGCCCGTTTCGCAGGTCTGGTACGTGGGGAAATAGATGGTCTTACCGGCGGCGTCCGGCAGCTTTACCGAGAGGACCAAGGCATCGCGCATGTGCGGATCCAGTGGCGCCTTGGCCGTGTACACGATCTGGCTGGTGCGCTTGGTGATGGATGTGCCGTCTTCCAGCTTCTTGGGTTCAGGCAGGTTCTCTGTGACTTTCTCCACCGTCCAGTTGGCGTTCACGGTGGGGGTTGCGTCGGTCAGTTCCTCGGGAAGGCTGATGGCCACTTTTGTGGTGCCGGATGTGCCGCAGCCGTGGGGTACACCGAAGGTCAGCAGCGCATACGAGTTCGCCGCGGTCTTGTTGGGATCGACGGAAACGTGCGCTGACGCGCCGGCGATGCCGGCCATCATCAGGGCTGCGGTTCCACCGGCAACGGCGGTGGCGGACAGGGTGCGACGGAGCGAGGACTTCTTCATGGGATTGCCTTTCGGGGGCGCCAAATGAGGGCGCGGGGGTACGGGTTTGGGCCCGTCACCTTGCAAAGGCTTGTGCTGGCTTTGCAGCTTTGGTGCTTTGCAGCTTTGGTGCCGGGCGGAACTAGGGAAGTACGACGGCGGCGGGCGGGCCGCGCCGGCTGTCTTGCCTGAGGTTCCGCCAAGGGCGGGGGATGAAAACGGCGGGTGCGGCGACAGCCACAGCCGAGGTGCCGGCGTCGGGCCTGAACAACAACGTGGGCAGGGCGACCAGCGGACGCAGCCACGCGGCCAGCTGCCACAGCGCATCCTCGCCCTTGGCCAGGACGACCGCCGAACCGAGAGTGGCAATGACGTGGCTCAGCACCATCAAGGCGCCGAAGGTGGTGCCGAGTTCATGCGTGTGTTCGGTGGCGGCATGGAGCGCCGGGCTTAGTGACTCGTTGGCCAGGTGATGGGCTGGACCTTGCGTGCTGGCAGTAACTGGCCCCAGGGCACTGAAGGCTTCATGCAGGGCGAGTTGTCCTGCGCCCAGGAGCGCGGCCATGGTCACGACGTTCAGCTTGAACCGCGTGGCCAGTGTTGTGGCCAGCGCCGTCAGGGCAATGAGTGCCAACAGGACCGGTGCCGTGGGGAGTACGCCGCCACCAGCGACGTGGGCTCCGGCGGCAAGAAGCACCACCACCAATGAGATCGCGCCGGACCGCAGCGCATGGAAGGGCGCCCTGGACTGCGATGTGCGCACGGGTCCCCCCCCATCTCTGTGACTGCTGCCGGATTGTCAGCGTTTTGATTCTATCGGGAGTTCGGTGCCGGCCCGTCCTCGGATGGGTCCTATGTGGATACGTGCGACGCAAGGTGAGTGCTAACCCCTCGAAGTCCGCACGAAGGTGGCTTTCGGTGGCTCGGGTACCTTCGCTGCAGCTCCGGAACGTCGACGGCGGAGCTCAAGTTTGAGGCTCTCCTCACCGCGCGCCATGGCCCATTGGTGATTGGCGGAGAAGGCAGGCTTGAGGAGCCAACTCAACCGTCTGAGGAGGGGCTTCGCGGCACTGACCCGCCAGTCGTAGGTGATGACAACCTCCGGGCCGTCGGCATCGAAGGTCCAGCGGCCGGTCCCGTTGAGGTCCCCTTGGGCTGTCAGTGCGAAGCCGTTAAGCGTGACCGGTTCGGTGATGGTGAGCCGCCAGCGCAGCGTGTACGGGAGCCAGCCCTTGGTATGCAGGTCGAAGGAGGCGCCCACGCCGTCGGGGCCGCCCTGGGCTACAGGTGTCACCGAGAGGTAGACCGAGGGCCACCATTGCTTGAGGGTCGTGGCGTTGCCAAGGACGCCGACCACTTCTTCACGAGTGCCTGCCACCCGCCATACAGTGACGAACGCATAATCCGTGCTTTTGCCCGCTAGTATGGCCACTGTTGCCTCCACGGTCCGCAGGTTCAGGGGGTGTCTGACGGCATCCGTGATTAATCTACTCTTGGCTGCGCGGAAGGGTTAGGTCCCGTCTCCTTCAGCGCTCGAAAGTGTTGAGGTCCCTCGGCAACCGGAGACCTAGTCGCCCGAGTTCTCCCGCGATGTGATGCCGAACGGCGGCGACTGAAGCTCAGTGAAGTTTCCGACGCTGGCCCGCACCGTGCATTGTGGCGTGATCTGCAAGGCCGTCACCGTGAGCCCTGAGCTGTCCACTGCCAAAGCACCGCCGCAGCCGTCAGCGAACCGCACCCCCTTCTCGCCGCCGGTTACGGAGGCGAGCATTTGCGAGGGTTTGCCGGACGCAGGACTGACGTACAGCGGATTGAGTTCATCGGCTCCGCCGGCCCACACCGGAACCAAGGTGATTTTCAAGGGGCTGGGCGTGACCACCCGGGCAGGCATCCGCACCTCCACACCCTTCAGGCGTTGGACGGGATACGCGGTGCCTTTGACTGCAGGGTCCTGAGTGGCGGCCGCGGTTGCCTCGGACCCGGCGCGCAGCCACGAGTCCATTGCCTTCTGGTCTGCGGGAGCCACCGGAACCTTGGCGGTCAGCTGCACTGATCCTCCAGCGGGGATCTCCACGCCGGACAGTTTCCATCCGCACGCAACATCCACACCTGTGATGGACGCCTGGTTGCGGCCCGCGGTGCCGCCATCCCACGTCACGGCCGGGCATGCTTCTCCATCAGCCAACCCCGGGATGACCTCAAGGAACTCACCGGACAACGGCGCTTTCTGTGCCGCGTAGGACACTGTCAAACGGACCTGGCCGGACGACGGCTCGTACGTGGCACTCCGGGAAATGGTGAGTCCAGTGGGTAGGGCTGGGTCTTGCAACTGCGCTGACAACTGCTGTCCGGGAGGCGTGGGCGCGGCCTGCTGGGTGGTGGGGGACAAAAGAACAAAGCCCACAACCATCGCCACGATCAGTAGGACCGCACCACCGGCAAGGAGCAGCGCTTTGCGGGTCCGCCAAAACGGAGTCGCATCCTTCTCCTTTTTCGACTCCTCCGCCGGGGGCCGCATTTCGCGGCGGGGCATGGGGCGGGCGATGGTTGCGCTGCCGGCCTGCCCGAGGTCCGGAACCACGGCATCGACGCCGGCAGCCGGGGCCGCCGCGAAGGCTGCGAGTTCGTCATCGGTAAAGGCGCCACGCACCACCGTGGCGGGACGCTCGACGTCGTCGAAGTCTTCGGGCGCCTCCCCCCGGGCGATCGGGCTGCTGCCGGCAAGACCGGGTGCCAGCCGCCGGAGCGTCGAAGCAGCCTCACGCGCAGTTGGGCGGGAAGCAGGGTCCTTGGACAACAGCTGATCGAGGATGCCCCAGAGTGCGTCGTCCACGGGAATGCGCGGTGGACGTGCGGAAACATGGCGGTATGCAACGCTGAAGTCCGTGCCGGGACCTGCGAACGGAGTCCTTCCCGCAAGGAGTTCGTACAGCAGGACGCCCGTGGAGTAGACATCGCCGGGAGGTCCGGACCGGCCTTGGCTGATGAGCTCGGGAGGCATGTATTGCGGAGTGCCGATGAGTCCGGTGGTCTGGCGGATTTTCTCGCCTACGACATCGGAAATGCCGAAGTCGGAAACCCTGATGTCCCCGGTTTCACGCTCGGACCACGGACGGGTGAGGAGCACATTGTCCGGCTTGATATCCCGATGCGTTACGCCTCGCGAATGTGCGAATGCGAGGGCGTCGAAGATTTCAGCGGCAATGTTTACGGCATCTTCGGGTGCCAGCGGTCCGGCTTCCTTGACCATGTCGCGTAACGAACCGCCGGCGATGTAGTCCATGACGATGGCCAGCCGTTCACCCTCAACCACCATGTCCCGCACGGTGACGATGTGGGAGTCCTGAAGTCCCAACAGCACGGATCGCTCGCGGACGAACCTCTCCACCAGGGACGGATCATCGGCATGCTCCGGACGCAACACTTTGGCCGCCAATGTCCGGCCGTCCGTCGAAGTGACGGTCCAGACCTCGCCAACAGCACCGGAACCCACCCGTTCGCCGAAGCGGTAAGACGCTCCGAGCGCCTGCCCCGTCTGTGCCAATTGCATGTCCGTACTCTCCAAAGCTATCGATCTGATTCCCCAAAGCCATCCAGCGCAAGGCGCCTGCTTCCCGTCGGCTCAGCTCCCGGGACTTACCGACTGGATGAGCGACACTTGCCCGCCCACCCCTATGTACCCGCGCCCGGCAGTCAGCGCCACGGGAGCCTTCCGCGGAAGGGTGGCACCCAGCAGTTCGCCGTCGTAATTCACGTCCGGCTGGAGCAGCACGCCCAGGCGCGATTTGCGGACAGTCTTGGTCCAGTGGCTGTACAGTCCTCGCAGATCAGTGGCCCGCCCGGCCGCGATGATACACAACCCCGGCGGCCCGGAGGCCACGATCCCGGCGATGGACTGATCGGTGTCCTCGAAGCGTTCGGCATCATCTATCAGCAGGAACACCGGGCCGCGCTCGATCCGCAGGGAAGCGAGCAGCGCCGGCACCTCGTCCGCGCCAACGGCTACCCGATCCAGGGTGGCCGTGGCCAAAGGCGAGCGGCGGTCGCAGATCCCCCAGACCTGGGCCGGACCCCGGGAGGTGGCTACGCCAGTAACGGCCTCGGCCAGGGCCAGCAGCAAGGTGGACTTGCCCGAACGGGCCGGTCCGGCGATCAAGGCGTGCTCGCCCTCATAGATTTCCAGGAAGGCGGGGGCGAGGTCAGTCTCGCGGATTCCCACGGGGATGTGCCAGGGCTCGGTTTCCAGTTGCGGCTTCACTCCCAAATCCGCCATGCTGACGTCAGTGGGTAGGCTCCGGATCGCCGTGGTCTTCGCCGGTGCATCTGCCCAGCTGTGCCGGACGCGATCCACAGCGGCCTCCAACCCGATTCCGGGAGTGGCAACGTGCATTTGCAGGGAGGTGCGAGGGTCCACGCAGCGCCCAGGGAGTGCCGCGGGGACATTCTTGGCCCGCACGCCCAGCGAGGAGTAGTCGTAGTTATCGGCGAGCCGGAAGAGCCACTTCTGAAGCGTTACTTCATTCATGACGGAGGGAACCGCTTTGGCACGGGTGGTGGTCACGGCGAAGGACAGGCCAAGCGCCGGGCCGTCGGCGTATGCGCGGTACAGCAGGCCCAGAAGTTGCTGCCCTTCAAAGTCCTGGAATTCGTCACGGAGGGATGCCAGGCCGTCAAGCAGCACCACCATGCGGCGATGCGTACCCGGTGCCGCGCGGCGGCTCTCCAGCTCAGTGCTCAGATGGCGCAGGAATCGGGCTTGCTGCTCTTTGGCACCGGCACCCGTTCCTACGTATGCCACGGTGTGCGGCAGGCGTTTCAGCATCTCAAGGTCCCCGGAGCCCATGTCCAGAATCATCAGATCCAGTTCAGTTGGATCTGCCTCCCTGGCAAGCGTCAACGCGATGGACGCCAGAGTGGTGCTCGTGCCGGAGCCTGCCACACCCATCAGCATCAGGTTGCCCACGGACATGTCCCATCCGGCTGCGGACTGGCGCTGCAGTTCTGGCTCGTCCAGCAGGGTCACCATCACGGCGGACCCATGGACGCGGCCCACTGTCGGTCGCCCTGGGGTAGGGGCGTGTGACGGAGAGGCCTCCGCCGCGAACCCGTCCAGCTCCACACGCTCACCCAACGCCTTCGGCCAGACCTGCCGCGGAGGAGCGTAGCCGGCCTCGGTATTGGCCTCCACAACGGCGTCGATGAGGAGATCCAGATCATTCTCGTCCACTGCTGCGGACCGCGGAACTGCCGGTGCCGGGGCGGGGACCCCGAACTGCCGGATGTCGCGGACATCGACGGCGGGACCGCCGTCGAGCTGTGCCTGACCGGTGACCAGCGCGGTCTGAACCGGCGTGATGTCGTCCTGGCCAAGTTTTACAAAGGCGCGGCCCATCTGCGCCCTGCCGATGGCAGAAGCGGCGGGTACGCCGATGACGTTGTTGGAGTCGTCACGGCTCTGGACACGTAGCGCCACCCGCAGGTTGGTGTTTGCGAGGATGTCGTCGCTGACCACACCAGCCGGCCGCTGCGTCGCCAGGATCATATGGACTCCCAAGGTACGGCCCACAGCGCCGATGCTGACGAGGGCGGTGAGCACGTCCGGGAAATCCTTGGCCAGCATGGCGAATTCATCCACCACCAGCAGCAGGCGTGGCATTGGTTCGGCCGGGTTCGTGGCCAGGTAGGCATTGAGGTTGTCGATGCCTTCGCCTGCCTCGGCGAAAACCCGCTGGCGGCGTTCCATCTCCGCTTCCAAAGCGATCAGGGCGCGGTCTGCCAGCTGTTCGTCCAGGTTGGAGATGGTTCCGATGGTGTGCGGCAGGCGTTCGCAGGCCTTGAAGGCGGCGCCACCCTTGAAGTCAACCAGGATGAAGTTGAGACGGGTCGGATCGTTGCGGGCAGCGAGGCCGGCCACGAGCGAGCGCAGGAACTCGGACTTTCCGGATCCGGTGGTGCCGCCCACAAGGCCGTGCGGGCCGTCCTTGACGAGGTCCAGGGTCAGTGGCCCGTTTTCGCCAGTACCTATTGGCGTGGAGACACCGGTGGGGGCCTGCCACAGCCGGCGGATCGTCGCCGCGTCGGGGCGCTCGAAGCCCAGCAGACCGGGCAGCCGGACCAGTGAGGGCAGGGACGCCCCGGGGACGCTGAGCTCCGGGTCGTCGAAATGCGCCAGGCGCGTGGCACAGCGCAGAGCCTCTTCTTGGTCGAGGCCTGCCAGGATGACGTCCTCCACGCGCGTCAGGTCTTCCGGCTGGTCCACGGTGGCCGCAGCATCCGTCCCCACCCTGATGATGGTGGTGCAGGACGCAGGCAATTGCTCTTCGGACGTGGCGATGACGATGCCCGCCACCCGGGGTGGGCGCTGCTGCGGGTTGATGTGGCCTCCCGGGACGGAACGGCCCATGCCGAGCAGTGCTCGGGCCGGGGCGTCCCTGCCTTCAGTGAGGACATCGGAATCGAGGACCACCATAAGAGCCGGCGTGGGCAGTTCTTCCACGGAGTCCTTAAGGGCGCGCAGCATTGCCAGGCTCGTCTCGCGGTGCGCGCACATCCATCGCTCGCCCGTGCTGCTGCCCGTTTGGCGGGTATGGGGAAGCCACGAGGCCCATTCCCACTCATCGGCCCGGCCGGCGTCACAGAAAACACCGATTGTCAGATCCGCCGGACCAACGTGCACCGCGGCCTGGGCTACAAGGGAGCGGGCCAAGGCCAAAGCGCCGTCCCGCGAGCCAACGATGCCCACCACGCCGGCGTCTGTGAGGTCCACGAGCACGGGTGCGGCCAAGAGACGGGCTGCGGTGAGGGATTCCTTGACTTTTTCGTCCGGACGCGAGCCTGCAGCCCGGTCCACTTCAGGCTTCCACGGCACATCACCGGTGCCGGCATGCAGGGCCAGGAAGTCGTCCGAGTCCGCACGGCGTTGCCACAGCGAGGTAGCCGGGAGCGCAGGACGACGTACAACCGTGGCGGGATCGGGGACCATCCGGTGTCTCCGGGCGGTTTCCACCTCGGCGGCCTTGCGGATCTGCTGCTCGAACTCCTTGAGCGCCCCGTCGAAGCGCTCTGCCTCTTCCTTGAGGCCGCGGGCGTGGCGGCGTTTCTGCTCGAACCACATGCCCACCGCCATCACGGGACTCAGCATGGCGAACATGGCGAAGCGCATGTCCCTCAGGATCATCACCATCGCAACCGCCATGACCAGTGGCGCCAGAACCGTGATGTAACTGAACTTGTTGGCCGGCGGCACGTCCTTGCGGCTCGGAGGAACCAACGGATCGCCGGCCGGGGCGCGGCCGGGACGCGGTGGTCTGTTGAAGGGAGCGGTTGAAGCCGGAGTCAGGTTGTGCAGGCTCCCCGGGGCGGGGGCGGGTGTTTCCTCCAGGTTTGGTCGGAGGAGAAGGACCGTGCCGCCTGCCGTGATGGTGGCTGTCTGAGTGACCAGGACTCCGTCCTCGCCCACGGGCTCGCCGTTGACCAAGGTGCCGTTGGTGGAGCCTCCATCCACCACCCGAAGTCCGTCCTCTTCGCGGCGAAGACGGAAGTGATCCCACGACGCGCTCTCAGTAGGCAGACTGAGATCGGCATGGGGAGACCTGCCGATGAGCATGTCGCGCCCCTGCGGAACCTCCACCACACCACCGGTGCGCTGACCACCGGCCAGCGTCAGGCTCCACCCACGTACGCGGTCCGGAACAGGCCAGGGCGCTCGCGAGATGCGGCTGCCTTCCAGCAGAATCAGTTCGGAGAGTGGCGTGGCACCCCGGACCTCTGTCTCATTGACGAACACCGGCTCGTCAGGCGAAACCCTGGGGCCCCCGGAGGCTTCCACTAAGTCGGACAGTGTGATGGCGGGCGCAGCGTGGGCAACCTCGCACTCAAAACGACGATCGTCCAAGTCGATCAGCACACGCACCGGGGCGCTCCTCCTCTAGTGGATCTGTTCCTGCAGACGCGGGGACAGGAAGGTTGGTTAGGGGCTGACTGGCGCCGGGACCCAGACAAGCCGCGGGGCGTTCTCATCCGCTGGACGGAGCCCGAGGTCCTGAGGGGATGCGTACACCGGGGTTGCTTCAGCGGTGAGCGCCTGCGATTGCGAGAAGTCCAGCGTGGGCCCGGCGAGGCCTTCTCCGGGACCGAAGGACATGGTGCGAAGAGACGCTGCCACCTTCGACGGATCGGTGCTCCCGGCCAGGGCGCCTGCGCGGACCAGGGCCACCACAGCGTCATGGCTGCGTGCGTCCGCAGCCCAGGCGTCCGCCGAGAACGGTGTATCGTCCGTCAGGTTCTTGATCTCCGGATTCCCGGTAGCCAGTCTGATGCCGGCGAGGAATGCGGACATTCCCCGCCCTTGGGCGTCCTGCTGGAGCGCGACAGCGTCGCCGGTTGCCAGCGCAATGCTGACCAGCTGTCCCGAAGCAGTGCCGTCCAGCTCCGAAAGCGAGGATGCGAACGCGGGGGTGGTGGCGCCGTCGGGAAGTACCAGCGGTACTGACACGTCGCGTGACTGGAGGGCCTGTACAAGCCGTGCCAAGCGCTGCGGGGTGGCCGCCGACACCACAACAGCGTCTGCGGGGTTGGCAATCCGTGTGCCCTCAGCATCAGCCGGCGCATCCTTGGACGGCGGACGAAGCTGGTCGCCTGTACGGATGGCAGCTTCCTGGGCCAAACCGGACACGTCGGCGAAGCCATCCAGTGCCAGCGTGTCCGCGGGTGCGACGGACGCCGGGACCTGGCCGCCGTCGCTGACCAGCAGCACCCGGCTCTTGCCGGCAAGGGCGGTCCCCAAGCCAGCCTGGACAGAGGCTGCTGTTGGTCCAGTAGTCCACGTGGTTTGGGTCGGTTCTGACGCCTCGCTGTAGGGCAAGATGACCGGGAGGTTGAGTTCCTCAGCCGCCTTCGCGGCTGCACGGGCTTGCGGCCCTGTGCTGGCTACGACAACACCGGACACACCCTGCTCGGCGAGTGCAGCGACGGCGGCGCGGGCGCCGTCTTCCGTCCCCCGGTCGTTGTGGGTGGGGAGGGCGACTGTTGCCCCGCCTTGGGCGAAACGCTGTGCCGCCACCACGGCACCCTGTGCTGCCCGGTTGTATTCGGTACCGGGTTCGCCGGACTGGCCGAACGTCATGACGATGCCGATCGAAAAGTCCGCCGGCAGGCCGTCAGCCTTCAGGGCAACTGGTACTGTCGCGGCCACAGGATCGGGCCGGGGAGCTTCCGCGGGGCGGTTCAGCGTGATGGTCAAGACCACGGCAGCAGCAATTACGACGGCGGCTCCCGCAGCGATCAGGGCGAAGAGACGGTTCCGGGGGCTCACGCGTTGCCGCCGATCTTCAGTGTGTACAGCGTCTGTGACGTCGCACCTGCAGGGACCTCGAGTTGGAACGGCGGCAGTTCATCCACCGCAGTGAGCGAGGCCTTGAACTGGGCCTGGCGCAGCAGGAGTCCTGCAACATCGCGGGAGCGGATGTTGGCGTAGCCTTCAGCGTTCTGGGAGGCCAACGCCAACTGGAAGTCCGCGGTATCCGCTTTGGCCGCGCTGGTCGCCATGGAGCCGAGCAGGCCCGAGCCGTTGACCGCGCGGTCGCCAAGATCCAGCATCACTTTGTTGAGGCTGGAGGCGAGAAGGGCGCTGGCACCTTCGACGTCGCGGGTGGAGCCGGACGTGCTGGACGCGATGTTGTCCAGCGAGGACTGTGTGCTCTTGGACAGGGCGGCTGTGAGGTCACCGCTCTGCCCCAACAGCTCGTCCCGCTGTTTGTTGACCGTTCCCTCGGCATCCTTCACAACATCGTCCGAAGTGGACTTCAGCCCGGAAATGGACCGGTTGAAGGCTGTGGTCACGGCTTCAGAGCTGGCATCGCCGATGTCGGCAACCTGACGTACTTGTTCGCCCACGGTTTTGTAGACCTCGGCAGCAGTTTCGGCGGAAACGTCGCGCAGGGAATCCTTGATCTTTTCGCCAAGGCCGTCCTGCTGCTCTTTCAACTTCGCCAGTGCGGTGGTCACTGTTCCGGAGGAGTCAATCGCGTCAGCGAGTGCAGCATCCAGCGCCTCAAGTCCCCGTTTGGTGCCGTTGACGTTTCCTGTTGCGGCGCCGTCGAGCGTCTTGACGGCCGTCTTGATCGCTTCGAGTTTGGTGTCGGCGTCGTCGAAGGTGGTCTCCAATGCAGAGAACGCCTGGCCGATTGCCTGGTCGGCAGCGGTGGTGTCGGTGGCTGCAAGAACCTCGTCCCAAGCAGCTGACTGGCCTCCAAGCCGAACGTCCAAAGGCTCTTTGAAGCCCGGGGGCGTATTCAGCGCGGGTGAGGGATTGCTGTCCTCATCAGTCGGTTCGCATGGCACGGACGTCAAATAGGAACGCAGCCGCTCAACGTCCTTCGCGGACAACTTGCCTTTGCCGGGGATGAGGCCGTCATCGGATAGCTTGCACAGCTCGTCTGCCACCTTCTGGTTCTGCTGCAGCATGGAGCCGTTCAGCCATGTCCCTTGACCGAGTTCGCCCTTTGCGGACTTGGCATTGGTGGCGATGGCGAGCAGTTTCTGCCGGAGGGCGTCCACGCTGGTTTGGGCAGCGGTGGCTGCTTTCCGCGTCGTGGCTGCAGAGTCGGCAGCGGACTTGATGGCCATGTCCAGAGCAGCCAGTGCCTTGCTGTAATCCTCGGAAGTTCCGGAGCCGTCAAGCATCGCACCGAGGTCGGTGCGCACTTTTTCAAGTGCGACGGCGGAAGTCGCCTGGTCTTTGATCGCGCCTTCGACGACCTGCGGCTGGAGGCCAGAGACAAGCTCGTCGCCCTTTTGCACCAGGCCCAGAAGGGCTCCGGTAACTGTCACGGCCGAGCCGTAAAGGGAGCAGGTCATGGAACCCTGCTCAGCGCACTCCGCAGGCGTGGGGTTTTCGGGTCCCATGGTGGCTTTGAGGGCGCCGGCAACAGTGTCCCTGCAACTCGCGCTGACTTTCGCGTAGGCATCCAACTGTGAAGACATCGTGAGGACGCTGGAGTACACCGTGGCCGCCGGCGATGCCTTGGCAACCTCAGCGGTGCAACCGTCACCGGTGATGGGAGCGACCGGGGGCGTGGCGGACGTATCGCCCAGCATCGCGTCCACGGCGGAGACCGTCAGCTTCAACTGGGACATGGTGGTGGATTGGGTGGCTGTGGTGGAAGACTCCAAATCAGTGCCGAGAACCTTCAGCTGCTGCTTCAGGTCCGACATCGTCGCAGCCAGTGCCTGGGAGTTATCGCGCAGTTCACCGGCTGTCTTGGCGCCGAGGGTCTGCGACGTTGCCTGCAGGTTCCGGCGAACCTCGGTGATAGTGGACCCGGCCTTGGCCAGGACCGTGTTGACGTCCGAAACCAGCGAGATTGTCCGGCGCTGCAGCTCCATTTCCGAACCTGTCCCGGACGAGAAGGCGCTGGAGAGCACTCCGTTGGCACTGAGGTCCGTATTGAGGCCAGGCTGAACAGCGACGTCGAATTCGGGAACCTGGAAGTCCTTCACGTCTGCGGCGAGACGCAGCGTCGTGCTCGCTCCGGAACGTGGGGGAGCCAGGACTGTGGCCCACTGGACCACGGTGGCGCCGTCTTCAGTGCTGCTCAGGACGCCGTTGGTACCTGTGGCGCCGTCGGCCGATCCGGCCCTGACATCGTCTGCGCGGACACCGGGAAGTTTCGTCGATGCGGCAATTGTCAGCGGGGCGCCTACCAAAGCGGTGTCGGAGCGGGTCTGCCCTGCGGCGTCATACTGGATGTTCTGCGGTTTGACGGTGAGGTTTTCGAGAGTCAGGTTGATCTCCACCGGACCGGTGTGGCCTTTCAGCTCAGCGAGGTCGGAGCCTGACTTTTCCCCGGCACGGTACTGAAGGCTCACACGCACCGGGAGTTCGCCCACTACCTGGGCGGTGTCGTACGTGGTGTTCTCCGCGGAGGAGTCCCCTGCAGCGGATACGGAAATGGTGGTGCCTTCAATCGTCTGGACTCCGGCAGCAGGGGACAAGCCCACGCGCACGCTCTGAAGGAGTTTGACGGGGTTGGTCACCGGCTCCGGCTCGGGAGTCTGGGTGCAGGATGTCGTCGCGATCAATCCCAGGGCAACCAAGGCGATGCCGAGTGCGCGGCCCGGGGGGATGCGACGCCCCGGGTGGTGCTGGTTAAAACTAGCCTGCCTGGGCATGGATCGTCCCCTCATTCGTTCACGGTGCCTTGAGTATCATACGGGGTTGCGCTCACGAATGGACTAATCCTTCCGCATAGAGATCGTGCAGGTCACAGCCGGAAACGCGAAGTAAGAGTTATTTGTCCGTTTGTTGGATTTATTGGGTGGTGTTGGTAGTTTAGGCATCGTCTGGTCGCCTGGACTGGTTTTGGTTTGGGTGTTGCGATTGTTCTTATTGGGAGGAAAGTTCTATGTCGCGTGTGTTGTCTACTGAGCAGGCCAAGGCTGCTATTGGTCAGGTGCAGTCGATTATTACTGGTGGGTTTACTGATCAGATTTCGGCGTTGGATGCGCAGGGTCGTGTGTTGTCGGATC
>NZ_JBPFSF010000006.1:0-335934 GCF_051106045.1 Paenarthrobacter sp. FR1 | reverse complement strand
TCCGCGATCAACGCATCAAGGGACTCAATCCACTCCGCGGTCTCTTCCGGATCACGATCAGGCAGCTGGGCAGTCAACCCGCTGAGGATGTGTGAGGTCTCTTCTCCTGCAGCCACGTCCAACCTTCCTTTAGGCGCATGCATCGGCGCCTCAGGTCTGGCAGGGTAACTGCCCGTCGTGAACGCGTCGTGTGCGACATCTCGGTTTCAACAGCCCGGTCGGATGCGCCGGGCAGGTCTTGTGAGCGCATGGCTGCCCAGTAGAATTCTGCGGGGCGATCGCCCTGCAGCCATAACGCTCATGGCCACTCTAGCTTTCGCGGCGCTGCGATGCGTAGCCGCGAGCCCCGCAGGGCGTTGTATGTCACACCCAGCAGGGTTCCGTGACGGAAAGCACTCGATTGTCACGGCCCCGAAACGCCCTAGGTGGTGCGGAATGTGCCTCATGGCAGGGACAATGGCTTGAAGCACACGCCCAAAGGGTGTTGGCTGTTAGTAATGGAAGTCACTTCAAAAGGAGGAAACGTGAGCGAGGCCGACGCCGCCACATCGGTAAATGTGGCGGAACGAATGGGTTTCAAAGATGGGGATCTGATTCAGGAGCGCGGCTACGACGACGACGTCGACTTCGACTTGCGTGACGATATTGAAGATGTCACGGGCTCCGAGCTGTTGGATGAAGACGATCATGACGTTGTAGATGCTGTCGTCTTCTGGTGGCGGGATGGCGATGGTGATCTTGTTGATGCCCTCATGGATTCGCTCACCACGCTGAAGGAAGGCGGAGTTGTCTGGGTTCTGACCCCCAAGTCAGGCCGCGACAACTATGTTTCTCCAGCCGACATCCAGGATGCCGCGCCTACGTCCGGCCTGCACCTCACCACTTCGGCCGGCGTGTCGAAGGACTGGAGTGCCACGCGCCTGGTGCCCAAGAAGAACAAGTGACGGAAGTCCGACAGGCGCCTGCTTCGGTGTTCGTTCCTGGAATAGGGCAGCCTGCACCGGAATTCGAACTGCTGAACCAGTACGGTGAGCCCGTCCGTTTGTCGGACTACCGGGGCCGCAACGTTGTTGTGGTGTTTTTCCCTTTTGCTTTCTCCGGCATTTGCACCGGAGAACTGTGTGAGATTCGCGACAACATCGCCGCCTTCAAGGATTCGAACGCCACCGTGCTGGCGATATCGGTGGACAGTAAATTCGCCCAACGTGCCTACGCAGAGAAAGAACGCTTAGACTTCGACCTTCTGGCCGACTTCTGGCCGCACGGAGCGGTAGCGCAGGAGTATGGCGTTTTCGACGCCGAGAGTGGGATGGCACTGAGGGGTACATTCATCATCGACGTGTCGGGAATCATCCGTTATGTCGTGGTCAATCCGCGCGGCCAGGCAAGGGACTTCGCCGAATATCGGCAAGCCCTCTTGGCGCTGGGCGAACACCAGCCGTGAGCCGCACCAGACCCGGAGTGGGTATGACGGGTTTTGCCAGCATGCCGCCTGCTCGCGAGGTGCAGCTCGATTCCGACGAGCTGGCGGCCATGAGGCCGGCCCTGGAAATTTTGGGCGGCAGGCGCCTCGCTGTGCTGACGGGAGCCGGGCTGAGCACCGACTCCGGTATTCCTGATTATCGAGGACCCGGATCCGCGCCGCGCAACCCCATGACCTTTCAGGAGTTCATCGGCAGTGAGGCCAACCGCCGCAGGTACTGGGCTCGGAACCATATTGGTTGGTCCCATCTCCGGCACGCCGATCCCAACGCCGGACATGCCGCCGTCGCGCTGTTGGAGCGTCGGGGCCTGATGACCGGGCTTATCACCCAGAACGTGGACCGGCTCCACGAAGACGCAGGAAGCATCAATGTGGTGGACCTCCACGGACGCTTCGACCAAGTGATCTGCCTGGACAACGGGCATACCTTCAGCAGGCGGTTGATCGCAGCCATTCTTGAGGAAATCAATCCCGGCTTCCTGGAGGCTGCGGTGGAATCGGGGGTGGTGGAGATGGCCCCTGATGCTGATGCCACGGTTGAGGATCCGGAACTCATCACCTCGTTTGTCATGGCTGTCTGTCCCGTCTGCGGTGGGACGCTCAAACCCGACTTTGTCTACTTCGGCGAGAACGTGCCCAAAGGGCGTGTAGCACGCGCCTATGGGATGGTGGACGAGGCCGATGCCCTGCTCGTGGCGGGATCATCCTTGACGGTACAGAGCGGCTTGCGTTTCGTTCGTCACGCGGCAAAAGCCGGAAAGCCGGTAGTCATCATCAACAGGGGCACCACCCGTGGCGATGAATTTGCCGTGCTGAAACTGGAGCTCGGAGTGAGCGGAGCCTTGGACTTTCTGTCGCGCACTCTGCCGGATCTGCCAGAGGCTTCTGAACCGATTGGCGTTTCCGGCAATTGATCATGTAGAGTCATTGTTCGTTGGTTGAAGCGCTGAAGCAGTGAATAAGCACTGGGGAAGCGTCAAAACCATTGATTGGGTCTTTAGCTCAGCTGGTAGAGCGCCACGTTTACACCGTGGATGTCATCGGTTCGATCCCGGTAGGACCCACCATAGAAAAACCCCGTCGATTCAAGCCAAACGGCTTGGAGGGCGGGGTTTTTTGCTGCCTGTGAACTGTTTCCGGAACCGCCTTAAATGTCGGAGCTGGCCCCTAGGGTTTCGTCCATGGAACACGTGTACATCCGCACAACTGCCCAAGGACTCCCGGCCACCGTAGTGAGGGGGAGCCGGGAATGGCAGATTGCAGTGGAGCCAGTCCGCTGGTTTGAGCGCGTCTCATGGTGGGAAGCGTCCACGCGTATGCCGCGGGGGCAGGGTCGAGTGGACGTAGAGGTCTGGCAGGTCCAGGTTCGTTTGGGTGGCAATGTGAGGTCAGCCCTCGTCACTTGGCAACTGGTGCGGGACGGTTCTGGAGGGGGCTGGAGCCTGAGGGGCGAAGAAGCCGCTGTGGCGTAGCTATCCGCGCAGGAAATGGATGAGCTCTCCACCACGACTATTGGGGGATGCCGCGGTGGAGAGCTCGAAAATGAATATACAGCGAACTCTTGGGTTTGGAAAGCGGAGCAGTCTGGCGTTGCCCACACAACGGGGTGCCGCCCCATAACACCCTCCAGTTGCCCCCTTAAGTACCGACCAGGCCCATCCCAGTGCCACTATGATGGGTAGTGTTCAGCAGATTGAACGAACAGATTGCTCTGACGAAGGAGAATCATGGCCGATTCCCGCACTACCCGCTCCGAAGGGCTGGGCGCGTCGTCGCCGGCACCTGCTGTCACCCGCGCTGCCGCTGTGCTCGAAGCCCTCGCAGGATCGCCTTCCGGGCGTCTGACACTGAGCGATCTGTCGCGCGAACTCGGGATTCCAAAATCCTCCACGTCCAACTTGCTCCTCGCGCTGGAAGAGGCACGCCTGATCACCAGGCAGGGCGCCGACTTTGCGCTGGGGCGAAAGCTCGTTGAACTGGGGGCCGCCTACCTTAGTCGCCTCGATGAGGTGCAGGAGTTCTATAAATACTGTGAGCAGGCGCCCACTCTTTCGGGTGAAACCGTGCGGATCGCGATGCTCGACGGCGATCATGTCATTTACCTCGCCCGCTATGAGGGTCACCCTGCGGTCAGGCTGACATCCAATATCGGTGACAAAATGCCCGTCTCGCTCTGCAGCGTCGGAAAGGCCCTCTTGGCGCAGTTGCACGATCACGACATTGATGGAATGTTCCCGGACGGCATGGAACTGCCCGTCATGACCGCGAACTCCTTGCGAACAGCCGAGGCGCTCAAGGAGCAGATCAAGACCATCCGCAAGCAGGGGTTCGCCTTCGAGGACGAAGAGTCCACGGTGGGTGTTGTATGCCTTGCCGTGCCGGTGCCCACCCACGGGGCCCACGGCCCCAGCCTGGGCCTGTCCGTAACGGCCCTGAAGGCTACGTATTCGGAGGAGCAGGGCGCCCTCATGGTCAAGGAGCTCAAGGAGCTTGCCCGCTCTTTGGGTAATCCAATGGGCTGACCAAATAAATCTGATTACAACCTTGGCAGTAAGTTCAACAAGCTGTACTCTGTTCATCATAGTGATCTTGGCGGTGATGCCATCGCTATCTCGCTGGGCCAACGGGGGCCCGGGGTGATTTTGAGGGAGTGCTTGTGATAACTCGTACTAATGCAAAGCTCGCGGCTGAGGCCGACGACGCTGTAGTTGAGCCGGAACAGCTTCGGCGGGCAACGTTGGCCAGCTCGGTTGGTTCAGCCCTGGAGTACTACGACTTCTACATTTATGGGCTTGCTTCGGCACTGATCTTCGGACCACTGTTCTTCTCGCCCTTGGGCCCTGATGGGGCGCTGATTGCGTCCTTCGCAACCTACGGCGTCGGCTTCGCTGCCCGGCCGTTTGGTGGGTTGTTCTTTGGCTACATCGGCGACCGGTTCGGCCGGAAGATGGTCCTGATCCTCACCATCGCCTTGATGGGAACGGCAAGTTTCGCCATCGGCCTGCTGCCCACCTTTGAACAGGCCGGAATGCTGGGAGCCGTGCTGCTGGTGGCTTTGCGCATCGTCCAGGGTCTTGGCGCAGGTGCTGAGCAGGCAGGCGCCACCACCTTGATCTCAGAGGTGGCTCCGCGCCGTCGTCGTGGTTTCTTCGCATCCTTGCCGTTCGTCGGCATCCAGTTGGGCACGCTTCTGGGCGCGGGTACTTTCGCGCTGATCGCCATGGCGGACAAGTCCGTCCTGCAGGGCTGGCTGTGGAGGGTGCCCTTCCTGGCCAGCTTCATCCTGATTGCCGTCGCCATCTTCATCCGGCTGAAGCTCAAGGAAACGCCTGCGTTCCAAGAGTTGGAAAAGCACAAAAATGTGGTCAAGAACCCCATCGGTGAGCTGTGGAGGCATTCCAAGAAGAACGTCCTGATCGGCATCGGCCTCCGAATGGGTGAGAACGGCAACTCCTCGATCTACTCCGCGCTGCTGGTGTCGTTCATGAGCATGCCGGCAGGCGTCTTTGCTGGAAACAACTCCATTGGCCCGGTTGGGCTGCTGATTGCCGCTGGCTTCGCTGCCGTCATGGTGGTCACGTTCGGCGCGCTGTCCGACCAGTACGGTCGCGTTCCGGTGTACCGCTACGGTGCCCTGTTCCAGGCCATTATCGCCGTCCCCGCGTTCTACTTGGTCACCTTGGGCAACGTCACCCTGGTATGGGTAGTGATGGCCGTGGGTATCGCCATCGGTGTCCAGTCGATGCTTGGGCCTCAGTGCCCGCTCCTGCCAGAGCTGTTCGGCTCGCAGTACCGCTTTACGGGTGTCGCCATGAGTCGGGAGATCTCCGCAGTCCTGGCTGGCGGCCTCGCGCCCCTGCTCGGCGCGCTCATGCTCGCTGCAACCAACCACTCGTGGCTGGTCCTGGCCATCTACTCCCTGGTCCTGGCCCTGATCTCCTTCGTGACCACGTTCTTCACCCCGGAGACAGCCGGCCGCGACCTCGTCAGCACGGAAGACGCAAAGTAGCCTTCGCGGTCCTTCCCAGCAAAGCAGCGCGGCAGCCTCCCGGCGGAGGGTGCCGCGCTGCTTTGTGAGGTGTGGCCATGTGCGGACGGACTATTCCTGCCCGGCCCGCGGCGGCTTGAAGACGTTTCCTGAAAGCGGCGAGGCAGCGAACCAACCTGTGCCTTCTTCAGGTGGGTGGGCTGCAAGGGCGCGGGAGATCCTGTCTTGTTCTGCGCGCGCCGCGGCTACGAGGGCATCGAACGCAGCAACGGCCCGTGAGTTGGGGGATTTCGTACCGCGGAACCGACGTGCCACTGCGTTTTCCTCATATGGAGTGAACTGGACTTCGTAGCCGTCGCCGAGTTCATCGGCCAAGCGTTGAGCCAAGCGGTTGCCTTCAGCTGCGTAGAAGGAGGGCAGGTCCGGCGCTTTCCAAGCGAAATCGCGCGTCAACGAGTCGTAGTAGAACTGCTCCCAGTCTTTGAGCTCCTGTTCCAGGGATGGTGTGAGCCCGGCGAGCTCGTAGTCGACAGGCCGGTCGAGCCACAACACTGTGTCTGCATAGTCCGGAAAGATGCGCACAATCGCAGGCTTTTCCATAGGAGGATGGTACTGCGCGGGACGGGAACCTGCGACGACAATGGCGCTTGGGATGCCTTAACCACAACACGCCCAGAAGCCGTGATCCGGCTGCCGGGCGTGCGAAGTGGGAGGTCTGCCGGTTTAGTAAAAGTGAACCGGATCCACCAAGTGGGGGAGTTCGCCGCCGTCCAGGAAGGTGCGGAGGTTGCTGCAGAAGCGTTCGGCAATCAGGCGGTTCTCGGCTGTGCTGAGGGCAGAGGTATGAGGTGACACCAGGACCTTGGGGTGATTCCACAACGGGCTGTCCTGGGGCAATGGCTCAACGGCAAAGACGTCAAGGCATGCGAAGGAGACTTGCCCGTTGTCGAGAGCCTCAAGCAGGGCCTCCTCATCCACCACGGTGCCGCGGCCCACATTGACGAACACGGTTCCCGGTTTCATGGCCGAGAAGACGGCAGCGTTGAACAGCTTCTCGGTGTAGGGCGTTCCGGGAAGTGTGTTGACCACGGCGTCGGCATTGGCCAAAAGACCGGCCAGGCCGTCGTTGTCCGTCACTTCGTCGATGCCTTCGATGGCCTCGACATTGCGCTTGGTGCCGCTGACTTTCATCCCCAAAGCTCGGGCGATCCTTGCGGTTTCCATACCGATTTCACCCAGGCCGGTGATGACCAGCGTGGAGCCATTGACCAGCTTGGTGGGCGTCCGCAGTTCCGGCCAGAACTTGTCGGCCTGATCCTGTGCCATCTCCGCGCTGCGCTTGAAGCCGTTGAGGATGCCGAAGGCGGAGAACTCTGCCAAAGGCAGGGCATGAACTCCGGCAGATGTTGTGACGCGGAACTTCTGAAGGGTCTCAGTGTCCAATCCGGAAGCCTTGACTGCTCCTCCTGCGCCGGCTGCCATGGCGTGGATCCACTGCAGGTGCGGGTTGCTGCCGGCAATCCGCGCGAGTCCGGCAGGGCTTTCGTTGGGAAAGCCGTACAGTACCTGCGCGCGGTTCAGCATGGCCCAGTAGCGTTCCTCCTGTTCGGGCGTCCGTTTGAAATGGGGGTCGCCGGCGTGATCGGCGGGGAAGCGCTCGGGGGGCAGCAGCTCGGGATCGTAGAGAACTGTTACGGAGGGGTCTACTGCGCGAATCAGCTCTACGTGCTCTGCTTCGAGCGGTACAGCGATGGCGATGGTAAGTTCATCAGTCGTCATAGTGTTCATCATACTGAATGGCGGCTAGGATATTGAACAGATTTCGAGGAATTACGTCGCCGCCTATGAACACAACGAAGTGAGGAATCCACCATGACCAGCAAACGAGTCGGTTTCGTCGGCTTGGGCCTCATGGGTGCGCCCATGGCTGCCAACATCGCCAAGGCAGGGTGGGGCGTCACCGCCTGGAACCGCTCCGATGCCGCTTTCGACGGCTTGGCAGGCGTCAGCCGCGCAGCTGCGGTCGCCGACCTCCGCGATGAAGATGCCATCATCTTCATGCTCCCGGACCTGCCATTCATCGAAGCAGCCTCCGCCGCCCTGCTCGAATCCTGGCGGAGCGTGCCACCTACGCCAGGTACCGCCGTCGTCATCATGAGCAGCGTCTCCCCAACCGCGGTCCAGCGGTTTGGCGAAACAGTCCGGCAAGCAAGCAGCGGCAATGCCGTGGTGGTGGACGCCCCGGTCAGCGGCGGTACCACCGGCGCTCAGAACGGAACGCTGGCCATTATGGTCGGCACCACCGAATCGCGCTTTGAAGCGCTTAGGCCGCTCTTCGAGACCATGGGGACCACCGTCCGGCGTATGGGGCCCCTTGGGGCGGGCTCACTGGCCAAGGCCTGCAACCAATTGATCGTAGGAACCACGACGGCGGCACTTGCCGAAGCGGCCGAACTCGCCGAACGCTCCGGAATGGACGTGGAAGCCCTTTTTGAGGTCCTCTCAGGCGGGCTGGCCGGAAGCCGGGTGCTGGACAATGTCGGCCCACGCTTGGCCGCCAAGGACTATGCCCCCACAGGGCCGGCCAAGTTCATGCACAAGGATCTCGGCTTCGTCCTCGACAGCGCTGAAGCGGTGGGCTCAGCTGCGCCTCTCGCTACGGCCGCGATGGAGCTCTACGCCGAACTCAAGCGCCAAGGACTCGGTGACCAGGACCTCGCCGTCGTCCGACAAACCATCGCCAACCTGAGCCTGACACCAGCCGCGACGTCGAACAGCAACTGAGCCGGCGCAACCGAAGAAGGAATGAAAAACAAACTATGAGTGGACTTTTCGATCTGACCGGGCGCGTTGCCCTGGTCACTGGTTCAAGCCGGGGGATCGGCAACGCCCTTGCCCGGGGCCTCGCCGACGCCGGAGCAACGGTGGTGCTCAACGGCATCAACGCCGAACGGCTAGACGCCGCCCGGAAGGCCATGGCCGCGGACTACTCCGAGGACCGGGTTCACAGCCTTGCGTTCGATGTCACGGACGCCACGGCCGCCGCTGATGGAGTGGCATGGATTGAGCAGAACGTCGGGCCGCTGGACATCCTGGTGAACAACGCCGGGATCCAACACCGCGTTCCCATGCTGGACCTCGACGTCAAGGACTGGGATCGGGTGATCACCACGGACCTCACCAGCGCTTTCCTGGTGGGCAGGGAAGCGGCTAGGCACATGATCCCCCGGAAACAAGGCAAGATCATCAACATCTGCTCGGTCCAAACCGACCTCGCCCGCCCCACCATCGCGCCGTACGTCGCTGCCAAGGGTGGTCTCCGCAACCTGACGCGTGCCATGACAGCCGAATGGGCTGCGTCCGGCTTGCAGATCAACGGGATCGCTCCGGGCTACATCCACACGGAAATGACGCAGAACCTGGTGGATGACCAAGACTTCAACTCCTGGATCCTTGGCCGCACTCCGGCCAACCGTTGGGGGACTGTTGCCGATCTGGCCGGCCCCACTGTGTGGCTCGCATCCCAAGCGTCCAACTTCGTCAACGGACAAACGATCTTCGTCGACGGCGGAATGACGGTGGTGGTCTGATGAGCATCACCCTTCCCACCTCCGGTCCCGCTGTTGTTGCCCATGGCAAGGGCGATCTTCGTATCGAAGACATCCCGCTGGCCACCCCTGCCGAGGACGAGTCGATCGTGGAGATCGCCTATGGCGGCATCTGCGGTTCGGACCTCCACTACTGGCTGCACGGTGCCGCGGGGGAGTCCATCCTCAAAGAGCCCTTGGTCCTGGGGCACGAGATCGTCGGTGTAGTTGTCCAGCAAGCAGCCGACGGTACTGGGCCGGCGGCAGGAACGCCCGTGGCCGTCCACCCGGCAACGCCTGCGCCCGGCGATGTCAGATACCCCGAGGACCGGCCCAACCTTTCCCCAGGCTGCACCTACCTGGGAAGTGCCGCGCGGTATCCGCACACGGATGGGGCCTTCAGCCGCTACGCAAACCTGCCCTCCAGGATGCTCCGGCCGCTGCCGGAAAACCTGGACCTGCGCACTGCCGCATTGGTGGAGCCTGCCAGTGTCGCCTGGCACGCCGTGGCCCGCGCGGGGAACGTCCAAGGGAAAACGGCCCTTGTCATCGGCAGCGGCCCGATCGGCGCCTTGACCGTCGCCGTCCTGAAGCGCGCTGGCGCGGCCAGGATTGTCGCCGTCGATATGCATGACAAGCCTCTGGAGATCGCCCAAGCGGTCGGAGCGGATATGGTCCTCAAGGGTGACGAAGCCGAGGCCATCGCAGCGGTGGACGCCGATGTCGTCATTGAATCCTCAGGCAGCCACTACGGCCTGGCCTCGGCCATCAAGGGAGCTACCCGCGGCGGCAAAGTAGTGATGGTGGGCCTCCTGCCGTCCGGGCCCCAGCCGGTATTCATCTCCCTGGCCATCACCCGCGAGCTGGAGCTGCTGGGTTCCTTCCGCTTCAACGACGAGATCGATGAGGTCATTGCGGCGCTTGCCGATGGTTCGCTGTTTGTCGATCCCGTGGTGACGCACGAATTTGACCTCGCCCATGGTTTGGAAGCTTTCGAAGTGGCGAAGAACTCTGCGGAATCCGGCAAGGTGTTGCTGAACTTCCAGCCGTAACGTGGGTGCCCTAGTTCCTTGAGACCGGAACGAAGACGCGGGGCTGGTCGTCCCAGCTGGGGGCCAGCTCCGCGATGGTCTGACGCATGATCTTGGCGGCGGCGTCGCGCGCTAGGGGACCGTCACCGGCGTCGATGGCATGGGCTACGTCCATGTGCCACTGCAGCGCCTGCTTTTGGGGGTGCTCGGGCATGAGGCCGTGGACTGTTCGACCGGTCAGGGTCTCGGTGACCTGGCCAATGAGGTTGGCAAACATTTCGTTGCCCGAACCGGAGAGTACCAAGGCATGGAAGCGGATATCGAGATCGAGGAACGTTGCCATGTCCCCGGCGTCGCCGGCCTCCTTCATGGCCAGCGAAATTCCCACCAGCTCCTGCCGAAGGCTCTCCGGGGCGTTGCCCGCGGCAAGCTCAGCCGCAACGGGCTCGACGGCGGAACGCAGCTCGGCGAGCGACCGCAGTTGGGCGCCGCGCCCCTCGCCGGCAAGCCGCCAACGGATCACCAAAGGGTCGAAGGGATTCCAACGGTGTGCCGGAAGCACCCGGATGCCCACGCGCTTGATGGTCTCCACCAGCCCCAGCGACTGGAGCACCCGCACAGCTTCACGGACCACCGAGCGCGAGACATTGAGTTCGTCTTCCAGATGCTCAGCCAGCATGACGTGGCCGGTAGGAAGGTCGCCACCGACAATCCGGGTTCCCAGATGCTCGACGGCGCGGTGGTGGAGGCTGGTTGACATAGAGGTAAGCATAGTGGCGCGGAGACCTCGCGCGTCCAGCAACCGGCGTCGCAGTGCCCTCGGGCGCCAACGGCGTCACGGCGGCATCATAGACTGTTTATGACGCGGAACCGTTCCACAACGTGGGCTCCGCTTTCCCGCCCCAGACTTAAATACGTATGGTTTATTACAGCCCCTGGTTTTTGAATCCGCTTCCTGCGTGCCCGCAGGACTGTTTGTACACGAACGAATTGGAGTTTTGATGTCAGCACACATCGGTGTCACCGGCCTTGCGGTGATGGGCGCCAACCTGGCCCGCAACCTCGCACGCAACGGCTTCACCGTGGCTCTCCACAACCGCTCCGTGGAAAAGACCGACGCCTTGCTGGAAAAGCACGGCACGGACGGCGACTTCATCCGTACGGAAACGCTGCAGGAGCTCGTGGACTCCCTTGAAAAGCCCCGCCGCGTCCTTATTATGGTCAAGGCCGGCGCTCCCGTTGACAACGTCATCGAGCAGCTCGAACCACTGCTCGAGGCCGGCGACATCATCATCGACGCCGGTAACTCCCACTACGAGGACACCCGCCGTCGTGAAGCTGCACTGGCCAAGAAGGACCTGCACTTTGTAGGTGTCGGTGTTTCCGGAGGCGAAGAAGGCGCACTGAACGGCCCCTCCATCATGCCCGGCGGTTCCCGCGAGTCCTACGACGCCCTCGGCCCGCTGCTGGAGAAAATCTCCGCCAAGGTCGGCGGCGAGCCTTGCTGCGCTTGGATCGGTACCGACGGCGCCGGCCACTTCGTCAAGATGGTCCACAACGGCATCGAGTACGCCGACATGCAGGTCATCGGCGAAGCTTTCGACCTCCTCCGCTCCGGTGCGGGCATTGAGCCGGCCGAGCAGTCCAAGATCTTCGCTGAGTGGAACAAGGGCGACCTTTCCTCCTTCCTGATCGAAATCTCGGCCGAGGTTCTGGGCCATGTTGACGCCAAGACGGGCAAGCCGTTCGTTGACGTCGTCGTTGATGCCGCTGGCCAGAAGGGCACCGGCCGCTGGACGGTCATCTCCGCCCTGGAACTCGGCTCACCGGTCTCCGGCATCGCCGAGTCCGTGTTCGCCCGCGCACTGTCCTCCCAGACCGAGCAGCGCAAGCTTGGCCAGGAGCTCCTGGCAGGTGAAGAAGCTTCCGTGGAAATCCCGGAGACCTTCGTCGAGGATGTCCGCCAGGCCCTGTATGCCTCCAAGCTTGTCTCCTACGCCCAGGGCTTGGACATGCTGACCTCCGCTGCCAAGGAATACGGCTGGGACCTCAAGCTGGACGAAATCGCGTCCCTGTGGCGTGCAGGCTGCATCATCCGTGCAGAACTGCTCAAGGACATCACCAAGGCCTACGCTGCCGAAGAGAAGCCCGCCAACCTGCTGTTCGCACCGGCCTTCACCAAGGCCATCGCAGAGGCACTCCCGGCTTGGCGTCGCGTAGTTGCCACGGCTGTGCAGCTGGGTATCCCTGTACCGGTGTTCTCCTCCTCGCTGGCGTACTACGACGGCCTGCGCCGCAAGCGCGTTGCCGCCGCCCTGATCCAGGGCCAGCGCGACCTCTTCGGTGCACACACCTACGGCCGCGTAGACACCGAAGGAACGTTCCACACCCTCTGGGGCGAAGACAAGTCCGAGATCTCGGCAGTCGACACCCACTAGCACCCCCGTGCCCAAGGCCGGTTCCTCCCCGTTACGCTGGGAGGAGCCGGCCTTTGCCGTACCGGGTGCCGGTGCGGTGGCCGCCAGCGAAGGATTGATGCCATGCCAGCCCACGTCGCACTGGTCACCGGCGCCTCCACGGGAATCGGGTTCGAAACGGCCATCGCCTTGAGGGCCGCCGGATACGCCGTCTACGCAGGGGCACGCCGCGTTGACAAGATGGAGCCCCTGAAGCGGCATGGCATCACGGTCATGTTGTTGGACGTTACGTCGGAGGAATCCATGGTGTCCGCCGTGGCTCTGGTGGAGGCGGCTCACGGGCGGATCGATGTCCTGGTGAACAATGCCGGCTACGGTTCCTACGGCTCCCTCGAAGAGGTTCCCATGGCCGAGGGCAGGCGCCAATTCGAGGTTAATGTGATGGGCCTGGCCAGGATGACCCAGCTGGTGATTCCCGGGATGCGCAGCAGGAGCTCGGGCCGGATCATCAACGTCTCATCCATAGGCGGGAAGATCTACGAGCCGCTGGGCGCTTGGTACCACGGCACAAAGTTCGCCGTCGAGGGCATGAGCGACTCCCTGCGCCTGGAGCTGAGGCCCCACGGCATCGACGTGGTGGTCATTGAACCGTCGGGAACGGACTCCGAATGGGGAACCATCGCCGGTGGGAACCTGCTGGCCAACTCGGGTGACGGGCCTTATAAAGAGCATGCACACATTGTGGCTGCTGCACTGGCATCCACCTCGGGACCGGGCCATGTGCTCTCAACGCCGGCGCGGGTTGTGGCCAACACCATTGTTCGGGCTGCGAAAGCAAGACGCCCCAGGACCCGCTACCCGGTGGGCAGGGGAGCCTGGAGCGTCCTGGCAATGCGCAGAATTCTTCCGGACAGGATTTTCGACGCCGTCTTCTTGAATCTCTACAAGAGGCTGGCCGGCTAGATCCGGTACTCGATGTAGTACTCCGCCGGATCCACTGCCGGTTTTCTCTCCGACTTCGCGTCACGGTGCCGCCACGTGGCGGGAATTCCCGTGATGATCGACTCCGGTGGCGCATCCTTGACCACCACGGCGTTGGCGCCGATTGCACTGTCCGCGCCGATGGTGATGGGCCCCAGGACTTTTGCACCTGCGCCGATCGTGACGCGGTCACCGATGGTCGGGTGGCGCTTGACCTTGGCCAAGGAGCGGCCGCCGAGCGTCACGCCGTGGTAGATCATGACGTCCTCGCCGATCTCGGAGGTTTCTCCGATCACCACTCCCATGCCGTGGTCGATGAAGAACCGGCGGCCGATGGTGGCGCCCGGATGGATTTCAATGCCGGTGAGGAACCTGGCCAGCTGCGAGATCAGGCGTGCAGGGAAGCGAAGTGCCGGATTCTGCCACAGCCGATGCGTCAGCCGGTGCGCCCAAATTGCGTGCAGGCCGGAATAGGCGAAAAAGTTCTCAAAAGAGCCTCGAGCCGCCGGGTCATGTGACCGGGCGGCGTCGAGGTCTTCCTTAAGCCTTGCGAAGAAGCTCACAAAGACCTTTCTACAGGAAATGAAGGTGTGCGTGCCTGGTGTTAGCCGCGGATGTCGTCGAACAGCACGGTGGAAATGTAGCGCTCTCCAAAGTCGCAGACGACGGCGACGATCAGCTTGCCGGCGTTCTCAGGACGCTTGGCGAGCTCCAGGGCGCCCCAGACGATGGCGCCGGAGGAAATGCCACCCAAAATGCCTTCGCGGGCACCGAGGTCGCGGGCAACGCGGACGGAATCCTCCAGGGTGGCGTCCAGGACTTCGTCATAGACGTTGGTGTCCAGGATTTCGGGAACAAAGTTGGCGCCGATGCCCTGGATCTTGTGCGGGCCGGGAGCGCCACCGTTGAGGATGGCAGAGTCCTTTGGCTCGACGGCCACGATCTGGACACCCGGTTTGCGTTCCTTGAGGACCTGGCCCACGCCGGTGATGGTTCCACCGGTGCCCACGCCGGCAACGAAGATGTCCACTTCGCCGTCGGTGTCTTCCCAGACTTCCTCGGCCGTGGTGGTGCGGTGGATGGCCGGGTTGGCCTCATTGGCGAACTGCTGGGCCCAAATGGAGTTCTCCGTGTTGGCCACGATTTCCTGGGCCTTCTCCACGGCGCCGCGCATGCCTTCGGATCCAGGGGTCAGGACGATTTCGGCGCCGTAGGCACGCAGCATGACCCGGCGCTCGGTGGACATGGTTTCAGGCATGGTCAGGATGACTTTGTAACCGCGTGCTGCGCCAACGAGTGCCAGGGCGATACCGGTGTTTCCGGAAGTGCCCTCGACGATGGTTCCGCCTGGCTTCAAGGCGCCGGACTTTTCAGCTGCGTCAATGATGGCCACACCGATGCGGTCCTTGACGCTGTTGGCCGGGTTGTAGAACTCAAGCTTGACTGCAACCGTGGCGTCGAGGCCTTCGGTAAGCCGGTTCAGGCGAACCAGTGGAGTGCGGCCGACCAGCTGCGTGACGTCGTCGTAGATCCTTGCCATGAAAATTTACGCCTATCTCTGAAGAGGGAATGCTGAGGTCAGCCTAACGAGCCGGATCGAAACCCTGCTAAGCAGTAAGCCATGCAGAGTAATATTTCCGGGCCTTCGCCAGCTTGGGATTAATGATCACCTGGCAGTACCCCTGATAGGGGAACTTGGCATAGTAATTCTGGTGGACTTCTTCGGCTTCGTGGAACTCGGGAAGGCGGCTTACTTCGGTCACAATCGGATCGGACCATAGGGCTTGGGCTCGCTCGATCGCTTCTTCGAACAGCACTTTTTCCTCCGTTGTGGAGTAAAACATCGATGAGCGGTACTGGGTTCCGACGTCGTAGCCCTGCCGATTCAGCGTGGTGGGATCGTGAAGGGCGAAGAACATATCCAGGATCACCTCTTCGGGGACCACGGATTCATCGAACGTTACGGCCACCACCTCCGCGTGCCCGGTGGTTCCAGAGCAGACCTCGTAATAATCGGGATTACGGACATGGCCGCCGGTGTAACCCGACACAACTGAGCTAACGCCGCGGGTCTTCTGGTAAACGGCATCCAGGCACCAGAAGCAGCCGCCGCCAAGTACGAAAGTTTTCATGTTCTCTTCAATGGATCGGAGGGGCTGATGATTCCCGGTTCACCTTACGGGAGAATTACGGCACCTGGCAGGTGTCGCGGGGACGGAAAACTGCCTGATCCAGCGCAGTAGGGAAGAATATGGGTATGGAAGCTGTAAACACTGGCATTTCTGATGCGGATTCCGTCGAAGATGACGAAACAGAAGACGACCAAACAGTTGAAGCCAGCGGTGATCCCACGCTCGGTCAGGTGTTGCTGGCTGTCGAGGAGCTCTGGCCGGAGTCGCTGGCCGAGGATTGGGACGAAGTAGGCCTTGTGGTCGGCCGTCCCACGGTCCCAGTCACCAAGGTACTTTTCGCCGTGGACCCCACGTTGGCAGTGATCGATGAGGCCATCGAGTGGGGCGCCGAACTCCTTATTACCCATCACCCCCTGTTGCTCAAAGGGGTGAACTCCGTTGCCGCAACGTCGGCCAAGGGCCTCGCGGTCCACCGATTGATTGAAGCGGGCACTGGCCTGTTGACTGTGCACACCAATGGCGATTCGGCCGTTGGGGGAGTGTCGGACGTCCTGGCCGATGCGTTCGGGCTGGAGAATGTCACGCCCCTCACCGTGGCGGCCAACGGCTTGCCGGAGGAAGGGATCGGAAGGGTGGGCGATCTACGGGAACTCATGACTCTGGGTGATTTCGCTGCCCGTGTCTTTGAGATGCTGCCCGCAGTTGCCGGGGGAGTCCGCGTCGCTGGGGATAAGGATGGCCTGGTACGGCGAGTCGCTGTCTGCGGCGGCGCCGGCGACTCCCTGTTCGACGCCGTGCGGGCCAGCCATGCGGATGTGTATGTGACAGCAGACATGCGTCACCACCCGGCGTCGGAAGCGCGTGAAGGCGCCACCAACGGACGGCCCTACTTGATCGACGTATCGCACTTTGCCAGCGAGTGGCTGTGGCTGCCTGCCGCTGCCGAAGCACTGGGCAACGTGCTCGCAGACCAGGGCTACGACGTCGAGATCCGCGTTAGCAGCACCAACAGTGATCCATGGGACTTCATACTGACTCCCGGCGGGGACTAGAGTCTAGAAAGATATGGGCGGCCCGAACAGATACAGGCCGTCCGGCCGGACCTGATCTCCAGGAACGGCGGCGACAAGCGGAGGTAAGCGTGGCGAAAGCAGCACCGGCAGAACAATTGAAATTGCTTGAACTGCAGGGACTGGATGCCAGGCTCAAGTCGCTGGCCGGCCGTCGGAAGGTACTTGAAACGGACCCCCGCATCACGGACCTGACGGATGCCCTCAGCGTGGCCAATGGTGAACTGGGCGCGGCAAAGGTTGCCGTGCACGACGCCGAGGCCGAACTGCGCCGCGCGGAAGCCGACGTGGAACAGGTTGCTTCACGCATCGAACGCGACGAAACCCGGCTGAACAGCGGCACCGGATTGTCCAAGGACCTGGTGGCGCTGCAGAGTGACATCGCCTCACTCAACAAGCGGCGTTCCGACCTCGAGGATGTCGAGCTGGAAATCCTGGAGCGCTTGGATACCCTCCGGGAACGTCAGGCGGCGCAGCAGGCGATCGTCGACGATATCCAGGGATCTTTCGGCAGTATCCGTGCCGAACTGGACGAAGCAATCGCAGAGATTGCCGCCGAAGAGACGGTGGTGCGTGGCCAAAGGGCCGCCTTCGCGGACACCTTGGAAGGGGGACTGCTGGCGGTTTACGAGAAGACGATAGCCAAGAGGGGTGTCGGCGCCGCCAGGTTGTTCCATGGCAAATCCGAAGGTTCCGGCATGATGCTCAGCCCCGGCGACCTCGCCGAGGTCAAAGCGGCAGCCGAGGACGAGATCGTTTTCTGCCCGGACTCTGGAGTCATCCTGGTCCGCTCGGCTGAATGGAACTGAGCCGGCTGAATGGAACTGAGCCGGGACCAATCCGGCTGGCCCGGACCTACTTCGGCAGGATGATGTTCAGCGCGTGCGGCTTGCGGGCCGTGCCCTCGACGAGTTCCGTCGTCCAGACTTCACTGGCTGCCTTCGCCAGCTGAGCTGGAGTAGCCGGTGCCTTGCCACGCCGCGTCAGCAGGTGCCGCGCCAGTTCACCCCGGGTGTGCTTGGCGAAGTGGCTGACCACCGTGCGCTTGCCGTTCGACTCGCTGAACACGTTGACGTTTACCGTCTGCGTCGCCGGGGGAGCCCAAGCAGCAGCGTAGGTGCTGGAGCGGCAGTCCACCAACAGTTCGCCCTCGGCCCGTTGGGTGAGGGCAGCGTTGAGCTGCGGCTTCCAGTAGGAGGCGAGGCGTCCGACGTCGGGCAGTGCAGTTCCCATGGACAGCCGGTAGGCGGGCACATGGTCGCCGAAGCCGATGGCGCCCCACAGGGCGGACACCACCAGGATGGATTCGGTCGCCTTGCGGCGTTGCGCGGGGGTCATGCTGTTGTAGCCCAGGGCGTCATACAGGACCCCTGAGTAGACCTGGTGCGCGGGAGCCGCCGGTTCGGCGTGCAGCCGGGTATTACGTTCGACGTCGTCCCGCAACGAGGCGCCGACGCCCAGCAACGCCAGGGCGTCCTCGTGCGCGCTCACCGTTCCTAAAGCTTCGAGGACCTTCGCCCTGGCGGGGTTCAGCTCCGGAAAGCTCAGCGACTCCCATTCGATGGCGGGACCATTGGAAGCGGGGGTCTTGCCTTCTGAGGGCGGCAGGAGAATCAGCACCAGTCGATATTACCGGGGTCTTTGGGCTGTCCCAACGCCGGTAGACTTGACGACGGATGGGTCGACCAGGCGGTCGCGCGCCACGAAAGTGGCTCGAGGAACGTCCGGGCTCCGCAGAGCAGGGTGGTGGGTAACGCCCACTCGGGGTAACCCGCAGGCCAGTGCCACAGAGAACAGACCGCCTGCACCAGTGACGCTTGCGTCACCGGGCGCAGGTAAGGGTGAAACGGTGGTGTAAGAGACCACCAGCTCCCTGGGTGACCGGGGAGGCTAGGTAAACCCCACCCGGAGCAAGGCCAGACAGGACACGCTTGAGGGCTGCTCGCCCGAGTGTCCGGGTAGGCTGCTGGAGGGCGTCGGCAACGGCGTTCGTAGATGGATGGCCGCCACTCCCTTGCCGGTAACGGCAGGGGATGACAGAACCCGGCGTATCGGTCGACCCATCCATTTATGACCGCCGGGTTTGCTGGCGTGTGAGTGATTTCACGCCCCTGGGATGCCTATGCCCCTTCCTTCCGCCCTAGAATGGTTAGTGAACGTAGATGTTCTGCCGCCGGGACTGCGTTCGCAGCCGGCGGATTTTTCTTTGCTCTCGTTCAAGGCGCTGTGGGTGGACCGAAGCCCGCCGGCGCATGTGCCGCAGGATTACTCCGGGCGGCCGCTGCCATCTGCATACGAGGACGTATGTGGTTGACCCAAGGAAGGTAGTTCTGTGAGCCAGACGTCAGATTCTTGTCTTGATAAGTGGATGGGCCGGGAGGCTCTCGCCGAGGCCATGATTCCGGTGATCGGCCGGTTGTACCGGGAAAACAACGTGGTCACCAGCATCCACGGCCGCAGCCTGATCAACAAGTCCACCATGAACATCCTCAAGGCACACCGCTTTGCGCGCCGAATGAGCAACCATGAGCTCCTGCTCGAAGAAACCGCACCCCTGCTGAACGCCTTGTCCGAGCTGGAACTCGGCGCTGCAGCCATTGATATTGCACGCTTGACGGAGAAGTTCCGGGCCGAAGGCAATGGAGCCTCGCTGGACGAATACCTGCGTGCCGAGCTCGCCGAGATCGTCGGAAAGCGTGGCGCTGACGACCGCACCAGCACCGACGTCGTGCTGTACGGCTTTGGCCGTATCGGCCGCCTCCTGGCCCGCATCCTGATTGAAAAGGCCGGCGGCGGTCACGGTTTGCGCCTCCGTGCCATTGTGGTTCGCAAGGGTGCTGACAACGACCTCGTCAAGCGCGCCAGCCTGCTGCGCAGGGACTCCGTGCACGGATCCTTCGAAGGCACCATCCGGGTGGACGAGGAAGCCAACACCATCACCGCCAACGGCGTGCAGGTCCAGGTCATCTACTCGGACAACCCCGCCACCGTGGACTACACGGCCTACGGCATCAAGGATGCCTTGGTAGTGGACAACACCGGCCGCTGGCGCGATGCCGATGGCCTCGCCCAGCACCTGCAAAGCAAGGGTGTTGCCCGCGTCCTGCTCACAGCACCGGGCAAGGGCGAACTCAAGAACATCGTTCACGGCATCAACCACCGCGACATCTCGGACGACGACAAGATCGTTACCGCGGCATCCTGCACCACCAACGCCATCACGCCGGTGCTGAAGGCCATCAACGACAAGTTCGGCATCATCCACGGCCACGTGGAAACGGTTCACTCGTTCACCAACGACCAGAACCTGATCGACAACTTCCACAAGGGCGACCGCCGTGGCCGTTCCGCTGCGCTGAACATGGTCATCACGGAAACGGGTGCTGCCAAGGCTGTTGCCAAGGCCCTCCCCGATCTCCAGGGCAAGCTGACGGGTAACGCCATCCGCGTTCCTACCCCTGATGTCTCCATGGCAATCCTGAACCTCAACCTGGAGAGGGGGACCACGCGTGACGAAGTCAACGACTTCCTCCGCGAAATGTCGTTGCACTCCGATCTCCGCAAGCAGATCGACTACATCGACTCGCCGGATGTCGTTTCCACCGACTTCGTAGGCTCGCGCCGCGCAGGCATCGTAGATGGCCTCGCGACCATCTCCAACGACAAGAACCTCGTGCTCTACGTCTGGTACGACAACGAGTTCGGCTACTCCTGCCAGGTTGTCCGCGTCATGGAGGAAATGGCAGGCGTCAATCCGCCGTCGTTCCCTGCGCGCGACGTCGTGGCACCCATCGCAGTCCTTGAGACTGCCGGCGCCTAGCCGCTCGAAGTATTCGTGGGTTTCCCGGCTGAGTTACTGGTATCAGCCGGGAAACCTGACCAAAATGGGTCCATGGAAAACGAATCAACGTTGGAACATGAGACCACGCTGGAACACGCTCTGGACGTAGCCAAAGCCAACCACAAACAAGCGCAGAAACTCCTGGACCAGGCCATCGCAGCCAACGCTGCCGGCGACGTCCCCGACCAGCGCGTCGAACAACTGCGTGGGCTCCTCGCCCTGGCAACCGAGGACCTGCAACGAGTGATGCGGGAGCAGTAAACCCGAGCATTCACCCATGACCGCAGTGTGACTTTTCCTACACACTGTGGATACCGGCTCTGACTGTCAGAGCCTTGCCATACGCTCAAAGGACACTGCCTGCACCACCGGATGGAGTCCCTTGAGCATCACTTGGTCTGCCTATAAACGTGCCCGGCGAAGGTCGCGCCAAGCATGGGCCATTCTCGGCCTCGCGGCCGCCACTGTCGTGGCGGGGCTGTCATGGTTCTTCACCACCGGACAATTCAATGCTGCTGAGCCATGGGTATCGGGCCCCAGTGAAGCCCCCGTCTACAATCCCGCGTGGATGAAGCCCATCAGCGGAGCAGCCCCCGTTGCCGCCGAGAAGGCAAGCGAGGCCCTGGAGCACCTCCCGGTCAAGGGCAGGGCTCCGAAAACCGACTACGACCGGGCGGCGTTTGGCCAGGCATGGGCGGACGCTGATCGCAATGGTTGCGATACCAGGAACGACATCCTGCGCAGGGACCTCTCAGCGGTCGAGTTCACCCAGGGCTCATCCTGCAAAGTGGCCGCAGGAGAATTCCACGAACCGTACACCGGGGCGCACCTGGCGTTTCTACGGGGACAAGACACCAGTGCCGCCGTTCAAATCGACCACGTAGTGGCCCTCGCTGACGCTTGGCAGAAGGGTGCACAGCAGCTCAGCGCGCAGCAAAGGCAGACCCTTGCGAACGATCCTTTGAATCTGATCGCTGTTGATGGTCCTGCGAACGTCAAGAAGGGCGCAGGTGACGCCGCAACGTGGCTGCCGTCGAACAAGAACTTCCGGTGCCACTACGTAGCCCGGCAGATTTCGGTAAAGGCAGCCTACAAACTCTGGATCACCCAAGCGGAGAAGGACGCCATGAAGGGCGTCTTATCCGCCTGCCCGGAACAGCAGACGATCTACAACGCGAGGTGACCGTGGCCCAATTGCCAAGTGCCGCCGTCGTCGATTCTTTCCAGAACCACGCGCTGAAGTGAGGTATCACGCGGGAGTTTGTTCAGATCCTGAAGCCCTCGTTGGCGGAACGTGAAGTACACGGCATCGGTGGGCGCATCGGTGCAACGATCCAAGGTGAAGCGTTTGGCGAAGGAAGCGATGTTGCTGTCCGGAAGGCGCGACACCAAATACGGATCGAGCATCCAGGAGTCGCACGTAGCCACCGCAACCGGCTTGTCCGGAAAGTAGCGTGGGAAGAAGGTGCGTGCCTCTGCGAAGCTGGCATCGACCAGGGCAGGGGAGAGACCGCCGTCCTCCGGAATGTGCACGCCCAGCACCCACTCTTCGGCGGTGTGGGTAGCCTGTCCGGCCTCTTGGGGAGCGCGGACCAGGTGGAACTGCAGCCTGCCGAGTCGGAACAGGTTTCCGGCCATGTGCAGAGTGAGCCAACTCCAGGTATCCAGCCCAAAGCGCCCGTGGACGCGTCGGTTAATGCGGAGCTGCAGCCCCACATCGGCCAGTGAAGCCGCTGACACTGCCGGACTGATCCCGAGTTCCACATGGTAGGCGTGGGCGGACGGGGCAAACCGCAGGAGTGCCTCGATCCATTCCGTCTCGCTGGCGCCGTCTGCGGGTAGGCTTTCGGACGAACAGGACCCAAGCCTCTCCCGCATGGCCGTCATTGCCCGCAGCACGGGCTCACTTGGCGGAGTGTCCAGCAGGGCGGCGCATTCCAGTGCGTCCTCATCGGTGATATCCAGAAGTTCGAAAAGCGCCCTGTGGGCATGAGTGGCCATGGGCTAGTGTCCGAAGGGATCGGGATCGACACCGGGCATCCAGGTCAGTCCAGGTACGCCCCAGCCGTTCCTTTTGGCCTGTTTGAGGGCCTTTTTGGCGTACTTGTCCACCAGTCGGTTGACGTAGAGCTTGCCATCCAAATGGTCGAATTCATGTTGCAGGATTCGGGCGAACCAGCCGGTCGCTTCAAAATCAACGGGGTTGCCGTTGCCATCGAAGCCTTGGACCCGCGTCCACTCAGCTCGTTGCAAAGGGTAGTACTCTCCGGGGAAGGACAGGCAGCCTTCAACATCCTCGTCGGGATCCGGAAGGGCTCCCGAGACCTTGGAAAGGGTGAGCACGGGGTTGACCACCACGCCCTGTTCCGGAACGTCGTCGTCATTGGCGTACTTGTAGATAAAGATCCGCTTGCCCACGCCGATCTGCGGGGCTGCGAGGCCCACTCCGTTCGCGGCGTCATTCGTCTCGAACATATCAGCGATCAAGGTGCGGAGTTCGTCGTCGAAGACATCGACTTCGCTTGCCCGGCGGTGCAAAACAGGTTCGCCCCAAATGGTGACTGGCAGGACGGTCATGTCAGTTCTTCCTTTTGTTGATCGCAACGGTCCGGTGCGGCCTTGACCGCTACCCGGGTTAAAAGCAAAGGCCGCACCGGATAACCGGTGCGGCCTTTGTGGAAACCGGCTCTGGAGCCAATCTCGGTGGGGTGAGCTACGGGGGTTGAACCCGCGACCTCCTGGACCACAACCAGGCGCTCTGCCAACTGAGCTAAGCCCACCATGTGCCTTTTTTGGCTAGTCCGTTTGACCGGCTTTCCTCGAAGGCAACGACAAATAGCTTACCTGCTGTTTTGGGGTGCAAAGTCCACTTTTGCCGGTTTTGGCAAAAAAACCTTCAAAAATGGCGCAGATCACACCGTTTCGCTGGATCCCAAGGTCTCGGCGGTAGCGATGATGTCCTTGGAGATGCGCTGGGCAGTGGCCGTATCCGGCCCGGGAGCGGCCACGAAAACGGCTTCCCGGTAATAGCGGAGCTCATCGATGGAGTCTTTGATGTCACCCAACGCCCGGTGACCGCCGTGCTTTGCCGGTGACTGGAAGTAAGCGCGGGGGAACCAGCGCCGTGAGAGCTCCTTGATGGTGCTCACATCAATGACGCGGTAGTGGAGGTGCTCCACGATGTTTGGCATGTCCCTGGCCAGGAACATGCGGTCCGTTCCCACTGAATTGCCGCCCAGGGGAGCCTTGCGAGGATCCGGAACCCATTTCTCGATGTACTCAAGGACTTGGGCCTCAGCCTCGGCCATGGTTTTGCCGAGAGGGAGTTCGTCAAGGAGCTTGGAGCGTGTATGCATGTCGCGCACGAAGTCGTTCATTTGTTCCAGTGCGGCATCGTCCGGCTTGATGACGACGTCGACGCCGTCACCCAGGATGTTGAGTTCGGAATCCGTGACCAGCGCTGCCACCTCGATGAGGGCATCGTTCTTCAGGTCCAAGCCGGTCATTTCGCAATCGATCCAGACGATGCGTTCATTAGTAATAGGCACGCGCCTAGCCTATCCTTCAGGCGCTTCCAAGTGCTCCGATGGTACGATTTTTGAGCGCGGCAGTGTCGTTTCCACCTGCCGTGGAAAGCCCCCATGACTCAGAATTTCTGACCCGAACAGAGCGGGCGAACGATTGGACAACGACCACATGACGGTGCCAGCACCCGCCGCCCAGATGGCAGGGGTGGCGGCGCCGTCGCCGGATTCTGCTGCCAGCGAGGTGGATAACGCGCGCTCGCCGTTGATCGCCGGATTCATCGGTTCGATGTTCCTGATGTTTGGTTCGCTTGGCGTGGGATGGCTTGCCCCGGCCTCGGAGTTGCGGCGGCTCCCGCTGTTCATTTGGATGCGCACCGAAGGTGTTGGCGTCGCGCTGTCCATTGTCCTGCTGGCCATTGGTGGAATGCTCTTGGTCCGGGCCTGGCTCCGTCTCGGACAGAGGGTCAGGGTGTGGGGGCCGGAGGCCCGGAAGGCTACGTTGCAGGCCGTGGCGGCCTGGGGACTGCCCATGATGTTCTCGGTTCCCCTCTTCAGCAGGGACGTCTACGCATATATCGGCCAGGGCCGGTTGATGGTTGAGGGCATTAACCCTTACGAAAACGGAATATCGGCCCTGCCCAACTATTTCCAATTGGGTGCGGACAAGCAGTGGACCGAAGCCCCAGTGCCCTACGGGCAACTGTTCCTGTGGATTGAACAGTTTGTGGTGTGGGTGACCAACGTCCAGCCGGAAGCAAGCGTTATGCTTTTCCGTCTTGTCGCGGCGGTGGGTGTGGTTTTGTGCATCGTGTACGTGCCGAAGCTGGCCGAACTCCACGGTGTGAACCCACACAGGGCACTCTGGCTCACTGCCGCCAACCCGCTCTTCCTGACCAACTTCATCGCCAGCGTCCACAACGATGCTTTGATGATTGGCTTGGCGCTGGCGGGCCTTTACTACTGCGCAACCCGTCGGGTCATCCTCGGCATCATATTGGTCACCCTTTCCATCTCGGTCAAGCCCATCACCGTGGTCTTCCTGCCTTTCATCGGTCTTCTGTGGGCGGGCAAGGGTGCTTCGTGGCCCCGCAGGTTTGTTTTTTGGTTCTTCACGGCTGCGTTGAGCCTGGGACTCCTCTATGCCTTGAGCTTGGTTAACGGGTTCGGTTTTGGGTGGATCAAGGGCCTGTCAGCGCCCGGAAGTGTTGCTATCTGGTACGCGCCTGTTGGCTTGATCGGCTTGGCTGTCGCATCAATCTCCAACGTTCTGGGGCTTGACGGTGGGGTCATCGCGAAGTGGGTCTATGACGCGGGTAAAGTCCTGATGGTGGCTGCTCTCGCCTGGCTGATTTTCCGGGGTGACTACGACCGTCTGATGCGGCGCCTTACGCTGGCATTCGCTGCCATTGTCTTGCTGGCACCGATGATTCAGTCCTGGTATGTCGTGTGGTTGATTCCGTTGTTTGCCGTGACCGGAATCCGCAACGACTGGCAGGTCAAGGCACTTTACTTTGTGGTCTCGTTCTTCATGGTTTACGCCATCTCGGACCAACTGGACGTGTTCCCGTATCTGCAAAGTGAAGATCTGGGCCTGGCCCTGCTGCTGGCCCGCATCGCAGCGGCAGTCATCGCGATCTTCTTCGCGGTCTATTTGATCTTCATTGACCCCAAAACGAAGAGCCTGTTCCGCAACCGCGACGAACCAGGGTTGCGGCCCATCATCTGAGCGCCGGCAACCGGTTCACTTGGGCAGGATCAACCGCAAAGCCTCCCGCAGGGACAATGGGCTCAAGGCATCCGCGTTGTCTGCAGCGTAAGCCCGGACCCATTCCGGGTCCGTTTTGCCGTACTCCCGAAGGGCCCAGCCAATGGCCTTGCGGATGAAAAATTCCTTGTCCGGCAGGTTCGGTTGAATAACCGCTGCCAGCAAGGCGGGGTCGGTCTTGGTCTTGGCTCCCAACTGTGCAGTGATGGACGCCCTGCGAACCCACATATCGTGGTCGGTGGACCACTGGAGCAGCAGGGGAGCCATATTGTCGTGATGGGCAAGCAGCAGAGCGCAGATCCTGTGTGATACCCCGTCCACGAGGTCCCACCACGCACCCGTGCGGATGATCTCCTCATAGACGGGCAGCATGTCCAAGTCTGTCTTGACCATCCGCAGGCCCGTGAGGTCAATGGCTGCGTACCGCTCCTCGCGGGCCTCCGCCTGGCGCCATAGGGAGAGAACGGCCTGTCTCAGACCCGCCGGTGAAGAAACCGGGAATTCTTTTGCAGCCGCTTTCACAATTCTGCGTACCTCGGGAACCCGGATGCCCCAGGAGGGCATATCGGACTTCATGTAGGCCTGGGCCCCGCGCGCACGCTCAGCGTTCCCTTCGGAGCGAAGCGTGGCACGGATGGATTGGACGAGATCCTCGGTAGTCACGTCTTAACCCTAGGGCTGGGCCATGACGGACGCGTGTAGGCTGCCTCCACCTGGCTGTCCTCGCGCCTGCCAAAGGGCCGCCGTAGAGTAGGAGTGCCGGCAAAGCGATGCCCCGGTGCCAGACCCAACTCCCATTGCATGCCCCGCTACGGAGGAATTCCGATGTCAATGCTGAAATCGCCGGATCAAATTGCGATAATGCGGGAGGCTGGCCGGGTAGTTGCCAATGCCCTGGCAGCCGTGAGGCAACACGCTGCCGTGGGCGTCACGCTCAAGGAACTCGACGACGTGGCGGCCGCGGTGATGTCCGACGCCGGAGCCAAGCCCGCCTTCCTCGACTACCATCCTCGATGGGCCGCCGTGCCTTTTCCCGGTGTGATCTGTGCCAGTGTCAATGATGCCGTGGTGCACGGAATTCCCAATGGGTACGTCCTGGAAGACGGCGACCTACTTAGCGTTGACTGCGGCGCCTTCATGGAAGGTTGGTGCGGGGACGCGGCAGTCAGCTTCATTGTAGGAACCCCGGACCCTGTAGACCAGGAACTGATCGACGCGACGGAGGCCGCACTCGGCCGGGGCATCGAGGCGGCCCGCACGGGCAACAAGATGGGCGACCTTGCCTACGCTATCGGCGGCGAGGCCAAGCGTGCCGGATACGGCCTCCTGGCCGATCATGGCGGGCATGGTATCGGCAGGACGATGCACGCAGAGCCCCCTGTCCCCAATATGGGGAGGCCGGGTCGAGGCATCAAACTCGAGGAAGGGCTGGTCATCGCCATCGAGCCAATGTTGATCCTTGGCGGCAAGGACGATTACTACCACGATGAGGACGAGTGGACCCTGCGGTCTGCGAACGGACGCAGGGCTGCCCATAGCGAACACACGGTAGCCGTCACCGCCGAAGGCCCGATGATCCTGACCTTGCCCTAGGGGATGCTCCAGCCTTTTCAAGGCGTACAACCGGCCTCCCCGGCACGGACTCGGACGCAGGCGAAAACCCGGCAGCGGTAAAAAGCGAAAGTGTGCCGTGGTACAAATCCGCGGCCGTTGCCTTAGCCCTGACTTCTGTGTCGACCGGGTAAGCCTCAATGACCTGCGCGCCGTTGTCGAAAGCATGGTCCACCGCCGCAGCAAGCAAAGCGGCAGACACACCTCTGCGCCTCTGGCTTGGGGCGACCACGAAGCAACTCACGGCCCAAAGGTTGACGCTATCCTCGGGCCTGGGATATTCGGCCCTCAGGACTTGGGATCTCTTGAGCCGGGGATAATTGACCCGTGGTTCTACCGCACACCAACCAATTGGATGGCCGTCCCGGAATGCGAGAACTCCTGGTGCCGGACCAGTTGTGAAGGCTGTCTTCAGTAGCTGTTTACGATCATCCGGAGATGTGGAGGACCAGTCTTTGCCGGAAAGGGCGAACCACCGGCACCAGCACCGGGAGGGCTCGCCCTTGGTTCCGAACAATTCTTCAACAGCTGCCCAAGAGGCGGGAGCAGTCTCAACACTCGACGTTGCATCGTGGTGTGCCATGAACCCAGAATAGGCTCATCCCCGGGGTTGGTTTTGAAGCTGGTGGCGGCCCGGCTGGCGGTTCAAGCGCCGGCACCCACGAGTTCACCCGTGGTGGTGTCGACCATGAGGGTACCGGTGCCGTCCTCTTCCAGCCCGGTCGTCACGGTTTCGTGTTCCGGGGGAACCTGTTCGTCTTCGTCATCCGACTCCCACCCCGGGCTGTCCTCATGGGCGCTGACTGTCTCGACGGGTGGTGCGGACCCGGCTGGAGCTGATGTGCCGTTCATACGCGTGAAGTTAGCGGAGCCCCACATAAGATCGTGCCCAACGGACTCTGCGTCGATTTCCGCCACGTGGTAAACGCGGCCTTCATGCTCCCATTGCCGGAGGCGGAGTTTGCCAACGACGATGACCCGTTGCCCCTTCTTGACGCTGCACCCAACGTGCCCGGCCAGGTAGCGAAATGATTGCACTGTGTACCAGTTTGTGTTCCCATCCACCCAGGTATTGCTGGCGCGGTCGTAGCGGCGTTCGGTAGTGCCCAAACGGAATGAAGCGGTGGACGTGCCGCGCGTAGTTGTGGAGCTCTTGACCTCCGAGGCCACGAAGCCCCGGACGGTGATCATGTCGTTCATGGGTGGTCCTTCTCGGTGTAGGGAAGTGCCTGTCCGGCTCCTTCAGCTTCGTCCAACGAAGTCGGGGAAGGGAGCGATGAATCCGGCTATGTGGATAACGCAGCCCTACCGACTCGCTGTGGAGGAGCGGACACAGCCGGTGTGGGATGGCGGACCGCTGGCTGATCGCACTGTAAACTCTTTGTGGCGCCAGCGGCCTGCGATGGTGATGGCGCCAAGTGCGCCCCAGTAGCTCAGGGGATAGAGCAGCGGCCTTCTAATCCGCCGGTCGGGGGTTCGATTCCCTCCTGGGGCACAGTTAATCCCCCTTGGAACCGTCCAAGGGGGATGCGCCGTTAAGGCCTCAACTCAAGGAACCGCCTGAGGTTCTGGAGCACCAACCGCCAGGTCGCGGTGGATTGTTCAACTTCTTCCTCACTCGAATTGTTGCCCTGCGTGATAGTCACGGTGGTTCCTTCGGGGGCCGCCGCAAGGCTGTATTCGACGGTGTGGTAATTCTCCGGAGCGTCCGGTCGCCCGGAAGCCGGACTAAAGTGAGTTGTTTTCAGCACTACGGGGGGATCGAAAACAAGGATCGTGCCCCGGTCTTCATAAGACTTGCCGTTGAATTCGCCGGAGTAGGTGATGGGCTCGCCCACCTGCCAGGAGGTGGTGACGTTGGTACCCAGGAAGTACTGCTTGATGAGGGCCGGATCAGTCAGAGCCTCCCAGACATTTTCGGGCGGCACCGCGATGGTGCAGGAGACCACGGCGTCAGCGGCTCGTTGATTCATGTGATTGCTCCATCTCCCATGCGTCCCTGCGAAACTCCCGGTGGCAACGCTACGCCGGTCAGCGTCATGTGTGAATGGCACAATAGCTAGGTGATATGCAGGGAAAGCACACCGGAACATGGCTGGCAAGCAGCGGCGGGGATCCGCCTGGCAGGGTTGTCGCTGTTTGTCGCTGGGGCCTTGGCGATGACAGCCTGCACGGCAACTTCGGCTTCGCCGGTGGGCCAAGCTGCTGTTACGCCAGCACCTTCCACCACGTCCCAAACCGCACCAAGCGTGGCCCCCGCCGTCGCTGCAACCACCGCCGCTGTGGAATCGGCCCTCAAAAAGCTTGTGGCCAGTAGCCCCAAACCGGACCGCGAAGCAGTACGTGCGGCTTTGGCGGCCGCCGGCATCCCGCAAGCCAGCCTTGAAGTCTCTGTCAGCCGCACACCAACCGGGCTCGATGTCGACGCCATGGAAGCCGCCGCCCTCACGGGTGAAAGCTGTGTCATGGGGCAGATCCGTGATGGTGGAGTGGTGGTGACAGTGCTGCCCGTGCTGGCCACCGGAAAATGCTTCGTGGGAGATGCCCGCTAGCTTCACTCCAGCACCCGAATGTGAGTTAAGTACGCCTAGCCACTAGATTTAAGGGTATGGCGGAATTCATTTACACGATGACCAAGGCTCGCAAGGCCGTTGGCGACAAACTTATTCTGGACGATGTCAGCATGTCGTTCTACCCTGGCGCGAAGATCGGCGTCGTGGGACCGAACGGTGCTGGTAAGTCCACCATCCTGAAGATCATGGCCGGACTGGACACTCCTTCCAACGGCGAGGCCCGCCTGAGCCCCGGCTACACCGTGGGCATCCTCCTGCAGGAACCGCCGCTGAACGAGGAAAAGACCGTCCTGGGCAACGTCCAGGAAGGCGTGGGCGAGATCTACGGCAAGATCCAGCGCTTCAACGAGATCTCCGAGGAAATGGCCAACCCGGACGCGGACTACGAAACGCTCCTGGATGAGATGGGCAAGCTGCAGGAAGCCATTGACGCTGCCGACGCCTGGGACATCGACTCCCAGCTCGAGCAGGCCATGGACGCGTTGCGTTGCCCGCCGGCAGATTCGGATGTCACCGTCCTGTCAGGTGGTGAGCGCCGCCGCGTTGCGCTATGCAAGCTCCTTCTCCAGAAGCCGGACCTCCTGCTCCTTGACGAGCCCACCAACCACTTGGACGCAGAGAGCGTTCTTTGGTTGGAACAGCACCTTTCCCAGTACCCCGGTGCCGTTCTTGCCGTAACCCACGACCGTTACTTCCTGGACCACGTGGCTGAGTGGATTGCAGAAGTCGACCGCGGTCACCTCTACCCGTACGAAGGCAACTACTCCACGTACTTGGAGAAGAAGAAAGCCCGTCTCGAGGTCCAGGGCAAGAAGGACGCAAAGCTGTCCAAGCGCCTGACGGAAGAGCTTGAGTGGGTGCGCTCCAACGCCAAGGGCCGCCAGACCAAGTCGAAAGCCCGTCTGGCCCGCTATGAAGAAATGGCTGCGGAGGCCGAGCGCACCCGCAAGCTGGACTTCGAAGAGATCCAGATTCCGCCGGGACCGCGCCTGGGCTCCTTGGTCATCGAAGCCAAGAACCTGAAGAAGGGCTTCGACGATCGCGTACTGATCGAGGACCTTTCTTTCTCGCTGCCGCGCAACGGCATCGTCGGCGTCATCGGGCCGAACGGTGTGGGTAAGTCCACACTGTTCAAGACGATCGTCGGCATGGAGCCGTTGGACGACGGTGAGCTCAAGATCGGCGAGTCCGTGAAGATCTCCTACGTTGACCAGTCCCGTGGCGGCATCGATCCCAACAAGTCGCTGTGGGAGGTTGTCTCCGAAGGCCACGACTTCATCCAGGTGGGCCAGGTCGAGATGCCGTCCCGCGCATACGTATCGGCGTTTGGCTTCAAGGGTCCGGACCAGCAGAAAAAGGCCGGTGTCCTCTCAGGTGGTGAGCGCAACCGCCTCAACCTGGCACTGACGCTCAAGCAGGGTGGCAACCTCCTGCTCCTTGACGAACCCACTAACGACCTCGACGTCGAAACCCTGAGCAGCCTTGAGAACGCCCTTCTCGAATTCCCGGGTTGCGCCGTAGTGGTATCGCACGATCGCTGGTTCCTCGACCGGGTGGCCACCCACATCCTCGCCTACGAAGGTGACGACGAGAACCCGTCCAAGTGGTACTGGTTCGAGGGTAACTTCGACTCCTATGAGGAGAACAAGGTGGAGCGCCTTGGCCCCGATGCTGCCAAGCCGCACCGCGTTACGCACCGCCGCCTGACCCGCGACTAATTACCGTCGCCGGCGGGTACAAATGTAGAAAGGCCGGTCCCTTGGGGGGCCGGCCTTTCTGCGTTTGCTTCCGAAGCTTACGCTTGCGAAGCTTACGGAATCCTGACCATGCCCTCTTGCGCCACCGTGGCAACATGCACACCGTCGCGGTTGAAGATCCGGCCAGTGGCGAGCCCACGCGCGCCTTGTGCACTGGGCGACTCCTGGACGTACAGCATCCATTCGTCCACGCGTACAGGGCGGTGCCACCACATGGCGTGGTCAAGGCTGGCGACGCTCATTCCCGGCGTCATCCAGGCAAGGCCGTGCGCACGCAGGATTGGCTCCAGGAGCGTGTAGTCGCTGGCATAGGCAAGCGCTGCCCGGTGGAGGTTGGGGTCGTCGGGCAAGGGGCCCATGGTCTTCATCCACACTGCGTTGGTAGCCACCTGCTGGGCGGGAGGCGATACGTACAGGGCGGGGTCAATGTGGCGAACATCGAACGGTCGCTCGGATGACATATGCCGGGCCATCGGGTGGTCGAAGTGGGACAACAACTCGGCCGTGCTGGGCAGAGATTCGGGATCAGGGATGCCTTGCGGCATGGTGGCCTGATGGTCCAGTCCGGTGTCTTCCACCTGGAATGAGGCGATCATGGAAAGAATCGGGACGCCGTCCTGGTAGGCGTGCACGCGTCGGGCGGAAAACGACCGGCCATCGCGCAGCCGTTCAACACCAAAAGTGATGGGCTTGTTGGCGTCGCCAGGCCGCAGGAAGTAGCCGTGCATCGAGTGCGCCACCCTGTCCGGCTCTACGGTCCGCATGCCGGCCATCATCGACTGGGCCAAAACCTGGCCACCAAAAACGCGGTGGCGGGGTTGCTTCTGGGACGGGCCCAGGAAGATGTCCTCGTTGGTCCGGGCACCATCGAAGTCACCAAGGTCCAGCAGGCCTATCAGCACTTCCATGGGGTCTTCTGCGGGTGCTTCCACGTCAAGGCCAGCGTTCGTCTCAGTCATGGTTCGACTTTAGACGCCGCCCCGACCCCTCTCAACCGAGGACATGCCGGTAGAGTCGATCATGTGACAGACGTCTTGACCCAGTCCTTCCGTTTCGCCGATCCCCGTGACCTTGCTGACCTGAAAACCTTCGTCACCCGGGCAAAAAGCATCGACGACGGCGCCATCCGCCTCCAGGCCGCAGGCAATGTCCTGGCTGCCTATGTGTGTGTCCTCAGGCCCCGCATTCTGGGGGAGTCCACGCCCACGATCCTTGGCCTGCGAACCATGGCCTTGGCGGAGCCAGCCCACGCGGACGTCACGGTGACGCTCGCGTCCGTGATGGACCGTTTGGCCCGCTCCGGTGCCGAGGACGTGGAACTACCCATTCCGCCGTCGACAGTTTCCGAGTCATGGGCCGGTGTCGGCGCACCCCGCAGCGGTTGGGAGGCCCAGGGCGTCATGCTCGACGCCGACCTCAAGTCCGCGGCCGAGGCCGGCATCGCGGAGGTGGCTGGCGTGATACCCACTTTGGCGGGTGCCGCCGTCGTCAACAGCGCCAGGGCCGCTGTCTGGGGCCGGGCTCTCCCCGGTGCGGGTGAACTGCCCGCAGGAGCCGCGTTCGCCGCCTTTGCCCTGGGTTTCCTGGGCGACGCAGAGCAGCAGGTCTTCCGCAACGGACGCTGGTTCCGCTTGAGTGGTCCCCGCGGCCACGTGCTTGTTCGCACGGGCGCGGGGTTGGGCCTCGGTTTTTAGGCCCTAGGCGTCCGGTCCGGCTGATGGGCTGTTGACCATGGTCAGCGCCGCTCGTTCCATGTAGTCCCACAGGGTGCCCTCGTGCAGCGGGGACAGCTCAAGGGAATCGACGGCGCTCCGCATGTGGAAAAGCCAGCGATCCTTGGCCTCGGGGGTGACCCGGAAGGGCATGTGACGCATCCGAAGGCGCGGATGGCCGCGTTCCTCGCCGTAGGTGGTGGGGCCGCCCCAGTACTGCTCCAGGAACATGAGGAAACGGCGCTTTGCCGGCTCAAGGTCCTCCTCCGGGTACATGGGGCGCAGGAGGGGATCAGTTGCTACTCCGTCGTAGAAGACATCGATGAGCTTGACGAACGTCTGGTGCCCGCCGACGGCTGCGTAGAAGCTGTCCGTGTAAGCCGGCTGGCTGAACGGGTCGTTCTGCATCAGCTGGCGTCGGGGGCCCGCTTGGGGTGCCGGGGGTTGCCCGCCTGCGGTACTACTCATTGGACTTCTCCTCGGCCTTGGTGACGCGCGGGGCGCCTGCTGTCACCGGCGCTGCTGCTGCGCCGGGTTCGTCGCTGGTGTCAGGTGTCTCCAGCGGCACGTAGTCTCCCTGGGAACGGTTTCCGACCCTCAGGATTTCACCGTTCCGCAGGTACCAGATGGCTCCATCTTCGGCACGGACACGGGTAATGCGCAGGCCTACCGATTCAACGGTACCAATGACTTCGCTGGTGACGATCACATCGCCAATCCCGTATTGGTCTTCAATGGTAATGAAGATTCCCGCGAGGAAATCGCGGATCAACTGCTGGGCGCCGAAACCGATGGCGACACCCAAAATACCCACGCTCGTCAACAGCGGTGCGACATCCACGTTCATGTATTTGAGGACGTAAATGATCACGATTACCACCACTACGACGCTCACCAGGCTCGTCAACAGCGAACCGATGGTCTCGGCACGTTGTGATCGGCGTTCGTGGTCCAGTGCGCGGATGGCAGGTTGCACCCACTTGAAATGCGGCTTCTTGAAGAAAGAGCTGCCTGCGGAGACCCGTCGGGTGATGCGCAGGATGATGAAGCGTGCCACGATCCACACGGCCAGGCCCACGCCTACTGTGATGAGGATTGACATGAGGTCGATCTTCTCGGGTTCGATGTTGATTGCTTCCGCCAGGGGGATGGAGGTCAAGGTTGAATAACTCCTTGTCGTCGGCCCGTGTTCGCCGGGCGCGGAACACTCTGTCCACCTACAACCCTAGCGCCGTAGCGTGACGGTATGCGCATCCTGGTCTTGGGCGGTACCGCCTTCCTGTCGGCTGAAATCGCTCGGCAGGCCGTTGCTTCCGGCCATAGTGTCACGTGTTTCGCGCGGGGTACTTCAGCGGACCCGCCCGACGGCGTCACCTGGGTAAGGGGCGACCGGACGTTGGGTGCCGCAGCCTTCGCGGACGTGGCTGGCCGCTGGGACGCCGTGGTGGACGTGTCGCGGGATCCCTTGCAGGCGCGCGTTGCATTGGACGTGCTGGGGCCGGGCACGCAGCACTGGACTTTTGTCTCCAGCTGTTCGGTGTACGCGGACCACTCCGTACCTGGCGCGGATGAAAGTGCTGCTCTCCTGGAGCCGTTGCCCGAGGGCCAGCCAGGCAGCCCGGAAACCTACGGAGAGTCCAAATCAGCGATCGAGCAGATGACGCTGGCCCTGGTGGGAGAGAAAGCGCACATCGTCCGGGCCGGGCTTATCGGAGGTCCAGGGGACGGCACTGACAGGTACGGCTACTGGCCCGCCCGGTTCGCCGCGAACACCAACACGGTACTGGTGCCGGACATTCCCGATGCCGCGACTCAGATCATCGACGTCCGGGACCTCGCCGCGTGGGTCCTGCGATCCGCAGAACAAGGGCTAGTGGGTACTTACAACGCCTTGGGGGATGTGGTGAGGTTTGGCGACTACATTGACGGATCCCAGCAGGTGGCTGGAACTGTGCAGGAGGACGTCGTCCGGCCCAGCGAAGCCTGGCTCGTGGAGCAGGGTGTGGACTACTGGGCCGGGCCTGATTCATTGCCCTTATGGCTGCCGCCGGGACATGACGGTTTCCAAGCCCGGTCCAATCGGGCCGCGCGGGAGCGCGGGATGGTTCTGCGGCCGTGGCAGGAAACGCTCGCGGCGACGCTTGAGGATGAAAAACGACGGGGTTTGGACCGGGACCGTAAAGCCGGCCTAGGCCGTGACACCGAGCAGAAGCTCGTGGCACTTTGGCGGGAACGTCAGCCCTAGGCCGCTTCCGCCGTCGTCATCGGCTCGTGCAGCACCGGAAAGTTGACGCTGCGCGCAATGAAGCACACCTGGTTCGCTTCGTGGTGAAGCTGCGGCATCAAGGCGGTGTGGGCGGGATCGGCGATGGTGACGTTCGGTTTGAGCGTTACGCTCTCGAATTGTCCGCTGCCGTCGCGGTTGAGCTTCATGAGCCCTTCAGCGTTGTCCTCGTAGCCGGTCACCACCACGCCATGCTTGACCGCCACATGCAGGAAGGACAGCATGTGGCACTGCGAGAGTGCGGCCAGGAGCAGTTGTTCAGGGTTGTAGCGTGTCCGATCTCCATGGAACGTGGGATCGGCCGATCCCTTCAACGTTGGCAGTCCGCTGATCTCGACGTCGTGGTCGCGTGAGTATCCCCGGTAGCTTGCGGTGCCTTCGCCGAGGTTTCCGGTCCAGCGGACGGTCAGCGCGTAGTGATGTTCGTTGAGGCCCATGCGGACAGTCTAGCCAGGCACGATCGACTGTCCGCACGGGCCTCAAGGGTGCTACTCGTTGATGTCCGCTGCCCGTGCGCGCAGGGCGCGGGCTACGGCGTCGCGGTTTTCGAGCATCATGCGGCGCAGGGCCGCGCTTTCTTCGGGGAGCCCGGCCAGGAACTCATCAGTACGGTCCACCGTCGCCTGGGTGGTGAGTTGGGCGGGGTAGAGACCCACCACGATCTGTTGTGCCAGGGCGTGGGTGCGTTCCTTGACGATTCCCGGGACCGCTTCGAAGTACTTTTCCGCGTAGGGCTCCAGCAGGGAGGTGTCCGGGACCCGCATGAAGCCGGCCACGGCCGAGGACTGCAACGCGTTGGACAGCTCTCCGGTGACCACGATCGAGTCCCAGGCTGTTGCTTTGGCTTCCGGGGTGGGGATGGCTGCTGTGGCTTGGGCGGCCGCGTTCTGGCCGTTGGAGGTGTTGTCGCGGGCGAGTTCGGCGTCGATGCGTTCCTGGCCTTGGCGCCCGCCGGCCACCAGTGCGGTCAGGAGCTCCCAGCGCATGTCCTGGTCCACGGTGAGGCCTTCGAGGGTTTCTGTCCCGTCCAGGAGGGCTTGGATGCGGTCCAACTGGTCGCTGCTGCGGGACAGCTGCGCGTAGGACTTGGCGAATTGGAGTTGGGCATCGGAGCCGGCCTCCACGGAGGAAGCGAGTTCCCAGAGCTTGTCCGCGGCCGCGATGGTGGTGTCGGCTTTGTGGTCCGCGGCAACGTAGTACGTCAGGGTTGTGGCGAGTTGGCGGAGTTGGACCAGGATGACCGAAGAATCCGTTTCGTGGGCGATGTTGGCCAGGATCAGGTCCACGTAGCCGCGGGCCGGGGTTTCGCCGTCGCGCGCAGCGTCCCATGCCGAGCCCCAGACCAGGGTGCGGGGCAGGCTGGCCGCGAAGTCCTTCAGGTGGGCTTTGGCAGTGGCGAGGGAGTGTTCATCGAGGCGGACCTTGGCGTAAGCGAGGTCGTCGTCGTTGAGCAGGATCAGGTCCGGGCGTACTTTGCCCACCAAGGCGGGGACTTCGGTGCGGGGTCCGTCGACGTCGAGTTCCTCGCGGTGGGTGCGTTCCAGCTTGCCGTCATCGGAGAGCGAGTAGAAGCCGACGGCGAGGCGGTGCGGCCGGAGGGTGGGCTGTTCGTCGATCGCGGTCTGCAGGATCGCGAAACCGGTGATGGTGCCGTCGTCTGCCACCTCCAGGTCGGGGGCGAGGGTGTTCACACCGGCGGTTTCGAGCCAGAGTTTGCCCCAGGCGTCCAAATCGCGTCCGGATGCGGCTTCGAGTTCCTCCATGAGATCAGCGAGCTCGGTGTTCTTCCAGGCGTGCTTGGCGAAGTATGTACGGACACCGGCCATGAACTGCTCCGGGCCCACCCAGGCCACCAATTGCCGCAGCACGGATGCACCCTTGGCGTAGGTGATGCCGTCGAAGTTGACCTCCACGTCTTCAAGGTTGTTGATCTCGGCGAAGATCGGGTGTGTGGTGGGCAGCTGGTCCTGCTTGTAGGCCCAGGACTTTTCCACCGAAGCAAACGTGGTCCAGGCCCGGTCAAACTCAGTGTTCTCCACGGCAGCCAAGTGCGACATGTATTCGGCGAAGGACTCGTTAAGCCAGAGGTCGTTCCACCAGCGCATGGTGACGAGGTCTCCGAACCACATGTGCGCCAGTTCGTGCAGGACGGTGATGGCGCGGCGCTCAATCTGGGCACCGGTGACCTTGCCGCGGAAGACGTAGCCTTCCAGGATGGTGACGGCGCCTGCATTTTCCATGGCGCCGGCATTGAATTCCGGTACAAACAGTTGGTCGTACTTCTCGAACGGGTACGCGCAGCCGAACTGGGCCTCGAAGAACTCGAATCCCTGGCGCGTCAGTTCAAAGATGTTGTCCGCGTCGAGGTACTGCATGAGCGACTTGCGGGCGAAGACTCCGAGTGGGATGACCCGGCCGTCGGAACTCGTAACCTCGGAGCGAACGGACTGGTAGGGGCCGGCGATCAAGGCCGTGACGTAGGAAGACAAACGCGGGGTGGGCGCGAATTCCCACACGGAGCGGGCGCCGCCGTCCTCACCGGGCGCGGTTGCGGACGGAACCGGAGTGGGGGAGTTGGAGATGACGTCCCAGTGCGACGGCGCAGTGACCGTGAACGTGAAGCTTGCCTTCAGGTCGGGCTGCTCGAAGACGGCGAACATGCGCCGGGAGTCCGGAACTTCGAACTGGGTGTAGAGGTACACCTCGCCATCCACGGGGTCCACGAAGCGGTGCAGGCCTTCGCCGGTATTCATGTAGGGCGCGTCAGCAACGACTGTGAGTTCGTTCTCTGCCGCCAGCCCAGGCAGCTGGATGCGGATGCCATCGGAGATTTGGGCGGGGTCCAGGTCGGTGCCGTTGAGCGTAACGCTGTGGACCCTTTCGGTGATCGCATCGATGAACGTGGACGTTCCCGGCACAGCTGAGAACTTCACCACAGTGGTGGATCCGAAAAATTCCGGACCCTTGGTGAGATCCAAGGCGACGTCATAGGACTCGACGTTGAGCAGGGCGGCGCGGTTCGCGGCTTCGTCGCGCGTGAGGTTCAGGCCTGGCAAGTGGTGCCTCCGGGGATTGGCATGGCCGACCGGACAGGCCGGTCGCTGGTGTGAAGCCATTCTTTCACTCCGCGCCCGTAAGGCAAGGAGCCATCACCACAGTGTCGCCCCCACGGAGTAGCGTTGAACCATGGGACAGTTCCGGGACACTCTCGACTTCCGCGCACTGAGGTTTGCGGTGGCCTTTCCTCTGCTGCTCGCCCTTGGCTTCGTAGTGTGCGCGCAGATGCTGCGCAACGAGCTCCCCAACCCGGTGGCGGTGATGTGGAATTCCGACGGCGGTACCTCCTTCGCCCCGTTTGGCGCCTATGTGGCCGGCGGCGCAGCCCTCATCGTCTGCTGCGGGTGGGCGGCCTTCCTCCAGTCGGTGCCGTTGTCCCGGCCCGTGATCATGAGGCGCGTCATGATGGGCCTGGGGCTCATGGTGAGTCTCTTCATCACCACAGTGCTGGCCGCTGGCCTGGTGGGGCAATCCGGTGCTGCTGACGCCCGGGAATCCCATGTGGACCCGATCGTTTTGGCCATGGGCAGTGGTGCGGCTTTGGCCCTGGGCGTGGTCATGATGTTTGCCTTCAAACCGGATCCCCGCTGGACGCACGAGGACGACGCGGCGCTCCAGGCTGAGCTTCAGCTGCTCGAGGATCCCGATCTCGCCAGCGACACCATCAGGCTGTGGGTGCACGCCCGGAGCTCGGTTTTCATCATGATCATTGTGTCGGCCTTGTTTCCCGCTGCGTTGATAGCTGTGGCGGTCCCGTGGCTGGGTGCCTTGGTGGCAGCGGCAGCGCTGGTCGGCGCCGGGTTCCTGTTTGCCAGGGTGCGCGCCGACAGGGGAGGACTCCAGGTGTTCGCCGGTGGCATCGTGCGCGTCCTGGCCGTTCCCGCCGTCGAGATCGCAGCGGCGGCCCCCGCAGAAGTCAGGGCCGCCGACTACGGCGGGTGGGGCTGGCGACACCATGATGACGCCACGGCGATGCTGGTCAGCAGCGGTCCTGCCGTCGTCGTAAGGAAACTTAACGGTGGGCGTGTGGCGCTCAGCGCCGGCACTCTTGCCTCGGCTGACAAACTCGCCGGAATCCTCAACAGGGCCGCCCATCGGGCCCAGGACGAAGGTCAGGCCCAACAACCCGGGTAGCGGTACCCTAGGTAGCGCATCCCTTATCGCCGCGCCCGGCATGCGCTGTGCCGCTGCCCAGTGCCGTACCGGCGCGCCACAAAGAAACGGACTTCCTGTGACTACACCCCGCGTCCACATCGCTACGGACCACGCCGGCATGGAACTGAGTGCCCACCTGGTCAGCCACCTCACCGCCAAGGGCTACGAAGTGGTGGATCACGGGCCCAAGGAATACGACGCCCTGGATGACTACCCGTCCTTCTGCATCAACGCCGGCGTTGCCGTCGTGGCGGACCAGGAGGCCGGCGTGCACGCGCTGGGCATCGTCCTGGGTGGCTCCGGCAATGGCGAGCAAATTGCTGCCAACAAAGTCAAGGGCGTCCGCGCTGCGCTGGCTTGGAACCTCTCCACCGCCAAGCTGGCCCGCGAACACAACGACGCCAACGTCGTGGCCGTCGGAGGCCGCCAGCACAGTGTTGAGGAAGCCACCGAACTCATCGAAGCGTTCCTGCAGGAACCGTTCAGCAATGACGAACGCCACGTCCGCCGCATCGGCAAGATCGCGGTGTACGAAACAACCGGCGAAATCGTCGAGTAGTGCCTGAAGGGCATTCGGTCCATAGGCTGGCGCGCCAATTCCAGGACGTTTTTGGCGGCCAGCCCTTGGACGTCTCCAGCCCCCAGGGGCGGTTTGCCTCCGGTGCGGAGCTGCTGACCGGGCACACCATGGTGGAAGCCACGGCACATGGAAAGCAGTTCTTCCTCAGGTTCGATCATGGGTTGTACCTGCACGTTCACCTGGGTCTGTACGGCGCGTGGAGTTTTGGCGGCGACAGCTCTTTCACGGGTGCCTCCAGCATCGGCGCCCCTCGGCGCATTGGCGAACGGGAAAGCGGCTCTGCCGGCGAAGACGGCGAGTATGCCGGCCCGCCCGCTCCGGTCGGCGCCGTACGGGTCCGGTTGGTCTCCCGCCACGGCTGGGCGGATCTTCGGGGGGCCACCACCTGCGCAGCCATCACCTCGGCTGAGGCGCAAACCGTGCTGGATCGATTAGGTCCTGACCCGTTGCACAACAGGGCAGGGGATCGCGACGAATTCATCCGTCGTCTCCGTCGCCGCAAAACGGCTGTGGCGCTGCTGATGATGGACCAGTCGGTGCTGGCCGGCGTCGGGAATATCTACCGCGCCGAAGTCCTGTTCCGGCAGGCAGTGGATCCCTGGACGCCGGGCAGCAGCATTGACCACGAGACCGCCGGCCGCCTCTGGGACGACACCGTGAACACCATGTCCGACGGCGTCCGGGACGGACGGATTGTTACGACGCCCGCCGCGCTGTGGACGTCGGGCAGTGCAACAGCGCCCGACGCCGATGCCCACTTTGTCTACAAGCGCAACGGCCTGCCCTGCCGGGCCTGCGGGACGCTCGTGGGTGTAACGGAAATCGGTGCCCGGAAACTGTATTGGTGCCCGGGCTGCCAAGTGTGAGCCCTCCGGGTTCTGCTCCCGAGCCAAGCAGAAACTCGCCGAAACAAAAACGCCCCGATCCGCAGATCGGGGCGTTTCACATGGAGGGGACGACGGGAATCGAACCCGCGTAATCAGTTTGGAAGACTGAGGCTTTACCATTAAGCTACGTCCCCAGGAGGAATATCCACTTTCAGGACAACTTCCCGGTGGCTGTTGAAGCCGGGTACAACTAAACCTAATTCCGGCGGCAGTGTCAAATGTGCATTCCTGGCTCGCTTACCCGTAGACTGTCCTGTGCATTCGGGGTGTAGCTCAGCTTGGCTAGAGCGCCTGCTTTGGGAGCAGGAAGTCGCAGGTTCAAATCCTGTCACCCCGACTCTGTGTTTGTGTCCGCTTCTGGGACGCAACAGAACCCCATACCCACAAAATCAGGAGTACTTAGACTGTGAAGAGCGCTGTCGAGAACCTCACCGCAACGCGGGTCAAGCTCAACGTTGAGGTTCCCTTTGAGGAACTGAAGCCGAGCATCGATGCCGCGTACAAGACCGTTGCTTCGCAGATCCAGGTTCCCGGATTCCGCAAGGGCAAAGTTCCCTCCAAGCTCATCGACCAGCGCGTTGGCCGTGGCTACGTTCTGGAGACGGCCATCAACGATGGCCTCAATGGCTGGTACCAGGCTGCAGTTCAGGAAACCGGTGTTCGCCCCCTGAGCCGCCCCGAGGTTGAAATCACCGAGGTTCCGGACCCGTCCGCAACCGACGGCGAGCTCAAGTTCCAGGTGGAAATCGACGTCCGCCCCGAGATCGAGCTGCCGGAGTACGCCGGCATCAAGGTCGAGGTTGCTGCTGCTGAGTCCTCCGAAGCTGACGTCGACAAGGCACTGGACGAACTGCGCGGCCGTTTCGGCACGCTGAAGTCCGTTGAGCGCCCGGCGAAGAACGATGACTTCCTGACCATCGACATCACCGCCACGATCGATGACGCCGAGATCGATTCCGCGTCCGGCCTGTCCTACCAGGTGGGCGCTGGCACCATGCTTGAAGGCCTCGACGAAGCCGTCACCGGCCTGTCTGCCGATGAAGAAGCGATCTTCGACACCACTCTGGTCGGTGGCGACCACGCCGGCGAAGCCGCCCAGGTCAAGGTTGTGGTCAAGGCCGTCAAGGAGCGCGAACTCCCTGAAGCCAACGATGACTTTGCTCAGCTCGCTTCCGAGTTCGACACCTTGGCTGAGCTCCGTGAGGACCTCGCCAAGCAGGCCGCCGACTCAAAGGTTGTTGAGCAGGGCGTAGAGGCGCGCGACAAGGTCCTGGACAAGCTCGTTGAGCTCGTTGAGGTTCCGGTTCCGGACTCCGTCGTCGAAGAGCAGATCGAGGCACACTTCAACCCGGAGAACGCCCACGGCGAAGGTGACCACGACACCGAGGAGCACCGCGCCGAGGTCAAGGCCAACACCGAGCGTGCTTTCCAGAACGAAATCATCCTTGACGCCATTGCGGACAAGGAAGAAGTTGATGTCAGCCAGAACGAGCTGATCGACTACATCGTCACCACCGCAAGCCAGTACGGCATGGACCCCAACCAGTTCGCCCAGATCATTGATCAGAGCGGCCAGGTTCCCATGATGGTGTCCGAGGTTCGTCGTCGCAAGGCATTGGCAGTTGTGCTTGGCCAGGCCGAGGTTGTCGACACCGAGGGCAACAAGGTTGACCTCACCGACTTCGTCCGTCCTGCAGGCGAAGCAGCAGCCGAAGAGGCTGCAGCCGTTGAAGCCACGGAGGAAGCGGAGACCGTCGCCAGCGACGACCCCGCAGCAGTGAAGTTCTAGTCAACGACTTCAACCGACCCCGGATCTCTGGATCCGGGGTCGGTTTGCTTTAAGCCTGAACATAGGTGCCGGACGCAGACGTGCGCCGTCAGCGAACAGTGCGATTTCGGCGAACAAATCGTCCTTGAAAACGGTTAGTGTCCAAGTAGTGAAGTTCAGTGAGGTCACTGGCACCAGCGAGAGGTAAGTACTTATGTCACAGCAATCAGAGGCTCCCCGGATGGCAACTGTCGATCCCGCAGCCCAGGACAACTACATCTACAACCGCCTGCTGAAAGAGCGCATTATCTGGCTCGGCTCTGAGGTGCGTGACGAGAACGCCAACGCCATCTGCTCCCAGCTCCTGCTCCTCTCGGCCGAAGACCCTGAGAAGGACATTTACCTCTACATCAACTCGCCAGGTGGATCCGTCACGGCCGGCATGGCTATTTACGACACCATGCAGTTCATCCCCAATGACGTAGTCACCGTGGCAACCGGCCTGGCAGCATCCATGGGTCAGTTCCTTTTGTCCTCGGGCACCAAGGGCAAGCGCTACGCAACCCCCAACGCCCGCATCCTGATGCACCAGCCCTCCGGCGGTATCGGCGGCACGGCGTCGGACATCAAGATCCAGGCGGAACTGATCCTGCACATGAAGAAGGTCATGGCTGAACTTACGGCCGAGCAGACTGGCCAGAGCGTGGAAACCATCCTCAAGGACAACGACCGCGACAAGTGGTTCACGGCCACCGAGGCCCTGGAGTACGGCTTCTTCGACAAGATCTCCGCCCACGCCGGTTCCGTTGCCGGTGGCGGCGGTACGGCCAACCAGTCGAACTCCGAAAACTAACCGGCACCAAAGAGCCACTGAAACCCCAGGAGTAAAGAACATGAACTACAACTTCGGATGGTCTGCCGGTAATCTCCCGTCCAGCCGTTACGTCCTGCCCCAGTTCGAGGAGCGCACGCCGTATGGCTTCAAGCGCCAGGACCCGTACACCAAGCTGTTCGAGGACCGCATCATCTTCCTCGGCGTCCAGGTTGACGACGCATCCGCCGACGACATCATGGCCCAGCTGCTGGTGCTCGAGTCGACGGATCCGGACCGCGACATCACCCTGTACATCAACTCGCCGGGTGGCTCGTTCACCGCCATGACGGCGATTTACGACACCATGCAGTACATCCGCCCGGAGATCCAGACGGTATGCCTGGGCCAGGCAGCCAGTGCTGCTGCCGTCCTGCTGGCCGCCGGTACACCCGGCAAGCGCCTGGCACTGCCGAACGCCCGCGTCCTGATCCACCAGCCCGCCCTGTCCGGCGGCCAAGGCGGACAGGCATCCGACCTCGAGATCCAGGCAGCGGAAGTCATGCGCATGCGCACCTGGCTTGAGGACACGCTGGCACACCACTCGGGTCGTACTTCCGAGCAGGTCAACAACGACATCGAGCGAGACAAGATCCTCACTGCTGCGGACGCCCTGAGCTACGGTCTGATCGACCAGGTTCTGGACTCCCGGAAGATCAAGCCGCAGGCAATCGCCCGGTAGCACACGGAAATCGACGCCGGTGCGGTTCAAGAAATATGGACCGCACCGGCGTTCTGTTTCCACGCAAGCAGCCCATTGTGACCTAGAGTGGATGTTGTCACGGTGGTGCCATCCGCGGCTTGGCCGCACACTTGAGTACGGCGCGGAGCCGCATCACCCGCATGCAACGAAGGGATTCCCACATGGCTCGGATTGGCGAGAGCACGGATCTGCTGAAGTGTTCTTTCTGCGGAAAGAGCCAAAAGCAGGTGCGGAAGCTGATTGCCGGGCCCGGTGTGTACATCTGCGACGAGTGCATCGAGCTTTGCAACGAGATCATCGAAGAAGAGCTCGCGGAAGTCTCGGATCTGGGTAGTTTTGAATTGCCCAAGCCCCGTGAGATCTTCGATTTCCTGCAGGAATACGTCATCGGCCAGGAACCCGCCAAGCGGTCGCTGGCTGTGGCCGTCTACAACCATTACAAGCGCATTCAGGCAGGGCATGCTCCCAAGACCGGAAGCCTTGGTGAGGGATCACACCACGAAGACGTGGAGATCGCCAAATCCAACATCCTCCTGATCGGGCCCACTGGTTGTGGCAAGACGTACTTGGCACAAACGCTGGCCCGGCGGCTCAATGTTCCCTTCGCGGTTGCTGATGCCACGGCCCTGACGGAGGCCGGCTATGTAGGCGAGGATGTCGAGAACATCCTGCTCAAACTCATCCAGGCCGCCGACTACGACGTCAAGAAGGCTGAGCAAGGAATCATCTACATCGACGAGATCGACAAAATCTCGCGTAAGAGCGAAAACCCGTCGATCACCCGCGATGTCTCCGGCGAGGGCGTGCAGCAGGCGCTGTTGAAGATTCTCGAGGGAACGGTGGCCTCCGTGCCCCCGCAGGGTGGGCGCAAGCACCCGCACCAGGAATTCATCCAGATCGATACCACCAACGTTCTCTTTATCGTTGCCGGAGCATTCGCGGGCCTGGAAGACATCATTGGGTCGCGTTCGGGGCGCAAGGGCATCGGGTTCGGTGCACCCCTCAACGAGGCCCGGGACAACGTAGATACCTACGGCGAAGTCATGCCCGAGGATCTGCTCAAGTTCGGCCTTATCCCGGAATTCATTGGCCGGCTCCCGGTCATCACCACGGTGTCCAACCTCGACCGCCCTGCCCTGATTCAGATTTTGTCCACTCCAAAGAATGCGCTGGTCAAGCAGTACCAGAAGATGTTCCAGTTGGACGGTGTGGACCTGCAATTCGATAACGACGCCTTGGATTCCATCGCTGACCAGGCCCTGGAACGCGGCACTGGTGCACGTGGCCTCAGGGCAATCATGGAAGAAGTGCTGCTTCCCGTCATGTTCGATCTCCCCAGCAGGGACGACATCGCCACGGTAGTCATCACAGCTGACGTGGTAGCCAAAAAGGCCCAGCCCACCATGATCGCCCACGACGTCGTGGCGAAGCGCCGGAATAAGTCGGCCTAGCCACCTGTTGGCCTAAACAAGGAGCGGTTCCTTCGGGATCGCGAGCCTCATGCCACCTTCCCACCCTTTTCGAGGAGTTCACTGTGCCTGAACAGACTGTGTCCGAAGCGACTGCCCCAGAACAGACAACCAACCGAGCCGATTTCTGGTTTGACCCCGTCTGCCCGTTCGCTTGGATCACGTCGCGCTGGATCGGTGAAGTGGAGCAGGTGCGGGGCATCGAAACTGAGTGGCACGTCATGAGCCTCTCTGTCCTCAATGAGGGCCGCGACCTCCCCGCCGACTACCGGGCCATGATGGACGACAGCTGGGGTCCCGTCCGTGTGATCATTGCTGCCCAGGAGCTGCACGGGAGCAGCTACGTCAAGCCTCTCTATGACGCCATGGGGGAGCAGATTCACCACGAGGGCAACAAGGACCGCGCTTCGGTGATTCAGAAGGCCCTCGCGGAGACCGGACTTCCGGCTGATCTGGCCCGCTTTGCGGACTCGGATGAGTACGATGCCCAGTTGCGTGTTAGCCATGAGGCCGGCATTTCGCTGGTGGGCCAGGACGTAGGTACTCCGGTTGTAGCCGTCAATGGAACCGCGTTCTTCGGTCCTGTGCTGACCCGCATTCCGCGCGGCGAGGAAGCAGGCCGTATCTGGGACGCTACCGTCACCCTGGCTGGCTACCCGCACTTCTTCGAGTTGAAGCGCAGCCGCACCGAAAGCCCTGAATTCAACTAACACACGTGAAGGGAAACGCTACTTAAGGAACCGTGAGGTCCGCCGGTCAGCAAGGATCTTCCCGTTGGTCTGGCATGTTGCGCAGTACTGAAGTGAGGTGTCCGCGAAGGACACCTCACGGACCGTGTCACCACACGCCGGGCATGGCTGGCCGGTCCGCGCATGCACCCGGAAGTTGCTGCGTTTGGTGTCCTTGAGCTCGCTGGAAGGTTTCCCGGCGGCCGCGTTGACGGCGCCCACCAATACCTCCTGCATGGACTCGTACAACCGGGCCACCGTCTCCCTGTCCAATGATTTTGCGCTGGCAAAGGGTGAAATCTTCGCTGCGTGGAGGATCTCATCGCTGTAGGCGTTCCCGATCCCGGCGATCACGCTTTGGCTGCGGAGTAGTCCCTTAATCTGCTGGGAACTGGAGCCAAGGATTACGGCCAGTGCGTCAAGATCGAAGTCGGGGCTGAGGGGCTCGGGCCCCAGGGTAGCAATGCCCGGGACGTCCTGGGGGTCCCTGACGACATAGATGGCCAGGCTCTTCTTGGTTCCCGCCTCTGTCAGGTCCACCCCGATGTGGGCATCATCCGCGGGCCGGTGGAGCAGGAGCCGTGCTGAGATGTTGCTTTTTCCCATGCGCAAGCCGGCCGATGACGGATGCTCCGTGTAGCGGACCCAGCCGGCCTTGGCCAGGTGGAACACGAAGAACAGGCCGTCAACGTCAATGCTGACGAACTTCCCAATGCGTTGCACGCCTTGGACGGTCCGGCCTTCCAAGGCGGTGTAGGGAGGGTCCGCGGTCTTGAGCGCGGAGATGGAGTTGATGCGGACTTCGGTCAGCACAGCTCCATGGAGTTGGGTGTCCAAGTACATGCACAGGCCGTGCACTTCGGGGAGTTCCGGCATGGACAATACTTTGCCACAGGTAGGTCCAAGGGCGCAGGAAAACTACAGGATTGTAGTTCGTTCCAAGGCCTTGTGCATCCCTGTCGGCGGGACAACAATGGTTCTTACCCACTTCGAAAGAAGAGGGACACGGAAACCAAAGATTCAGTGATATGCAACCAACGCAGCCTTTGGCAAAGTTGGAAGCAAGCTACCAGTGACGAGGTAGGAAGACCTGAAATTCCAAGGATTCCGCCAGACTGTCAAGACGTCACCAGACAGCCGAAAAGTCGAAGCCCCACCAACGGCAAAACGCTGATGGGGCTTCCCCTTTGCCCGGACTGCCGGGCTCACCGTAGCCTGATCAGGCTGGAGTCTCCTCGGCAGGTGCCAGGACAACATCGCTGACCGTCAGTTCACCTTCGCCGGACTGGAGTGTGATCTCCTGGGCGTTGGCGGCAGCCTTCAAGTCACCGAGGCCGGCCTTCAACTGTGCCACCAAGACCTCCGAGGCTGTGATGGACGCGGACAGCACCTCTGTGCGCTGCTTGACCTTGGCCTCTGACTTCGCCTTGCGGATACCGCTGAGAGCGATGCCCACAGTACCCAGCATGGTGGTGTCGCCGTCGGTGATGTCCAAAGCAGCCGGCCATTCGGCACGGTGAACGGATCCGGTGCGCCACCAACCCCAGACCTCTTCAGTGGCGAACGGCAGGAACGGTGCGAAAAGGCGGAGGAGGGAATCCAGCGTCGTCGCCAAGGCAGCCAAGACGGAGGACTGCTCGGTTTCTCCAGCGGCACCGTAGGCCCGGTCCTTGATGAGCTCCACGTAGTCGTCCGTGAACTGCCAGAAGAACGATTCCGTGATCTGGAGTGCCCGGGCGTAGTCGTAGTTGTCGAAGGCCTTGGTGGACTGGGTGACGACGTCGGACAGTTGCGCCAGCAGCGCGCGGTCTAACGGGTTGGTCAGCACCGAGAGGTCGGAAGCCACCACCGAGTTTTCCGTGGCGCCGAGGTTCAGGACGAACTTGGAGGCGTTCAGCAGCTTGATGGCCAGGCGGCGACCAATCTTCATCTGGGCGATCTCGTAGGCCGTGTCGGCGCCGAGCTTGGCCGAAGCAGCCCAGTAGCGCACGGCATCCGAACCGTACTCGTTCAGCACGTCCGTGGGGACAACGACGTTGCCCTTGGACTTGGACATTTTCTTCCTGTCCGGGTCCAGGATCCAGCCGGAGATGGCTGCGTGCTTCCACGGTGCACTTTTCTGCAGGGCGTCGGCACGCACTGCTGAGGAGAACAGCCAGGTGCGGATGATGTCGTGGCCCTGGGGACGGAGGTCGAACGGGTAGACCTTGGAGAACAGGTCCTCGTCACGGCTCCAGCCGCCCACGATCTGCGGTGTCAGCGATGACGTGGCCCAGGTGTCCAGAACGTCCGCATCGCCGGTAAAGCCGTTGGCCTGGTCACGCTGCGACTCCTCGAAACCGGGAGCGGCGTCTGCTGCAGGGTCCACGGGGAGCATCTCGTCCGAGGGCAGGATCGGGTTGTCGTAGTCCGGGTTGCCTTGGGCGTCCAGCGGGTACCAGACAGGGATCGGCACGCCGAAGAAGCGCTGGCGGGATACAAGCCAGTCACCATTCAGGCCGGCGATCCAGTTCTCGTAGCGGGAGCGCATGAACGCAGGGTGGAAGGTGATTTCCTGGCCTCGTCCGATCAGGCGTTCGCGGCGTTCCTCGTCCCGGCCACCGTTACGGATGTACCACTGGCGGGAGGTGACAACCTCGAGGGGCTTGTCGCCCTTTTCGAAGAAGTTCACCGGGTGGGTGATCTTCTTCGGCTCGCCATCGAGCAGGTCCGCTGCCTTGAGCAGTTCAACCACTGCTTCCTTGGCGGAGAAGGCGGTTTTGCCCGCGATCGCGGCGTAGGCCTCCTTGCCGGCGTCGGTGGTGATCCAGTCCGGGGTGTCGGCAATGATGCGGCCGTCGCGGCCCATGATGGCACGTGTAGGAAGCTGCAGTTCGCGCCACCAGGTGACATCCGTCAGGTCACCGAACGTACACACCATGGCGATGCCGGAGCCCTTATCCGCCTTGGCGAGCGGGTGGGCTTTGACTTCAAGCTCGACGTCGAAGAGCGGAGATTTGACGGTCTTGCCGAACAGCGGCTGGTACCGCTCGTCGTCGGGGTTTGCTACCAGGGCGGCGCAAGCGGCGAGCAGTTCCGGGCGGGTGGTCTCGATGAAGATCTTTTCGCCGTCTTCGGTGAAGAAGGGATAGCGGTAGTAGGCGCCCGCGACTTCGCGGTCCTCAAGCTCGGCCTGAGCCACAGCGGTACGGAAGGTCACGTCCCACAGGGTGGGTGCCTCGGCCATGTAGGCGTCGCCCGCAGCAAGGTTGGCCAGGAAGGCGCGCTGGGACACTGCTCGGGAGGTGTCGTCAATGGTGCGGTAGGTCAGGTCCCAGTCCACGGACAAGCCGAGGGTCTGGAACAGGTTCTCGAAGACCTTCTCGTCCTCAACGGCGAGTTCCTCGCACAGTTCGATGAAGTTCTGGCGCGAAACGACGTCGAAATCGCGCTGGTTCTTGGCCGGCTGGGCCGGCGGTGTGTAGTCAGCCTTATAGGGGATGGCGGGATCGCAACGCACACCGTAGTAGTTCTGGACGCGACGCTCGGTCGGCAGCCCGTTGTCGTCCCAGCCCATGGGGTAGAAGACGTTCTTGCCCGTCATGCGCATGTAGCGTGCTTGGACGTCGGTCTGCGTGAAGGAGAACATATGGCCCACGTGGAGCGAGCCGGATGCCGTGGGCGGGGGAGTGTCGATCGAGTAGACCTGCTCCCGGGTGGTGTCCGGATTGAACTTGTAGGTTCCCTCTTCCAGCCAGCGCTGCGTCAAGGCAGCCTCGAGGCCTTCAAGGGCCGGCTTGTCGGGAACGTTAATGGGGGCGGTGGCGGGCGTGTCTGTACCCTGCGTTGATTCAGCCATGGACCAATTGTTTCATGGCCCGGCGTTACAACCCGCCGCCGCGGGACCCCGCACCCCGGATAGGGTAGTGCCATGACTTTGGCAGCGCACAATATCCCCGCAGGACAGAACAAGACGGCCGTGGTAACCGGGGCCAGCACCGGCATCGGTGAGGCCACCGTGAGGGCTTTGGTCTCCACTGGCTGGAAGGTTTTTGCTGTGGCGCGCAGGGCCGACAGGCTCGGTGCCCTGGGGGCCGAAACCGGCGCCGTGCCGTTCCCGGCAGACATCACCAACGACGACGACGTTGCCGCCTTGCTCGCGGAGGTCGCCAAAGCCGGAGGTGCTGACACGCTTATCAACATCGCCGGCGGTGCGCGGGGCGCAGACACCATCGCAAATGCCGACACGGGTGACTGGGACTGGATGTACCAGGTGAACGTCCTGGGCACCATGAAGATCACCCGGGCTTTCCTGCCCATGTTGCGCCAGCACGGCGAAGGGACGGTCCTCAACCTCACGTCAACGGCCGGACTGTCCGCCTACGAGGGCGGTGCCGGCTACAACGCCGCCAAGTTTGCCCAGCACGCCATGACCAATGCCCTTCGCCTGGAAGAGGTGGGCAACAACGTCCGGGTCATTGAAGTGGCTCCGGGTCTGGTCCACACGGAGGAGTTTGCCCTCAACCGCTTGGGTGACAAGGATGCCGCCGCCAAGGTCTACGCAGGGGTGGAGAAGCCCCTGACTGCCGCGGACGTGGCCGACGTCGTGAAGTACGCCGTCTCCTTGCCGCACCACATCAACCTGGACCAGATTGTGGTTCGCCCTGTCGCACAGGCGGCCAACCACAAGTTGATCCGCAAGGAAGGCTAACCCGTTGCCGACCCGCTAAACCGTTGCTGGCACTCGACGGTTTAGCGGCGAATGAACGTCTTAGCCGGCAGGGATGACGAGGCTGGCCACAATTGCTGCGTGATCCGAACCGGGAACCTGATGGACCGAGTAGTCCCCGCTGCTGATCCGCGGCGTTGTCACCATATGGTCGATGACGATTCCCGGCAGCGGCAGGCCCTCCATCGGCCAAGTGGGGGAGAACCGGCCACCCGAGACCGTTCCCACATCCACCAGCTTCCTGCCGCCCGTCGAGGTGCCGCTGAGCCCCGAGTCCAGCAATTCCCTGAACTCGGAGTGATCGTAGGTGGAGTTGTAGTCGCCCATCAGCAAGTGGTTCCCCGGCCGGGCGGCCTGGCGTGCAACCTTGCCGAGGTCGCTCCGCCACTGGGCAATCCGGTCATCCACCGGCGGCAGTGCGTGCACGTTGGTGAGGTGCAGCGTGGACTTGGCGCCGGACGCGGAGTCCGTCAGGAGGACCCGAGTGACGTCCATGCGGAAGGGCGTACCAGGCAGAAGCCCGGCGGCTTCGAGGGGGAACGCCGAATATACGGCACCACCGGAAGCGTCGTCATTGGGTTCGCTCACAAGGTTGGGCAGTAGTTTTTCCAAGCCCTCGGAGCGCAGCTGGTCTTCCAGCCTCTGAGTATGTTCCTGGAGAGTCAGCAGTTGGACGCCGTTGTCACGGACCAGCCTCACGATGCTGGCGGCATCCGCCTCCCCGTATTCGGAGTTAAGGCTCATGACCTTCAGGGGGACCGTCGCAGCCTCGGCAGGCAGGGCTTCGGCTGTGCCGGCGTCCAACGGAAAGAGCCAGAACAGCTGGACGGCCAGCAGGACCGCCGTCGATATGACGACCCACAGGCGGCGCCCCACCAAGGCAAGCAGCAGCGCCAAAGCGGCCGGCAGCACCACCCAGGGCGTGAAGGACAGGATTTGGACCACCACCAAAGGCCACTCCGCAGGGACAGCACGGAACAGCGAAATCCCCGCCACCGGCAATGCAGCCAGCAAAGCCAGCACTGACCATGCCACGGACGCGCGGCGTCGCACCGGACGGGTTGCCGGAAGGGCGGGAGCGGGATGATCCATGGGTTCGAGTCTATTCATGGCACCAAGCGCCGGAGTCCATCCAAGGGATGAACTTCCCAAGTAGAGCAAGGGCCTCGGCTGCCGGTAGACTTGGGTTATCAGCTTTGACCCGGCCATCACCGGCGAGCTTCCGGAAGAACGGCATTGGACGCTTTTACCAGCGGACAACGCACAGTAGAACCGGACGGGTAAGCCCGTCACAGCAGTAATGAGAGGCCGGGGTCCCGTATTCCGGTAAGTGAGGTGGTACCGCGGTACCGGTGTTGGCGCAGGTCAAAACCGTAGCCGTCCTCGCATCCTGACAGTCAACCAGCTATCACAGGATATGAGATGACCCACTACCCCAAGGCCTCAGCGTCTTCGTCCGGCACGCACGGCGTGTCTGCTTCCGTGAAGTTCCCGGAAATCGAAGAGCGCATCCTCAAATACTGGGACGAAGACGGCACCTTCCAAGCCAGCATCGACCAGCGGGATGCGGGCACGGACGGCAGCAATGAATTCGTCTTCTACGACGGCCCTCCCTTCGCCAACGGCCTGCCGCACTACGGCCACCTGCTGACCGGCTACGCCAAGGACCTCGTCGGTCGCTACCAAACCCAGCGCGGCAAGCGTGTGGAGCGCCGCTTCGGTTGGGACACGCACGGCCTGCCCGCTGAACTCGAAGCCATGAAGCAACTGGGCATGACCGACAAGACCCAGATCGAAGCCATGGGCATCGACAAGTTCAACGACGCCTGCCGGGCCTCCGTGATGAAGTACGCCAACGAGTGGAAGGCCTACGTCACCCGTCAGGCCCGCTGGGTGGACTTCGAGAACGACTACAAGACCCTCAACGTCGAGTACATGGAGTCGGTCCTCTGGGCCTTCAAGCAGCTGCATGAAAAAGGCCTGACCTACAACGGCTACCGCGTCCTCCCGTACTGCTGGAAGGACGAGACCCCACTGTCCAACCACGAACTCCGCATGGACGACGACGTCTACAAGAACCGCCAGGACCAGACGGTCACGGTAACGTTCCCCATCAAGCCCGGGGACTCCGAGCTCTCCAAGGCTCTTGAAGGTGTGCAGGCGCTCGCCTGGACCACCACGCCCTGGACGCTGCCCACCAACCTGGCGCTCGCCGTCGGACCTGACATCACCTACGCCGTCCTGCCTGCCGGACCCAACGGCGTCAAGGCAGCCTCCGCGGAGGCGCCTGTCAGCGGCAGCTTCCTGCTGGCTGCCGACCTGGTGGGGTCGTATGCCAAGGACCTGGGCTACGACGACGCCGCTGCCGCGACTGCCGCCGTCACAGCCACCCATACGGGGGCCGAGCTCGCAGGACTTGAGTACGAGCCGCTGTGGAACGACTTTGCCGACGCCGAGAAGTACGGCACCCAGAACGCCTGGCGCTTCCTGGTGGCCGACTACGTGACCACCACCGACGGTACGGGAATCGTCCACCAGGCTCCTGCCTACGGTGAAGATGACCAGAAGGTCTGTGAAGAGGCCGGTATCCCCGTGGTCCTGTCCGTGGACGAGGGCGCCAAGTTCCTGCCGCTCTTTGCCCACGGCGAGCTGGCATCGATCGTCGGCTTGCAGGTGTTCGACGCCAACAAGCCCATCACCCAGGTACTCCGCGCCGACGGTCGGCTGGTGCGCCAAGCCAGCTACGAGCACAGCTACCCGCACTGCTGGCGCTGCCGCAACCCGCTGATCTACCGCGCTGTGTCCTCCTGGTATGTCGAGGTCACCAAGTTCAAGGACCGCATGTCCGAGCTGAACCAGGAGATCAACTGGATCCCGGGCAACGTCAAGGACGGCCAGTTCGGCAAGTGGCTGGACAACGCCCGCGACTGGTCCATCAGCCGCAACCGTTACTGGGGTTCGCCCATCCCGGTGTGGCAGTCCGACGATCCCGAGTACCCACGTACGGACGTCTATGGTTCGCTGGCCGACTTGGAAGCGGACTTCGGTCGCCTGCCAGTCAACAACGAAGGACAGGTTGATCTCCACCGTCCGTTCATCGACGAACTGACCCGGCCCAACCCTGACGACCCCACGGGCAAGTCCACCATGCGCCGCGTTGAAGACGTGTTGGACGTGTGGTTCGACTCCGGTTCAATGCCCTACGGGCAGGTGCACTACCCGTTCCAAAACCAGGAATGGTTCGACACCCACAACCCCGCTGACTTTATCGTGGAGTACATCGGCCAGACTCGTGGCTGGTTCTACATGCTGCACATCCTGTCCACGGCGTTGTTCGACCGTCCGGCGTTCCGCAACGTCATCAGCCATGGCATCGTCCTGGGCTCCGACGGACAGAAGATGTCCAAGAGCCTGCGCAACTACCCGGACGTCTCCGAAGTTTTGGACCGCGACGGTTCGGACGCCATGCGCTGGTTCCTCATGTCCAGCCCCATCCTCCGCGGCGGCAACCTGGTGGTGACCGAACAAGGCATCCGGGACGGTGTCCGCCAGGTCATCCTGCCGCTGTGGAACGTGTACAGCTTCTTCACGCTGTACACCAACGCCGCCAATGGCGGCTCGGGCTATGAAGCGACGCTGCGCTATGACGGCTACACCGACACGTTGGACCAGTACCTCCTGGCGAACACCGGTGACTTGGTCCGCAACGTCACCACCAGCCTGGACGCCTATGACATCTCCGGCGCCTGCGATGAACTGCGCAGCTACCTGGATATGCTCACCAACTGGTACGTCCGCCGCAGTCGCCAGCGCTTCTTCGACGAGAACGTTGACGCCTTCGACGCCTTGTACACGGCGCTTGAAGCCGTGTGCCGTGTTTCAGCGTCCTTGCTTCCGCTCGTCTCGGAAGAGATCTGGCGTGGACTGACGGGTGGCCGTTCCGTTCACCTGGCTGACTGGCCGGATGCTTCGCTGTTCCCGTCCAACCCCGGCCTGGTGGAAGCCATGGATCGCACCAGATCCATCTGCTCAGCGGGCTCCAGCCTGCGCAAAGCAGCCAAACTCCGCGTCAGATTGCCCCTCCAAAAGATGACTGTGGTTGCGCTTGGGGCCGAGGCGCTGTCATCGTTTAGCGAAACCATCGCCGACGAATTGAACCTCAAATCGGTCGAGTTTGAACATGCGACAAGCGAGGCAATCGAGAAATACGGCATCGGCACTGAGGTCAGGCTCAACTTCAGGAAGGCTGGCCCGAAGCTGGGGTCTGATCTAAAACGGGTAAAGAAGGCGCTTGAAGAGGGAAAGGACGTTCTTGTTACCCCCACGCAATTACACGTTGCCGGATACACGCTCGAAGCCGACGAATTTGAGACTGTTACATCAATGTCCGGTGACGGCTCTGTCGCAGCCATTCCGGGGGGTGGCTTCGTTGTGCTGGACACAGAGGTGACGCCAGCCCTGGCTGCAGAAGGTTTGGCACGGGACATGGTGCGGTCGATCCAAGCTGTCCGGAAAGACAGTGGTTTCGATGTTTCTGATCGCATTCACACCGTCATCGCAGGTCTTTCAGGAGCCGAACTTGAAGCGGCCCGAGACCACGAGGATTTGATTGCGAAAGAGACACTTTCCCGTTCCATCGACTACCGGACGAGCGTGCTCATAACAGATCATCGGTTCAAGAACGTGGATGGTTCCGAATACGGTCTCCATGTCACCAAGGCAGGGGCCTGAACCATGACTGACGAATTTTCCGTTGAGAGCGTCTACGCCGAACTCCTCGGCCGCGCGCCGGAAAACAAGATGGAACCCCGCCTGGCACCGCTGTTCCGTGCCATGGACGTGCTGGGGGAGCCGAACAAGGCCTTCCCGATCATCCACATCACGGGAACCAACGGAAAGACGTCCACCGCCCGCATGATCGAGGCCGGCCTGCGTGCCCACGGACTCAGCACGGGCCGCTACACCAGCCCGCACTTGTCCAAGGTGACAGAGCGCATCAGCATCGACGGTGAGCCCGTGCCGGACGCGACCTTCGTGCGGATCTGGGACGAGATCCGCCCCTACCTGGAGATCGTGGACAACGAACTCGTGGCCGACAACCAGCCACGGCTGACATATTTCGAGTGCCTGACCATCCTGGGCTTCGCGGTGTTCGCCGACCAGCCCGTTGATGTTGCGGTCATGGAAGTTGGCTTGGGTGGCATTACCGACGCCACCAACGTTGGCGACGGCCAAGTCTCCGTCATCACACCCATTTCACTGGACCACACTGACCTCCTGGGCGACACCACCGAGGACATTGCCTACGAGAAGGCCGGCATCATCAAGCCGGGCGGCTTCCTGGTAAGCGCCGCACAGCCGGTGGACGCTGCTCAGGTCCTGCTGGAAAAGGCCCGGGAAGTGGACGTGCCGTTCCGTTTCGAGGGTGTGGAATTCGGCGTGGAGTCCCGCAGCGTCGCCGTGGGCGGCCAGGTCCTGACCATCCAGGGACTCGCCGGACGCTACGAAGACCTGCTGCTGCCTTTGCATGGTGCCCACCAGGCCGAGAATGCCGCTGTTGCCGTGGCTGCCCTTGAGGCATTCTTCGGCGGGGGAGAGAAAGAACTGGATGCTGAGGTGCTCAAGGAAGCCTTTGGCACGGTGACGTCGCCCGGCCGGCTGGAAGTCGTGAGGACCGCACCCACAGTGGTGGTTGACGCAGCCCACAACCCGGACGGCATTCGTGTCACGGCAGAAGCAATCCAGGAGGCATTCACCTTCAGCAAGCTGGTAGTGGTGGTTGGAGTCCTGCGCGAGAAGGACGCCGAGGAGATACTGAAGACCCTTAAGGAATCCCTGGGCGGACTCGCCGAGGAGTTCTGTTTCACGCAGTCCAACTCAGCCCGCGCCGTTCCGGCAGCGGAACTTGCCGAACTCGCCGTCGACCTTGGCTTTGGCGAGGACAACGTGCACATCGCCGAGAAGCTGGACGACGCCCTCGAGTGGGCTGTTGAGCGTGCGGAATCCAACGACGACCTCGCAGGTGGAGTCTTGGTCACGGGTTCCATCACGGTGGTGGCCGAGGCACGGATCCTGCTCGGAAAGGCGAGTGCCTAGCATGGCGAAAATGACCAAGGCGCAGCGCGAATGGCGTCCGGGCATGCCCAAGAAGCGCCGCTCCACCAAGGTGATGTTCGCATCCACCGTGCTCCTGCTCGAAGCCTTCGTGGCCTTCTTCGCCACCCTCGCAGTTTTCGGTTTGAAGCGTGGCCAAGTGGACCCTGCCATCATCCTGGGGGTCGGCATCGCGCTGACGGTGGTGCTCGTGCTGGCGTGCGCTGTCTTGTCCAAGCCGTGGGGCATCGCAGTTGGCTGGGCCTTGCAACTGGTGTTGATCCTGACGGGCTTGGTCGAACCGACGATGTTCGTTGTGGGCATCCTGTTTGCCATCTGCTGGTGGTACGGGATCAGGGCGGGCATGCGGATTGACCGCGAAGTTGCCCAGCGTGACCGTGAGCAGGCGGAATGGGACGCAGCCCATGGTGACCAAGCTGGCCCGCAAACCCCGTAAACTGGCTGGGAAAACCACCGACCACACCACATTGGAGCAACTGTGAGCATTGAACGGACCCTTGTCCTGGTCAAGCCCGACGGCGTCGCCCGCAACCTGAGCGGCAGCATCCTCGCCCGGATCGAAGCCAAGGGCTACACCCTGGCCGAGCTGAAGAAGGTCAACGCAACCCGTGAGCTGCTGGAGCAGCACTACGAAGAACACGTAGGCAAGCCGTTCTACGAGCCGTTGGTTGAGTTCATGCTGAGCGGACCGGTCATCGCTGCCGTCTTCGAAGGCCACCGCGTGATCGAGGGCTTCCGTTCACTGGCCGGAACCACCGATCCGACGACTGCCGCACCGGGCACCATTCGCGGCGACTTTGGCCGCGACTGGGGCCTGGCAGTCCAGCAGAACCTGGTGCACGGCTCAGATTCCGTTGATTCGGCTGAGCGTGAGATCAAGATCTGGTTCGCGAGCTGATCTGTCCGCACCGAGACTACAGATAAGGCCAATGTTCACGACGAACATTGGCCTTATCTGTCATCTCGCGAGGAGTGTTCAGTAGCCGGACGTCCCCGCGAAGACGTGGATGAAGGCGAAGAAGATGGTGGCGATGACCGCGACGTACAGCAGTGCCACGATGATCCAGCCGGAATCGCCCAGCAGCTTGGCAAGCGCCGGCGGCGCCTTGATAACGCCGTGGGTGATGTTGCGGATAGTCACCCAAACGAACATGGGGATCATGACCGCCCATACCACCATGCAGAACGGGCAGAGCACGTTGATGACGTACAGGGCTTGGGACCAGAGCCACACCACGAAGGCGAAACCGAGGGTTACACCGGCCTGCAGGCCCAGCCAGTAGCCGCGCGAGAACCTCGCTCCCGCCAGGATGCCCATGGCCGTGGTGATGATGACGGCGAAAGCAACGATGCCGATGAACATGTTGGGGAAGCCGAAAACGGAGCTTTGCGCGGTCTGCATCACAGTTCCGCAGGAGACCCAGGGGTTCACGTCGCACACGGTGATGTGGTTGGGATCCTTGAGCACTTCCAGCTTTTCCAGGACCAGAGCACCCGAGGCCAGCCAACCGATGACCCCGGTGACCAGCAGCAGCCAAGCGAAAGGCTTGTCACGGACTGTCTTGGGCAGGGAACTGGGCTGAGTGACGGAGTGCTCTACTGGGGCGGAGGGTTGGTTGGCCAGGTTTTCCCTGGCGGTGCTCGGCATCGCGGATCTGATCCTTTTCGACAAGTGGCCCGGCTGGCCGGGAAGGGCTCTTGGGAGGATTGTAACGCCGGAGGCTGGACGTGGCCCCCAGCTTGTTGCCCGGCACTGCGCGACACAGCGGCCTGCCTTGGGAATGTGTGGCGGTGTGAGAGAATGAACATGGCTGGAAGCCGATCCACATTCGGAATCCAGTCCGGTGACTTGTTCCCAAGACCGCCAGTATGAGCTGGGCATGCCAGGATCACGTAGATCTTCGGTAGGCCCGCCATAACAATGGACGGCACCTGGTTGTGGCAGCAGAACAACGGGTTTCAGAATAAAGGCGCCGGCCTTCCAGGGCTGCCGCACCCCAATGATGGTGCGAACCGGAAGGCATACTACCGACTTCTGTCAACGCCCGCGGGTTTTGACAATATTTGCCCCACTGGGCGCCGGATGTGGCGGCGTCGCTGGGGCAGGAGTGTTGCCACATATGGATAATGACCAGGTTGTAGCCGTTAATGACGAGGCAGCTCCCGCGGAAACCGCGGAAGCGCCAAAGAAAACCACCCGGACCCGGCGCAAGGCTGCGCCCAAGGCAGAAGCCGCTGCAGTGACGGACGTCGAATCTCCGGCGTCCGAGACCCCGGCCGCTGAAGCCTCGGAGCCCGCAGTCGCTCCCGCGCGTCGCACTCGTTCCCGGAAGAAGGCAGAGCCTGCCGAGCCGCTGCCAGGCCTGGGTGATGAGGCCGCCGCTGGTCCGGTTGCCGCGGCAGGGGAGGCCCAGCCCGAAACTGCCGCCGACGCTGCCCCTGAAAAGCCGGTCCGCCGTCGTCGTACTGCCAAGCCCAAGGCTGACGTTGCCGAGGCACCCGCCGCAGTGGAAACCGTGGAAGAAACCACGACGCCGGATGTGCCCTCCCAGCCTGAAGCCTCCCAGCCTGAAGCCATTGCCGCTGAGGTAGTGGCCGAAGAGCCCGCCTCTGAAGAGACACCGGCCGAGGAAGCTGCGCCCGCGGGATCGACGTCCCTGTTCCTTGAGCCGGTCTCCATTACGTCCATGATCTTCCAAGCCCCGGACCTCACCACGGTTCCGCGCGTTGCGCCCGTGGAAGAGAAGGCCGAAGAGCCTGAAGACGAAGCCGAAACCGGCGCTGACGGCGAACTGGAGGATGCTGGCAGCCGCCGTCGTCGCCGGAGCCGTGGCCGCCGTGGCCGCCGTGGAACCGAGCGTGAAGAGAACGAAGCCGAGGACGGAAGCGAGCCGGAGGACGAGGAAGCCCCCGCCGCCGAAGCCCTCGAAGAAGGCGTTACCTCCCGGCGCCGGCGTCGTCGTCGCCGTGGAGACCAGGATCTTGAACTTACCGGCGGCTCGGACGATGATCCGCCCAACACGGTTACCCGTGTCCGCGCACCCCGGCCTATTACCGAGACCGCACCCTCCAACCGGGTTGCCAGCGTCAAGGGTTCCACCCGGCTTGAAGCCAAGAAGCAGCGTCGGCGCGAATCCCGCGAAACCGGACGCCGCCGCCAGGTGATCACCGAGGCCGAGTTCCTGGCGCGCCGCGAGTCCGTGGACCGCCAGATGATCGTCCGCCAGCGCGACGACAGAATCCAGATCGGCGTCCTGGAAGACGGTGTGCTTGCCGAGCACTTCGTGTCCAAGACCCAGCAGGACTCCCTGATCGGCAACGTCTACCTGGGCAAGGTCCAGAACGTGCTGCCGTCCATGGAGGCTGCCTTTGTTGACATCGGACGTGGTCGCAACGCCGTTCTGTATGCCGGCGAAGTGAACTGGGACGCCGTCAACCTTGAAGGCCAGCCGCGCCGGATCGAGAACGCGCTGAAGTCCGGCGATTCCGTCCTGGTGCAGGTGACCAAGGATCCCGTGGGTCACAAGGGCGCCCGCCTCACCAGCCAGATCTCCCTGCCGGGCCGCTACCTGGTATACGTACCGGGTGGGTCCATGACCGGTATCTCCCGCAAGCTGCCCGACGTTGAACGTAACCGCCTCAAGCGCATCCTGAAGGACCGTTTGCCGGAGAACGCCGGCGTCATTGTCCGCACGGCCGCTGAAGGTGCGTCGGAAGAAGAACTGACGCACGACATCAACCGATTGCGCGCACAGTGGGAAGGCATCGAAGGCCAGGCCTCGTCCACCAAGGTCCTGGCACCTGAGCTGTTGTACGGCGAGCCGGACCTCACCATCAAGGTGGTCCGCGACGTCTTCAACGAGGACTTCTCCAAGCTGATCGTCTCCGGTGACGACGCCTGGGACACCATCGAGGCCTACGTGACGTACGTTGCCCCTGACCTGGTGGGTCGCCTTGAGAAGTGGACCAAGGACCAAGACATCTTCTCGGCATGGCGCATCGACGAGCAGATTCACAAAGCGTTGGATCGCAAAGTCTTCCTGCCTTCCGGTGGTTCGTTGGTCATCGACCGTACCGAAGCCATGACTGTGGTGGACGTGAACACGGGCAAGTTCACCGGCAGCGGTGGAAACCTCGAAGAAACGGTCACCAAGAACAACCTTGAAGCGGCCGAGGAAGTGGTTCGCCAGCTTCGCCTGCGCGACATCGGCGGCATCATCGTCATCGACTTCATCGACATGGTCCTGGAATCCAACCGTGACCTCGTTCTTCGGCGCATGGTGGAGTGCCTTGGCCGCGACCGTACCAAGCACCAGGTAGCTGAAGTGACATCGCTGGGCCTCGTCCAGATGACACGTAAGCGAATGGGCACAGGCCTCCTGGAGGTCTTCGGTGAGCAGTGCGAGCACTGTGCCGGCCGTGGCGTCGTAACGCACGACGAGCCCGTGGAGCACCGCCGCGCCAACGTGGTGGCCGCCGAGCACCACCGGCCGCACCCCGAGGCCCAGCAGCCTGCTGCCCGCACGGAACGCAAGCGCCGCCGCGGTAAGGGCGGGGGACAGGCCACCGCCGAAGCACCCGCTCCGGTCCATACGACGGCGTCCACCCCGGCAGCACCTTCCACGCATACGGAAACCCAGGATCCGGCGCATAAGGCCAAAGCCGAGGCAACCAGGGCGGCGCTGGCCACGATTGCCGCTGCGGCGCATGCGGCCCACCTGCACGACGACGAACTCCACCGCGCTGAAGAGCAGGCCAAGTCAGCCGGACACCACGAACAAGCTGCCCCGTCCGGTGCCACCGGATCAGCAGAGGATGCCGCCGCCCACGAAGCAGCTGTCCGTGAAGCGCGGCCCACCCCGGTTCTCCGCTTTGGCGGGGAAGAGGTTGCCCTTCCGTTCGTGGAACACCACGAGGAACCGCAAGCCGCCAAACCTGCCATGAGCCTGGATCTCTTGGCCGAGGCTTTCTCCCACCTTGGAGCAGCCTCGGCACCCGAGGAAGAAACAGCGCCGGTTGCCGTCCAGGCGCCGGCCGTTGCTCCGGCGTCCGGCGCTGAGGATGCCCATGGTGATTCGGCGCCACGGGGTCGTCGTGGCCGCCGTAACCGCAGTGCCAGCAGGGCACAGGGCGCTGCCAATGAGACGAGCGTGGAGCACCACGAGGTGACTGCCTCGGCGGCTGGTGGAGCGGCCCACGAGGCTAAGGCGTCCGTGGAACCGGCCAAGAAGGCACCATCGGATGAGCCCATCATCCTTGGCGTCGGGGTGCCGGCTTCCGAGCTCTAACCTCCTGAAGCACTCCGAGGGCCCTGCGCTGACCGTCCAAGAGACGGTTGGTGCGGGGCCCTTTGCTTTCCGCACGCTGAGCAAACCGCAGTCATATCCAGTCCTCACGGTGGCAGGGTTCCCGGGCTTTGGTGCTTCCCGGCTAGGCTGGGGAACTGACACGGGGTGCCGGGCGAAGGGCCGGGCTGAGATCCAAACCCGTTGAACCTGTCCGGTTAGCACCGGCGAAGGGATGTCCTCATGACTGCATTATTGTCCTCCCCTGTGTACCCTCTGGTGACCTCGAGCAGGGCAACGCCCCGGGTGTTGAGCATCGCCGGCTCCGATCCCTCGGGCGGGGCCGGCATCCAGGCCGACCTGAAGAGCATCGCAGCCCACGGCGGGTACGGGATGGCTGCCATTACCGCCCTGACTGCGCAGAACACGATGGGGGTCCATGCCGTTCACGTACCTCCGGTTGAGTTCCTGCGCCAGCAGTTGGAGGCCATCAGCAGCGACATCGATATCGATGCCGTCAAGATCGGAATGCTTGGGGACGCGGCGGTGATCGATGAGGTCCGCCGGTGGCTCGAAGAGGTACGTCCCGCCGTCGTGGTCCTTGACCCGGTGATGGTGGCCACCAGTGGCGACCGCCTCCTGCGTGATTCTGCTGAGAAAGCCCTGCGTTCGCTCTTGCCGCTGGCGGACCTCATCACACCCAACCTTCCTGAACTGGCCATGCTGCTGGGGGAGCCCGAGGCACCCGATTGGTCCTCGGCGCTGGACCAAGGCAAGCGACTGGCCGCCGAGTGCGGAAACACCGTGCTGGTGAAGGGCGGCCACCTGGCGGGTTCGGAATGCCCCGACGCGCTGGTGAATACGAGCGGGCTGTTGAGGCAGGATGTGGTCGAGATTGCTGGGCCCCGGGTCGAGACACAGAACAGCCACGGCACCGGCTGCTCCCTGTCCTCGGCCCTGGCCACTGTCCAGGCCCGAACTGGTGACTGGGAGGCCTCCCTTAGGGAGGTGAAGCCGTGGCTGCTCCAGGCCCTGATGAGCTCTGACGCCCTCGAGGTGGGGCAGGGGAGCGGCCCGGTCCATCACTTCCACCACCAGCAAGGACTCAAGCCCGGCGCCTTCGCCGCCGCATTGTGGAACCACGCCACACCGGAGCTCGAGGCGATCTACTCCCTCAGGTTCATTCAGGAGTTGCAGTCAGGGGCGCTGCCCGAGCCCTGGTTCAACTACTACCTCGCCCAGGACGCCATCTACCTCAATGGGTACTCCCGGGTACTGGCACGCGCTGGAGCCCTAGCACCCACGGAGGAGGAGCAGTTGTTCTGGGCAAAGGCCTCCCAGCAATGCCTCGAAGTTGAATCGGAACTGCACAGGAACTGGCTGGGCTCCCGTGAGACGTCCACGGTCACGGGCCCCGTCACCAAGTCGTATGTGGACCACCTGCTGGCGTCCTCGGCCTCCGGCAGTTACGCGGTGATTCTGGCGGCGATTCTGCCTTGCTACTGGCTGTATGCGGAAGTCGGCCAACAGCTCCACACCGCCTACGTCGATGCCGGGGCCCCTGCCAACCATGCCTACGCGGACTGGTTGAGGACGTACTCGGACGAGGATTTTGCGGAGGCCACCAGAAAAGCGATCAACTTCACGGATAGCGCCGCTGTGGAAGCATCTGACGGTGAGCGGGACGCCATGGTGGAGGCGTTCGTGCAGTCCTGCCGCTATGAGACTGCCTTTTTCGACGCTCCGCGGTTGTTCGCGTAAGGTCCGCCGGAACTTTCTGAAGCGCGTTTTCGAGGCCGCCACCGCGCGTCGCGAGCGAAATCGCGTTAATCGCGCCCAAACCCTGTAGGCTGTATGGGCACGGTGCCGGGAGAGTCCGTTACAACTGGTGACGCAAGTCACGTGGTAGCCTCCGGACCCGGCCTCATTTGCAGCTGAAGGTCAAACTAGCGTAATCTTGATCTTCGGTGCTTACGCCAACACTTGGGTTATGCCCCTTGGAATTGTTCATGGGATGACTCGCGGACTTCGATCAGAAGTCCACGGCGTTGAGGCACAGCGCGAACCAAGCCTGATTCCGGTTCAAGGTTCCGCACGCAAATTTAGTTATAAACGTCGAGAGAAGTGAGTACCCAAGTGGTGTACGCGATTGTCCGCGCAGGCGGCCGCCAAGAAAAAGTTTCCGTTGGAGACTACGTAACGCTTAACCGCGTCCCCGGTGGAGCCGGCAGCACGCTTGAGCTGCCCGCCTTGCTCCTGGTAGACGGCGATAAGGTCACCTCCGCAGCTGCGGAACTGGCCAACGTCAAGGTTACGGCTGAGATCCTCGAGGACCTCCGTGGTCCGAAGATCGTCATCCAGAAGTTCAAGAACAAGACCGGCTACCGGAAGCGTCAGGGTCACCGTCAGGAACTGACCAAGATCAAGATCACCAGCATCGCGTAACTCTCGTTACCCGCTGTTCAGGTTTTTCAGTTTCCCCAGAAATTTAGAGGCAGGCATTTCACATGGCACACAAAAAAGGCGCGAGTTCCACTCGCAACGGTCGTGACTCCAACGCACAGTACCTGGGCGTCAAGCGCTTCGGCGGTCAGGTAGTTTCCGCCGGCGAAATCATCGTTCGCCAGCGTGGAACGCACTTCCACCCCGGTGCAGGCGTCGGTCGCGGTGGCGACGACACCCTGTTCGCACTTCAGGCCGGTGCGGTTGAGTTTGGTACTCGCCGCGGCCGTCGCGTAGTGAACATCGTTGCTGCTGCAGCTGCAGAGTAACAACAAGTTCTGAACCGGTGGAGCGGGCCAAACGGCCCGCTCCACCGTTCTTTTAACCGCATTACAATCGACTAGGGCGCCCCGGGCGCCTCGGTTTTTGCAACAGCGCTGGCAACAGCAATAGAGGAGATCCACGTGGCGAGCTTTGTAGACCGGGTAGTCCTGCACGTATCCGGCGGAACCGGTGGCCACGGCTGTGTCTCCGTAAAGCGGGAAAAGTTCAAGCCGCTCGGTGGCCCCGACGGCGGCAACGGCGGCAACGGCGGCGACGTCATCCTGCGCGTGTCCGCCCAGACCACCACCCTGCTCGATTACCACCACGCTCCCCACCGCCACGCCACCAACGGCGGCCCCGGCATGGGTGACTGGCGTGGGGGTAAGAACGGTGAAACCCTCATTCTTCCGGTGCCGGACGGCACCGTGGTCAAGACCAAGGACGGCGAAGTCCTCGCTGACCTCGTGGGCGAAGGCACCGAGTACATCGCTGCGGCAGGCGGTCAAGGCGGCCTCGGCAACGCGTCCCTTTCCTCACAGAAACGCCGGGCCCCCGGCTTTGCCTTGCTCGGCATCGAAGGAGAATCCAGCGACATCGTCCTGGAACTGAAATCCATCGCCGACATCGCTTTGGTTGGCTTTCCCTCTGCCGGTAAGTCCAGCCTGATCGCCGCTATGTCCGCAGCGAGGCCCAAGATCGCCGACTACCCGTTCACCACCCTCATTCCCAACCTTGGCGTGGTCCAGGCGGGCGAGGTCCGTTTCACCATCGCCGATGTGCCCGGCCTCATCGAGGGTGCCAGCGAAGGCAAGGGCCTCGGCCACAACTTCCTTCGCCACGTAGAGCGCTGCGCCGCATTGGTCCACGTTCTTGATTGCGGAACCCTGGAATCGGACCGAGACCCACTCTCCGACCTCGCCATCATTGAGGCCGAGCTGGAGAAGTACGCCGTCGATATGAGCTATGCGGGTGTGGATGGTGAAGTGGTCCCGCTGAACGAGCGTCCCAAGCTCGTGGTGCTCAACAAGGTGGACCTTCCTGACGGCAAGGACATGGCCGAGTTTGTCCGTCCGGACCTTGAGGCCCGCGGATACCGTGTCTTTGAAGTGTCGGCAACCAGCCATGAGGGTTTGCGCCAACTCGGCTTTGCCATGGCAGAGATCGTCAAGGCGGCACGCGATGCCGTCCAGACCGCCCCGCCCAAGGTGGCCCCGCCCGTCCTGCGTCCGCGCGCAGTCAACGAATCCGGCTTCAAGATCCGCCGCGAGGAAAAGAACCTCGAGCCGTTGTTCCGCGTCCTGGGCGAGAAGCCTGTGCGCTGGGTCAAGCAGACAGACTTCACCAATGAGGAAGCCATCGGCTACTTGGCGGACCGCCTGGCCAAGCTGGGCGTGGAGACGGAACTCTTCAAGGTCGGCGCCAAGCCCGGCGATACCGTAGTCATCGGCGAAGACGATGGCGTGGTGTTCGATTGGGAGCCCACCATGATGGCCGGCGCGGAACTCCTGGCAACGCCCCGTGGCACCGACATCCGTGTTGCAGATATTGGTGACCGTCCCACGCGTTCCCAGAAGCGTGACGAACAAATCGAACGGCGCGAGGCCAAGGCCGCCGCGCGTGCCGAACTCGAAGCCGAACGCAAGGCCGGCATCTGGACAGAGTCCGTCAGTGGTCGTCGTGCCCAGGCCATCAGGGAGAGCAACTTGGACTCCGGTGATGACGACTAGGACCGTCGACGCTCCAATTACAGCTGAGGGACTCGAGCGACTTGCCTTGGCCAATGCCAAGCGGATCGTGGTCAAGGTGGGCTCCTCCTCACTGACCAGCATTAAGGGCGGAATTTCAGAAAAGTCGCTGTCCGGACTGGTTGATGCCCTTGCGGATAAACGCAACGCGGGGACGGAGATCATCCTTGTCTCCTCGGGCGCCATTGCCGCCGGGCTGGCACCCTTGGGCTTGGCCAAGCGCCCTAAGGATCTTGCCACGCAGCAGGCCGCAGCGAGTGTGGGCCAGGGGCTCCTGATGGCCCGTTACACGCAGGCGTTCAGCGCGCATGGCGTGACGGTGAGCCAGGTATTGCTGACGGCCGACGACCTCATGCGCCGTACGCAGCACACCAACGCCTTCAGGGCCCTGGATCGACTGCTGAACCTGGGCGTGGTGCCGGTTGTCAACGAAAACGACACCGTGGCTACCCATGAGATCCGCTTCGGTGATAACGACCGCCTGGCTGCCTTGGTTGCGCATTTGGTCCGAGCCGATGCGCTCGTGCTGCTTTCCGACGTCGACGCCCTGTACGACGGTCCGCCGTCGCAGGGTGCCCAACGCATTCCGCTGGTCCGTGGTCCGCAGGACCTTGAGGACGTGACCATCGGCAAGGCAGGCAAGGCCGGCGTGGGAACCGGCGGCATGATGACCAAGGTGGAGGCCGCCTCCATCGCCGCCGGATCGGGTATCCATGCGTTGGTGACATCCACCGCGAATGCTGCCGCGGCCCTGGCGGGCGAGGACGTGGGGACCTGGTTCGCGGTCAACGGCAACCGAAAGCCCGTCCGCCTCTTGTGGCTGGCTCACCTGGCAACGGTTCACGGGCGGTTGATGCTCGACGACGGTGCAGTTAAGGCCGTGCGCGACCGGCACAGGTCACTCCTCCCTGCCGGCATTGCCGATGTCAGCGGCGACTTCGAAGCAGGCGACCCTGTTGAGATGGTGGCCATGGACGGAACTGTCGTGGCCCGGGGCCTGGTGAACTACTCGTCGGAGGAGCTGCCACGCATGTTGGGCCGGACCACCCAGGAGCTGGGCCAGGCGATGGGCAGGGGCTATGACCGCGAAGTTGTTCATGTTGACGACCTGGTGCTCTTGCGGGCGTCACGCTCATCTAAACTTGGAGCATGACTGAAGCGCTGACTCCTGACGCCCCTGCGATCTCCGACGTTTCCGGTGCTGCCGGCCAGACGCCGGAGAGCCCTGTGGCAGGCGGCGTCCCGGTGTCGCCGGAGGATGTCCAGGCTGCCGTTCACGCCATTGCGGACCGCTCCCGCAAGGCCGCCCGACGCATGGCCCAGGCTAACCGTGCCTGGAAAGACCGTGCGTTGCGTGCCATCGGAACAGCCCTGGTGGAGAGCCGGAAGCACGTCCTTGAGGCCAATGCCAAGGACGTGGCGGCCGGTCGCGCCAACGGCACATCGGCGGCACTCCTGGACCGGCTGACCCTGACACCCGCCCGTATTGATGGCCTCGTTGCTGCTTTGGAAAACCTGGCTGGACTGCCGGACCCCGTTGGGAACGTCGTCCGCGGACAGACTCTTCCCAACGGACTGCGCCTGCGGCAGGTCAACGTGCCCATGGGTGTTGTTGCAGCCATCTACGAAGCGCGTCCGAACGTCACTGTGGACATCGCCGGTCTTGCCCTCAAGAGTGGCAACGCCGTAATCCTTCGTGGTGGTTCAGCAGCTGCACATACCAACGAGGCACTGGTGCAGATTCTTCGCGAAGCGCTCGATTCCGTGGGTCTGCCTGCCGACGCGGTCCAGACCGTGGATCAGTACGGCCGTGAAGGTGCCAACGTACTGATGCGTGCCCGTGGGCGGGTGGACGTCCTCATTCCCCGCGGCGGACGCGACCTTATTCAGACCGTCGTGACCAACTCTTCGGTGCCCGTGATCGAGACCGGTGAAGGTAACGTCCACATCTTCATCGATGAATCGGCCAGCGAAGAGATGGCAGTGGAGATCCTCCTCAACGCCAAGACCCAGCGGCCGAGTGTCTGCAACACTGTCGAAACCCTTCTGGTGCACTCCGGTTCCACGGTGCTGCCTGCAGTCGCCAATGCGCTGCGGTCGGCCGGTGTGACCCTCCACGTGGATGAGAGGATTGCATCGGCCTTGGGCAAGGGCGTGGAGACTGTTCCGGCTGACGATGACGACTGGGCCACCGAATACATGGACTTGGACCTCGCCGTCGCCATGGTGGACAGCCTGGATGATGCAGTCAAGCACATTCGCACTTGGACCACCGGGCACACCGAGGCAATCCTGACCAACAATCTGGCCAATGCCGAGAAGTTCATTGCCGAGATCGACTCGGCAGCCGTGATTGTCAATGCGTCCACGCGATTCACCGATGGTGGCGAGCTCGGGTTGGGCGCTGAAGTGGGCATCTCCACGCAGAAGCTCCACGCGCGGGGTCCCATGGGCCTCACTGAACTGACCACCACCAAGTGGATCGTCCAGGGCGAGGGCCAAGTCCGCAGCTAGCAACGCGGTAACATAGAACAGAAGTCCGGAACGGCGGGAAGTCCCGTCGTCGAAAATCCTTGAGAACCAACTAGGGGAGAAGATGCTGTTTCAGCAGATCGCCACGTCCATTGCCGCCCAGACTGAAGGGGGCCACGAGGAACTCGCTCCGTTGTGGGCTGAGCCGTGGGTCTTCGGCATTGTGATGTTCGCTTTCCTGCTGGTTCTCATGTTCGTCACCCTCTCCTACACCAACCTGGGCAATCGCCACGAGGCCGTAGAAGAGCACTCCGATCCGCACCGCCAGCACCCGAACAAGCACACCCACGGCCAGGGTCACTAACATTATCGCCGCAACACCGCGTGGGGAGTCGGAGCGCAGGCTTCGGCTGGGCGTGATGGGTGGAACATTCGATCCCATCCATCACGGCCACCTTGTGGCTGCAAGTGAAGTCGCAGCCAAGTTTGACCTTGATGAAGTGGTTTTCGTGCCCACCGGCCAGCCTTGGCAGAAATCGCACAAGCAGGTCAGCCAGCCGGAGCACCGCTACCTCATGACGGTGATCGCCACGGCGTCCAATCCCCGGTTCACGGTGAGCAGGGTGGACGTGGACCGACCAGGTCCGACATTTACCATCGACACCCTGCGCGATCTTCGCGCCCTCCGCCCCGATGCGGATCTGTTCTTTATCACAGGCGCCGACGCCTTGGCGCAGATCCTGTCGTGGAAGGACGTGGACGAACTCTGGTCCTTGGCCCATTTCGTCGGCGTAACCCGCCCGGGGCACGAGCTGCATGACATGGGCAGGGATGACGTCAGCCTGCTGGAGGTACCGGCCATGGCCATCTCCTCCACGGACTGCCGAACCCGCGTAGGAGCAGGCAACCCCGTCTGGTACTTGGTGCCGGACGGTGTGGTGCAGTACATCGCAAAATATGGACTGTATGCCGCGCGCCCCGAGGCGGGGGACTTCGCTCCGGCAGTGTCCGGATCAGACGACCAAGCACGTACTGAATGAGTTTTGAATGAGCAGCCAGGAACAGCGACCCATCCGCAGCAGGCGTGAACTGCGTCGCGCCCGGGAAGAGCACCCGGAGGCGCAGGCGGAGACAACCGCACCCGCAGGAGCCGAGCCCGTGATGGGGGCTGACCGTGCGAACAGCCGCAATCGTCGCGCCGCAGATGTGCCCGTAGATGCGGTGGGGCCCGCAGCCCAGGAGCGGTCTTCCCAGATCCGTGCGCGCGATCGTGCAGCGCTGCGCACCATCAAGGAACTTGCCGACAAGGAGGAGCAACTCTCCGGGGGTGGCCCGCCGACACGACGCCAGCTTCGGCTTCAGCAGCTCCAGGCTGAAGTGGCCACTTCCATGAACCCCATCGTCCCGGCTCCCGGCTCCACTCCGGACGCTGCGAAGCCGGAGGCTCCACAGGAGCCGTCCAAGGAGAAGGCCCCGGCCCCTTCCTCGCCGTCGTCCGATGGTGGGGAAACCCAGAATCCTTCAGCGGAATCCGAAATGTCCGTGGAGCAGGCACTCGCGGTCCGCGAGCTGATCGCTGCCCAGGTACAGAACCAGACTGCCAAGCTGGAACACATTGCCGAGCAGGATCCGTTGGCCGTTGATCCGGAGGTCCTGGCCCAGCAGATCGCCCTCGCCGAGCGCGCGGCAGTATTGAACAAGCGTGCCGCTGCGAAGCAGAAACTCGCGGAGCAGAATCAGACGGACAAGGGCAAGGCACCGGAGTCAAACGTCCCAGCCGAACCCAAGTCCCCTGCCGTCACGGCGGGTCCTTCGACAGCCAACAACCTTGCCATGGTGACTCCCTTGGAGTTCGTCAAGGTTCCCGGCGTCGAACGTCCCGTCATGAAGCGTCCGAGCACCACCTTCGTGCCTCTGATTACCTCTGCGGGACCAAAGCTCGATGCCGTCCCACCGACCGGCAGGGAGCAAGGGTCACGTGGCCGCGCCGGAGTGCTTGCCCGGGCGGAGGCGGTTGCCCGGTCCGTGCGGAAGAAGCCCGTCATGGCGGCGGAGCCCAGCGAAGAAACGCAGCGGCCACCGGTATCGGCCAGCACGGCGTATGGACTTGATCCCCTTGACGTCAACACGGCTGGCTTGGCAAGGGCGCAGCGAAACAGGCTGTTGCAGTACGGCGTCCTGGCGTTGGGCCTTGTCGCGCTCATCGTCGGCATCATCATGATCACGAGCGGCTAGTTCCGCTCAATAACGGCTCACGCCATCCATAGGCCACAGGCCACAACAAGGAGTACCCCGTGTCTGCACATGAACAATCCATCACCCTCGCCCGTCACGCCGCGCGCGCCGCAGCCGACAAGCTTGCCGAGGACATTGTCGCTCTGGATGTCAGCGAGCGTCTGGCGCTCACCGACATCTTCCTGATTGCGTCTGCTCCCACGGAGCGTCAGGTCAACGCCATTGTTGACGGCATCGAGGAGGAACTGCTTAAGCAGGACCTTCGTCCCGTGCGCCGCGAGGGCCGCTCGGAAGGCCGCTGGGTCCTGTTGGATTATGCCGACATCGTTATCCACGTCCAGCACGCTGAGGACCGGGTCTTCTACGCCCTGGAACGGCTCTGGAAGGACTGCCCTGTGGTGGACCTTGAACTGGGAGACGATGCCTCTGCCAAGTCGGTAACAGTGGAGGACTCAGAGCACTAGCAACTGCGCGGCAGCCGAATATGCCCGATTTGGAATTTTCGGAAATGCTGTTCTAAGATATTTGAGTTGCTTCGGCGCGGACAGCCGAAAAGCTGAACGCGAAGCGGCAAGAATATGGGGCTGTGGCGCAGCTGGTAGCGCACCTGCATGGCATGCAGGGGGTCAGGGGTTCGAGTCCCCTCAGCTCCACTCTTGAGGCTCTGCCTTTCTTCATGAATCTCGTGGAGAACGGCAGGGCCTCTTTCGTGTGCCCGGAATGGTGGCCCAGCGCCGAGCGTTCAGGGGGCCCGCTGCAGTGCCGGCAGCATGAAGTCCCACATCTGTTCGATCCTTAGGAGTACGTCCTCGCGTCCCGTCAGAACATCAGAGACCATCTGGACGCCGGTGAAGGAGGCAATCAGGAAGCGGGAGAAGGCCGCAGGATCAAGGTCGGGCCGAACGGCGCCGTCCGATCGGGCTTGCTGGAGAAGTTGCTCCGCGGTGCTGATCCAGTCTTCGTAGGGGCCGGACACGTCCGCTTCAAACGCGGATGCTTCAAAGGTGAGTCGAATGCCACCCTGGACAATTGGCTCGTCCAGCAATTGTTGGCCGAACATCCTGCAGAGGCCGATGATTTTGTCCAGTGCCGGCTTGCTGGAGCCAACAATGTCGGAACCTGCCGCCAAGACCAAGGCATGCTGTTCTTCGATGACTGCCAGAGCAAGTTCCCGCTTCGACGTGAAGTGGAAGTACAGTGCACCCTTGGTCACGCCGGCGCGCTTGGTGATGTCCGTCAGGCTGGCGTTCCCGTAGCCAATCTCTGCGAAGACCCGGGCAGCACCTTCAATGACAGCGAGCCGCGTTTCCTTCGCACGTTGCTGCATCGGTAGTGGCTGACCTCTCGGTGGTGGACGGTGCGGCGGCCGGGAAGCATCCCTTAAGGCCCCCACTACGCTATCACCGGCCGCAATGCCTCAGCATCAAAAACCGACTGGACGGTTTGGTTTATCCAGGGAGAGATCCTAGACTTCAGGAGGGCGCTGCAGGATTATGCGTGCACGCTCGCTGGCAGCCGGTTTGGGGGGAGGTGCGATGGATTCGTCCAGCGCACCTCGGCTGCCGGGGAACAATTGCCGGCAGTGACGTACCTCACGGTTTGTCGATTTCGCTTATCGGTTGAATGTGGTTAGTATTGACGAGTTGCTTCGACGGGAAGAGAAATACTTCCCCACGAAACCAGCAAATCCGGGGCTGTGGCGCAGCTGGTAGCGCACCTGCATGGCATGCAGGGGGTCAGGGGTTCGAGTCCCCTCAGCTCCACTTCGGAAAAAGACCCCGCTCATTCGAGCGGGGTCTTTTGCTTTCCCTCGGCTGCGAATTTACTCGGGAGGTCGTGCGAATTCCGCGCCGCTGACGAACTCGACGCCTTGGAAGGGCTCACTGCCCACCACCTTGGCGTTGTGGCCCGGAGGGATGCTGTAGGAATCTCCCGCGGAAATGCTGATCTTCCCGCCGTCGTTGGTTTCCACTTCCAAATTGCCTGAGACGCAGAAACCTACGTGGCTCAGCTGGCAGGAGTCGGTACCGACGACTGGTTTGATGCAGTCGGCCCAGGTCCAGCCCGGTTCAAACGTCATGCGGCCGATTGTGTAGTCTCCTACGGTGACAAGGTCCAACACGGTCTTGTCCGGTCGCCGTGTCTCGTCGGGGGAGTTGTGGGACTTTACTTCAAGGTTCGTGACAACATTGACACTCATGGCTTCTCGTTGGGGAGGGGGAGCCGAATGATTGGTGGTCCCGGTGCCTGGCTCCTTGGGTTTGCCGGTTCCTATGCCTGCCGGCGTCCGAGGGTTGTGACATCAACCGGAGCGACGAGCAGGTGTTTGCCTGATGCTCTCCAGATTCCTCCCTGGCACCTCTTAAGTCGAGACACCGCAGCTAAGTCAAAAAAGCTGCCGCAAGGAAAGCGAGAACCGCATCGTGACGTCATGGGAACTTGAGGCGCTGTTCGGAAGCCTAAGCAGGCTCCCCGACGTCGAAGCGGACAACCTCCAGGCTCACGACGCCACTGACAGGCTGTTGCTGGAGACGGCTGGGGGCTTGGTCGGCCCGGAAACCGAGATCGTTGTCATTGGCGACCGTTACGGCGCCTTGACGTTGGGCGCTTTGGTTGGGCTCGGCGTCGAACATGTGCGGGTGAACCAGGACCTGTCCACCGGCAGGCGCGCGCTTCAGCGCAATGCGGCCACGGCCGGGTTGGAGGGGCGCTACATTGAGCATGAACTCGGCCGGGAATTGCTGGAGGGGGCGAGCCTGATCCTTCTGCAGTTGCCTAAGTCGCTTGCTGAGTTGGAGGAAATCGCCGACGCCGTTGCCCGGTTTGCACCGCCGCATGCGGTCTTGCTTGGCGGAGGCCGCGTCAAGCACATGTCCGTTGGAATGAACGCTGTGTTGGAAAAGTACTTCTCCACGCTCCAACCCCAGCTGGCCCGGCAGAAGTCCCGTGTGCTGGTGGCGAAGAACCCTCAACCCGTTGCCGGCCCGGCGCCCTTCCCCATGGTGCAGTCACTTCCGGAGCTGGGGCTCACGGTACAGGCCCACGGCGCTGTATTCTCCGGTGCCCGCCTTGATATCGGAACGCGCTACTTGCTCACGTTCCTTGATCGCATGCCACCATCGCAGAATACAGTCGACCTCGGTTGCGGAACGGGCATTCTGGCCGCCATGTATGCGCGCCGTAACCCCACGGCCCGTGTCATCGCGACTGACCAGTCCGCGGCCGCCGTCGCCTCGGCCAGGGGGACTGCGGCGGCCAACGGCCTGGGGGAGCGGATCACGGTGCTGCACGATGACGCCATGTCCACCCTTGATGCGGGCAGTGCCGACCTCATCCTGCTGAACCCGCCGTTCCATGTGGGTACAAGCGTCCACGCTGGCGCTGCGCTGAAGATGTTTGAGGCCGCCGCCCGGGTCCTGGCGCCCGGAGGGGAACTATGGACGGTCTACAACAGCCACTTGCAGTACCGGGCTGCCCTTGAACGCCTCATCGGGCCGACAGTTGAGGAAGGCAGGAATCCCAAGTTCACGGTGACGCGGAGCCGGAAGGGCTGGGCGTCATCAAAAACCACGGTCTGAACGCCTGTCGCATACAATGCAGTGTCATCGTTACCAAGCCCTGACTCCGTGGCCAGCGTGTGCTCGTATCCGTGGCGGCGGGGGTATCGTACGATGCAGACACAGACTAATTCGACGACGTTTTCCGAATAACGAGGGGCATCAGTGACTGAGATCCGGCAGCCGACACCTAGGCGCGGAACGAACCTACCCCGCATGGGGGACTTCAACCTGACCGTCATTCTGGAGGCGATCCGGCGGTCATCGGGCGGACTCAGCCGCGTCGAACTGGCACAGATCGTGGGGCTCTCCCCGCAGACGATTTCCAACATTTCGCGGCGCCTCTTGGATCAGCAACTCATTGTGGAGGCCGGCAAGGAGGGTTCCGGCCCCGGAAAGCCGCGCACCATCCTGCGCCTGAACCCCGCAGGGATGTATGCGGTGGGCGTGCACCTGGACCCGGCCGTCATTACCTTTGTTGTCTTGAACTTGCTCGGTGACGTCGTGAGGCATTCCCGCATGGCGACGCCGGGCGGTGACCCGGCGGGCGTGATCACCAGTATTGCCGAGCAGATCCAAGTGCTCATCGAAGAATCAGGTGTGGACGCAACCAAGATCGCAGGACTGGGTGTTGCGGTTCCCGGTCCGATCGACCTTGACGAAGGTTCCGTAGTGGAGCCGCCTCTATTGACACGCTGGAACAGAGTGCGCATCCGGGAGGCATTGACCGAGGCCACAGGCCTGGAGACGCTGGTGGACAAGGACGTCACCAGCGCCGCGGTTGCCGAGACGTGGGCAGGCGGGGCCAGTGGTGCCGGCAGCTTTGTCTTCATGTACATGGGTACAGGCATCGGCTGCGGCATCGTGCTCAATGATGAAGTGGTGCGGGGGACATCGGGTAACGCCGGTGAAATTGGTCATATTGTGGTGGACCCTGATGGTCCGCTGTGTGATTGTGGTCAGCGCGGTTGCGTCAAATCTTCGGCCATCCCGCAGGTGGTTGTTGCTGAAGCCCAGGAAGCCGGCGTCCTCGACGGACGTCATGAGGGTTCCGACGGCCCTGAGGTCCAAGAGCGCTTCGCCGAATTGTGCGATAAAGCTGATGCCGGCGACGAAAAGGCCATTGCCATCCTGGCCAAATCGGCCACGCTCGTCGCGCGTGCCGTGTCAGTCGTGACCAATACTTTGGACGTCGAGCGCGTAGTTTTCGGCGGCCCTTTCTGGGGTCGGGTGTCGCCGTACTTCCTGGAACGTGTTCCTGCGCTCCTGGATACGAACAACGCGGCCCGTATGATCCACGGCCTCGAAGTGGTGGGAACAGGTGTGGGTGAGGATGTCGGCGCCATCGGCGCAGCGTGCCTCGTGCTGGAACACACGCTGGCCCCCCGCGCACAAAGGCTCCTGCTGGAGGGCTAGGCCCTGGGCAGGGACAACCGAATATCCGCAAGGCTCGGCCACGTCGCGGGAGTGTCACGGTGAAGTGAGGGGCTGCAGCCGCGTTTGATTGAATGGAGCACCATGCGCCGCCCAGTGAAGAATGTCGCAGTACGTTTCTCCGCCATCGTGTCCGTCGTTGCCCTGCTGGTGGCCGTGACGTCCTGCTCACCTACGCCTGAGGCAACGCAAAGCAAGACCTTGAAGATCGTCTACCAGAAAACCGACTCGTTTACGGCCCTTGACGCGGTCATGCAGGATGCCAAGAAAGAATTCGAAGCCGCCAATTCCGGGGTGACGGTAGACCTCCAGCCCATCCAAGCCAATGACGACGACTACGGAACCAAGCTGTCGCTGGCGCAGCGTTCCGCGGACACCGCCCCGGACGTCTTCTATGAGGACACCTTTAAGGTGCGTTCCGACGTCGACGCCGGGTACCTCCTCAAGCTGGACAGTTACCTCGAGAAGTGGGACGACTGGTCCGCGTTCAACGAAGCAGCCAAGGCAGCTGGCCGTGCCGACGACGGCGGCATCTATGCTGTCCCGCTGGGCACCGATACCCGTGCCATTTGGTACAACAAAGCCGTGCTCCAGAAAGCGGGGGTCTCCCTGCCTTGGCAGCCGAAGACTTGGGACGATATTCTCACCACGGCACGCGCCATCAAGGCCTCCGACCCCAACGTGATCCCCTTCAACATGTACGCAGGCAAGGGGACCGGCGAGGGCACAGTGATGCAGAGTTTCTACGAGCTGCTCTATGGCACAGACAGCACGCTGTATGACGAGAAGGAGAAGAAGTGGGTAGTCGGCTCACTGGGCTTCACCGACTCGCTGGCGTTCCTGAAGACCCTCTATGACGAAAAGCTCGCGGTCAGTCCAGCCGAAGCACTGGATGCGAACGTCTGGAAGAAGGTCTTTGGCGAATGGTTCCCCCAAGGAAAACTGGCCGCCACCGTGGAAGGTTCCTACACGCCGTCGTTCTGGCAAAAAGGCGGCGCGTATGAGTGGCCAGGTTATGAGCAGGACATGGCCGTAGCCATGTTCCCCACGCAGAAGGGGCAGGAACCCGGCGGCGTCAGCATGTCCGGCGGCTGGACGCTGGCGGTGGGTGCCAAGAGCAAGAACCCTGAGCTGGCCTTCCAGTTCCTCACCACTGCGCTGAACAAGAAGAACGCACTGGCCTACGACATCAACAATTCGCAGATCGCCGTCCGCACGGATGTTGCCTCGGAGCCGCAGTATCTGGCGGCGAATCCCTTCGTTAAGGATGTTTCGGACCTGGTGAAGGTGACCCACTACCGCCCAGCCACCGCGGACTACCCCAGGATCTCCTCCGCCGTCCAAGTTGCCACGGAAGCGGTGATCACGGGCAAGCAGAGTCCCGAGGATGCCGCTGCCGAATACGACGCAACGGTCCGTAAGCTCGTCGGTGAGGACAAGGTCCTGGAGAAATGACGATCCGCCGCTCGCTGCGGCTCCTTCCAGTAGTCCCATCCATTCTTCTGCTGCTTTTATTCCTGCTTGCCCCGGTGGTGTGGTCCTTTTACGCATCGTTTACCGATGCCTCGTTGTCCGGCAAAGCTGCCAGGGACCCGCAATGGGTTGGCGCGGACAACTACGTGCGGATGTTCAGTGACGACTCGTTCCCGTTGGCCGCCTGGCTGACGGTGGTCTTTGTCGCAGCTTCGGCTGTGCTTGGCCAGAACGTCCTCGGCCTGTTGATCGCACTGCTGATGACACGGTCGCGAAGGGCGGTGTCGTCGTTGGTGGGCACGGCAGTGGTGGCGGCTTGGGTCCTGCCTGAAATCGTGGCCGCCTTCGCCGCCTACGCCTACTTCAACCGGGATGGGACGCTGAACCAGCTGTTGGGGGTGGTGGGTGGTCAGGGCCCCGACTGGCTGTATTCCTTCCCGATGGTTGCTATTGTCCTGGCGAATACGTGGCGCGGAACCGCCTTCTCCATGCTGGTGTACCGGGCGGCGCTGGCGGATGTTCCCCGGGACATCTCAGAGGCGGCACTGGTGGACGGTGCCAGGGGGTGGCAGCGCCTTGCCTACATCACGCTGCCGCTGATCCGGAGCAGCATCGCCACCAACCTGATGCTGATCACGCTCCAAACGCTGGCCGTGTTCACCCTCATTTGGGTGATGACTGCGGGTGGACCCGCCAACGCCAGCACCACTTTGCCGGTGCTGGCCTACCAGGAGGCCTTCAAGTTTGGGGACATCGGCTACGGGACGGCTGTGGCGTCCGTGCTGATTCTGTTGGGGATGGTCTTCGGCGCGGTGTACGTCCGGCTCCTGCGGGAGCAGCGCCCATGACCGGCAGCCGACTGCGAGCGCCGGCGGGTGCGGATAGCACGACGACGACCCGCAGCGCCCGCTCCAGGGCCAGGGTTGGTGCGGACATCGCCTTGGTAGCGATTGGCTTGTGCTTTGTGGCGCCTTTGCTGTGGTTGCTGCTGGCCGCCGTCGACCCCCAAGCCGGCTACCAGACCACGGTGCCGTCAACGCCGTCGACGGATAATTTCCGGGCTGTCCTGACTCCTGAACTGTTGTTTCGGCCGCTGGCCAACAGCTTCCTGCTGTCTGCCGGAACTGCAGTAGTCAACGTGTTGGTCGCGGTCCTTGCTGCCTATCCTTTGTCCAGATACCAATCCCGGTTCAACAAGCCCTTCATGTACACGGTGCTGTTCGGTACGTCGTTGCCCGTGACGGCCATCATGGTGCCGGTCTATGGCTTGTTCGTCCAGTTGCAGCTGCTGGATTCCATGGCAGCAACGATCTTCTTCATGGCCACCACTACTCTGCCCATGGCGATCTGGATGACCAAGAACTTCATGGATTCAGTTCCGTTGGAGTTGGAGGAGGCGGCGTGGATGGATGGCGCCTCGAACATGGCGGCGCTGCGGACCATCGTGCTGCCCCTGATGAGGCAGGGGCTTGGCGTGGTGTTCATCTTTGTGTTCATCCAGGCATGGGGGAATTTCTTCGTGCCCTTCATCCTGTTGCTCTCCCCAAGCAAGCAACCGGCGGCAGTGTCCATCTTCAGCTTTTTCGGCCAGCACGGCGCCATTGCCTACGGACAGTTGGCCGCGTTCTCCATCCTGTATTCCGTGCCCGTGCTGGTGCTCTATGCGGTGGTCTCCCGGGGCATGGGAAATTCCTTTGCCCTGTCCGGTGCCATGAAAGGTTAGCCGGACGCCATGAAAAGCCAGTGCCCGGTCAGTCGATGTCCTCGACGATTTCACCGTAGGGGATGGAATCGTCAAGGTGGGCCTGGTGTCCGGTTGGGCCCCTGTTGAACGTGATGCGTACACCGTGCCGTTGGTCCGCTGCCGACTGGAGGAGAACGGGGCGAACGGCGTCGATGACGTGCTGATCCTGGGATGCCAGATAGTTCTGGTAGGCGGCTGGTAGCTGATGCATGGCAAAAGGATAGACCTCCGGCGCGCCCATGGGGAGGGGTACCCATTGCGGCTCCGAACGGGGAGGACTTGGATAGAGTGGCCGATGCAGGCGGAGCACAGGAGTGCCCGGCACCCAGTGCCAGCCGCTTGCCGGGAGACACCAACGCCAGCGAGGGGACCACGAGTGCAACAGATCACTGCCACGGCCGGAATCGACGCACCGGAGATGGCCCGGGCCCAGCAGCTGATGGGCAGCATCGTCCGCAGCTTCGAGAACAAAGTGGTGGGACAAACCCGGCTTCGCGAGACCTTGGTCATTGGTCTTCTGACGGGCGGCCACGTGCTGCTGGAAAGCGTTCCGGGGCTGGCCAAGACCACGGCGGCCCAGGCCCTCGCGGAGTCAGTGAGTGCCGAGTTCCGCCGTATCCAGTGCACACCGGACCTGTTGCCCAGCGACATCGCAGGTACCCAGATCTTTGACGCAGCCAAGGGTACCTTTGTCACACAGTTAGGCCCCGTCCATGCCAACATCGTCCTGCTGGATGAGATCAACCGCTCCAGCGCCAAGACGCAAAGCGCCATGCTGGAAGCGATGCAGGAACGGCAGACCTCCATCGGCGGCGAGTCATACCCCTTGCCGCAGCCTTTCCTGGTGCTCGCCACACAAAACCCGATCGAGCAAGAGGGAACGTACCGTCTCCCCGAAGCGCAGATGGACCGGTTCATGCTGAAGGACGTCCTGGATTATCCCAGCCCCGCGGAGGAAGCGGAGGTCATACGTCGCATTGATGCTGGAGTGTTCAGCGCAGATCAGAAGCCGCCGGCCGCTGCATCCCTTGACGCAGTGGTCCAGGTCCAGGAACTCGTACGTCGCGTGTACATCGACCCGGCAATTGTGAGGTACATCGTTGGCCTTGCGTACGTCACCCGCAACGCCACCCAGTACCTGGAACCCCAGCTGGCCAATCTGGTCGAATTCGGTGCGAGCCCACGGGCCAGCATCGCCTTCAGCCAGGCCGCCCGGGCGCTCGCACTGCTGAACGGGAGGGACCACGTCATTCCCGAGGACGTGAAAAACCTCGCACACCGTATCCTGCGCCACCGCATCATTCTTGGCTTCGATGCCGTGGTTGAAGGCATCCCTGTGGAGACCATCATCGATGCCGTCCTGGCGTCAGTCCAGACGCCGTAGGGGACGAGTAGGTGCCTGGCCTCCTCCGACGCGTCAAGTCGAAGATGTTCATCTTCGCCCACCGCAGGACCCTCACTTTGCTCGACGGCGAATACGGTTCTGTGTTCAAAGGCCGCAGCCTGGACTTTGACGAATTGCGCGCCTACGTCCCGGGCGACGAAGTCAGGGATATCGACTGGAAAGCAACAGCCAGGCATGGCTCGCCCCTGGTGAAGCGCTATGTCGCGGTGAGACGCCACTCAGTCCTGCTCCTGGTCGATGCAGGGCGCACCATGGCCGCACAGGCCCTGTCCGGGGAACCCAAGAAGGACATCGCCGTTCACGCTGCCGGAGTCTTGGGGTACCTCGCGTCTCGGCACGGAGACGATGTGGGCCTCTTGCAGGGGGATACGGTCGCGTCCACCTACATTCCACCCCGTCAGGGCGAAGAGCATCTGGAACGGCTGCTCCAGGAAATCGACGCCATCGCCGTAGACAGCCCGGCCAGTGCCATCGCCGAACAGCTGGATTACGCCCTGAAGTACCTGAAGGGGAGGCTGCTCATCGTCGTTATCGCGGACGAGTTCATGCCCGACCCCCGAGCGGAAGCGCTGATGCGTCGGCTGCGTGCACGCCATGAAGTGTTGTGGTTGACCATCCGCGATGCGGACCTCGCCCTGGAAACAGGAGGCCGCTCGCAGGACAGCACGGATGTGGGGACCGGACGGGGGATCCCCGCAGCACTGGCCGTTGACGCCACGGTGCGTGCAGCCTATGCCACGGCGATGCTCCACCGTGGGCAACAACGCGACGCCATTTTCCGGCGCCTCGGAATCGCCGAGGAACTAACCACCGGCAGCGAAGACGTCCTGCCGGCAGTCTTCGCCCTCCTCGAAAAGCACCGTTCAGGCATCCGCGCAGCGCGGAGCGCCGGCAAAGGTGGGCGCAGTGCAGGATGACGCTGGCTTCTACGCACCACTGCAGTACCAATCCCACTGGTTGTGGCTGGGGCTGTTTCTCATGCTCCTCGTTGCCGGCTGGTATGTCTGGGTCCTCCGGCCCGCCCGTACGGAAACTCCCACGCGGTCAGCCACATCCCTGCCCGGGCTGGACGCACTGAGAGCCGCCTGCCTGGCGGCCATCGACGCAACAGCAAGCGACACCGACGCCGGACGCATACCGGAACGCGACGCCCACCAAAGACTCAGCTACCTCCTGCGCGAATTCGCGCAGGCGGCCTCCGGCCTCCCGGCGACCTCCATGACCCTCGAGGAACTGCGCCACCAAGGACTGGACGAGCTTGCTGCGGGGATCGCCGGCATCTACCCCAACGAATTCGCACCCGTCCAGGTCCAATCAATACACGTCCAATCAATACACCACTCGGCAGAGGCCGCACGTCGGGTGGTGCGGGCATGGAACTGAGCTACTGGTGGATTCTTCCCCTCGCCGCAGCAGCCGTGGGCTGCGCCGCCTGGCTCTCCATCCGCCGTCGTCCGCAAAAGGTGCGGCACATCGCGCACGGTGAACGGCTGACTGCGCTCCCGGCATACCAGCACGCCCTGCGCCAGTACCGGACCAGGCTGGTGCTGGCCGTCGTCCTGGGTGCCGTGTTCCTGGCCGCCACCGCCACAGCCGCAGCCAGGCCCACCCACCGCAGCACCGTGCAACCGGAAATACGGAACAGGGACATAGTGCTCTGCCTGGACGTCTCCGGTTCCATGACCAGCACGGACGCGGCCATCGCAGCCGTCTTCCAAAAGCTCGCCGGGGAATTCGACGGCGAACGCATCGGCATGGTCATCTTCGACAGCAGCAGCGTTCAACTATTCCCCCTCACTGACGACTACCACTACGCCACCGAACAGCTCACCCAAGCCAAGGATGCCCTGGACAGTGGAGCCGGTTCATTCTTCGACGGCACCTGGAACGGGGAAGGCTCCTCGCTCATTGGAGACGGCCTGGCCTCGTGCGTCCAGAGCTTCCCGGACACCGCCGATGGTTCACCTGACCCGCGGCGCTCGCGGTCGGTGGTGCTGGCCACGGACAACTTCCTCTCTGGTGAACCGGTCTTCACGCTCGAGGAGGCCGGCGCACTGGCCATCAGCAAGAACGTGAAGGTCCATGCCCTCAACCCCGGAGATCTGGACTACGGGGACCAGCCCGACCAACCCGGAGTGCAGCTCAGGGCAACAGCTGAGCGGACCGGAGGCACCTACTTCACCCTGGACAGCCCCGAAGCCGTGCCCGGGATCGTGCAGAAGGTGCAGGAAACAGAAGCCACCAGCTACCGTGCGGCTCCGCAGGCTGTAGTAGCGGACACCCCGGCCTGGCCACTGGGGATCGCGTTGCTGGCCGGTACGGGAATGCTGGTGCTGGGATGGCGGCTGGACCCATGAACACCAACGCCCTGACCTTCGCCCCGATCCTGCCCTGGCCTGTCCTGGTTGTTGCGTGCCTGGCTGTGGTGGCCTTCACCGGCTGGGAGATCGCGCGCCGAGACCGCACCGGACGGACCGCCCCCCGACGGCCGGTGCGGCCCGCAGCTCTCAGGGGTGCCGCCGTCGTGCTTCTCCTCCTTGCCGCGCTGCGTCCCGGCTGGACCGGCGGAGAAGCCCAAACAGCAACCGCGGACGTTGACGTTTACTTCGTGGTGGACACCAGCACCAGCATGGCCGCCGAGGACTACAACGGCACGGATACCCGGTTGACCGGCGTCAAACAGGACGTCATGGCCATTGCCAAAGAACTGGCAGGAGCCAAGTTCTCCCTTATCACCTTTGACAGCAAAGCCACCGTTCGGATGCCGTTGTCGCAAGACGCTACTGCCCTGCAAACCGCCATGACCACCCTGCAACCCCAGAATGCCAGGTACGCCAGGGGCAGTACTGTGACCGGCGCAGCGCAGCTGCTGAAGGAAAGGCTGGCAAGCGCGAAGGAGCAGCATCCCGGGCGGCCGGCGCTTGTCTTCTACGCCGGTGACGGCGAGAACACGAGCACCGAACGGCCAGCACCTTTGGACGCTGCCAACGTGGCCGGGGGAGCGGTGCTCGGCTACGGCACCCCTCAGGGCGGGCGAATGAAGGACTCCTCGGATGCTGATGCCCGCTATCTGAGGGACACGGCTTCCGGCAACCCCCAGGACGCGATGTCAAGAATCGACGAAGGGCAACTCCGCGGCATCGCAGACCAACTCCACATCCCCTACGCGCATCGGACTGGAAACGAGCCAATCTCCGACACACTCGGCAAGGCCCAACCAGGCGCATTCGCCCCAACCAACGGAGTCGGACCAGGCCGCACGGAACTCTACTGGCTGCTGGCGCTGGCAGCCTTCCTCCTTGCACTGTCTGAGCCCCTGCGGCACCTTACCGCGCTTCAGGACGTGCGTGGCCCGCGTCGAAAGGAGCCCAGGCCGTGAAAGAGGAAAAGGCACGACGGCGGCCACTCCGGCGTGCGCTGTGGTCGGCTGCACCGGCCCTCGCGGCGCTCGCAGTCGCTGTGAAACTGGTGAGTGCGGGTTTGCTGGGCAGTTCTGCGCAGGAGGCCTTCACCTCCGGCCAGCAGGACGCCGTGGACCGTGCGGCGTCATGGTTGTCGGTGGCGAACGTCGTAGAGCCATACAAGGCGCAATTCGCCGCGGGAGATGCCCACGTGCTGGCCGGTGACTTCGGCGCTGCCCGTACCGATTTTGAGGCAGCACTGCGGGCGGGGTCCGGCACGGAGGAGTGCAAGGTTCGCGTCAACCTGGTACTGACCATCGAGAAGCTGGGGGACACGGCAGCCGGGAACCTATCCGAAGCCGCACGGTTGTACCAGGAAGCCCTCGACACTGCCAAGGCTTCGCCGCCGCAATGCCACGAGGCAGGGTCGTCGAACGCGGCAGGGGAAGGCGCCAGCTTGGACTCGGCAGCGGATCGACTCGCTGGCAAGATTTCCGCAGGCGAAACGCCAAGCATGGATGCGCAACAGGGTTCGGGAGACACTCCGGCCGCCCCTCAGCCGGAGCAACTCAAGCAGCTGGAGGAGAACGCGCAGCGAGCCCAGCGGGAGCGGGCGGAGGGCATGGAACGTGGAGAGTACCTGCGTAGCCCGGACAGCGGACCGAGTGTGGACAGGCCGTGGTGAACACCACCAAGGGCGTTTAACGGGGCTGCTATTCCCAGAGAATCTCGTCATCCACCACGCCGTCTTCATCCGCTGCGACCACCAGTAGTTCGTCTGTGAAGTGCGAGCCGAGCGTGAAATCCAGGACGAAGTAGCGCTCCGGCTGGCCGGGGTAGATGGCAACGTGGCCGAGCTTGAGGGCCTTCAGGAAGACGTCGTTGGTGAGCAGGCCCTTGTCGCGGACGCCGAACACGGATTCGAGCTGCTCTTCCTTGAGCTGCGAGCTGTGGAAGTGCAGGAACTGTTGGGGGTTGGTGCCGTCCTGGTCGAGTTCGTCGGCGATCATTTCCCTGACCTGGTCCACCAGTTCGGGGAGGAAGCGCAACCGGTAGTCCACCTTGCGCATGGCGGCTTCATCGAAGTGGTCGTGCGCGGCGACATTGAGGTCCAGTTCAAGCTGGTTGCCGGCGAGTTCATGTCTTGCGACGAAGCAATGTTCACGCCCGTGGTTGAGCTCGATCTCCCCAAAATGTTTGCTCGCTACCTTGCCCATGTGATCAATCTAACCCCATCAACCGGCGGGTTCCAGCACTTGGGACTATTTCATCGGCGCCGCTGCGGACCCTTGACAGGAGCGGGTTTCAGGGGGTTAAGGCCGCTCTTGCCGGAGGTGTCACGGAGCGTGTCGGCGAGCAGTTGGGTGAACAGCTGGACTTGCGCCGTGCGCTTTTCATTAATGAGCAAGGCGAACACATTGCGGGCCAGCCGAATGTCCGGGACATCAAGAACCACGACGCCGGGCGGTCGGTTGCGCAGTGCCAGTTCCGGTACCAGCGAGGCGCCAAGCCCTGCCGCGGTCATCTCGAGGCTCGCGTGGAAGTCGTCGCTGTAGGCGACGACGCGGGGATGCAGGTTGCAGCTGGCGAACAGGCGCTCAATGACCAGGGCATCGCTGGTGCCGGGGTGGTGGACGATCCACGGCATGTCCGAAAGGTGAGCCGCTTCGATCTCGGCGTCCTCGCGGATCTTCCACGATGCCGGCAGGACCACACGGAAGTCGTCGTCGCCGATCCATTGACGTTCCAGTGAATGCGGCCATGCCAGGCCGGACTGCCCCACTTGGTAGACGAGCGCCACGTCCAGTTCGCCGCCGCTGCGTAGCCCCTGGATGGTTTGTGCAGGCTCGGCCACTGACACTTTCAGCTCAATGCCCAACCCGTTCCATCGTTCATTCCGAAGGATGTCGGGCAGTACATACGTGGCGAGGCTGGGGAAGATGCCCAGCCTGAGCTCCTGGGCGGGGGAGTCGTTCGTTCTTGAAGCAGCCGCCATGAGGGCTTCGACATCGGTCAGCACCTTGGATGCGTGACGTGTCATGGTCACGGCAGCCTCCGTGGGAACCACGCTGCGGGCGGAGCGTTGGAAGAGCTCGACGCCGGTGTCGCGTTCCAGTGCGGCCATCTGCTGGGAGACTGCCGAGGCTGTATAGCCCAGTTGGGCGGCGGCTGCCGCGAAGGAACCCAGCCGGGTGACCTCCAATAGTGTCCGGAGGTGGAGGAGGTTGACCATCAGCCGATTTTAGCTGTTCGCCACGCCACATTTTCAAAGTGTCACGACACGCCGTATCCCGGCGACACGCAGGAGATTAAATGTGGCTAAGTAGTCCACAGGGTGTGGATTTCATCTCTCACTTCGGCGGAATCACGGACATTTTGAGGTACCTGCCCTGTGGACGAGCGGTGGATTGAATGACATACTTGTAATACATCATCTTGGGGTTCCAGCGAGGCGCTTGCACTACATGTAGTATCGATTTACGGATTGAGCGGGAAACCAGCGCAAGACTAAATAAGAGCGTGTTGGCTGCCACAGCAGCCCGCGGGCCGGTATCGGATTCAGTAATAAGTTCCGGTTGAGCCCGCCAGATACGAAGAGCGACAGACTTCAACTAAGGGGACAGGGATCATGACCGTTACGGTTTACACGAAGCCGGCCTGTGTTCAGTGCAACGCAACCTACCGGGCACTCGACAAGAAGGGCATTGCCTACCAGAGTGTCGACATCTCCCAGGATGCCGAGGCCCTTGAGCGCCTCAAGGCGCTGGGTTACATGCAGGCTCCGGTTGTCGTGACCGAGCAGGACCACTGGTCTGGATTCCGCCCGGACAAGATCGAGGAACTGGCCCAGGCCGTTTCCTCCGTGGCCTAAGTTTCATTCAAACTTCGCCACCACAGCACACCAAGAATTCCTATGTAGTTGAGGTGACTCCCATGGCACCGTTGGCAGCGGCAACCGTACGCGAAGCTGCGGAGGCTGTCACCACCAGGAGTCACCTCATCTACTTTTCCTCGGCATCCGAGAACACCAAACGATTCGTCCAGAAATTGGGCAGGGACGCAGCTCGCATCCCGCTCTATGCCCAAGATGCACCGCTTCAGGCCCTTGAACCATTTGTCCTTGTACTGCCTACGTATGGCGGAACGAATGGCGAAGGTTCTGTACCGAAGCAAGTCATCAGGTTTCTGAACAACCCCGGGAACAGGGCGTTGATCCGGGGTGTTATCGGAGCAGGGAACACTAATTTCGCGGACAACTACTGCGCGGCGGGAGACATCATCTCCGTCAAGTGCAGGGTCCCGCATCTTTATAAATTTGAGCTCATGGGGACGCCTGAAGACGTCCAACGAGTCAACGAAGGGCTGGAAGAATTTTGGACACGACTGTCGCAGAAACAGAAGTAACCGGGGGCGCTGTGGACACGGCCAAGAAGCCATTGCCTGAGGCCTATAAGGGCCTGGGCTATCACGAACTCAACGCCATGCTGAACCTGTATGGCCCCAACGGTGAGATCCAGTTCGAAGCCGACCGCGAGGCTGCGCACCAGTACTTCCTGCAGCACGTGAACAACAACACCGTGTTCTTCCACGACTTGGAAGAGAAGCTCGACTACCTGGTAAAGAACCAGTACTACGAGCGCGAAACGCTTGACCAGTACACGATGAACTTCATCCGCGACCTCTTCAACCGCGCGTACAAGAAGAAGTTCCGTTTCGAGACCTTCCTCGGTGCGTTCAAGTTCTACACGTCCTACACGCTGAAGACGTTCGATGGCAAGCGCTTCCTGGAGCGCTACGAGGACCGCGTGTGCATGGTTGCCCTGCACCTTGCCCGCGGCAATGAAGAGCTGGCCAACCGCCTCGTTGACGAAATCATCGACGGCCGCTTCCAGCCTGCTACCCCGACGTTCCTGAACGCCGGCAAGGCCCAGCGTGGCGAGCTCGTCTCCTGCTTCCTGCTCCGCATCGAAGACAACATGGAGTCGATCGCCCGCGCCATCAACTCCGCCCTTCAGCTCTCCAAGCGTGGCGGCGGCGTAGCCCTTTCGCTCACCAACATCCGCGAGCACGGCGCTCCGATCAAGCAGATCGAAAACCAGTCATCCGGTGTTATCCCCGTGATGAAGCTCCTCGAAGACAGCTTCTCCTACGCCAACCAGCTCGGTGCCCGCCAAGGCGCAGGTGCCGTGTACCTGCACGCCCACCACCCGGACATCCACCGCTTCCTCGACACCAAGCGCGAGAACGCTGACGAGAAGATCCGCATCAAGACGCTCTCCTTGGGCGTCGTCGTTCCGGACATCACGTTCGAACTCGCCAAGAAGAACGAGGACATGTACCTCTTCTCGCCGTACGACGTCGAGAAGGTCTACGGTGTTCCGTTCTCCGACATCTCGGTAACCGAGAAGTACTACGAGATGGTCGACGATTCCCGGATCAAGAAGACCAAGATCAGCGCCCGTGAGTTCTTCCAGACCCTCGCGGAGATCCAGTTCGAGTCCGGCTACCCGTACATCATGTTCGAGGACACCGTGAACCGGGCCAACCCGATCGACGGCAAGATCACCATGAGCAACCTGTGCTCGGAGATCCTGCAGGTTTCCTCGCCGTCCATCTATGCCGAGGACCTGAGCTACGAAACCGTGGGCAAGGACATCTCCTGCAACCTCGGTTCGATGAACATCGCCAAGACCATGGATTCCCCGGACTTCGGTCTCTCCATCGAGACTTCCATCCGTGCCCTCAGCGCTGTGTCCGATATGTCCTACATCAACTCGGTGCCGTCCATTGCCCAGGGCAACGCCCAGAGCCACGCGATCGGCCTTGGCCAGATGAACCTCCACGGCTACCTTGCCCGCGAGCACGTCCACTACGGTTCCGAAGAAGGCTTGGACTTCACCAACATCTACTTCTACACGGTGCTGTTCCACGCTCTTCGCGCTTCCAACCGTCTTGCCATCGAGACCGGCCAGAAGTTCGGCGGCTTCGATAAGTCCACCTACGCAAGCGGCGAGTTCTTCGACAAGTACACCGAGCAGGAATGGGTTCCGGCAACGGAGCGCGTACAGGAACTCTTCGCTGGCCACCACATCCCCACCCAGGATGACTGGCGCGAGCTGAAGGCTTCCGTCATGGAGCACGGCATTTACAACCAGAACCTCCAAGCCGTGCCGCCTACCGGTTCCATCAGCTACATCAACAACTCCACGTCGTCGATCCACCCGGTGGCCGCCAAGATCGAAATCCGCAAGGAAGGCAAGATCGGACGCGTCTACTACCCGGCTCCGTACCTGACCAACGACAACCTGGAGTACTACCAGGATGCCTACGAAATCGGCTACGAAAAGATCATCGACACCTACGCCGCTGCCACGCAGCACGTGGACCAGGGCTTGTCCCTGACGCTGTTCTTCAAGGACACCGCCACCACGCGTGACATCAACAAGGCGCAGATCTACGCATGGCGCAAGGGCATCAAGACCCTCTACTACATCCGTCTCCGCCAGCTCGCGCTGGAAGGGACCGAGGTGGAAAACTGCGTCAGCTGCATGCTCTAAGGAGATAGATCTAGTTGGAAGATTCGACGGTGGAGATTGGCTCCGTTTATGGCGTCCGCCTCAGGCGCGAACGTGAGTACCGCTATGTCGGTATCACGACGAAGCCAATCTCCCGTCGATTCTCCCAGCACCTGAAGGTCGCCCGAAGTGGCCGCAAGACACCCTTCTACGATTGGCTGCGAAAGCAAACCCCGGATTCACTGCTGGTTGAGCAACTGGAGGTGTCATGGGATCTGGAGGAACTTGGCCAAGCCGAGAGGGACTGGATCAGACACTTGAGGCTTGGCGGCGACCGGCTACTGAACCTCTCCGAAGGTGGCCTTGGGCCTACGGGCGTTCAATGGACCGAAGAGCAGCGGGAGGCAGCGCGCTTGCGTTCCACGGGTAGACGAGGCCTAGTCCGGCCAGGTGAAGAAAACCCGTTCTACGGCGGCAGGCATACGTTGGAGCAACGGACCAAATGGTCACAGGAGCGTAAGGGTTCAATGCTCGCTGAGGCTAACCCCAACTTCGGGAAATTCGGTCCGAACCATCCGAGCTTCGGCCGCTCGATGACCGAGGAAGCACGCAAAGCGCTCTCTGAGGCCAGAACAGGAATCGGGAATCCCAACTTCGGCAAGAAGGCCAGTGCCGAAACTCGTGCGAAGATGTCTGCTGTCAGGAAGGGCAAGCCAATGCCATCCAGCCGACGTAACGCGCACACCAGACATCACACGAACAAGGGCGTTGTGAACCCAACATGCCAGCATTGCATCGACGATGCAGCCCAAGTGAAGCTCATGCGAGAAAGTGAAACGACAAATGACTGAGAAAGTGAAGCTCCTGACGCACGTCGAGGCCATCAACTGGAACAAGATCCAGGACGACAAGGACGTGGAAGTCTGGAACCGTCTGGTCAACAACTTCTGGCTTCCGGAGAAGGTGCCGCTGTCCAACGACGTCCAGTCGTGGCACACGCTCACGCCGGATGAGCAGCAGCTCACCATGCGTGTTTTCACCGGCCTCACCCTGCTGGACACCATCCAGGGCACGGTGGGCGCTGTCTCACTGATCCCGGATGCGATCACTCCTCATGAAGAAGCCGTGTACACCAACATCGCTTTCATGGAATCCGTGCACGCGAAGTCCTACTCGTCCATCTTCTCCACCCTGTGCTCCACCAAGGAGATTGACGACGCTTTCCGCTGGTCGCTCGAAAACGAGAACCTGCAGAAGAAGGCGCAGATCGTCATGGATTACTACCAGGGCGACGATCCCCTGAAGCGCAAGGTGGCCTCCACCCTGCTGGAAAGCTTCCTGTTCTACTCGGGCTTCTACCTGCCCATGTACTGGTCCTCACGCGCCAAGCTCACGAACACGGCTGACCTCATACGCCTCATCATCCGTGACGAGGCCGTGCACGGCTACTACATCGGCTACAAGTTCCAGAAGGGCCTGGAGAAGGTTTCCGAGGCCCGCAAGCAGGAAATCAAGGACTACACCTTCGAACTGCTCTTTGAGCTGTACGAGAACGAAGTCCAGTACACCCACGACCTCTACGACGGTGTCGGCCTGGCCGAGGATGTCAAGAAGTTCCTGCACTACAACGCCAACAAGGCCCTCATGAACCTTGGCTACGAGGCCATGTTCCCGGCTTCCGTCACCGACGTGAACCCGGCCATTCTGTCGGCCCTGTCCCCGAACGCTGACGAGAACCACGACTTCTTCTCCGGCTCGGGCTCGTCCTACGTGATTGGCAAGGCTGTCAATACGGAAGATGAGGACTGGGAGTTCTAGTACGTTGTGAGACGTCGGCCTAGTTGAAAGAAGCCCCTACCAAATGGAAGAAAGAGCCTACAGAGTTGGAAGTCTTCCAATTAGGGGCTCAAATTGTCCGTCAGTGTGATCTGTGTGCGTCGGTTTATTGGTGCCACTAAGTCTTAGGAGCTTGGTGGCGCCAATTCCGGCAGGGTCAGCTGGCGGCGGGTAGGTTCTGACCGCTGACATCAGATGTTGTTACGGGCTCGGTTGCTGCGTAGCTGGATAGATGTAGATTGACAGCCCAGATGGTTCTTTTGCCGTCTAACTTGGTCCCAGCGTGTGAGATTCCAAGCTAGTTGACCCTGTTCCGTTCTAGTTGGCCCACTTCCGACTGACTTGACCCCATTCCGTTTTAGTTGATCCCCGGATCTCGTTCGCGCCCGCCCTCATATAGAGGGTCGTTGCCCACTGAAGCCTTTCTCGGCATTGGGTTGGGCAGGGCTGCGAAGACCTAGATTCGGGGACGCTACGGTGTTGTCGAATGACGCCCGGCTCTGACGTCGTCAGAGCCGGGCGCGTTCGATTGCTTGCTGACCGATAGGGCCTTGCAATCCATCTCGCATCGAGCCGAGCGGTGGCCTATGGTAAATATTTGCCAAACATCGAATTTCCAGCATTCGGAGGGTAGAACGCGGTTATGAAGCCTCAGGTTCCAGGCAATCCAGAGTTTGACTATCTTCGCCGGTCGCCGACGGGTTATTGCTGGTGGTGCGGAAGCTTGGCCGACAGCAGAGAGCATAAATATAAGCGGACTGACCTGGTAAGACTCCAAGGTGAAGGTGGTCCGTTAGTCTGGGGCGGCGACCCTGACAAGACACATCAAATTCGCAGCGTAAAAAAATCTGAAGCTGTCCGATTCGGGACGCACATGTGCCGCACTTGCAATGGCGCACGAAGTCAACCCTTCGACCGGGCCTACGACGAGTATGTTGACTTTCTCTGGAAGCACCGGGATGACATGTGGTATTGGCCCGCCGTCTCAATGCCGGAAATGTTCGGCGAAGAGTGGGCTACTAAACAGCTAGACTTGGCTCGCTATTTTGCCAAGCATTTTGGATCCCGGTTTGTTGAAGAGGGGATAGAGGTACCTACCGGTCTCATCAATTTACTGAACGGCGGCACGAGGGCGGCCAATATCAGTATGTGCTTCGCCAAACGTGAGGACCTCTGGGAGATGCACAAGGGACTCCAGGGTGTCACCGACGGCCCGCCGGGATTGTGGCTTGGCGAAATGAAGGCCTGGCTTTCCTCCGATCGCTCTGAGGTCGTACGACTCCAAACAAACTGTCTGTTTGGCTATATTGGCGTTGAGTTCCTGTGGGACGAGAACTACCTCGATATGGATTCCTTCTTCCCTCACGAAGTACCTGCCCTAAACGAATATTTGGCCGACCCCAGGTTGGTGGAAGCCATTCGTTCGCGATCCTTGGAGCCGTCAGATCCTTCTCAAGACTGAAGCGGCGGGGTGTCACGCTTCGCATGCGTTCGTTGAGCCCATGCGTCAGAACTAGTCGGTTTATTGACTCACGTATTCTGTCCGGAGGCGGCGGTCACGGAGTGATGCCCACTACCCTGCGACACGACTGAAGCCAAAATGCATAGATTGTGATGAAAACTAAAGTGAGATGCTATGCTTTTGGTAGTTGCCCAAAGTAGAGGATCTGAACTTGGATAAGCAAGCTGCACAGCCTTGGTACGTCGACCTGTTTGGACCCGAAGGGGATTCCCTCAAGCGGGACGCTCGGGAGCTGATCTCTGGGTGCCACGAGCGTCTATCGGATTCTCAGGATGCTTCAGGTATGAAGGCGCGGGGCGTATATGGGCAGATCTGGCGCGCGACCTTGGAGGCGTTCGAGGAGACCCTGCTCAAGTACCCAGGGTCTCAGAGGCAACATCCACGCGGCGCCAACTATTCGGTGGTAGCAGTGGGAGGAACCGTTCTGTTCCCGTGGCGATTCGCCCGGGATGCGGCTCAGAATCTTGAAGATACGCCCTTTGCTGTTTCTGACGCACGCACCGGGCTTTTCGACTTGCCCTACAACGAAGCTCCTCCGGAACTGGACCTGGGTCTTCACCGGTCCGCGGAAGTGGAACGTTCTGTCAAGGAAGATGCCGAGCTCGCTGTGCGTGAGCTGATGACCACGTTCCGCGTCGTGGTAGTAGCCTTCTCCAGCCGTTCCGGAGCCCTGCACTCAATCGAATGGGGCGAAGTGACACTTGGCGAGGACGGATGCGTTGTTTGGGGAAACCATGAGCGGTTACTCGAAGCTGCCAGACCACAGCTGGCCACTGTGCAGGAGCCACAGGCGTTCAACGAGGGCCCGGTCCCACCGGTCTTTGTAGCCACCAAGGAAGATCAAGCAGTAGGCGATGACGAAAGATAGTAAGCAGCTGTCTCTCTTCGAGGAAACTCACTCGAAGGGGGTTTTCAGGGCCGGCGACGCGTTTGAAGCGGCCCGGTTGACGCAGGCCAGGACACTCGCCGGGCTCACAAAGCAGGCGCTGGCCGAAAAGTTGAGCGTCTCACCTGCGGCCATTGGGCAATTTGAATCCCGAGTTACCCCGCCGCGCGCTGAACTGGTCGCTGAGATAGCGCAGGCGCTGGATATGCCCGTGGGCTTCTTCTATACCGGTCGCCCGCTTGGGCGGCTGGACACTGCCGCTGCTCATTTCCGTAGCCTGCGGTCGACGCGATCTGCTGACCGCGCCCGTGCCGCCACGTTCGTCGAACAGGTGTGGGAGCTTTGCTTTGCCCTTGAGAAGCGCATCCAGTTCCCTGAGGTAGACCTTCCGATTGCGGAGCCCGCCGACGAAGTGGATCCGGTCGAAGCAGCCCGTGCTGTTAGACGTGCGTGGGGTGTGCCACCAGGTCCGTTTCGGCACCTTGTGGCGACCCTTGAGTCGAAAGGCATCGTGGTTACAATTCTCGCGTTGTCCAATGAAGCTGTTGCCAGGGTGGATGCGTTCTCGACTGGTTCTTTGGGGCGACCAATTGTTGTCGTCACGCCGGAGCGCGCACGCACTGTTTACCGCCACAGATTTACTTGCGCGCACGAGCTAGGGCACCTGGTCATGCACGGTGACGTCACACCGGGTGACCTGCAACAAGAGCGGGAGGCAGATGCTTTCGCCGCTGAGCTCTTGACTCCTTCGGCTGAAATCAACGTGGTACTTCCCAAGACCTTGCGGTTGTCCGAGCTGGACAGGATTGGTCGTTCCTGGGGCGTCTCGCCTGAATCACTGATCCGGCGCATGCAAGAACTCCGACCAGTGCCGGAGAGTGCCGTACGCCGTGCCTATCAGCGCCTCCGGAGCGCAAACGAATTCCAAACGCCTGAACCTGTGGCAGCGTATCGTGGCGAACTGCCGTCGATGCTGTCCGAAGGGCAGAAGCTCGCGGAACAGCATGGCTTCAGCCTTGTCGATCTTGCAGATGAACTCATGTGGCCGGTGTCTCGTGTTCGTGAAATTCTCGGCGCAGAAGACACGCGCCCCAGGCTGCGGCTCGTGACCTAGACGGCGGTAATGGCGGGGCGCTGCGCCATATTCGGCCGACATGGCCACAGAGGCTGCAGAGGAGCGGAAGATTCGCTTCGGCATAGAAGTTCCGTTCTGTGATGTGGTGACGGACAGATTTTCATTGGTCTCTCGGTCAGCGGATGGGCGTTCCACTCGTGAAGGTTGCCGTGTATCTGCTAGTACACGCAGTACCAGGAATAGGCGTTGCGGGTATCGCGTAGGCCGGCGTAAGCCCAGGAACGGCCCGTGGTGTAGCGGCACGCCGCATTCATATCGACCCCATAGGACAAAGGGACGCCGAAGTACGTGCACCGCCAGCTGTATGCGTTGCCAGCGTTCACGCTTGTACCTGCCGCGGGTTTGAACCCGAACTGGGACTTGCAGTATCCGTAGACATCGACGCCGCTGGTGGCCGCCTGGGCAGGAGCAGCGACGCCTACTAGGCCCGCCCCTGCAGCTAGAAACGCGGCGATTCCCAGAGCTGCAAACTTCCGTTTGATTTTCATATCTCGTCCTCAATTCCTTTTCGTGATGATGGAGCCGGATGTACTGCTGGACTTTGGAGCCAATCAATAACTGGTGGATAGCTCTCGGGCTCTGGCGGGGTGCAACGGCGGCACTATTGCCGTGCCATGGTGAAGAGTTTGTTGCTTCCCGAGTACACGGTCGCCGAATTCTCCCCAATGAATTCGACCTGAAAGCTGGCCTGATTTGGGGGCTGTGACACGACCAGCGAGTACCGGCCGTTGCTGCCCTTCTTCTCCGAGAGTGAGCACGTCATCCCGCCACCAATGTCCAGTGGTCTGCCTCCGCTGTAGTACATTCCCTTGCAGCGTCCATCAGACATGATGACTTTGGTTCCGCTGCCGTCGTCAGCCTTCCAGTTACCTGTAAGGGTGGGGGCTGCGGCCCCGCATCCGGAGATTGCCAGAGACAAGCCGGTAAGTGCACTGATCAACAGCATTGAGGTTCTGGGGGGTGGAGTTCGCATTGTTAGTTCCTCCTATTGGACTGTTCCGAGGCTCATGCGCCGATCGTATGCGGAGGCTGCGGAGTGCTGGACGGAAATACCGTTTTCCTGCTGGGACTGTCCACGGAAGAGCGGACAATTATCCCCAAGACACGAGAGTCGACTCCTTTACTTGGAAGTAACAAGTCGCGTGTGGACACTGATGCTTAGAGCTGGCGGTCAGCTTCAGAGGGGGCAACTCGTGAGTTCGAACGCGATTCTTGCAGGCGTCATTGATGACCATGAAACGGCAATGGTTGGCCTTTTGGGAGGAATTAACCGGTACTCCGAGATGGGAGATCCGCCGGTCAAGCTCGTCCGAATGGAAACGAGCGTAGACGGGTTTTTGAATGCGGACCGACGTGTCTGCCATGTCGTTGCCTTGGATATGCAATTAGCCGATGGCTCATCCCCGGCGGAAAACACGTCCCGTCTTGTTGACGCCGGCTATAAGGTTCTTGTCTTCAGTGCAGGAATCGACGTTCGGCATTTGCAGCAAGCCCTGGCCCATGGCGCCATGGGCGTGTCGCTCAAGTCCGAACCACTTTTGGTCACGATCGACAAGTTGCGTCGGGTTGCGGCGGGAGAAACGATCGCGAGTCTGGACCTGGCTGCAGCCATCGAGGCTGACGTGGCATTCGTCGAAGCCAACCTTTCGGATCGCGAAGCGGAGTGTCTGGCCCTGTACGCCACTGGGTACGCTCTGGGTCAGGTCGCGACGAAGATGAACGTCCAAGACAGCACCGTGAAAAAGTACGTAGACCGGATCCGCGAGAAGTACGAACAGGCCGGCAGGCCGGCAGGCACCAAGGTTGACCTTCTCAAGCGGGCAGTCGAGGACGGCATCCTGCCCCCACTGCTGCCCCTGAAAAAGCCATGAAAATTCTGGTTGCGGCTCCGACTGGAGTGTCCGCGCGCGAAACCCACCGTTTGATGGGACGCGGTATCTCTGCTTTCGCGTTGTTGTTGCTGCTCCAAGCGTGCGGCAACATTTCACGACAGACGCTTTGGGCGGCCCAGTGGTGGAACGCTGTGTTCCTATGGGGCTTTCTGACCGTCCTCGTTGTTTTCATTGTCGCCTCCATCCGAGGTCGCGGGCTCACGTGGACCAGTGCGGTTCTGGCGGCACTGGTCTTGGGTGGGTTGATACTGTGGCCTGCTGCTGTACCGCCCACGGTGCCCGCAGACATCGGCACGCCCTGGTTGTGGGCCATGATCAACGTCGGAGCCGTCTGGAGCGCTTTCGCTTTTGGCACAGTCGTGGGCTGTTGCTACACGGTCGCCGTGGGTGTGGTGTTCGCCGTCGTTCGGACCATGCCCCAGGCAGGGTCAGCACCGTTGGCCATCGCGGTCGAGGATGCCGCGTTCGCGACAGTTTTGGGAGTGATCATCTGTCTGACGATTGGCATTCTTCGACATGCGGCCGCCAAGGTCGATGCGACGGCCGATAGGGCCATAGCGCAGTACCGGGACGCAGCCGCAGAAACAGCGCTGAGCAACGAGCGACTCCGCATGGACGGACTCCTTCACGACAGCGTGATGACGGCACTATTGACGGCTGCCCACTCAGCGTCGGCACGGGAACGGGAATCGAGCGCAGAGCTGGCAGGCAGCGCCATCGCCAGACTCGATGAGCAAGGCGGAAGCCGGGACGGCCTCGTTCCTGCCTCGGTCATCGAGCTTGCCGCCCGTATTCGATTCACTGTCACCGACGACCACGCCCCGGTCGTTCGGATCCACTGCGACGCGCCGGCCAACCTCAAGCTGCCGGGGCCGGTGGTGCGTGCCGTATTCGAGGCCAGCACCGAAGCTGTCAAGAACGCCCTGAAACATTCCGGGGGCGGCCGATGCGATGTTCGCATCACGGCTCGGCGGACGGGGGAAACGATCAAGGCGACGGTATCGATTAAGGATGACGGCGTTGGTTTCCGTCCAGAATTCGTCTCAGACCGGCGACTCGGAATCAGGGTCTCCATCATTGGGCGGATGCGTGCAGTCGGAGGAACCGCCGAGATTCATTCGTCCACAGGTTCCGAAACTGACATCAGACTGGCCTGGACTGGGGCAGCCCTGTGATCCGGGCGATTTCGCTGAGGGCAATGACCTTGCTCTGTTCCGTATTTGCCCTCCTCCATGTGATCCTTGGGGCGCTATCACTGGACATGGTCTCGCCCGCCTGGCCGTCAGTGATGGCAATGGCGATATATTTGGCAGCCACCGTCGTGGTCCTCGTTCCCAGTCCCGGCAAGTTGCCTCTAGGCCGCACCGCTGCCGTCCTGTCCGCTGTCGTTGTCATGACCGTGCTTGTGAACAGCGCTCTACCCACCGATGAGTGGCCCGGCTACGCTTCCTGGCACCTGGCAGCAACGTATACCCTCTTGGTCGTCGTCAACCTTAGAGGCCGGGTAGCAGTGTCATGGCTCGGCGCGGTTCTGTCCGTGGGCCTGGTGACTTGGTGGGCTTCCGGAACCACGCTGGGTCTCGTCAGCGGCCTTCTGATGAATGTGGCCACTGTCGGATGGCTTACGATCGCCACCTTGATTGGCCGGCTCCTGAACAGCAACGACCGCCAGGTCTCTGATTATGCAGATGACGCCCGGGCTGCTGCGGACTGGTATGCCGCCGAACGTGCTTTCAACGTCTCCCAAACTGAATGGCTTGCTCATGTCAAAAGCCTTGCACTGCCTTCCCTGGCCAAGATTGCCAACGCGGGCCACGAGCTGACATCGACGGAACGGCAGGAGCTACGTCTGATAGAGGCCCAGTTCCGGGATGAAATCCGCGGTCGGCTCCTTGCCACTGATGAAGTCGTCGAAGCCGCCCGCCGGGCCAGGGAACGAGGAGTAACGGTCCAATTGCTTGATGACCGCCGTCAGGACCTAACGCCACGCATGATGGCCGCAGTCTCCGAGAAGGTCGTCAGCGTGCTCAACCAGGCACGCGGAGGCACGGTCACCGCACGCGCCAGACCGGAAGGCGCTGCCACAGCCGTCACCATCCTCGCGACCACCTCCGACGCGCAGGAGGAACCCACGCTCGTTGAGTTCGCCGATCTGAGAGCGGACTAGATCTTCACCTGAGCGCGGGAGTCTCTTTCGTACCCACTTCAGGGGACAGTTTCTGCGGGACACCCAATTCCTCGACCATGGGCGCTGCTGAGTGGATAACATCCAAACCAGATCCGGGCCAAGGCATTGAGGGGCCCGGATCTTGCAGGCGGCACCGTCGTTCTGTGCGCATCTGCAAGGGAGGCATCATGGTCGTTCCGGCATCAATTCCGGGATGTCACGTGGCTCTCGGCGTGGGTACTTCACCACAGCCCACCGATGCTCCCGTGACCGCCGTTCAGTCAGACCACCGCCGACACGTTCGTCCCTTTCCGTTGTCAACCACCGACTGGAGTCAGGCCATGTTCTATAACCCGCTGACCATCACCGAACCGGCGGAAACTCCCAGCTTCGCCTACCCAAGCCTCAGCGAAGATCTGAACGTTATCTGGGACGGACTGGACGGGCACATCATCGGCCCCATCCATGCCACCGGGGCGGATGTCCAAATACTTGACCCGACCCGCAACGAATTCCGCCAGCTCGCGGTAATAAGCGACGTCCGGATCGACTGCTATGTCAGCCAAGCCCGCATTGCCATGGTCTGCCGCGAATACGACAAAGGCGGCGGCTGGGTTGGAGGAGCGGGCGCTTTGTTGCTCAATTCCGGCAGTAAGATCATCGCCGCCAACCGGAGACGCGGCAAAGCGTTGGCAGGGCATCTGCGGTTCCCGTGGCTCAGCAAGGTCCTCTATCACCGCAAGGAAGGCTTCTTCGACTCGGAAATCCTGAGGCTTATCTATCAATCCGAGGGGGCAACCATGTATCTCGAACTGACTTTGGACCGCTCTGCCAACAGTGGAGCACTTGCCCAGGAAATCGTACAAAGGACCGTGGCGTACCGGCGGGCCGACAGCCTTGCCTTCACCGCCGCCGAAGCACTCGCCTTCGATGCTCTCCAAGCCACCGGCCCGGTGCCCCCGGTAGAAAAAGGATCGATGGCCAAGTACACCCTTCCCACCAGCCTGCCGGCCGGGTCCGGTGCGCAATACGCGCCCATGGGGCCTCCATCGGCAGCCATCACGTTCTTCAATCCACCCGCCAGCCAATAGTTCGCTTCGAGAGGCACCCCATGAACGCCCAGAAAATTGTATCCGCCATTGGCATGATCCTGGTTGGAGCAGGCATCGTCAAAGCTTCAATCATCGGATATTACCCACGAGAAATGCCGTTCATCGTCGCAATCATCGCCATCGGCGTCGTGTGTATCCTGGTCGGCCGGAAGCTCCCGGCCAAGAAACCCTAACCAGCTCAGGCAACGACATCAGAGAGGACCCCATGCGCATTCCGAACTCTCCACTGAAGCGACGAGCGGCCCTAGCGGCACTGCTCGCCATCGCCTCAACGTCGCTGGTCGGTTGCTCCGATCCCGGTGCCACCACCTGCGACGAATACGCCGCGCTGAGCTACAGCGAACGACAGAAGACCGAGAAAGCACTCTTGGAAGCCCACAACCTGGAAACCCGCAATCTCGACAACATGCTGGGCCTGTCCGAGGCATTGAGCAAATACTGCGGAGTGTACAGCTTCAAGGGCAACGACAAAGCAAGATCAAACGGTTCAGCCACCTTGGAGAAGGCAGTTAACTGGTCCTCCAAAAAGTGGTGAACGGAACCCGCCCAAAGACCCAAAAATCCGTCAGAAAAGAGAACATCGTGTCTGATCAAGACCTCACCAAGGCCATCAACGACGCCATTCCCAACCGCAAACCACGACCGCGGTACGCACTTGGGACGTTCTGGCTCCTTATTGGAGTCGCGACTCTGGTCCTTGCCTTCACCAGTAAGGTACCGGGGCACCAGAACGGCTTCTGGGCAGGTCCACTCCTGATCGCCTACGCAATATACCTCTACAGGGGAGGCCGATTCGGGTTCTTCATCTTCTAAAGTCGTAGACCCTTCTCTGAGGACCTGAAATTCGCGTCATAATCCGAATATTCAACGACAAGACATTTCGTGACACATAGTCTGCTCACACCACCCGACCTCGCATCCGGGTACAAGGCAGTTCAGACATCTGTTGTACTCCGCACAGAGGTCAACCGAAGGGGGCACATTGAAACTCAATGAGGAAGAAATTGACGCCGCACAGCCGGCGGAGAGAAAGGCGGGACTCCGCATCTTCGGGCGCCGCAGCCTCGGATCGGGCCGGGGGCAGCAACCCAGAAAGCCAGCCCCACGATGGCTGCGCCTCAGTTCGGCCATCGCCATGCTCTGCGTCGCCTCGCTCGCCGCAGGACTCATCGTTGGATGGATCGCTCGGGGGGCACTCGTAGAGGACTCCTCGGTCACGACAGCTGAAGGTGATGCCCAGCAGACGCCAGCCGAAAACGAAGAAAAACTGCCCATGCCGGACGTGCGCGGACTTACCGAAGCCGACGCGCGTCAAGTCATCGCCGACGCCGGTTACGACCCGGCATCCGTCAAGATCAGCAACGTGCCTTCGGTTCTGATGACAGGAACCATCGCGGCCCAGAATCCGGTTGCTGGAACCACCAACCCTAAAGACATCACGCTCTCACTTCCTGCGCCTGCGCTCATGCCTGACCTCGCCGGCAAAACCTTGGACGAGGGATCTCGAGCCCTGTCCTCCATGGGAGCCCAACCACTGGTCAACCGTGTCTACGATCCGAAAACCGCTACTGGGACGATCATCAGCTCCGTACCTGGCTCCGGAGCCGCCTTGACTGCCGCACCCACCCTCGTCGTCGCCGGAGCCCCCGACAGCATCCCGCTTGCATCCTTCAAAGCCAGCGGAAGTTGCGGAACCATCAGCAGCGGCAGCGTCAACGGAACACCCCTCACCAGCGGCGTTAGCTGCAGCGCGCGCCGTGAAGCGGCGACGACATTCTGGATTCTAGGCCGAACCTTGAACAGGATCCAGGCAACCGTCGGATTCGAGGACCGAGCCGAAAAAAACAGCCGCGCAAAAGTCAAGATCACCGCCGACGGTAACGTCATCCTGGACAAAGAACTCGCGTACGGCGACGGAGAAAAACTAGACGCCGACGTCACGAATGTTCTCCGCCTCGAAATCGAGGTAACAGCGACATCACCGGGAACCTCAAGCTCCAATTCAATCGTTCTTGGCAATGCGACCCTCCTTGGATCCGCAGACGCCATCGCAGCCTTGGACCTGAAACCATGAAGCCCCGCCCGCGAGGGTTCACATCTGCTGTGACTGCAGCCGTGCTGTGCCTCATGATGGCGCTGCCTGCAGCGGCAACCACACCGTCCCCGCCCGCGCCCACGGCACCGGCTGCAGAAAAGCCGTACCGTCCCACCGGCACAGATGTCCTGATCCTCCTGGACACTTCCGGCTCCATGGAAGATCGCGACAACAAAAGCGTGGCCAAGATCGCCGCGGCGAAGGGGGCCATTCTCGAACAGATCAAGCATGTTCCTCTGGACGCCCGCATCGGGCTGATGACATACCCGTCATCAACGACCCGGTCCTCAGGAAGCTGCCCCTCTGCCAAACTTCAGCTTCCCGTCAGTAACTCCTCGGTCGCTGGCATGGGTTCAGCGTTGGCCACGTTGCCAAAACCCGACGGGGGAACACCGACCAGCCAGGCCATGCTCGATGCTGCCGCATACCTGCGCAGTGAAGGCCTCACAGAAGTCACGATTGTTCTTGTCTCCGACGGAGAGTCCAACTGCGGCGACAAGCCATGCGAGACCGCCAAGAAACTGAAGTCCGAGAACATCAATGTCATCGTCAACACCGTTGGATTCGACATATCCACCTCCGGTCAAAGCGAACTTGAATGCGTTGCCCAGGCTTCGGGTGGTCGATATGCTTCGGCGCAAAACTCAGACGAGATCAAGCAGGTCATTCAAAACCAACTCGGCAACGGATTGTCTTTGGAGATCGCAGCCCCTTCCGGAAACATCCCCATGTTTGAAGAATCGTTCTCCGTGGGCGTCACCGTCTCGGTCGCGGCAGGTCACAGTGCATCTGGCGTTCAGCTGGAGATCACGGATAAAGATTCAAAGTCCGGTTCGACAGTGCAACGACCCGTGATGTCCCTTGGAAATCTGGGCTCCGGCACCTCGATACCGACCAAGTGGGTAATCAGACCACCCACCAACCCCCTCCTGAACAAGTCCACATATCAAGTTGTCTTGAAGTCGAACGGTCGAACAGCTGTGGCCCAGGATTTCGATATTTTCTTCGACCACGACTACACGACCGGAGCCAATCTCAGCGGTACCCTCCAAGATTTCAAGAACATCGTGGTTCTCGGCGATTCCTACTCCTCCGGTGAGGGTGCCGGAACACCTGACCGCCCCTACTTCCTGGTTGGAGACCAGAAGGAACAGTGCCACCGGACGAAGAACCAGTACGCCAATTGGCTGTTCAGCCCGGAGAGGGTCCGCATCCTGGCCTGTTCCGGGGCAACAACGTTTAACGTTTATGGCACGGGTCAGCACGGTGAACAGAACCAACTTGTCCAGCTCGCCAAGATGCTCGATACGGGATACAGGCCAGACGCTGTCTTTCTCAGCATCAGCGGCAACGACATCGGATTCAGCCAGATTGCCATGTCGTGCGCCGAGAGCGCTCTCATCGACAAGGCGCTGAGGGAGAACCCCCTCGCATATTGTCCTGCCAGTCCAAACTCTGGCGCTCTTTACACCGCGACGAGACAATTGATTGACTCGGTCCCGGACCAAGTCAGGAAGACCTTAGTTCGTACTGCTGGCGTATTTGAGGAACGAGGGGCTGAGACGCCGCCCATTATTGTTCTGCAGTACCCGGAGCTCCTGGCCCGCGACAAGGGCCAGCCCCTCAAATGTACCGGCGACCATCCATTCCAGACCCTGATTCTGTCTGCGGCGTTCTCAGATTTCGCATTGACGCAAAGTAGGTTGAACACGGCATTGGAGCTGGGTGTGGCGGCAGCCAAACGGGAAAAGGTTCCGGCCTATGTGGCCAGGACCCAGCGGGCAATTCCGCCGGGCCATAATCTGTGCTCCTCGGACCCTTGGTTCGTGCCCGTTACGCTCAAGGACCGGGACTCCTCCGAGAATGTTCACCCAAACACGCAGGGTCACCAGGCCATGGCGGCAGCGATCAACACATGGGCCGGCGTGCAGGGAGGTGATCTGAAGCCCGCTGTCACTTCGGTAGGGGAGAACGCAGTGTGGAAGAAGGCAACGGTGCAATGGTGGCCCACCGAATCCAACATCTATGTTGACCTCAACCAGCCGAATCAATCGGCTATTCTTCCAACGTCGAAGGATTCCTACGGTCGCACCGTCATCCACGTCACAGGAGGCGACCCGCTGACAGGAACCACGATCTTCGTGAAGTCGAAGCCCCTCGTTCTGGGCAGTGTCCAACTGGACGAAAACGGCAACGGCACCCTCACCGTGGACCTGCAGGCGACCGATCTTCCACCAGGCGACCACACCGTTAATGTGCTGGGCACCAATGGTGAAGGAGAACCGGTCGTTGCAACTGTGCCCATATCCCTTGAACAGCCATTTCCGCTGCTCTTTTGGGGTGTTGGACTCCTGGCCATCGTCCTGCTGATTGTCGGTCTGCGGATTCTCGCAAGGGATTCGGCCAACAAGAAGCACGGGGTACCCGACACCCCGCCGACCAGCTGATGGCTACCGCCGCTGCCAGCCATTCACTTGAACGCCCCGACTCGTCATCGGGGTCGTTCCTGCCCGTATTCCGAACGATCCGAGGAGAGTTCATTGTTGCATTTCGCGTCAGCCAGTAAGTCGGCCCACTCGCCTAGGACAGCAGAGGTAGCAAAACTCAACGAACTCCTGGGCGATGAAATCTGGGCATTCAGCAATTGCAGGGTCGAAGCCCCAGGCAAACCAATAGCCGAGGTGGACTGGCTGTTCTACAACACAAGACTGGGCACGATACTTGTCAGCGAGTGGAAGCGCTACCCGGACCATGTCGCGGAGGCCCGGGACACAGGTGCACCGTGGCTGCTGGACGATGGTTCCGAGGAACGCAACCCGATTGAACAGGTGTCCCGCCAGCAAGACACCGTCCGCTGGGCACTTCGAGACCATATAGTCGCCCCCTTCTTTCCAACACAGAAGGCGCACGACCTGCGTGTCATGCAATGCGTCTTCTGCCCACAGATTGATGAGGAGACCAAAAAGGAGCGGCTCCGCTTTGGGAAGTTGTTTTCATCACTCGACGCAATGTGCCATGCCATCGGCAGCGTTACCAGCCCCGAGCCGTTGCTGGTCTCCGAACCGGCGCTCCTCAGGGGGCTTGCCGCCGCCTTGGCTCAGCTGTTCAGGTGCACACTGCCTGCGGTGTTCAACGGAACTGTGAAGCCGGACCAACAGCCCGGACACGATTTACGGTTGTTGCAGCAGATGGCCGCCATCCATGGCCAGATAGCAGAACTGCACGAACTGCTCGCCGAACTGATGCTGTCCGCGGCGGGGGAGCCGTCAACTGAGGCTACCGTGCTTGTTGGTCCACCCCAGGAGATGAGCCCGGCCACTACGAAGCCGGAGTCCTTCCACCAGTTAATCCATGGCCATGTCGCCGAGCATCTGGGCCCCGTCAGCGGTGATCATGACAGGGTTTTGCATGGTGTTGAGAGGTCTTTCAAGGCCATCATGGCGGAGTTGCCTGTTGATAGCTGGGCTTCATTAGGTGTCTTCGGCGGGGCAGTGAAACGTCACATCGAGGGTGAAACCACGTTCACGAATCTGCTGGGAACCCAGCTCTGGAAATGGTGCCTCATAACAGCCGAGTCAAACGGAATCACCGCTGAAGTCGACGAGACTCACCAGCGAATCCGGAAGACATGCTGAACGGGCACCCTGTTGGCGAGAACAGCGACTTGCCGGTGATGGACTCGGAAGGGACCAGGTCGACTTTGCCTTACGCCCTCGATGACACAACTGAGAAAGAAAGCTCCCGATGAAAAGAACTGCGTTACTGCTCGTGCTCCTGTCCACCCTCGTACTGTGCGGGTGCAACGGTGGGTCCGGATTCGCCGGCTCTTCTGACGCCAGCGAGTCCGTTGCGGGCAGTTGGGGCAAAACCATCGTGATACAGCGCCCCAGCATGGATCCACAGCGGCAGCCCTCAAGCCTGGGTGAACCCTTTTCGGAATTCGACCCGACGGCCGAGTACGTCATGACTGACGTCGGAGACGTCGCCTGCACCGGCCTTGCATTCGATAAATTCGGCGGAGCCGTCGGTGGTCTTGCGAAACCCGAGAATGGCAGGTTCTACGCCGTCCAGGTCGAGATGAAAGTTTACGATAACAAATGGATGGACAAGGGAATCGAAATGCTGAATGCCAACAGCTTCAGCTACGTATCGCCGTCTGGAAAAGAGCTCCCTCCTGAGAAGATCGCGACGACTCCGGCATACAACTGCCTCTCTAAGGGGTTCTTGAGCATGTACATCTACGAACAGCAGACCGGTTCAGGCAAGATCGTCTTTGATATTCCCAACGAAACCGGGGGCAAACTCGTCCACCAGAGATACGACAAGGAAAACCTGCCTGAGGAGGAATTTCCGCTCGATCGTTCGCCACGATCTCCTTCTGCCAGCCCATCCGTAGCGACCGCTACACCCAAGCCAGGCGCATCTTCGGCACCATCCAAGCAATCTCCGACACCCAGCACGAGGCCCTCCAGCACTCCCAGCAGTATTTCGGCTCCCGCCCCGAGCGCCAATCTGACGTCCTCACCCCCCAACGGCGCCGTCGCTGAAGGTCTGCGAACAAGCATCGCAGGGACATGGACAGGCACAGTCACTGGAGACTCGTCCAAATACAGTGTCGTAGCCACCCTTAGGGAAACAGACGGTTTCCTGGCCGCGGAAGTCGACTACCCCGAACTTAACTGCAAGACGTCCTGGCGAGAAATTCGCGCCAGCGGTTCCTCGGTCTCTCTAAAAGAAAAGCTGGTATCGGGCCCTTGCGCGGACAACGTCGGCATTGCTCTGACCCTTGACAACGGCACCATCTCCGCCGTATTCGCTGGCTCCACGGCCAGAGACATCCGTGCGGTCCTGACCAGGAAGTAGACCGACTACTCAACTACGCGTGATCAAGTGTCGATGCTTCATCACGGCGTGTTCGTCTGATTCTGATGCAGCACTCTAGGGCACGTTGCCACATTCCACGCCACTGTTTCTGAAGCCCGGCCCATTCATCGATAAGCATCAGGTTGATGGTCGCCGTAAACGGCTCCAACCGCCACCCAACTTCCGGTTGTGCATGCTCATCTCCCCGATAAGCATGCTCATCGTTCATGATGCGCATGCTTATCCAAAACCTATGACACTATGCAGCTCTCGTTCCCAGATCGCAGGCTACAACTTCTTGCTCGCCGGCTCGTCCGCTTGCCCGGCTTTCCGTGGACGCGATGGTCGCTGTACCGAGCCCCCTGACGTTTCCCGTGCCGACGATTTTTTACAATTGGCGGTCAGCCTGAGCCAGCTGTTTCTAACAGGGTGCATTCGCATCTTGGGCTCGTCCACAATTTGCGGGCCGGTATTCGGAAATCGATGTCCAGTCTCGGGACTAACGACGGTATTCTCAGGCTGAATTACAGACATCCGTACGCGCCTCGGGTACATTCGCAGTGGGTGCGGGACTGGATTCAGCAACAAGGCGGTAACCGTCCAGGGCAGTTATGTCGCCTGCCAGGTCCATGTCCAAGCTAGTTTCCGCGGATTTCGAGCGGTTCGATGCGAAACGGCGGTTCGCATGGCCAGACAAGCACCCCATTCCCCAGCCGCGAATTCTCCATATCGAGCACATCGACTCGGGTGACGCCCCCATCAGGTCGCGCCAGTTCGTAAATCCGGCGCTGATGCCAGTGCCCGCAAAAAACGTGCGGAACCCCTAGGGTATCGACGACTTGTCTCAGCAACATCCTGGTGCGGCCGGCGCGTTCCGCCAGTTCAGAGGAAAGTTTGAAGTCGCTGACGAGCGGGACACCTGCGGGCGCGTCATGGGTAATGAGTAGGTCAACGGGGCCGCCCGCAACGAGTCGCTCAGCTTCCTCCAATGTAGGTTCTTCATCCGGCCACCAGTCCTTTCCCTCGGTTCTGTGGCGGAAATCCACGCTAAAGGCACCTCCCAAGCCCCCGACGACCAAACCTTCCACCACGGTGCGTCCACCTCTAGGGAGCACTCGGATATTAGATCGCAGCGTAGCCAAACCGTCGGCCTCAACTACCATCTTCCCCAGTGTGTCCCAATTGTCGTGATTGCCTCCCGACACGACCAGCATGATGCCGAGATCTGCGAGGTACTTATTGAGTTTGGATTCGTATCGTCCGCGTTTGGCCCCTGGCCAATCCAACCCGAAATCACCTACATGGAGCGCAGTACGCACTCCAGCACGAGCAGCTGACCGTACGGACGTCAGCGCCCAGCCTGAGTTGCCATGCCAATCGCCAAATATTGCAATGGGCCTGTTGTCATGATCATGCATCCGTCAAGCATACGGAGAACCGACGTGTTGAGCCTCCGCTGCCTGCTCTGATGAGTAGGCAGTCCGGTGTCGGTGAATCCGCCGGGTTCCACGACGGCCTAAACGTTCCGTTGAGAAGCTGTCACGGGTTTCCCGAATGAGGTCCTGACCAGGATCAGCCCGCAGAAACGCGAACTCATCGCGTGACTGAAGAGCCTTGACACGGGTGAGAAGAGTCGACCTGTAGTCGCGGACACGGTTGTTCCCGTGACTCTCTTCTTAGAGGATCGCCATGTCCAGTGCCGTTTCAAGATCTGAGCACCTTCAGGCAGTCCCGTAAGGCAGGTCAATTGCGGTACACGTCATGATTGCAACGCCCATGATGTGACACGACACCAAAAGCGTGTACCCCCCCGGTAGGGCGCCGGAAGCAGTCTGCATCAGCGGGGTCGCGACTCCCGACGCTGCATTCCCTATCCGTCCTGCATAGGTGAGTGACACGCACTCAATCTCGCTACGCAACCCAATCGGGTAACTGTTGCGTGGTAAACAGGCAACGTGAAGCTAACCCTGACCTACCAAGGCCCGCTACCTGCCAAACAGCGCGGTGTATCACCGATCAAGGCTGACCTGCGAAGAGCCTTCCATCCGCAAATCTCGGCCCAAGTGGAACGGCTTCTGGGTGGCAATAGTCGACAGCACGTGACGACATCTATGGGCGAGTACGAGTTTATTTCCCCGGCGCATTCAAACTTTCATACAGCTGTAGAACTTGACATCCTCATGCTCGCCCCGCGTGGCCGACGGCCAGTGGGGGATACTGATAATCGGCTGAAGACCTTGATCGACGGCCTCACTCGTCCGGCCAATTCCAACCAACTCCAGGGCTTCCGTGCGCCGGACGACGGCGGTGCGACCTATTGTTTGATGGACGATGACAGCCTTGTACAGCGCATTGGCGTAGATAGTCGAACATGGCATGTGCCGCCTATTGGCAGCAGTGATGCTCTGGTGGTCGTCACCGCGACAATCGTACTTAGTGAAACCGTAAATATGGATAGCCCGGTAGGGAACATTTTCTTGGTGCTATGAGCCCGCTTTGAGCGATGTATGCGATTCCCAGTGAGTGAAGACGCAGTGAAATCTATGGTCTAGTTGAGATCATGATTCCTCAAGGACTTCACATTGCCTTGCTCATCGACGCTGACGAACAAGCGCAACGTGCTGCGGACGCAGGCTGGGAAACGGCAAGATGGACTTTCTGGCTTGTCGTCGCGACATTTCTGCTAGTGGCGGGCGCCGTCGCAGCTGCAATATATGCGCGGCGCACGTGGATGGCTGCCCAAGGCCAGCTGGAGGCGGCCGTCGTGTCGGAGCAAGAACGCGAGGCCCGAAATGTGTCAGCTTGGCTAGAGATTAAGCGCAGCACTGTGAGCGTTTTTGTAAGGAACGGGAATGGTGGTCCCGTCTATGACGTAGTTTGCACGCTTGAAGCTAAGACAAGCACGGAAACTAACACGCCTTCTGCAAACGTGGAGTCTTGGAGTCAGATGGCATTGGGGCCGGCATCCGTTGATGACGGGCGCGGGCGAGAGCTGAGAATGAATTTCTCAGAAGAGAGTCTCGTCTTTTCTTATGACGACGCGCACGGCAGGAGGTTCTCAGAAAAGGGAACTACGAAATACGTAGTACTCGACACCCACGACGACTTCAAGTTGTGGGATGGAAGTCCAGATACAACCGGTCTAGCTGTTAGGTTGACGTTTCGGGACTCATCTGGCAAGAACTGGCACCGGGCGTGGACCGGCGAGCTGACGCTGCAGCCAGCAGCCTAACTACGTACGCAGCCCTATACCCTCTGCCCTCTAGTGTCACTGACACATTGCGGCTTTTAGGGAAGGTTCGAACAGGTAATGCTCACGGACGATGTCAGCGGCCACCTCAACCGCATCCATCATTTTTTCCTCGGTCGGCAGGTTCGCTGGGTGAGCGACATTGTTTCGGACCGCAAGCAGGCGTTCTTTCGTGTTTTTCGGAAGTTGAAGACCGATCTTCGTGCTCACATCGACCAAGGGTCCAAACGTCTTCCTATGCATTGCCCACTGGTAGAAGTCCGACGACGTATGGGAACCAACGACTGCCCGCTCCAGAGCGTCACTTAGAGCTGTCTCGGCGGCACTTGCGGCGTCAAACACCGCTCGTCTGAGGTCCCCTTCAGCTGCGCTGCGCTGAGCTGCCGCAATCAGAGCTAGCGGGAAGGGTGCTGAGTCACCGGCGCTTGTCCTGTCCAAGGCAAACCGCCATTGTTCGAGGGTCAAAGCGTACTTCGGCTCCAACCACTCAATCGATGATTCCATCAGAGCTTCATGCTGGATGTCGGTGTTTTGCCAAGTCAGACCTTCAGGGCTAACTATGTCGGTCGTTCCATCTGCTAGGACCGCAAGCCAGTCCGCCAGCCGCGAGATCCAAGCTCTCGCAAGCTTGGGAAATCCAATTGGGTAAGTCGGACGCCCGTCATCCATGTAAGTGTGATCAACGTGCAATACGAGGGATTGGATGGTGCAGTTTCCAGCACCATTCCACTTTCCCCATTGTTGTTCGGAGCTTCCGTATGGCGAAGTTTCGTCCCAAAGGGGAGGGCCCGGCGGCGGAGATAGGCGCGACCGGCGGTACACATCACTGCTGGACCGGTTGGGTTCGCCGGGGAGAAGTAATTCTCCTAGGTGCGTCCCCATGTTCATTGGCAAGCGGCCGCCCAGCACGCGGATTTCGGAGAACACGCCGTATGGAAGCCGTGCAGCCACTAGCTCCCAGTCTTGTTGTTGCCTTGAGGCATCAGAGTCCAACTACTTCCTCAGTTCGTTTGGCTGCGTGGCTTTGTCCGGTTGGATGCTGCCGGTCAATATTGCGGTTGAACCTAAAGAGGGGAGATCTCGACGATTTCGGACGTGTCGCGGCTAGTGACTACGAGTCCGCCTCCGACAACGTCCAAGAGCATCATCCCGCGCTGACCCACCTCTAGCTTGATGATTTTGAGGAGCGGTATGGATTCGGCATCTTTCCTCAGCTCGGACACGCTGACCTTTGCATAATCTGGTGTTGGTTCGAGCTCCCCGACGAAACGGACGATGTGACGAGGCTTTTCCAGGCAGATGAGGTAGTTGCTACCCGTCTTGGTGCGCATTCGAAATGAGCCAGTCATGTCATCCAGTACTTCGAGCATGCAGCTATCCTCCCAGATCACGCACCCGGCTTCGGCGACGTAGGGACCCTGTGTTTGTGCTGCCGGATTACGTATTTGTAGTGGTATCGCCACCAATGTGAAATCTCCGAAACGAGGAAACTGGCCCGGCCTACCCCTGTAGAGGGTGGGCCAGTGCTGCCCTGTGGCCCACCCAGGTGAACAGCGTGGGCTCGGAGACTCCCCAGCCCTCAACAGCACAACCCACCATCACGGCCTCGCTTGTCGTCTTGGCTTTTGACCGTCCGAAGGTCACCAAGACAGCATCGCCGCCGGCACCTGCAGCGCACCCGGGTATGTCCCTTTCCATGTTCCTGGCCAAGTACGAGGGCACTTGCACGATCCTGCCCGGCTACACCACAGCCGAATGCATGGCCATTTTTAGTAGTTACCACTACGATGCTGTCCTCGGCAGGCCGTACAGCTCGCCTGGGGCTAAAGACCTGTGGCCTCAGGAATGGGCCGGGTACGAGAAAATCCCAGCCAGTCAGCCTGCCCAACCCGGTGACGTGGTCACTTGGTCAGGCCGGTACGGGTCCTACCAGGGCGGAGGCTACGGACATGTGGCCATCTTCATTCGCGACAACGGCAACGACACCCTGAACGCCTTCGGCCAGAACCCCAACGCAGCTACTGCGCTCACATTGTCGAAGTCGCGCAGACCGGGCGATGCCGATGATCGTGCTGGCGCGCCATTGTGACCCCTTAAGCGCAGGGACCCCGCGGTCATTGAGGTCGTGGGCAATTTCATGGATCCTTCGCCATCCAGGATACGTTGGCAGAATTCTTTGATGATCACTGCCTCGGCCTCAACAACTGTGGCGTCTTTCAGCTGTCCGTAGACTCGCTGCCCCGCCACGCTCCACTTTTGGCTAGGTCCAATTGCTTCGCTTGATTCTCTCTTGGGATTTTTCGCGCTCGTGGGCCGCCACTGCTCCCACGATGTTGGCTCTCAGCCGGCCCGAGGCGGAAGCGAGATCTGCCTCGCCACCATCCGCCACCGAAGCAATCAGCACGTTCGTAGACAAGGAAAGGGTTATGTACTCCTGGAGTTTAGTCATGTTGCGGTGGAGGCGGTCCAGCGAGTAGACGACGACCACATCAACGGCGCAATCTTGCATGAGCTGCCTGAGCTTGAGATACGACGGACGCTTCTTGAGCCCGCTCGCCGAAATGTCGTTGTCTTGGAGTTCTTCTACGACCTCATAGCCATGCTTCTGGGCGTACTCACGGCAGTCTTTCAACTGTCTGTCGACGCCATGCCCACTGTGTTCCAAGTCCTTGGAGATGCGGGCGTACAGGGCGGAGCGAAGGGTCATGAAAACAGCCTAGGTGGAGGTACCGACAATGCTGTCTCAGCCGGGCTTGTCGTGTCGTCGTGGGCCATCGGAGCGTGGCGCACTAGCCTTTAACTCGTGACTGAGAAGAATGCCGCGGCTGCCAAAAAGATTTCCTATCCGGACGTGAAGGATAAAACCGTAAGGGAGTTGTATGGGACAGCCTTTCGTTGCGGTCGCCCTGAGTGTGGCAAACCGCTTTTTCTCCAGGACAATGAAACAGGCTTTCGTATCCTCAATAGCGCGGTGTCACACATCCACGGAAAAAGCTCCGGAGGCCCCAGATTTATCGTTATGGATCCTGAGGCGAATCGAGCATTCGAAAACTTGATACTCCTTTGTTTGGAAGACCACACCCTGGTGGATGCCAATCCCCAGTGGTTTACGGCAGACATGCTTCGTGGGTGGAAGGCGGCCCAGCTCAGTGAGTGTCAGCAACTCAACTACCAACCGTATGGAAGCCTCTCAGATCAAGAAGTGGAAGAAGCCCAACGGCTGTCAGTTGAGTCGGAAGATGTCCGCTCAGACTCACTACTGAGACTTGTGCGTTGCATCGAACAGCTCCGGCTGGTGTCACTCGACGCTAGAAGTAGGCCCGCAAAAGTGGCGCGAGCATGGAAAGCTGCAAGGGACCAGGTTCGCAATTCTTTGTATGCCTGGGACGACGAAGGTGAGCTGGTCTATGCCGAGCCGCCTCGGGCAGAAACAGAGGAGTATCGTTCCTTGCTGATAGATGCGCTCGGGGAGGCCGGTGGCGAGGTCTCAGGGGTTGTGCAAGCCGCGAAGACGGAGCTGGCGGCCGTTCGAGTGAGCCATAGTTCTGTCGCGGCCTACTGCGATTGGATCTCAAGGGCGATTGACCTAGTCGAAGTCGCATCACGGAGGTGGCCAGCCGCACCGCCCTTCGACGACGATGAGCAGCTTGCCGAATCCCTAAACGGCCTTCAAACAGCCCAAGATGCGCTTGTCAAGGCCACTCGTGGTGAAATGATTCCTGTCCCAATGGTCACGCCTGAGCCCCAGCCGCAGGCGGAGGACGCTGTGCAGGTGCGAGTTGACGAGCACAAGTCACTACTTGAGCGTGCTCGGCCTTTCAACAGGGTGAAACACAAGCCATACGATCCGGAACTCCGTGAGGAACTCGCGAGTTCGACAGCACTCGCTGCCCAACTTCCCGAAACCTCTACTTTCGCGCCGTTCGGAATCACTGCAGCCTCCAGACTTGCCGTGGCTGTTGCAAGGAATGCTGATACCGATGAGCTGACGGGCCTGATTGCCAACGACCAGTTGCGTAAGCCTGTCTGCGCGGCAGTATCTCTGCTGGCAGAGACCTATCGGGAATTCAAAGATACCGAGAAGTCTGACGTCGCGACCGCGGCCGGAGCGGCGATTGTTGAACTTGTTCATGGTGAGGATTGGGCTAAAGCTGATTCTTGGAAAGGTAACGAACTCCATGCAAACCGAATCTTTGGCTTTCTCTCTTCGCTGGCTTCGCCCCATGAGGTCAGACATATACTGTCTGCGGCGTTGGAATCGAACCCTGGCATCATGCCTACCGTAGTCCTCTCATGTGGCTCGTGGATGGAAAGGAGCGATCCTTTACCGCCCCATGATTTGCAGTCGATAGGTCGGACGTACCGGACACGGCCGGAGTGGTTTCCTGCCCAGCAAGTCCTAGGTCTGGCGGAAGAGTGTATAGACGAATTCGCCTCAGGCAGCCAAGATAACGCCGACTTTGCCTCACTCATCCGAGAGATAGCAGACGTCTATGGCGGTGAGTCGGCTCCGGCGGAAACGAACGAGTGAGGGGCCAGGACTAGGGCTGGTTGACTGCGCGCGGTTACATTCCCAGTATTCCGCCGTTTCATGACGTCTCCTTACGTTACGGGTATCGCCTAGTTGCCGCCATTCAAGACTTCGCCCCAAGACGGTGGCGCGCCTAAGATAATTTGGATTCATGTCGCCACCCGAGATCGCAAACCTGTCTATTGCCTTGGTCGCTCTCTTAGTTGCGATGGCAAGTTTGGCGTACGCTTGGCGCACTTTTGCTCTCCAACGCCACTCCACCTCAATCGCTGGGCTCGAATTCCTACACGTTGAGCGTTCCGAAGAGATCACAGACGAGACCACGAACGGCTTATCCGTACGCAAGGTCCGGTCGTACTTCGTTTCTACGATTCTCTCTATCGGTCCCGGTCTCCGCTACGGGGCGACCGGCGCTGTGTGGGGTGAAGGGGAGTTCGAAGTTCTAACCCCTCAGGTTCGAGTGTGGGGACCGGAGCACCCTGGCATCGAGTTTGAACTCAAACGCACGCGCGAGGGCAGCTGGGAGGACGTTTACTGTGGCGTGGTTTGGGAGACTCCTCGGATGTTCAAGAAGGGATTTACGACGCACGGCTATCGCCTCAAGGTCCCGGCCCCTGGTAGTCGAGAGCATGAGTTTTTGGCAGAAGAGTGGATGCCGAGATCTGGCAAATGGCGTGCCCTCAAAAAGGGACGACAGCCGAGCCCGGGCCCACTGGCTGAGGCCTCACACACGGGAGCCTCCTTCAGCACACAGCTCGGACGGCGCTATCCTGACGTCGATTGGCTTGCTGGCTTCCTTGGACCGATGAGGCGCAAGGGCAAAGACCAGGAGTAAGCCTGGGCCTTTTGCGCATTAGCGGCACAGGTACACGCTTTTGCGTACGTGCCACTGATGGGATTACCAAGATCTGTACAGCATGGGGCATCAGGTCTCTGGCATCGGAACTGTACGTTCACTGATTCGGCAAACTAGAGGATCGGGGCAACAAACTTCCAATTTAGACTGGCCACGATGACCCAGTTCACAGACAAGGGCCCCGCGCGATTCCGCTGATCCGTTGATGGAAGTCCTTCCAAGTAGGGCTATGCCTCACATACGTCTGAGAGATCGGAAACCTGCTCGGGATCAGCTGCGGAAGCGGCTGGTCCCGAGTTTTTTATGCTCCGAGCGGCCCGGTGACCGCCAAGCATTCGACATATTAGGTCAAGTAAGACTTGCGTAATTATGGTGATGCTGATCACTTTTGACCCATCCTGCTTTGCAGGTAGGCAAGGCATACCTACTCTTACAGAAGCACGCCTTCCCAACACTCAGGCCTGCACGGACGAAGGTCCCCTAAGAGTTTTTGTTCGCAGAAAGAACCCCCCCCCATGAACATCCCCAAGAAAGCGCTGGCCGGAGTCGCCCTTGCGGCAACCGCAGTACTTGGCCTCAGCGCCTGCGGCTCCAATGCCGGCAGTGCCCCCGTGGCGTCAGGTTCCGCCTCCGGAGGCGCAGTCTCCGGTGAAATCACGGTGTACAACGCCCAGCACGACACCCTGACCAAGGAATGGGTGGATGCCTTCACCAAGGAGACCGGCGTTAAGGTCACCATCCGACAGGGCTCGGACACGGAATTGTCCAACCAGATCGTCCAGGAAGGCCAGGCTTCCCCGGCTGACGTCTTCCTGACTGAGAACTCTCCAGCAATGGCGCAGGTAGAGAACGCAGGGCTTTTCGCCGACGTGGACAAGGCAACCCTTGACCAGGTTCCCGCTGAATTCCGTCCGTCCACCGGCAAGTGGACCGGCATCGCTGCCCGCTCAACCGTCCTGGTGTATGACAAGAACAAGATCAGTGACGACCAGCTGCCCAAGTCGATGCTGGACCTGGCCAAGCCGGAGTGGAAGGGCAAGTGGGCAGCTTCGCCTTCCGGTGCCGACTTCCAGGCAATTGTTGCCGCTCTGCTTGAACTCAAGGGCGAAGCGGCAACCGAAGAATGGCTCAAGGGCATGAAGGAAAACTTCAAGGCCTACAAAGGCAACAGCACCGCCATGAAGGCAGTCAATGCCGGTGAAGTCGACGCCGCGTTGATCTACCACTATTACTACTACGGCGACCAAGCCAAGACCGGCGAAAACTCAAAGAACGTCACCCCGTACTTCTTCAAGAACCAGGACCCGGGAGCTTTCCTCTCCGTCTCCGGCGGCGGCGTCCTCAAGTCCGCCAAGAACGCGGTCGCTGCCCAGGCATTCCTGAAGTTCATCACCGGCAAGCAGGGCCAGGAAGTCCTGAAGAACGGCACGTCCTTCGAGTACGCCATCGCCTCTCAGGTGGATGCCAACGCCAAGCTCGTCCCGATCAAGGACCTGCAGGCCCCCACAGTGGACCCGGCCAAGCTGAACTCCGCCAAGGTCACCGAGCTGATGACCAAGGCAGGGCTCCTCTAGTTCTGTGATCACCGACCTCCCGGCTTCCCGACCACAAGGAACGGAAAGCACGACGACGGCGGGCAAGGGCAAACGCCCTCGCCCGCCTTTCGGCGTTTCCACCGTGTCCATCCTGGCGGTGTTGATAGCCCTGTTTTCGCTTCTTCCGCTGGGCTACGTCGTCTACATGACCGTCGCGACCGGCTGGGACACCGCCGTCGAGCTCATCGTCCGCCCGCGCGTGGGTGAGCTGCTGCTCAACACGATCCTGCTGACCGTCATCACCATCCCGCTGTGCTTGCTGCTGGGGGTCGGTGGTGCGTGGCTGGTGGAGCGGACAACGCTCCGGGGGCGCCGCTGGTGGGCCGTTGCATTGGCTGCCCCGTTGGCTATCCCTGCATTCGTCAACAGCTACGCCTGGGTTTCGGCCGTGCCGTCGCTTGAAGGACTCTGGTCCGGGGTGCTGATAGCCACGCTTTCCTACTTCCCGCTGGTTTACATACCGGCAGCGGCCACGCTTGGCCGCCTGGACCCGGCCATCGAGCAATCCGCCGCCTCCCTTGGGCTGGGTCCGTGGGCAGTGTTCCTCCGGGTGGTCGTGCCCCAGCTCCGCATTGCCATGACGGGCGGGGCCCTGCTCGTTGGACTGCACCTCCTGGCCGAGTACGGCGCCTTCGCCATGATCCGCTTCGACACCTTTACGACGGCGATCATGGTCCAGTTCCAGTCGACGTTCAACGGTGCCGCCGGCAACATGCTGGCCAGCGTTCTCGTGGTCCTCTGCCTTTTCCTGCTCCTCGCTGAAGTGAAGAGCCGCGGTACAGCGCGCTATGCACGCATCGGATCGGGTGCCCAAGGCAAGACCACGCAGCTGCCGCTGGGTGGTTACCAGCTGCCGGCCCAACTGAGCCTCTTGGCGCTCACTGCGCTGGCATTCGGTTTGCCGCTCTGGTTTGTCCTGAAGTGGGTGATGGCAGGAGGCGCCGAGGTCTGGGAGGCGGAGGAATTCCTTCCGGCACTTCTTCAGACCCTCCTGTACGGGGCTGTTGGAGCGGCTGTGACCACTGTGGTTGCCTTCCCCATGGCTTATCTGGCTGTCCGGCACCCCAGCTGGTTCAGCAAGCTGCTCGAACTCTCCAACTACGTCACCAGTTCCCTTCCGGGAATCGTCGTTGGCCTGGCCTTTGTGACCGTCAGCATCCGGGTGGTGCCAGGTGTCTACCAGACGGCAGGAGTCCTCGTTGCGGCCTACGTGTTGCTGTTCCTTCCCCGGGCGTTGGTCAACCTGCGCTCCGGCCTCGCCCAGGCTCCCCAGGAACTCGACGAAGCTGCGCAATCCCTGGGCAAGGCCCCCTTGGTGTCGTTCTTCAAGGTGACGCTGCGGCTCACGACCCCGGCCGCTGCCGGGGGAGCGGCCCTGGTGTTCCTGGCCATTGTCAATGAACTGACAGCCACGCTGCTCCTGGCGCCCAACGGCACACGGACCCTGGCCACGGAATTCTGGAGCAAAAGCAGCGAGATCGACTACACCGGGGCAGCTCCCTATGCCTTGCTGATGATCCTGCTCTCGGCTCCCATGACGTACCTGCTTTTCCAACAGTCCAAGAAAGTAGCCGGACAGTGACAGAACAAGCCCCTTCCCGACTTCCGTCGCCCCGGGTGGCACCCTCCGTGGCCCCGACCACGAACTCACACCTGGACATTTCCGAGGTCACCAAGAATTTCGGTTCCCAGGCTGTCCTTAAAGGAGTGAACCTCTCGGTCGCCCGCGGCGGGACCACCGCCATCGTTGGCCCGTCCGGCTCCGGTAAAACCACGTTGCTTCGGCTCATCGCGGGCTTCGAACATCCGAACACCGGTTCCATCAGCTTGAACGGCCTTCCCGTGGCGGGAGAAGGAGTCAAGGTCCCGGCGCATAAACGCCACGTCGGGTACGTTGCCCAGGACGGTGCACTGTTCCCGCACTTGACCGTTGGACAGAACGTCGCCTTCGGTTTGGATGCCGGCAAGCTCGACGGCGGCCGCCGGGCTGTGCGGGCCCGTGTGGAAGAACTGTTGGACATGGTCTCCTTGGACCCCGCCATGGCAAAGCGACGTCCGCATCAGCTCTCCGGCGGTCAGCAGCAACGCGTCGCCTTGGCCCGTGCGTTGGCCCGCGAACCTGAACTGATGCTCCTGGATGAGCCCTTCTCGGCACTCGACGCTGGCCTGCGGGTAGCCACTCGCCGTGCCGTGGCGAAAGTTCTCAACGCCGCAGGGGTGACCACCATCCTGGTCACCCACGATCAGGCCGAGGCCTTGTCCTTCGCCGACCAAGTGGCCATCATGCGTGGCGGGCGTCTGGCGCAGATCGGCAACCCCTTCGTGGTGTACACCCGTCCGGCAGACCGGGCCACGGCAGAATTCCTGGGCGAAGCAGTCATTCTCGATGCCTGGATGGAGGGCTCCCTCGCGACGTGTTCCCTTGGCGGCATCGCCGTCCGGCGACCACCGGCCCAGGGGAAGGTTCAGCTCATGCTGCGCCCGGAACAAATCCGGATTGCCCCGGACGGACCGATCCGTGGCGTGGTGGTCGATACCGACTACTTCGGCCCCGAAACGACCGTGCGTATCAAGCTGGGCGCGTACACCGCAGAAGACGGGGCGGGGCAGGGCCAAAGCCATCGCTACCCGGGCGGTGGCGAGATCATCACCATCCGGCACTGGAACGCGTCGATCACCAGGCCGGGCACGGAACTTTGCCTCCGTGTGGTGGGTGAAGGAGTGGCTTTCCCTGTAGGGGAGTAGCCAGCTCAGGTGCCACCTGCCGTGACACGCAGGTGGCCCGGCAGGGGAGGAGCTTGGGAACGGTAGCTATGCCCGGTGGGCGTCCGGACTTCCAAGGTATGGACAGAGTCGGTGTCGTTCCGGGCCGGCTCTGTTTTGCTGCTCCAACCCGGGTTTTCTTTAGTGTGGTTGCAGGCTTCGCAAAGTCCGGCGCCGTTGTCCAACGAGGTGGATCCGCCACGACGCCAAGGGACTACGTGGTCGATGTGCCGAATGGGCGCGTCGCAGTACGGTGTCCGGCACAGGTTGTCACGAACCTCTATGATGCGGCGCATTCCCTGCGGAAAGAAGCGGGACCGCGAGTCCTCGGCGATGAGCTCCCCGGTGCCGGGTGCTGTATAGAGGCGGCGAAGCCAAATATGGAAATCACCGTCGGGATCGCCGTGGGCCTTCGTTGTAAATACAAGGTCTCTGGCCCACTGGGCGGGGACAACCCCATAGCCGGTCAGCCGCGCCGGTTCGGAGTCGTTGTCCAGGAGGGTGCGGTCTGTCATCACCAGCTGCAGGTCAATCCCGGAATAGCCGGCGGATGAACCGGTGATCCGCTCAACCAGGGTGTCGGCCATAACCTGCCCCCGACCGCGTTGCTCACCACCAGGACGGGACCGGGCTGAGTCAGCGGCCCGCGTGAGTGCCGCGTAGGCTGCGACGCCTTGGGCTACAGGAAGCAGGGCGGTCAGGATGGTCATCGTGTCAGGTGCCGGCCGCAGACTCACGGTCCTCTCATTCGCGGCACGTGCAGCCCGCTGGGTTACCGAACGCGGATCACGGCGATAGGCTGCGGCTTTCGCAGCGGCAACGATGGCCTTGTCCCCGGCGCCTTCGAAGGTTCCGGTATCCGGCGCGAGCTCTTCATCCACGGCCGCCCGATCCTCATCGGACAAGCAGGCGGTCTCCTTGGCGAGTAGGGTGGCTCTCCACTCATTCAACAGCCCCGCATCCACGGCGGCCATGGTGTGTGGCATCTCCGTGACCAATGCCCGGGCCAAGCCAAGGAGTCGGGAGCCACGGTTTGGGGATTCCCTCCGGGCGGGCGCCACTTGCGCTCCTACACCCTTGCCACGTTCGGAAGCCGGGACTCCGGCCTCAGCCTGCTCAGCGCGTTGGGCAAGGTCGAAGGCCACCGTGATTTTGGCCTGAAGTCCCGAGATAGCCGACTTCATGCCTTCCAGTACCCGCAGTTGGTTGATCAGATCCCGGCTTATCGAGCTGGGAGTGGCTGAGCTTGGAACGGCGGGAAACTCCCGGTCAGAAGGAACCGGCATCAGCGCGGCGCTGACTCCTGCATCCACTGGTCTCTCCGGCTTTCGTCCCATGTTCCTACTCTTGCAGGAGGCACCGACATTATTAGCCGACGAGCTAAGCCCGTAGCCGGGCAGCCTCGCTCGCCAGCTCGGCTTCCAAGGTCTGAATGCTCGGCAGGCTCGCAACCAACTCATCTGGCAACGAGTCGGCCAGGGAAGTCCGCCACTCCGCGATGCCTACAGGCGCGTTGAAACCCCGCAGTGCGTACTCGGCCACTACGCTGTTTTTCTCCTTGCATAGCAGCAACCCGATGGTCGGCTTGTCATCCGGGTGCGCCATGAGATCGTCCACGGCCGCCATATACATGCCCAACTGGCCGAGGAAGCCGGGCTCGAACTTCACCGCCTTAAGCTCGATCACCATGTAGCAGCGCAGTTTCAGGTGGTAGAACAGCAGGTCGGCGAAGAACTCGTCGCCGGCAATCTCCAGCCGGACCTGCTCGCCCACAAAAGCAAAACCCTGGCCCAGTTCCAAAAGGAATTTCTCCACGTGCTTAACCAACTGCAGCTCCAGGTCCCGTTCGGTGTGACGGTCAGCCATGGACAGGAAGTCGAAGACGTACGGATCCTTGGTGGCCTGCTGGGCGAGGTCGGAATCGGCCGGAACCATGGTGGTCTTGAAGTTGGTGATGGCTTGACCGGACCGTTCGTGCAAGCGCGTTGAGATCTGGTGTGTCAATACGTTGCGCGACCATCCGTGCTGGGCGGCCGCCGCCGCGTACCAAAGCCGAGTGGCGGCGTCGTCGAGTTTCTCCAGCAGCGCGATCTGGTGGTACCAAGGCAATGTTGCAAGCGGTGCTTGCAACATTGGGAAGTCGGGCCAGGCCTGCGCGAAGCTCTTCATATACCGCAGGTTCCTGGGGGAGAAGCCCTTAGCCTCAGGGAACCTCGTGCGGATATCGGCGGACAGGCGTGTGACCACTTTGGCACCCCAGCCTTGCTCGGATTCACGTTCCGCCAACTGCCGGCCGATGCTCCAGTACGAATTCAAGAGCTCGCTGTTGGCCGCTGCCATTGCGCGAGTCCGGCCTACTCGGACTTCCTTCGCCACAGTGTTGAGCAGGGCGGGGTACCACTCGGGCATGGCCGACGACGCCGGGACGCCGGGAAATGAGGCCTCGGTGACGAGCTCTTGGGACGGCATATGTCTCCTGTCGATTGCTGTTGTGATCACGCTAGGGAAAGGCACTGACAAAATAGAGGGGTGAGTGCAGCCGGCGAATTTGTGGACTACACGCTCCAGCGTGAATCGTCGTGGGAGAAGGCCGACGAGGCCAGCGAACGCCTCGGCGAGGCCTTGACGGTGTACGGGGCGTCCGTGGGCGCAGTGCGCGGAACAATCCGGGATGCCCTGAAGCGGTACAAGAACCTCAGCCATGACGACATCACCGCCTTAAGCTCTGAACTGTGGGAGGAGCCGGTTTTCGAACGTCGCCTCGCGGCCGTGGTCCTGCTGCAAACCAAGGTCGGCGTTTTGGTGAACACCGATCTGACCCGTATCGAAGGTTTCATCAGGGACGCCGGGACCCGGGAACTGGTGGATCCGCTGGCCAAGGACGTGGTTGCGCCGTTGCTGGCCCGGCTCGAAGGGCTGGCGAAGGACCGCGCTGAGCGCGTTCTGGATCGTTGGGCGACCGACCCGGACCCTGAATTGCGCCATGCCGCGGCCCTTACCGCAGGCCCTTCCACCCCTTGATAAGCATCAACGACCGGCTTAGCGTTTCCCTCAACACATGCCAGTGACTTGAAAGGCAGGTTGTTTGATGAAATCGCTGTGGTTGGATCGCGAATCCCAGTTCACGTCCGACCCGATTCCGGACGAAAAACATTTCGACACGATAGTGGTCGGCGCGGGACTTACGGGCCTGGTGGCGGCACTGCTGTTGTCCAGGTCCGGCCAGCGTGTGGTGGTCTTCGAAGCGCGCACGCTGGGTGCGGTGACCACAGGTAACACCACCGGCAAGTTGAGCCTCCTGCAAGGGGGAGTGCTTTCGGCTCTCCGCAGCCAGTACTCCTTGAAGGTGGTGCTGGCGTACGTGGAGGCGAACAAGACGGGACAGGCCTGGCTCACGCAGTACCTGGAACAGCAGGGAGTTCCCTTCCAGCGCCGGACGGCTGTCACCTTCGCAACAACTAACGACGGCGGCCAGCAGCTCCGTAAGGAAGCAGCGGTTTCGCGCGACGTGGGTTTGGACGTCCACTTCAGCCGTGACCCGGGACTTCCGTTCCCTGTGGTTGAGGCTCTGGAACTGGAAGATCAGGCGCAGGTCCACCCGATGGACGTGCTGGACACCCTGGCGAGGGACATCCGTGAGCACGGCGGCCTCATTGTTGAGGGTGTCCAAGTGCAGAATGTGGGTTCAGAGCAACCCCTGGAAGTCTCCACACGCAAAGGAACCTTCACCGCGGACACCGTAGTGCTGGCCACAGGTACGCCGATTTTGGACCGCGGCCTGTACTTCACCAAGCTTGAACCCAACCGTTCCTACGCCGCTGCCCTTCGGCCACCGGTGGGGACCTCCATCCCGCAAGCCATGTACCTTTCCATTGACGCGCCTACCCGGTCCCAGCGCACCCACCCCACTGCAGGGGGCGAGTTACTCCTGGTGGGCGGCTACGGGCACACGGCTGGCCGTGCATCATCACCGAAACAGCACGTGGACGATCTCCTGGGATGGGCCAACAAGTATTATCCCGGGGCTGAGCTCACCCACACGTGGTCTGCCCAGGACTACCAGGCGACCAACCTCATGCCTTTCTTCGGCAAGCTGCCGAGGGGCCATGGCCGGATCTTTTTCGGCACCGGATACAACAAGTGGGGGATGAGTAACGGTGTCGCGGCCGCACTGTCCATTACCTCCGACATCCTGGGAGGCCAGTCCGACTGGGCGACGGCCATCCATCACCGCGTGACGTCACCCCAAGGCGCCCTCCAGGCCGTGCGGCTCAACGCCGGTACGGCCAAACGAATGATCGAGGACAAGGTTAAGGTCAGGAGTAACCCGGAGATCACGGACGAAACCCGTCCGCCTGAAGGGGCCGGCGTCGTGGGACTCTACAAAGGCGAGCCGGCGGCAGTGTCTACTGTTGAAGGCAAAGTTTGTATGGTGTCTGCCAGTTGTGCCCATTTGGGCGGCTTGTTGACATGGAACGATGCCGAGAAATCCTGGGATTGCCCGCTGCACGGTTCCCGCTTTACGCCGGAGGGCACGTACCTTGAGGGCCCGGCGACGCATCACCTGCAGAAATCGGTGGGTAAGAAAAAGGATTAGCCCAGCCGGTCCACGCGGCGCTGCGCTTGATCCGCGGTGCGGCGCAGTTGCGTTGCCGTCCTTACGGCAAGCTTTTTGTCCGATTCTGCGGCGTCCGTATCGCGGGTGAGTCCGATCAGCTCGGCTTCCAGGGAAGCCAATCGTTTTTTGGCGTCCTCTATTTCGGCTTTGAGCTCGGTTCTGCGGGCATCCAATGTCTCGATGGCAGCCCAGGCTTGAGAGGCGGCTTCTTCGGCGCCTCGAGCTTCTTTGTCAGCTACTTCGAACTCGTTGCGGGCCTCTTCCAGTGCTGCCCGCTGCTTGGCGGCACGCCGCTCCGCCAGAGACGTAGCCTCCTCCTGCGGTACTTTTTTCCTGGTGGCCGACTCTTTGGGAGGGGTTGGTTCCTTACCCTGCGACGGTTCTTTCCCGCTGGGTTTGACCAATTGTTTGGTGGGGTCCTCAGCGTCATTGGTGTCCTCCGGCCCTGCCGCAGCCACAGCATCGGTGAGGTCCACGGACTCGAAGCCACTGCCGCTCAATCCCCTTACCAGGCGGCCTGTCCCTACGGCAGCGCCGGCGCCGGCGTCTGCCATCGCGGCTCGGAGGGTCTGCTCAAGGTCGGTCGCGGCGGCTGCGCTCAGGGGCGCTCCCAGTTCGCTCGCCAAGTCCTTGGCCGCCTTCACGGCTGACGCCAGCTGCCCTTGCCGTTGCTGGCCGAGTTCGCGAAAAGCCTCGGCGTCAGAGTCCTCTTGAGCGGTGCGGAGGGAAACGCCAAAGCGTACGACGCCGTCAATCACCTCGGGTTTATGAACCGCAAGCATGTTGACGGCCCAGGCGCCGGCAGCCGGCTTGGGCAGGCCACTGATCGCCTTCGCCAGTTCCTTGTCGCCACCCTCCTTGGCTTGGCGAACCAAGGCAGAGCGTGAAGCCGTGAAGTCGCGCGGCATGACGGCGTACAACTCCTGGGCGGCATCGCGGAGGTCCATGAACCCATCCTAGGGTTTCGTCACGGCAGTCCTCCGGATCGAGTCGGCACCCGCACGTGGCTTAGGGTAGCCTAAGTCGAGTGGATCAGATCATGAGCTTGCCCTTTGGCGTCGCACTCGCGGCGCTCTTCGCCATTGTCATGATCCGCGTCAACGTCACTTATTGGATTGGTCGGGGAGCCGTTGCCGGGTTCGCCCACACCCGGTTCGGCAGTTCGCTGGAGCGCCCCAAAGCAGCCCGCGCCCAAGCCCTGATTCAGCGTTGGGGACCGTACGCCGTCGTGCTTTCCTTCCTGACTATTGGCCTCCAGACGGCCATCAACCTTGCCGCCGGTGCGGCTCGCATGCCCATGCGCCGGTATCTCCCGGCCGCAATCGGTGGCTCGGTCATCTGGGCCCTGCTGTATGCGACCATCGGGCTCGCCGCCCTTGAGGCCTGGTTGGCGGTAGCCGCAGCGTCGCCGGTGGGTGCGGGGCTGGCTGTCGCCGCCGCGGCCGCCATCGTGGTCTGGGTAGTCACGATCCGACGACGTCGGGCAGCGACCAAATCAGCGGATACAGTGGTCTGAGTTCTACTGCTGGATCGGCGAAAGGCTCGGGTTGACTACTGCATTACCGGAACTGGCGGACGGTGCTTTTTACTACGAATCGTTGGGTGAGGGCCGCTTCCGATCCACGATCCATGCCCAGGGTGCGTGGAATCCGCACGAACAACACATGGCGCCGGCTTCGGGCATCATCGCCGATGCCCTGGTGCGGCACGAACCCAGGGACGACGTTCGCCTGGCACGGATCAGTTACGAAATCCTCGGCCTGATCCCCGGCGGCGAATTCCAGGTCACCACCTCAACGTTGAGGCCGGGCAAGACCATTGAACTGATCCAGGCTGAGCTCTCCGCCGGCGGCCGGGTAGCCATCCGCGCCGCCGCGTGGCGGATGATCACCAGCGACACGAGCGCCGTGGCCGCGGTGGAGGACGAACCCATGCCCGCCCCGGACGAATGCAAGCCGTGGGACGGCGCCAGCGTCTGGCCAGGCGGCTATATCCGCTCACTGGAGATGCGCTTGGCCGAAGGCCACCGACCCGGATCCGGCAGGGTGTGGATCCGGACCTCGCACCCCCTGACAGATCAAGGAGACAGTTCGGACCTTGCCCGGCTGATGGGTTTGGTGGACACAGCCAACGGCATCGCGGCTCGCGTCCCTCCGGGTGAGAACAGCTACATCTTCCCCAACGTCGACCTTCAGATTCACATGTATCGAGCTCCGTCAGGTGAGTGGCTAGGGCTGGACAACAGGGTGTCCTTCGGTGCTGACGGTATTGGCCTGACATCCTCCGTGCTCCACGACGTCAACGGGCCGTTCGGGCGGGCCGAGCAGATCCTTACCTTGAGGAAGAGCTGATGACCGGCGAGCAGCCAAGCCTGACTGTTTACCGCCAGGAGGGATCCATGGGCGCAGCCGAGGATCTCGACTTCGCCCTGGAACTGTTGAAGCGTGCCCGGAGCGGTCAGCAGGGTCCCTGTCTTCGCTTGTATCGGCCGAAGCCTACGGTGGCTTTCGGCCAGCGCGATGCGAATCTGCCAGGGTTCGCTGCCGCCGAGGAAGCCTGCCGCGGGCTTGGCTTCGAACCCCTGGTCCGAAAGGCAGGCGGGCGGGCTGCCGCTTACCACGAGGGCTCCTTGGTGATCGACCATGTTGAACCGCACCCTGACGCGATCGTGCGGGCCAAAGCGCGCTTCTCCGAGTTTGGCGAGCTGCTGGCCGGCGCCCTTCGCAGCGTGGGTGTTCACGCCGCCGTCGGCGAGATACCGGGAGAGTACTGCCCCGGCGAGTTCAGCGTTCACGGTGAGGACCCGGACTTCCCTGCCCATCGCATCAAGCTGATTGGAACTGCCCAGCGGGTAGTCTCCGGAGGTTGGTTGTTCAGTTCCGTGATTGTGGTGGAGAACTCCAAGCCCATCCGGGACGTCCTGACAGCCAGCTACGCCGCCCTTGGCCTGGACTGGGATCCGGCAACGGCTGGTGCTGCCAATGATTTGCTGCCGCACTTGGACGTGAAGACCGTGGAGGACGCAGTGATCGAGGCGTACCGCGGTTACGCGGACGTGGTCGACGGCGACTTCCGGAGTCTTGTGGCCTGGTCACCGCAGCTGCGTTGAGCCGCTGACGTGCCAGGGTTAGTCTGAGGGAATCAGCTACCCCGTCACGCGAATCGCGGTGTCATCATGGGCCGGAAGAAACATCCCATTGAGGATTCGGATGTAGACCTCAGCGTCAGCATCCCCAAGCGATCCGCCGCTGGTTTGCCGAGCCTGAGCGAAACGCTTCCCCATGCCATCGCCTACATGGGACCTTCCAGGGCGTGGAAAACACTGAGTGCTGTCAACCAAAAAGATGGTTTCGATTGCATGAGCTGCGCGTGGCCCGACCCACCGGAACGCAAAGCCGCCGAATTTTGCGAGAACGGCGCCAAAGCCATCGGGTGGGAGGCGGAGCCGCTGCGGATCCCCTCGGATTTTTGGGCCGAGAACAGCTTGGGTTCACTGGAGCGCCGATCGGAGTATTGGCTGGGCCAGCAGGGCCGGCTGGTGGAACCGGTGTACAAAGCCGCGGGTTCGGATCACTACGTCCCCATCCCCTGGGACCAGGCCTTCGGGATCATCGCCAAGGAGCTGAAGGCCCTTGACACCCCGAACCAGGCCACGTTCTACACCAGCGGCCGGACCAGCAATGAGGCCGCTTTCCTCTACCAACTGTTCGTCCGGGCCTTCGGAACCAACAACCTCCCCGACTGTTCCAACATGTGCCACGAGTCCACTGGCGCTGCCATGGGCGAGACCATCGGGGTGGGCAAGTCCGCCATCACCTACACGGATTTCGCCAAGGCGGATCTGATCATCATCATGGGCCAGAACCCAGGTACCTGTCATCCACGAATGCTCACGGCCCTTGAAGAGGCCAAGCAGGCCGGGGCAGAGATCGTTGCGGTGAATCCGCTCCCTGAAGCTGGCCTGATCAACTTCCGGAATCCACAACGTCCGCGCGGACTGATTGGCAGGGGCACGGACCTCGCCGATCAGTTCGTGCAGATCAGGCTCGCGGGCGACATGGCCTTGCTGCAGGCCCTTTCCAAGCGCGTACTCGACGCCGAAAGGGCCAGGCCGGGGACGGTCTTGGACCGTGCCTTCATCGAAGAGCATTGCCAGGGATTCGTGGGCTTCGCCGCACATCTGGCCACTCTCAACCATCGTGATGTTCTCGAAGCCACTGGCCTCGCGAGCCGCGACATCGATGAACTCGCGGCAAGATACCTAAGGGCCGACAAAGTCATCATCACCTGGGCGATGGGCCTAACGCAACATAGGAAGGCAGTGCCGACCATCAAAGAGATCATCAATCTGCTCCTGCTGCGGGGCAACATCGGGAAGCCGGGGGCAGGCCCGTCGCCGATCAGGGGCCATAGCAACGTGCAGGGCGACAGGACCATGGGCATCTGGGAAAAGATGCCACCGTGGTTCCTGGACGCCCTCCAGCGGGAGTTCGGCTTCGATCCTCCCCGGGATCCGGGCATTGACGCAGTGGACAGCATCCGCGGTATGCGTGATGGCAGGATCAAGGTGTTAGTGGCGTTGGGCGGCAACCTGGTCCATGCTGTCTCGGATACCGGGGTGGCGGAGTCGGCTGTGAGAAGGACCCGGCTGTCTGTCCAGATCTCCACCAAATTGAATCGCTCGCACGTGGTGGTCGGTGAGCAAGCACTCATCCTGCCCACCCTTGGCCGCACGGAGATGGATCGGCAAGGCGGCGTTGAGCAGTTCGTCACGGTGGAGGACACTGTGTGTGCCGTCCACCGATCCGTCGGCCCGCTGGAACCGATCGCGCCGGAGGTGCTGTCCGAAGTTGCCATCGTGACGCGCCTGGCCCAGGCTGTCCTCGGCCATAAGGTGCCGGTGGACTGGGCCGGTCTGCGTTTGGACTACAACATCATCAGAGACCACATCTCCCACGTGGTGCCAGGCTTCGAGGACTTCAACACCCGTATCCGGGAGAAGGACGGCTTCATCCTGCCGCACGGACCCAGGGACAGCAGGGCCTTCCCCACCGCCACGGGCCGGGCCATGTTCACGGTTAATGATGTGGAGACCATCCGGGTTCCTGCGGGACGGCTGCTGTTGCAGACACTGCGGTCACACGATCAGTTCAATACCACTACGTACACCATGAATGACAGGTACCGGGGCATTAAGAAGGGGCGCATGGTGTTGCTGGTCAATCCGCTGGACCTGGCTGAGCTGGGCTACCAGGACGGCGGTTATGTGGACGTCCACAGCGAGGCCGACGACGGCGTGGACCGTGTGCTGCCGCAATTGCGTTTGGTGTCGTACCCGACTGCCAAGGGATGCGCAGCTGCGTACTTCCCGGAAGCGAATGTTTTGGTGCCGCTGGATTCAACGGCGGAGGGCAGCAATACACCGGCGTCGAAGTCGGTGATTATTCGGCTTGAGCCGGCTGCCGCCCCGCTTTTCGAGTCAGCAGCCGGCCGACGCCCATGATGCCGTGGACTTAGTGTCCGCGTGCGATCCATTCGTCCAAGTGCGGTTTCTCTGCACCGATGGTGGTGGAATCCCCGTGCCCTGTGCGGACTACGGTTTCCTCGGGAAGTGGCAGGAGCCTGGTCCGGATGGACTCGATGATGGTGGGGAAGTCACTGTAGGAGCGGCCGGTCGCGCCGGGTCCGCCCTGGAAGAGGGTGTCACCGCTGAAAAGGGTGGTTTCCCCGGGCAGGTGGAAGGAGACCGAACCCGGTGAGTGCCCCGGAGTGTGGATGGCCTTCAGCGTTGCCCCGCCAACGGTGAACTCAGCGCCGTCAGCAATTGCGACATCGGGATCGATATCAGGGAACACCGCGCGCCACAGCATCCAGTCGTCCTGGTGCAGGTGGATGGGTGCATTGACGAGTTCCCGGAAGGCCCCGGCGGAGCTGATGTGGTCGTCGTGGCCGTGCGTAAGCAGGATGGCTTTGACCGTCCGGCCGTTGACGGCTTTCACGATCGCGTCCGGGTTGTGGGCGGGATCGATGACGATGCACTCTGCGTCGTCGCCGACGATCCAGACGTTGTTGTCCACGTCCCAGGTTCCACCGTCCAGTGAGAATGTCCCGGAGGTGACAACGCGGTTGATGGTGATGGTGGAGTCGCTCACAGCTCTACCACCGATCGCAGGACGGCGCCGTGATGCATTTTGTCGAAGGCTTCCTCCACCTGGTTGATGGTGATGCGCTCGGTGACGAAGGCGTCCAGGTCCAGCTTGCCCTGCTTGTAGAGATCCACCAGCATGGGGAAGTCACGGGAAGGCAGGCAGTCGCCGTACCAGGAAGATTTGAGGGAACCGCCTCGGCCAAAGACGTCCAGCAAGGGCAGCTCCAGTGTCATCTCCGGTGTGGGGACGCCTACCAGGACAACGGTTCCTGCGAGGTCGCGGGCGTAGAAGGCCTGCTTGTAGGTTTCGGGACGTCCGACCGCGTCAATCACCACGTCTGCTCCAAAACCGCCTGTGAGGGCACGGATCTCTTCCACGGGGTCGCCCGCAGAGGAATCGACAGTGTGGGTGGCTCCCAGGTCCTTGGCGCGTTCCAGCTTCTTGGCGTCGATGTCCACGGCGATGATGGTGGTGGCGCCGGCGAGGGCGGCACCGGCGATGGCCGCTACGCCAACTCCTCCGCAGCCGATAACTGCGACTGAGTCGCCGCGCTTGACGCCCCCGGTGTTGAGGGCCGCACCCAAGCCTGCCATGACACCGCAGCCGAGCAGGCCGACGGCGGCGGCATCGGCGTCGGGGTCTACCTTGGTGCACTGGCCGGCGGCGACCAGGGTCTTTTCGATGAAGGCTCCGATGCCCAGCGCCGGGGAAAGTTCCGTGCCGTCCTCGAGGGTCATTTTCTGGGTGGCGTTGTGGGTGTTGAAGCAGTACTGGGCTTGGCCGCGGTTGCAGGCGCGGCAGTTGCCGCAGACGGCGCGCCAGTTCAGGACCACACGGTCGCCCGGGGCGACGTCGGTGACATCGGGGCCGACGGCGCTGACCACGCCGGTGGCTTCGTGGCCCAGGAGGAACGGGAAGTCGTCGCTGATCCCGCCGAGTTTGTAGTGGAGGTCGGTGTGGCAGACGCCGCTGGTGAGGATGTCAACCAGGGCTTCGCCGGGCCCGGGCTCGGGAACGAGGATCGTTTCGAGGGTTGCGGGTGCGCCTTTGGATCGGACGACTACGCCTTTGACTGCGTGGACCATGGAGTGGTTCCCTTCGGGCTCGCTGAGCGCGGGCCAGGTTTAATGCAGCAGGGCCCGCAACGGATTCCCAATCTGTCTATCACAGGTGGCAGACAGAGCGTGGTTTGTTCCGTGCGGGCCCTCACCGGTGCCGCTGGCAGGTCTATGCTGCCAAACGGTTCTCAACCTCGGAGGCGGAGGGGTTGGTTGCGGCGGTTCCGTCCGGGAAGAGCACGGTGGGAACGGTGCGGTTGCCTCCGTTGAGCTGCTCGACGAGTTCGGCTGTGCCATCTACTTCTTCGATGTTGATCTCGGTGTAGCCGATGCCCTTGGCGTCCAGCTGCTTCTTCAGGCGGTTGCAGTAGCCGCACCAAGTGGTCGAGAACATGGTGATAGTGCCGGAGTCGGGAGTGAAATCCACAGAGCTCTCCTCAGTATTTGTCGTTTGCACGGGGTGGTTCGTTCGTAACAACGGTAACCCGGTGCCGAATAATTCCCGTCCGGCGGCGAAGACGGGTTGCGTCACACGCCCGCGCTGGTGCGTTTTCCCGGGAAAGGGCAGACTGTTCGCATGTGTGGACGTTACGTAATGGCCCGTGCGGTGGGAGACCTGCTCGCCGACTTTGACGCCGAACTTGAGAACGAGATTGCCCTCGAAAAGTCCTGGAATGTTGCCCCGACGGACGCGGTTCCCATCGTGCTGGAACGCCTCATCGATGACGACCTGAAGCGGCAACTCCACGTTGCCAAGTGGGGACTGGTGCCGTCATGGGCTAAAGACCCCAAGGGTGGTGCCCGGCTCATCAATGCCCGCAGCGAGACACTGCTGGAGAAACCTTCCTTCAAGAAAGCTGCCGTAGCCCGTCGGTGTGCGGTGCCCGCGGACGGCTACTACGAGTGGAAAAAGGGGGAGGGCAAGAACAAGCAGCCGTATTACGTCCACCCGGGGGACGGCCATGGCCTGGTCTTTGCGGGATTGTATGAGTGGTGGCGGGACCAGGCGGCGTCCCCGGACGATCCGGGCCGCTGGCTTCTGTCCATGTCCATCCTCACTGCGGACACTCCCACTGCGGAGTCAGCCCGGACGCGACGCAGTGCTTCGGTGTTCGATGAGCTCACTGCGCTCCATGACCGTGTTCCCCTGCCCATGAGCACAGAGACGATGGAAGCATGGCTGGATCCGCGTGAGAAAGACGCCGCGGGGTTGGTGGACATGGTCCGTTCCAGGGCACACGATGCCGCTGCCGGTTGGACGCTGGACGCGGTGGGCGCCGCCGTCGGGAATGTCCGCAACAACTCACCGGAACTGATTGAACCGGTGGAAGGACTGTTCTAAAGGTTCAGAGGGCCTCGGTGACAGGCACGCCGGATTGGAACTCGCGGCCGTCAGCTTCGCTGAAGGCCGTCATGACGTGGCCTTTGCTGAGTCCGTGGATGGCCGATAGCGGGAAGTTCCCGGTGATGATGTTGCCGGAATGCTCCACTCCCTTGATGTCGTAGTTTTCCTCTGCGCTGAGGGAGTGGTTGAACGAATAGAAGGAAATCGCCTCGCCGTTCATGAATTCGATACCGAGCCTGCGCTGCGAGGAATAGTCTTCACTGGCAGCAACAAGGCCCACGACGTAAGCGCCGGAGCCTGGGATGTTGCCGTCAATTTCGAATCGGGCCACGAGGTTGTCGTCCGCGGCGGAGATGTTGACCTGCTTGAGGAGTGCGTCATTGGTGCTCATGCCACAATCCTGCTCTGTGGACCCGCTGCCGTCCACCCCTCGCAGGGTCATCCTTCCAGGAGCCTGCGGATGTTGCCTGTCACGGTCGCCCTGTCCATGACCTGCCCCTTGCGTGCGGTCAGCAAGTGCAGGGCCAGGCCGTCGCTGTAGTCGGAAACGGCTTCAGCACGTGCCCGGGCGTTAGGTATTTCCATCGCTTCGAGCAGCTGTGCCAACGCTGATACCAGCCGCTCGTGCCCGGCGGCGACCACCTCTGGTTGGTCGAGGGCGAACACGAAGCGTGCCCTGGTGAGTTCGGAGTTGTCGTATGCGAGCCCCAAGACGGCTCCGGCGATTTGCTCCGCCAAGCCGGCTGCCGACGTCGGGAATTCCAACTGCCTTTGCTGCAGCAGGAGGCTGTCCAGTTCTTCAACGCGGTCGACGGCGGCACTGACCAGCGTGGCACGGTTGCGGAAGTAGTTGGAGGTTGTTCCGGCGGCGACACCGGCTTGGGCGTCGACGGCCCGGTGCGTGAGGCCCTTGAGGCCCTGGGTGGAAACGACGGCGAGCGCGGCGTCGGCTAACTGTGTTCGTCGGTCGGACATGGCGAAAGTCTAGCTTCAGGACCTACCATCACTACAAATGTAGTAGTACAGTGTGGCCATGGAGAAGGTTGAGATTATCGGTGGGGGAATAGCCGGATTGGCGCTCGCCGGTCGGCTCGACCCCGGCAGGTTCAACGTCACGGTGTACGAGCAGAGACCCCAACTCCCCACGGTCGGAACAACTTTGGCCATGTGGACGGAAGCCCAGCAGGCCCTGTCCGAACTCGGGATCCTCGGAGCCGCGCGGAGACGGGGAGCCATCATCAAAGCCGGCGCCCTCCGCGGCCCCTCCGGAGAACCCATGCTGTCCATGGAAGGGGACGGGCTGATGGGGATCTCCCGACCCGAACTGCTGAAGCTGTTGGACAGTGCGGTGCCGGAGACGGTGACGCGAGTGACCGGAAGGGTGGATCGCCTCCCGCGCCACGCTGAGCTCACCGTCGGTGCGGACGGTGTCAACAGCGTGGTTCGGCGGGACTCCTGGGGTGAACGGAGGGCGGCAAGGCCTACGCCCTTCCTGGCAGTGAGGGGAGTCGTTCCGGGAACCCCATCTCCCAACGACATCGGTGAATACTGGGGTCGGGGGGAAATCTTCGGCTTGGCGCCGGCCGTAAGGGGGACCAACTGGTATGCCTCCTTCCGCTCCGGGCTGGGGCCGGACAAAGTGGACGTCGCAGAAGCGCTTGAAGTGACGCGAAGCCGCTACGCCCACTACTCGCCAGCCGTGCGGGATGTCCTTGACCTCGCCACCCCCGAAATATCGTTGGCCCAACGAATCTGGACCACCCCACCCCTCAGCCGTTACGCACGGGGCAACGTGGTGCTGGTGGGGGATGCCGCGCACGCCATGACTCCCAACCTCGGCAGGGGTGCCTGCGAAGCGCTGATTGATGCAGTGACCCTGGGGCGACTGCTCAACGAACTGCCCTTGAAAGCAGCGCTCGCCGCCTATGACAGGAAACGTGTACTGCGCACCCAGCAACTCCGGCTGGCATCCTCCCTCATGGGGAGCATTGCCCTGGCGCAGGGCATGCAACCTTGGCGCGATGCCTTGCTGAAGCAGGTAGGCAAGCGCGTTTCACGCGCCAGGGAAAGGGCGGAAACTTCGAAGTAGGTTTTGTCAGGGCGTCGGCGTAAACTTGAAATATTCGAACATACTTTCGAATGAAGATACCCCGGCGTAAATGAGGTGTGGATATGGGGCTGTTCAGTGAGTCCGTCGAAGTTATCTGCACGGACACAGGCCAGCCGCAGCAAGTTCAATGGAAAGGGACGCAGTACACGGTCACCAATGAGCCTGTCCGGTGGTACGAACGCCGCCAGTGGTGGCTGGAAGAAAGCCGCGCACCCCTGGGAAGCGGGGCCGGCCTGGTTGACCACGAAATCTGGCGGGTGCAGCTCCAGGCCCCGGGGGAAAAAGAAACCTCCAACGGGACCATCACCCTCGATCTCGTCAGGCACGTAGGAAGCGGACGATGGCGACTGCTCCGCATCCACGACGCCGCACCAGCACGTGCTGTAGAACCCGACGAAGCAGCGTGAACCTTGAGCTTCACCCACCTGCACGTCTCCACTGCCTTCAGCGCACACTACGGCGTCTCCTGGCCCGACGAGCTCGCCCAAACCGCTGCAGCCGATGGCGCCACAGCGCTCGCCTGCACAGACCGCGACGGTCTCTACGGCACCGTCAAACACCTCAAAGCCTGCATGGAGGCCGGCATCGACCCCATTGTGGGGGTGGATCTGGCAGTATTCGACGACGACGGCGACCACCGCACCCAAGTCGCTGGCCGCGTCGTCGTACTCGCCCACGGCAACAACAACGGCGCCGGTTACAGGGCGCTATGCCGACTGGTCTCCGACGCCCATGCCCGCACGTCTGGAAAAGCCGGGGGAGCCGTCCCCGCAGCAGTAACCCGGGGCGAACTCGCCTCCAGAACACTTGACCCACAAACCCTGAAACCAGTATTGACAGTCATGATCGGCCCGGACTCGGATGTCGGGCAGGCAATGGGAGGGCGAAAATACCTCAGGCCCAGAACCCTCTTCAAGCAATGGATCGACGCCATGCCACCGGGCACGATCGTTGCCGAAGCAGTTTCCCACCTCAGCCCACCGGGGGAACCCCTCAGCACAGCCCACGCCGTACGGATGCTCAAACTCGCCCTCGAATACAACGTGCCCGCTGTCCTCAGCAACGCCGTCCGCTATTGCGCGCAAGACGGAGCAGCTACAGCTGACGTCCTCGATTCAGCACGCACCCTGAAATCCCTCCCGGAACTCTCAACCGCCCCCATGCTCCAACCCACCGGCCAGGGCTGGTTAAAGAACGCCCAACACATGCTCCAACTTGGCAAGGAAATCATGAACGCGGCAGGCCAAGGAAAAGCCGACCTCAGCAAGCTGCTCGCAAATACAGAAGCGCTCGCCGACAAATGCCGCATGGATCCCGTCCTGGACATGGGATGGAAGAAACCCGTCGTTCCCGAATCCTCCATCATCGGCATCAACGGAGATCCTATGGTTGAACTGGCCCAGCGGTGTGAAGCCGGAATCACCAAACGCTTCCCCGGGATCAACGGCGAAGCGGAGAAGCGGATGCGCTCGCGGTTGATGCACGAACTCGGGATTATCGGCAGGCTCGGTTTTGCTTCCTACTTCCTTACTGTCGCTGAGGTGTCCCGGATGATCCTCGACATGGGTGTCCGGGTTGCCGCCAGGGGGTCGGGTGCATCCAGCCTGGTGAACTATCTGATCGACATCAGCCAAGTGGATCCAATCCGCCACGACCTCATTTTTGAACGTTTTCTTTCCGGCCGCCGGTCAACCCTCCCTGACATCGACATCGACGTCGAAAGCGCGGAACGGCACAACGTATACCGGAAGATCTTTGATCGGTTCGGAGCGGAACGCGTCACGCTCATGAGTATGCAGAACGGCTACAGGGCGCGTGGTGCTGTCAGGGACGCCGGAATGGCCCTGGGAATGGACGAAGGCGAAATCAGCGATATCGCCAAGCAGCTGTGGAGGTTCTCCGCACGCAAGTTCCGTGAAGCCTTGGTGGAGAAGCCGGAGCTTCGCGACTTTGCTGGGCGTGTGGAACGGGGCGCCTCGGAGGAAAACCAGCAACTGGACCTCTTGGTGGACTTGACCGAAAGGCTGGACCGGCTGCCCCGCCATATCTCCATGCATCCATGTGGAGTGATCCTGGGGGATGCAACGCTCCTTGACCGGACGCCTGTCCAGCCCAGCGGGCTTGGACTTCCCATGAGCCAGTTCGACAAACATGACATGGATCCCATGGGCATGCTGAAGCTGGATGTCCTGGGTGTGCGCATGCAAAGCGCCATGGCATTTGCGGTCCGGGAGGTCATTCGCCTCCATCCTTCCAAAGCAGAGGTGGTGGCTGCCGGTAAGCACCCGGTTGAGCCAGGTGGGACAGGGCCTGATTTCATCGCTGCAGACGGCAGGATCGATCTCAACGCCGTTCCGTTCGACGACGAGCCCACTTATGAGTTGATCCGCAGCACCCATACGCTGGGGTGCTTCCAGATCGAGTCGCCGGGTCAGCGGGAGCTCATCGGAAAGATGGCTCCGCGCGAATTCAACGATTTGATTATCGATATTTCACTGTTCAGGCCTGGGCCCATGAAGTCGGATATGGTCCGCCCATTCCTGGAACACAGGCATGGTTTCGCGCCGGAGATCTACCCTCACCCGGACCTGAAGCCGGTCCTTCAGGAAACCCATGGCGTCACCGTGTTCCATGAGCAGATCCTGAAGACTTTCGATGTCATGACCGACTGCGGGTTGGCGCGGGCCGATGAATTCCGCCGTGCCTTGGGCGATGAAATCCATGAGCCGGGCGTCGAGGTGTACTTCCGGCGTGAGGCGATCAAGAAATACCCGCCTGAAGTAGTGGACAAGGTCTGGGGGACCTTGAAAGCGTTTGGGAGCTTCGGGTTCTGCAAAGCGCACGGTGCTGCCTTTGCCGTGCCTACCTACCAATCGGCTTGGCTGAAAACACATCATCCTGAAGCCTTCCTCGCAGGGCTTTGGGAACACGACCCCGGCATGTATCCCAAACGATTGTTGGTGGCTGAAGCGCGTCGGCTGGGAATTCCCATCCTGCCTTTGGATATCAACCGGAGCCAAGCTGAATACAGGGTGGAGAGGATTCAAGACGGACCTGATCAAGGGAAACTTGGCATCCGCTTGAGCCTTACCGGGATATACGGGCTTTCCGGAGCGGAACTGAAACGGATCGTGGCGGGGCAGCCCTTCGATTCCCTGGCGGATCTCAGGGCGCGGGCGCGGGTAAGCAAGCCAAACATCAAAAGGCTCGCCCAACTCGGTGCTTTCGATGCCCTGCATAAGGATTCCGGAGGAAAAGCGAACCGGGCCGACCTCGTACAGCACCTGCAAGCCCTCCAGGGCAGCTCCACCAAGAAGGCTGCCGACGTGATCGAAGGGCAACTGTCGTTCGCTTTGGGCGATGTTGAGCTAATGAACCTCGCTCCGGAATTACCCGCACCCACCATGGTGGACAACGTCAGGGCGGAGCTCGACCTCATGGCGGTGGACGTCAGCGAGCATCTCATGGACAGCCATCGGCCCTTGCTGGACAAGCTGGGAGTCACCACCGCAGACAAACTCCTGGGGCTGCGCAATGGAACCGAGGTCCTGGTGGCAGGGGTCAGAATCGCGACCCAGACCCCGCCCATGCGTGGTGGGCGGCGGGTGGTCTTCATCAGCATCGACGACGGCACAGGCTGCGTTGATTCAGTCTTCTTCCATGAAGCGCAAGAGCAATCGGGTCCGCTGTTGTTCGGTACCCGGCTTCTGCTGATCCGTGGAACCACCAGGAGGACAGGTCCCAAGGGAATCAGCCTGAGCGCCAGCAAGGCCTGGGATCTCAGCCAACCCGAAACGTTGCCTTTCGCGGAACTCCTGCCTGCCGGAGGAGGACCTCCAGACGACTACACGCACCACGGACCCCTCCACGGCATCTCCAGAAACCTTGCCATCACGGGCCTGGGAAGCTGAGCAGGCAGCTGAATCGGGGAACGGCGCGCTGCTTTGGCCGCCTTCGCCGGAGCAGATACGATTGACGGTGGCTGGCTGTGGTCCCCGTACGCCACAAGCTATGAAGCCTCAACCATGAATAGGAGACACCCGTGTCAGATGCCCAACAGATCACCCTCATCGTCGATGGCGAAGAGACCAAGGTGACGGAAGGGACTACCGGCGCGGAACTCTTCTTCGAGCGCCGCGACGTCGTTGTAGCCCGTGTCAACGGTGTGCTGAAGGACCTTGACCAGGTCCTGCCCGCGGATGCTGACATCGAAGGCGTCACCATCGAATCACCCGACGGCCTCAACGTGCTCCGCCACTCCACCGCCCATGTCATGGCACAGGCCGTGCAGCAATTGCGCCCGGATGCCAAGCTCGGTATCGGCCCTTACATCACGGACGGTTTCTACTTCGACTTCGACGTCGCTGACCCGTTCACCCCGGAAGACCTGCGCCAGCTGGAAAAGATGATGCAGAAGATCATCAACCAGAACCAAAAATTCGTTCGCCGCGTGGTTACTGAAGAAGAAGCCCGCGAAGCCATGGCCAACGAGCCTTACAAGCTGGAACTTCTCGGGAAGAAGAACGACGCAACAGACGCCGTCGAAGGCGTCAACGTTGAGGTCGGCGCCGGCGACATCACCATCTACGACAATGTGGACAGGAAGAGCGGCGAGAGCGTTTGGTGTGATCTATGCCGTGGCCCGCACCTGCCCAACACCAAGATCATTTCCAACGCATTCGCCCTGACGCGTTCGTCCGCTGCGTACTGGCTGGGCAACCAGAACAACCAGCAGCTGCAGCGCATCTACGGAACTGCCTGGCCCACCAAGGATGCCCTCAAGGCGTACCAGGAGCGTATTGCTGAGGCCGAGCGCCGCGACCACCGCAAGCTCGGCGTCGAACTGGATCTCTTCTCCTTCCCTGATGAGCTGGGTTCGGGCCTCCCGGTGTTCCATCCAAAGGGCGGCATCATCCGCAAGGCCATGGAGGACTACTCCCGTCAGCGCCACGTGGATGCCGGCTACGAGTTTGTCTACACCCCCCACATCACCAAGGGACACCTCTACGAGGTTTCCGGCCACCTTGACTGGTACAAGGACGGTATGTTCCCCGCCATGCAGGTGGACGCCGAATTCAACGAAGACGGAACCGTGCGGAAACCGGCCCAGGATTACTACCTGAAGCCGATGAACTGCCCCATGCATAACCTGATTTTCCGTTCCCGTGGCCGTTCCTACCGGGAACTTCCGCTGCGCCTCTTCGAATTCGGATCGGTGTACCGCTACGAGAAGTCCGGGGTTGTTCACGGCCTGACTCGCGTACGGGGCATGACACAGGACGATGCCCACATCTATTGCACCCGTGAGCAGATGAAGGATGAACTCACCACCACGCTGAACTTCGTCCTGGGCCTGCTCAAGGATTACGGCCTGGATGATTTCTACTTGGAACTCTCCACCAAGAATGAAGAAAAATTTGTGGGTGACGACGCCGCTTGGGAGGAAGCCACCCGCACCCTTTCCGAGGTTGCGGCAGCCTCCGGCCTGGAGCTGGTTCCGGACCCGGGTGGAGCAGCCTTCTACGGTCCCAAGATCTCCGTCCAGGCGAAGGACGCCCTGGGCAGGACCTGGCAGATGTCCACGATCCAGTTGGACTTCAACCTGCCCGAGCGGTTCGAACTCGAATATCAGGCGGCAGACGGTACGCGCCAGCGCCCGGTCATGATCCACCGTGCCCTCTTCGGTTCTGTTGAACGCTTCATGGGTGTCCTCACCGAGCACTATGCTGGTGCCTTCCCCGCATGGCTCGCTCCCGTCCAGGTGGTAGGCATCCCTGTGGCCGAGACGTTCAACGACTACATGTTCGACGTCGTCGGCCAGCTCAAGGCCGCCGGTATCCGTGCCGAGGTAGATATCTCCTCGGACCGTTTCCCCAAGAAGATCCGTACTGCCAGCAAGGACAAGATTCCCTTTGTCCTGATTGCCGGAGGTGAGGACGCCGAGGCTGGTGCGGTGTCGTTCCGCTTCCGCGATGGCAGCCAGGACAACGGTGTTCCCGTGGCAGAGGCGGTCCGCAGGATTGTTGATGCCGTCAAGAACCGCGAGAGCTGACGGAACGGACGCATAGACGGTGCAGGAGAACACAGGCGCGGCAGCTGATCTTCCGAGCGACGCCGACGTAACCGATGACTTCGGACTCGCGGGCGTTCCGGACGCATTTCAGCGCCTGTGGACTCCGCACCGCATGGCCTACATCAAGGGCGGGCAGGATCAATTCAAGAACAAGGATGATTGCCCGTTCTGCGTAGGACCCTCCCGTACGGACGAAGAGTCCCTCATCGTCTACCGGGGGAGGACCTGTTATGTGGTGCTTAACCTCTTCCCCTACAACCCGGGCCACCTTCTGATCTGCCCCTACCGCCACGTGCCCGATTACACGGACATCACCGTGGAGGAGACAGCAGAGTTCGCCGAACTTACCCAAACCGCCATGCGCGTGTTGCGGAAGGTCTCGAATCCGAGCGGCTTCAACCTGGGCATGAACCAAGGTGTAACAGGCGGTGCCGGCATCGCCGCGCACCTTCACCAGCATGTAGTCCCGCGGTGGGGCGGGGACGGAAACTTCTTCCCTATCATCGCCCAGACCAAGGCCATCACGCAGACCCTTGACGAGGTCCGCAAACTGGTGGCCGAAGCCTGGCCGGGGGAGTCGAATGCTCAATAGGCATGCGCGCGGCTTCTTCACTTCACTCTTCACACCTCTAGCGCGTTGGCTCCTCAGGATTGGCGTGTCTCCTGACGCCGTGACCATTGCCGGGACCGCCGGAGTGATCCTCGGCGGACTGGTCCTCTACCCGTTAGGCCAGTTGTGGTGGGGTTCCGTGGTGATCGCCTTTTTCGCCTTTTCGGACGTCGTCGATGGAATCATGGCCCGCCTGCAAGGCCGGAGCGGAGGCTGGGGAAACTTCCTCGACTCCACCTTGGACCGGTTGGCGGACGGTGCCATCTTCGCCGGCCTCACTATCTGGTTCTTCACCCACGGTGACGACCCCGCAATCGGAACCGCCGCCGTCGTTTGCCTTGTCTTGGGGATGGTTGTTTCCTACGCGAGGGCCAAGGCGGAATCGCTCGGGTACCAGGCCAGCGTCGGGATTGCAGAGCGGGCCGAGCGGTTGGCCTCGGTGCTGCTGATTGCCGGGCTCACGGGGCTCGGTCTTCCGCCCGTGGTGTTGTTCGGAACGCTGATCCTGCTGGCACTGGCCAGTGCCGTGACCATCGTCCAGCGCATGTCCGCAGTCCGTCGGCAGGCCATCGCCGAAGCCGATGGCGCGGCGGCCGGCTAAGTCCCTAAGGGGCAAAGCTTCACAAGGGAACTGGCATCCGACCAGACTCACTCTCCGGCGGTTGTGCAGTCGCCCTACCATAGCCCTCTTTATTGCCCGTCTAGGCAGTAATGAATGTACTGCCACCATGCAACCTGCGACTACTATTACTAGTACTTGGTCACCTTGACCTGAAAATCCGGTGTGCGCTGATGCGGTCGTGTGGCTGCGCGTGCCCCCGGCATGAAGGTCGTTTATCTACCCATAGGGGTTTTTGTGTCTACACCAGATGTAAGCAACGAAGCCGGTTCGTCCGCGAACAGCGTTACGGGCAGCAGCCGCGTCAAGCGGGGCATGGCTGAGATGCTCAAGGGCGGCGTCATCATGGACGTCGTTAACGTCGAGCAGGCCCGCATCGCCGAGGATGCCGGTGCCGTAGCTGTCATGGCGCTTGAACGCGTCCCGGCCGACATCCGCGCCCAGGGCGGGGTGTCCCGCATGTCCGATCCCGACATGATCGATCAGATCATCGCTGCCGTGTCCATCCCGGTGATGGCCAAGGCCCGCATCGGTCACTTCGTCGAAGCCCAGGTCCTGCAGTCCCTCGGTGTCGACTACATCGACGAGTCCGAGGTCCTGACCCCGGCGGACTACATCAACCACATCGACAAGTGGAACTTCACCGTCCCGTTCGTCTGTGGTGCCACCAACCTTGGTGAGGCTTTGCGCCGCATCAACGAGGGCGCGGCGATGATCCGCTCCAAGGGCGAAGCCGGTACCGGCGATGTTTCCAACGCCACCGGGCACATGCGCAAGATCCGCTCCGAGATCGCCAAGCTCGCCGCCCTGCCCGAGGACGAGCTGTATGTCGCGGCCAAGGAACTGCAGGCCCCGTATGAGCTGGTCAAGGAAATTGCCGCGACCGGCAAGCTCCCCGTGGTGTTGTTCACTGCCGGTGGCATCGCGACCCCGGCTGATGCTGCGATGATGATGCAGCTCGGCGCCGACGGCGTGTTTGTTGGTTCGGGGATCTTCAAGTCCGGCAACCCGGCAGAGCGTGCCGCTGCCGTCGTGAAGGCCACCACGTTCTACGACGATCCCGATGTCATTGCCAAGGTCTCCCGCGGCCTGGGCGAAGCCATGGTCGGCATCAACGTCGACGAAATCCCCCAGCCCCACCGCCTCGCAGAACGCGGCTGGTAAAGAGCAAAAGAAGTACGACGCCGGGCCGGTTACCTTCGAGGTGACCGGCCCGGCGTCGTTCCTACTCCAGCCCGCGGCGCTTCAGCAACGGCTCCAGCTCGGCGTCGCGGCCCCGGAACGCCCTGAACGACTCCAGGGGGTCACGGCTGTTGCCGCGGGAGAGCAGCTGGGACCTGAAGTGATCGCCGTTCGAGCGGGTGAGGCCACCGTTTTCCTTGAACCACTCCACGGTATCGGCGTCCAGGACCTCGCTCCAGATGTAGGAGTAGTAGCCCGCAGCGTAGCCAGCGCCGGCGAAGATGTGTTGGAAGTAGCCGGTGCGGTACCGTGGCGGAATCAAGGGGTGGGCGATGGATGCATCTGCAAGTGCCTTGGCCTCGAAAGCCAGGACATCGTCCGGAACGTCTGCTGCGGAAAGCACGTGCCAGGCAAGGTCAAGCAGCGCAGCGCCCAGATACTCGGTGGTCGCGAAGCCTTCGCCCCACAACAGTGAGTCATTGAGTTTGTCCACGATGCCCTGGGGGAGCGCCTCTCCGGTGGAGTGATGGCGAGCATAGTTGGCCAGGACCTCCGGCCACATGATCCACATTTCGTTGACCTGTGATGGGTACTCCACGAAGTCCCGGGGCACGGACGTCCCGGAAAAGCGCGGATAGGTGACATCGGAGAACAGCCCATGAAGGGCGTGCCCGAATTCGTGGAACACCGTCCGGACTTCATCGAGGGACAACAGCGTTGGTTCGCCCGGAGCAGGCTTGGTGATGTTGAGGTTGTTGATCACCACCGACTGCGTGCCAAGCAGTCGGGACTGTTCCATCAGGGAATTCATCCAGGCACCACCACGCTTTGACTCCCTGGTGTAGTAGTCGCCCAGGAAAAGTCCGATTCCGCTGCCGTCCCCGTCGCGAACCTCCCAGACACGGACATCGGGGTGGTAACCCTCCAAATCACCGCGCTCGTGGAACGTGATTCCGTACAGCTGCGATGCTGCATGGAAGACGCCGTCGTTCAGCACGGTCTCCAGGGCGAAGTACGGGCGCAGGGCCTGCTCATCCACCGCGAACTTCTCCTTGCGGACCCGGGCAGAGTAGTAAGCCCAATCCCACGGCTCCAGTTCGTGACCGGCCGATCGCGCCAGGGCGTTCGCTTCGGCCTGGGCGTTCCGGACGGCGGCAGGTGCCAGTCGGCCCAACATCGCTTGCACATCGGCAAAGTCCGGAGCTGTTTGCCGGTCCACCACCAGCTCCGCGAAGTTGGCGAAACCCAGGAGTGTTGCCTTCTCCGCACGCAGCCGCACCGTGGCAGTAATGAGGTCGCGCACATCCAAGGGGCCACCGTCGGTGCCGCGCGCCAAGGATGCTTCATACAGCCGACGGCGGACGGCCCGGTTTTCCAAGGAAGCAAGGGCAGGCTGATTGCTGGGTTGGATGAGTGTCAGCAGGTACTTGCCTTCGTGTCCGGCCGCCTTGGCGGCCTCCGCAGCTCCGGTGATGGACTCGGCCGGCAAACCCTCCAAGTCCGCGGCATTTTCAAGCAGCAGGGCTGATGCTTTCATGGCTTCCTTGACGCGCTGGCCAAACTCGGTTCCCAGGCGCGAAAGTTCCGCGTTGACGTCCCGTAACCTGCTCTGTCCGGCATTATCGAGCTGGATACCGGACTGGCGGAACTCCTTGAGGTACTCCTCCACGAGCCTTGCTGACTCGGCGCCAAGGTTTGTGGCATCGATGGCAGAGAACCGCTCGTACAGCGTGCGGTTCATGAACACAGCATCCTGATGGGCTGAGAACTTGGGCGAGAACTCCGTTTCCAGCGCCTTGATCGCTTCGGAGGAGTCAGCTGAGACAAGGGTGAAGAAGGCTGCCGCCGCCCTGCTGAGGAGACGGCCGGATTGTTCCATGGCTACGGCGGTGTTGTCGAACGTCGCTGGGGCCGGATCACCGGCAATGGCGTTGATTTCCTGCAGGTGTTCGGCAAGCCCGGATTCCAGGGCCTCGGCATAATGCCCCGGAGTTATGGCGGCGAAGGGCGGTAGTCCATAGGGCAAGGGGCTGGGGCTCATGAGGGGGTTGACCATGAAATGACTCTTTCACGTAAGAAACGCGTCCTCAAGGGCGGCACGCCCGGTTCCACGCTGCTTCAGCCGTAGGATGAAATCCATGGGGAAAATCACATCTTCAGAGGCAGTATCTCGTCCTCTTAAGGCGGCGATGGGACTGGCCGTCCTGGCTCTGGCCGTGACGTTGAGCGCCTGCGGGGTCATTGCTGAAACGGATGACCAGGACCGGAGCAGTGCCGCTTCGGCCCCTGCCACTGAGACGCCCGCGCCGGCGCGTACTCCTGCTCCGAACCCGACTCCGGGCAAAGGCCCAGCGTGCCCCGAACTGCGATGCACCTCCATTACAGTCACCGGCGACATGCTGGTCCATACCCAGTTGTGGCAGCAAGCCCGGGCGGACGCCGCAGCGGCAGGACTGCCGGGCTACACCTTCGTTCCACTTCTGGAAGGACAGCGACGCTACATCGCCAACAGCGATCTCGCCATCTGCCATCAGGAAACCCCGGTGGCAACTCCCGAGGGGCCGTTCTCGGCCTATCCGTCGTTCAACGTGCCGCCTCAGATCATCACCGCGTCCAAGGATGTCGGCTACCAAGCGTGTACGACGGCGAGCAATCACACCATAGACCGTGGAACCGACGGTCTGCTCCGGACCCTGGACGCCCTCGACGCCGCCGGCCTGAAGCACACAGGATCCTACCGAACGGAAGCGGCGTCCAAGGAAATCCTGATGATCCAGACCGATGCTGCCAAAGTGGCCATCATCATCGGGACCTACGGGCACAACGGTCAGATCCCGGAGTACCCGTGGCTTGTGGACGAGTTGGATCCGGCCGTCATGATTGCGAAGGCAACCCAGGCCAAAGCGCTTGGCGCCGACATCGTCTTGGGCGTGATGCACGCCGGAGATGAGTACGCCAGCGAAGCCAACACCCAGCAGCAGGAAGTCGCACATGCTTTGATCGACAGCGGGCAGTTCACCATGGTCTACGGGCACCATACCCACTCGGTGCTCCCGATCGAGAATTACAAGGGCACCTGGATCGTGTACGGGCTGGGCAATGGCGTTACGGAATTGTCCCCATGGTACGTCGTCAACAATGAAGGGCTTCTGGTCAGGGCACAGTTCAGCCAGAATGCCGCGGGCGCCTGGGTTGCCTCGGATTTGGCCTGGGCCCCATCGGTGATCGTCCGCGACCCCTACCGTTGGTGCTCAGTGGCCAGCGATGCCCCGCAGGGTGTATGCGCAACACCGGAGGCTGACGCGGCAACCTATCAGCGCACCAAAGCGGTGGTTGAGTCCATGGGAGCCGCAACCGCTGGAGCCCATGAGCTCCTGATCACCAAGGAAAAGTAGCTACCGCGGACGGCGGGCGGCGTGTTCGCGCGCGAGGCGGGCGTAATCGTCGTCGGGCGCTCCCGGAACGAAGGTGCCGTATTTGCGTTCTGCCGCCGTCCTGATGAGGAAGTCGGCAATGGCAGGGTTCTTTGGCAACAACGATCCATGCAGGTAGCTGGCTACCACGTTGTTGTAGCGGGCTCCCTCATGACCATCCTTGCTGTTGTTGCCCGCGCCTTTGGTGACGGTTCCGAGAGGCTCGACGCCGGGACCGAGCGTGGTCTGACCGCTGTGGTTCTCGTAGCCCAGGATGTCACCGAACTCGGCTGACTTCATGATCACGTTGCCGATCAGCCGTTCATCCGTGCCGTGGGTTTCGACGTCCAGGATGCCGATTCCTGGAATGGTGGGTCCCGTGCTGGTCTTGAAGAACTTCCCGAAAAGCTGGTACAGCCCGCAGATCACCAACATGGGAGCGCCCTCGTCGGCGAGCTGCCTCAGTTGTTCTGCTCGCGCCTGGAGGTCGTCCTGGATAACGAGTTGGCCGCTGTCCTGCCCCCCGCCGCCCACAATGATGTCGACGTCTTCGGGAAAATCGTCGCCAACGTTGAACTCCAGCAGCTCCGGCGTGTAGCCGTGCCATTTGATGCGTTGCTGGAGGACCAGGGCGTTGCCCCAGTCGCCGTAGATGTTCATTTCCCGCGGGTAGAGCTGGACCACGCGGATGGTTCCCTTGCTGGGATGTGTTTCCCGGGGCGTCGGCTGTGTTTCCGAAGTCATGAGACCACCTCAACTATGGTGATTTTGGCGAGTTCGCGGCGAATGGCGAGCATGGACGTGTACGTGCAGAAGACCCGCTTTGGCTTGCCGCGCGAACCGTCGATGAACGTGCGCAGGGCAGCGGTGATGTCCGGTTCCACCACGCCGAAGGGCACCTCGTCGTACTGGAGGCGTAGAGCCATGTCATAGGCCCGGACGCCGGTCAGGACCTCCACGCCGTCTTCTCGAAGGGACTCGAATTCGACGTCCCAGAGCCAGGACATGTCACGTCCGTCCGCGTAGTTGTCATTGATGGCGATCATGGTGGCGTAGCCGCCGGCCGGAAAAGACTTCAGGCCAAGCCGGAAACCGCTTGGGTTCTTAACCAGCACCAATTCAAGCGGCTGTCCATCCACGGTAAGGCTTTCGCCTCGACCGAAGGCGGGCGCCACCTCGCCCAACGCCTTCACAAGCTTCGGAGTGTCAACTGGGCCTGTTCCCAGGACGGCCCGCGCCAAGGACAAAGCGGCAGCTGCGTTGAAGATGTTGTAAACGCCGCGCAGCTTCATGGCTGTGGTGACCGTCTTGCCGTCGAACTCGAAGTCGGCGTCCTGGGCACCTACCCGGCGGAGTACGACGTCGGCGGCCGGCAGGGCGACGATGTCACCGGTTGCGGCAGCAACGGGAGTGCCGGACGGGGAAGGGCCGCTTCCGGTGCGCATCTCGTCATCGTTGGGAAAAGTGCTGCGGAGCGATTCGTCGAGGCCGAAGTAGCGCACGCTGGGGTGGTGAACGGCATCAAGGCCATTGAGGGTGTCGGCGATTCTTGCCACGCGCGGATCCTCGCGGTTCAGGACCACGGTGTCCGTCGTCTTGGAGGCGATGTGTTCCAACAAGCGGGCGGTCTTGTCGATTTCGCCGAAGCGGTCCAGTTGGTCGCGAAGGACATTCAGCAGGAGGCTGAACCGGGGCTGGACCTTGTTAACGAAGTGCACGGCGTGGGCTTCGTCGAGTTCGAGGATGGCGATGTCGGCGTCGAGGCGTCCGCGCCAGTCGACCTCCCCGAGGAGCGATGCGGCCACCCCGCGGGTGAAGTTGCTGCCTGTGCGATTGGTGAAGACCTTCAGGCCTTGGCTTTCCAGGAGTTCCACCACCATCTTCGTGGTAGTGGTTTTGCCGTTGGTGCCGCTGACCACCGCGACGCCGTGGGGGAGTGAAGCCAGCGTTCGCTGCATGAAGCCGGGGTCGATTTTTTCAACCACCAGGCCGGGAAAAGCCGAGCCACCGCCCCGAAGCCGGGAGAGTGTGCGGACCAGCTTGCCGAGGGGGACGCTGAAGGAAAGCATGCTCTGTAATATATCCCAGTTAAGGCATGGAACCCGGCCCGCTGGCGGTACCCCACCGTCATTCGGAACGTTGAGATGGACACAGGCCACTATGATGGTCGAATGACCAAACCCCTTTCCGATGCTTCATCGCGCGTGGGTTCAGGACTCCGGATCGGCGTATTGGCTCTCCAGGGCGACTTCCGCGAGCATATTCACGCTGTGGAGGCTGCTGGCGCCACCGGCGTGGGTATCCGCCGGCCCGCCGAGCTCGACGACATCGACGGCCTGATCATCCCGGGCGGAGAATCCACCACCATCGACAAACTGTCCCGGATCTTCGAATTGCGCGATCCGTTGCAGAAGCGGATCGCGGACGGCCTTCCCGTCTACGGTTCCTGCGCCGGCATGATCCTCCTGGCTGATGAAATCGCAGATCCTGCCACCGACCTCGCAGGAAATCCCCAGCAGACCTTTGGCGGCCTGGACATCACGGTGCGTCGCAATGCCTTTGGCCGCCAGCGCGAATCCTTCGAAACCGACCTTGATTTCAAGGGTTTGGATTTCAGCGCGGGAGAGTCGGGCGTGGATCCTGTTCACGCCGTGTTCATCCGTGGCCCCTGGGTAGAGCGAGTGGGTCCCAACGTCCAAGTCCTGGCGCAGGTTGATCCGGACCACGCCAGCCACACGGCTACTTTGCACGGAGTGGCTAGAATTGTTGCAGTGCGTTCCGGCCAATTGCTGGCCACCTCCTTCCATCCGGAAGTGACGGGGGAGAAACGCGTGCATGAACTCTTTATTCGAATGATCAGAGGAGAAGCGTAAAGCATGTCAGGCCACTCCAAATGGGCGACCACCAAGCACAAGAAAGCCATCATTGACGGCAGGCGTGCAAAGTCGTTCGCAAAGCTGATCAAGAACATCGAAGTAGCTGCCCGCATGGGTGGCCCCGACCTCGCCGGCAACCCTGGCCTGGAACTGGCCGTCACCAAGGCAAAGAAGACCTCGGTTCCCAATGACAACATCGACCGCGCCATCAAGCGTGGTGCGGGCCTCACGGGTGAGGTCGTCGACTACACCGAAATCATGTACGAAGCCCGTGGTCCCCAAGGCTCTGCTCTGCTGATTGAGTGTCTCACCGACAACAAGAACCGGGCTGCCTCCGAGGTGCGCCTGGCCATTTCGCGTAACGGCGGCACCATTGCCGACCCCGGGTCCGTCAGCTACCTCTTCGCCCGCAAGGGTGTAGTCGTACTGCCGAAGAACGGCCTGAGCGAAGATGACATCCTGATGGCGGTGTTGGAAGCCGGCGCCGAAGAAGTCAAGGACAGCGGCGAGAACTGGGAAATCCACTCCGAGCCTTCGGACCTTCAGGCTATCCGCGACGCCCTGAAGGAAGCGGGCATCGACTACGAAACCGACGAAGCCGAATTCGTCCCGTCCATGCAGGTGGACCTCGACGTTGATGGCGCCAGGAAGTTCATGAAGCTCGTGGACGCGCTGGAAGATTTGGACGACGTCCAGAATGTGTACAGCAATGCGGACCTCAGCGAGGAAGTGCAGGCTGCCCTCGACGCCGACTAGGCGGGGCAGCACCTTATTTTGATAACCACCAGGAAGGCCCGGACTTGACTCTTCGCGTATTGGGAGTCGATCCGGGCCTTACCCGTTGCGGAATCGGCGTGGTGGACATCGAGCGCAACCGGCGGGCCACGATGGTTGCGGTCGGCGTGGTAGGTACCTCTGCCGAACTGACACTGGACAAGCGGTTGCTTGTCATTGCCGAAGCCATCGATGAATGGCTGGACCGGCACGAGCCGGACGTCGTCGCCGTCGAACGTGTTTTCTCCCAGATGAACGTCAGCACCGTGATGGGCGTGGCCCAGGCGTCAGGCGTCGTTATTGCGGCGGCGGCGCGCCGCGGCATCCCGGTCGCGTTGCATACACCGTCTGAGGTCAAAGCCGCGGTGACCGGCAGTGGGTCGGCCAACAAGGATGCCGTCACCAAGTTGGTGACAAAGATTCTGCGTTTGGATGCCCCGCCGAAGCCTGCAGATGCCGCTGATGCCCTTGCCTTGGCCTTGACGCACGCCTGGCGTGCCGGAAACGGGATGGGCGCTGCCGGCGGCAACTCCGGTGCGGGTACCCTCACCCCGGCCCAAAAGGCGTGGGCCGAAGCCGAAGCGAAAGCGCGCCGCGCGCGGTGATTGTCGGCTGCCCTTGCTAGGGTATTCGTAGATATGTTCGGATAGTCCGCTTTGGCCGTAAGAATTCAGGAGCCGGGTCTTGATCAGTTTTCTCCGTGGAACCGTAGCCCACGTTGGTTTGTCCACCGCCGTCATTGACCTCAACGGTGCGGGCATGAGCGTCTTCGCCACCCCGCAGACCTTGAGCCACCTCAAAGTGGGTACTGAAGCCAAGCTCTTCACTTCCATGATCGTCCGGGAAGACTCGCTCACGTTGTTTGGCTTTGCGGACGACGACGAACGCGAAGTTTTCGATGTCCTGCTGAGCGTGAGCGGGGTTGGTCCCCGCCTGGCGTTGGCTGTGCTTGCTGTCCACGAGCCTGAGGCGATTCGGGTCGCTGCTCACACAGGTGACGGCAAGGCTTTCACCAAAGTACCCGGCATCGGGCCCAAGGTTGCGGGGCGGATTGTGCTGGAGCTCGCCGGAAAGCTGGTTCCGCATGGCACGGGTACCACTACGGCCCCGGAAAACGCCATCAAGGCCGAATGGAAGCCGCAGGTAGTTGCGGCCATGACCAGCTTGGGTTGGTCCGAGAAAGACGCCACGGTCAGCATCGACAAAGCCATGGCCGATTCTCCCGAGCTTGTGGACGCGGGCAACGTAGCCCAAATCCTCCGCGCCACGCTGCGTTGGCTGGGCCAAGATGGTGCACGCGCCGGCAACCGCGTAGGCAGCCGTGGCTGAACAATCACTCGTCAGCGGGGGAGAGGAGCCGGAGGAGCGGGTCATTGAGGCTGCCCTCCGTCCCAAGAACCTGCATGACTTCGTGGGCCAGCACCGGGTCCGCAAGCAGCTTGCACTCGTCCTTGAAGCCTCGAAGATGCGCGGCCGCAGTGCCGACCATGTGTTGATGTCCGGTCCTCCCGGGCTGGGCAAGACTACCTTGGCCATGATCATTGCAGCCGAGATGAACGCGCCGCTGCGCATCAGCAGCGGTCCGGCCATCCAGCATGCCGGGGATCTGGCTGCCATCCTTTCCTCCCTGTCCGAGGGCGAGGTTCTGTTCCTCGACGAGATCCACCGTATGTCCCGGCCCGCAGAGGAAATGCTGTACATGGCCATGGAAGACTTCCGCGTGGACATCGTCGTTGGAAAGGGCGCCGGCGCAACAGCCATTCCCCTCGAACTCCCACCCTTCACTTTGGTGGGCGCCACAACCCGTGCCGGTCTCCTGCCTGGGCCCCTTCGGGACCGCTTCGGTTTCACGGGGCACCTGGAGTTCTATTCGGTGGCTGAGCTCGAACTCGTCCTTCGACGTTCCGCCGGATTGCTGGACCTGAAAGTGAACTCTGCCGGGTTTACCGAGATCGCAGGCCGGTCGCGAGGTACGCCGCGTATCGCCAACCGCCTTCTTCGCCGGGTCCGTGACTGGGCTCTCGTCCATGGGATTGAGCAAATTGACGCCCGTTCGGCGTCAGCTGCCTTGGACATGTACGAAGTGGATGAGCGTGGCTTGGACCGCTTGGACCGCTCTGTGCTGGAGGCGCTGATTACCAAGTTCAATGGCGGCCCCGTCGGCCTGTCCACGTTGGCGATAGCCGTGGGCGAAGAACCCGAAACCGTTGAGACCGTGGCAGAGCCGTTCCTGGTGCGTGAGGGTTTGCTGGGACGTACGCCGCGCGGGCGCATAGCCATGGCATCCGCGTGGACGCACTTGGGATATGCGGTGCCGTCGGGAGTCTTCGGCCAAGAGACCTTGGCGCTGTTCGGTGAGGATGAAAACCACGCCGAAAGCGTAGATACCGTTGGTTAACACGCCGTGTTCAGGTTTTCCCTCTAGACTGGTATGACGCTCGGCACGTTCGAGTCCTTGATCCATGCGCCCGCTTCGCGGATCTGCCAGGGACGTTGCCGGGAACCAAAACGTAAGTACAGAACGGAACTTCCCTGTGGATCCAATGACCATATTGCTGTTCGTCATGCTTGGACTCTTTGTCTTCATGATGTTCCGCCGCAACAAGAAGACCCAGCAGCAGCAGGCTGAAATGCAGTCCAAGTTCGCTCCGGGCGTCGATGTCATGACCAGCTTCGGTCTGTTTGGCCGCATCGTTTCCATCGACGAGGCTGAGAACAAGGTCGTTATCGAGCTGTCCCCGGGCAACGAGGCCACGGTTCACCGCCAGGCCGTCACCAAGGTGGTCGAGACGACCCCTGAGGAAGCCCCGGTTGTTCCGGACGACGCTTCTTCCCTGACCGCAGCGGAGACTGAAACTCCCGCAGCCGTCGAAACGCCGGAAGAAACCATTGCGCGCCTCAACAAAGAGGACAAGAAGGACAACTAGCATCGTCAACCGCGGCAACACCGCGGAGGACAACTTCTACGGCAGCGGAAAGCCGCCGGCTGACGCTCACCAGCGTGCGCCGGCGGCTGTTCGGCGATAACAGGAAGATCGATAATGGCACGGACCGGCCCCAAAAACTCAGCCCGCAGGGTGCTGACTTGGCTTGGAGCAATATTCGTTGTACTAACCGCTGTCCTGGCTGGCGGAGTGGTGACTGGCAATGCCAGTTGGGCTCCCAAGCTTGCCCTGGACCTCGAAGGCGGAACCCAGATGATCCTCGCCCCCAGGGTGGAGGGTTCCAGCGAGATCAATGAGGAGCAGCTCAACCAGGCAGTTGCCATCATTCGGCAGCGTGTCGACGGCTCCGGCGTGGCCGAAGCGGAAATCAGCACGCAGTCCGGCCGCAACGTGGTGGTTAGCCTTCCGGGTACACCCTCCAAGGAAACCCGGGACCTCATCCAGGCTTCGGCCGACATGAACTTCCGCCCGGTCATCGCTGCGGCCGACCCCGCCGCCATTCCTGTCGAGTCCCGGACGCCGGAAGACCAGCTGAACAAGCCGACAGCGGAGCCGGCCAACGCCAGCGACCCCAATTGGATCACTCCGGAAGTCCAGAAGGAATTCGAAGCACTCGATTGCGTCAATCCCTCCACCGAACGGCGCGACCGCTCCGATCCCGCCAAGCCCCTGGTGACTTGCGAGGCAGCCACCGCCCAGACTCCCGCGGTCAAGTACATCCTTGGTCCGGTTGAGGTCAGGGGGCAGGACATCAGCGATTCCACCTTCTCCCAGGTTCAGGGTGCACAGGGTTCCGTGACCAACTCCTGGGGTGTCAACATCGTCTTCAACGCGGATGCCACCGCGAAATTCAAGGCCGTCACCGAGCGGCTCAACCAGTACTATGTGGCAGCACAGGCGCAGGGTACCGACGATCCCAAGTCCCAGTTCGCTATTGTCCTCGACGACAAAGTAATTTCCGCGCCGCGTTCCCTTGCCGTCATCACTGACGGCCGCCCGCAGATTACGGGCAACTTCACGCAGGCGTCCGCCAAGGCCTTGTCCGACCAGTTGCGCTACGGTGCGCTGCCGATCAGCTTCGAGATCCAATCGCAGGAGCAGATCTCAGCCACACTCGGTGGCGACCAGCTGCGGCTCGGTCTGCTGGCCGGCATGATCGGTTTGTTGCTGGTTGTTGTCTATTCACTCTTCCAATACCGTGCCCTTGGGTTGGTCACCATTGCGTCCCTTGTGGTGGCCGGTGTCCTGACGTATCTGGCGATCGCCATCCTCGGGTGGACCGAAAACTATCGCTTGTCCCTGGCAGGGGTGGCCGGCCTGATTGTGGCCATTGGTCAGACCGCCGACTCGTTCATCGTCTACTTCGAACGCATCCGTGATGAGCTGCGCGAAGGACGTGGACTTGTTTCCGCCGTCGAGAACGGCTGGAAGCGCGCCAAGCGCACCGTGCTGGCCTCCAAGGCCGTCAACCTCCTGGCCGCGTTGGTCCTCTACTTCGTGGCGGTGGGCAACGTGCGCGGTTTCGCGTTCACCCTGGGCCTGACGGCCCTGGCCGACCTCCTCGTGGTCTTCATGTTCACGCACCCCATGCTGCAGGTTCTTGCCCGCACCAAGTTCTTCGGCGAAGGACACCGGTTCTCCGGACTCTCGCCGGACCGCCTTGGCGCCATACCGCTGTACCGCGGCGCCGGCAGGCTTCGGGCTCCGGATGAGAAGCCCAAGCCCGTGCGCGCACGCAACTCCGGCGCCGTGGCTGAAGCCGAACGACGCATGACCATCGCCGAACGGCGCCTCGCCGAGAAGGGCCAGCTGACTGGTACTTCCAACGGCACCAAGGAGGAGAAGTAATGACCACGAGCTTCGCAACCTTCGGCCATGAGCTCTACACGGGCAAGCGCTCGTACAACTTCGTCAATTCCAAGAAGATCTGGTTCATCATCGCGGCGGTGGCCGTGGCCCTCTCCATCCTCATTCCGGTGGCAAAGGGTGGCTTCAACCTGGGAATCGAGTTCCGCGGCGGCTCGGAGTTTACCGTTTCGAACGTGAGCACCACGGATGCAAGCCTGGGCGAAAAGGCCGTCCACGACGTCGTTCCGGGTGCGATTCCGCGCGTCGCCAATGTCGCGGGAAACACCATGCGCATCCAGACGGATCAGCTGACCGATGACGAGACCAACCGCATCAAGGACGGCCTCACAACCGCCTACGGTGTCACGGAAAACGAAGTGACATCCAACTTCGTAGGCCCCACGTGGGGACAGGATGTCACGCGCCAGGCACTCATCGGCCTGGTGGTCTTTGTTGGCTTGGCCGCCATTCTGATGGCGTTGTACTTCAGGACCTGGAAGATGTCGTTGTCCGCCCTGGTTGGCATGCTCGTCACGATGTTCACCACAGCGGGTGTTTACGCACTGAGCGACTTCGAGGTGACGCCGTCGGCAATCATCGGCTTCCTGACCGTCCTCAGCTACTCGCTGTATGACACCGTGGTGGTCTTCGACAAGATCCGCGAGAATACAGCCGATATTTCCACCTCCACACGCCGCACGTTTGGCGAAGAGGTGAACCTTGCTGTCAACCAAACCCTGGTCCGTTCCATCAACACCATGATGGTGGCGGTCCTCCCGGTGGCGGCGATCCTGTTCATCGGTGCCGGTCTCTTGGGCGCGGGAACATTGCGTGACTTGTCCTTGGCGCTGTTCGTGGGCATCCTCATCGGTACCGCGGCCACGATCTTCATCGCTGCACCCCTGTACGCCTGGTTGCGGCAGGGAGAACCGGAACTCGTGAAGCAGGCCAAGAAGGTAGCGCACCGCAGGGCTGAAGTCACGGTCTAAGGTCCCTGCAGCCCAGTGTTTCGCCAAAGAGCCGGTCCCCGCAACAGCGCGGGGACCGGCTCTTTGACTTGCCGCTGTCATCGTCATGTGCTGTCCAGTTGCAGAAGCATTCACTTGCGGGAATAGACTGGGAGAATTAAATCGGTTGTGAGGGGTACTTCTGTGGAAGAACGTGCGACGTCGGCACCACCGGCGGGCGGGGAAGACGGCCGCAGTGCTGTGGCGGTTCCGGCAACGAGCGTGGCTGGACGGACCGCAGGTGCGGTACCGGTCGATACTCCCGGCGTGCGTCCAACCTTTCCGGGGCGGCGTGAGCGCACTCGTTCCCGACTGGCACGGCTCACCGGCCGCGGCGTCGCTCCGTACTCGCCGATCCTTGAGCCCCTGCTGCGGACTGTTCGGGCCAACAATCCCAAAGAAGACTTTGACCTGATCCAGCGCGCCTTTGCCGTAGCAGAGCGAAGCCACCAGGGCCAGAAACGCAAGAGCGGCGATCCTTACATCACCCACCCCGTCGCAGTAGCCACCATACTGGCTGAGCTCGGTATGACGGGTACGACTCTGGCCGCGGCCCTGCTCCACGACACCGTCGAAGACACTCCGTACACGCTCGCTGACCTGACGAGGGACTTTGGTCCTGAAGTCGCCATGCTCGTGGACGGCGTGACCAAGCTGGACAAGGTCAGCTTTGGCGAGGCCGCCCAGTCGGAGACCGTCCGCAAAATGGTTGTGGCGATGGCCAAGGACATCCGTGTCCTGATGATCAAGTTGGCCGACCGCCTGCACAACGCACGTACCTGGCGCTTCGTTTCCGCGGAGTCTTCGTCGCGCAAAGCCCGCGAAACACTCGAAATCTTCGCGCCGCTGGCCCACCGCCTGGGTATGAACACCATCAAGTGGGAACTTGAGGACCTGTCCTTTGCGGCTCTCTACCCCAAGGTGTACGAAGAAATAGTCCGCATGGTGGGAGATCGGACGCCGGAGCGCGAGAAGAGCCTCAGCGTCATCCGCAACCAGATCGCCGACGATCTCCGGACCGCCCGGATCAAAGCCACCATCACCGGCCGGCCCAAGCACTATTACTCGATCTACCAGAAGATGATCGTCAGGGATAAGGACTTTGACGACATCAACGACCTCATGGGGGTTCGTGTCCTGGTCGATTCGGTGCGCGACTGTTACGCAGCACTTGGCACCCTGCACTCGCGATGGAACCCCCTTCCGGGTCGGTTCAAGGACTACATCGCGATGCCGAAGTTCAATATGTACCAATCGCTGCATACCACCGTCATAGGTCCCGGTGGGAAACCAGTGGAGATCCAGATCCGTACCCACGAGATGCATCGCCGTGCAGAATACGGTGTTGCTGCGCACTGGAAGTACAAGGATCAGCCCAACAGGACAGCCCAAGGCCCGGGCAGCCCACGCGACGGCGACATGGGCTGGCTGAGGTCCTTGGTGGACTGGCAGCAGGAGACGTCCGATCCTGGGGAGTTCTTGGATTCCCTGCGGTACGAAATCAACGCCCGGGAAGTCTTCGTGTTCACGCCCAAGGGCGAAGTCATGGCACTTCCTGCGGGGTCCACGCCTGTGGACTTCGCCTACGCCGTTCATACGGAGGTGGGACACCGCACCATTGGTGCGCGGGTCAACGGCAAACTGGTTCCCCTCAACAGTGAGCTGAACCATGGCGACTGGGTGGAGATCTTCACCTCCAAGGCGGAAGGTGCCGGACCAAGCCAGGACTGGCAGCATTTCGTTAAATCGGCCCGTGCGCGCAATAAGATCCGTCAGTGGTTCACCAAGGAACGCCGCGAAGAAGCGATCGACCGCGGCAAGGACATGCTGACACGCGCCATGCGGAAGCAGAACCTCCCATTGCAGCGGCTCATGACTCACGATGCTTTGTCGGCAGTCGCGGAGGACTTCCACTACGTCGACATTTCCGGGCTCTACGCGGGGGTCGGCGACGGGCATACATCTGCCCAGTCCGTCATGGAAAAGCTCATGGAGCAGCTGGGCGGCCATGAAACGCCGGACGAAGACCTCGATGAAGTCAGTATTCCCACGCAGGTTGCCAAGTCCAAGTTCTCTGATTCGGGCGTCATTGTCCGCGGCGTGGGCGATGTTTGGGTCAAGCTGGCCCGGTGTTGCACGCCTGTGCCGCCTGATCCCATCCTGGGCTTCGTTACCCGTGGATCGGGCGTATCCGTCCACCGAACCGATTGCACTAACGTTTCGGGTCTCCGTGACCAGCCGGACAGGATCGTCGAAGTTGAGTGGGCACCCACGCAGTCCAGTGTCTTCCTGGTGGAAATCCAAGTGGAAGCGCTGGACCGGAAGTCCCTCCTGTCCGACGTGACGCGTATCTTGTCCGAAAATCACGTCAATATCCTCGCCGCATCGGTTCACACTTCCAGCGACAGAGTAGCCATCTCGAAGTTCGCCTTCGAGATGGGTGATCCCAAGTACCTGCACCACGTGTTGAACGCCGTGCGCCGCATCGACGGTGTCTTCGACGTCTACCGCACCACAGGCAACCGGCGCCGCAGCTAAGTCGCATCTTCATCAGCCAGTCGCGAAAGCGTGGCCAACGCCCGCTTTTTATGGGGCACTCTTGGTGATGCCTCCACGGCCAGAATGAGGAGGCGCAGCCTGATCCCGAGTTCCTTCCGGTTCAGGAGGCGCCTTAGCGCGGGCAGGGCGCGGTCTTTTTCGACGTGGAGGGCGATGTCCGCGGCCGTACGGAGTGGACTGCTCACCAGCATTCCACCCAGGCTCACGACATCCAGCTGTCCAAGCCGCACCTCATGGAGGCTGCATGGGGTGGTGCCTCGCAAACTGGATATCCGGTGCTTCGCGTCAACCAAGAGCGACAAATGCTCTGGAGGTTTGGCGCAGCCGTAGATCCATGCTGCTGTCAGCCGTCCGGCGACCACCTTGGTGCGAATCCGTTCCGGGACGGTCAGGGCCGCTGCACGGGCACGCAGCCGGTGCGTGACGGCCACACCCGGTGAGGCGTAGCTCTTGCCGTAGAGGGGCAGCAGGATGCCATCCAAGGCCATCCCCTGCAATTCGTGCCAGGTGAAGATTCGGCTGGGGGAGTAGAGCTCAGGGATGACCGGCTCGACTAAGTGCGGGGTGGTTGCAGCGGGGACCATCCATTGATCATTCCGCGCAGCGGCCTAACGAGTACAGGCTCCGTCCCGGTTATGTGGATAACGGGAACGGAGCCTGTATCAAGCGAAACGCAGAAAAGAACTAAGCGAGGTCGCTGGCCGAGCGTTGGATCTGGTCAAGCCAAGCCTGGCGTGCTTCCAAGGCCTCGCGCGCGGCCTTGATACGGCGCTGGTCGCCTGCCTTCTCCGCCTTTTCGAGGTCTTCCTTCAGGCCGGCAATGGCGGTCTCCAGCTGAGACAAGGCGCTGTTGGTACGGGCCTTTGTCTCGGGGTTGCTCCGGCGCCACTTCTCTTCTTCAGCGTCGCGCACAGCGTCCTCCACCTTGCGAAGGCCAGCCTCAATGCGACCCATGTCTGCGCGCGGAACCTTGCCTGCCTCTTCCCAACGGTCCCGGATGGACTGGAGGGCCTTCTTGGCGGCGTTGAGATCGTTGATGGGAAGGAGGGCCTGCGCCTCGGCTACCAGCTGTTCCTTGACGGCCAGGTTGGCAGTGTATTCCTGGTCGATTTGATCATTGGCCGCCTGGCGATTGCTGAAGAATACGTCCTGGGCCGCACGGAACCGACCCCACAGGGCGTCGTCGTCCTTGCGGCTGGCGCGAGGGGTAGCCTTCCACTGGTCCATCAGCCGGCGATACTCGCCGGCAGCGAATCCCCAGTCGGTGGACGAGGACAGTGCCTCGGCCTCCGCAATCAGGGCTTCCTTGGCGGACTTGGCAGCAGAGTTGTTGCTGTCCAGTTGGGAGAAGTAGGCCCGGCGGTGTCGATCAAACACTGTTCGTGCTGAACGGAACCGCTTCCACAGGGCGTCTTCGTTGCTGCGGCCGAGCCGGACGCCGCTCTTCTGGGCAGCCTTCCATGTCTCGAACAGTTCGTTCATGCGGGCGCTGGAGGTCTTCCACTGGATCTGTGCAGGATCCTGGCCGGCAATGGACTCCGCTTCGGCCACGATGGCTTCCCGGGCTGCAAGTTCGGAGGCGCGGACGGCGTCATGGGCAGCCTTTTCGGACTTTTCCAGCTCCACGATCTGGGTGGACAGGGCGTCAAGTCGGGACTCGGCGGAGCGGATGTCGCCCACCATGTTCCGTTCGGCGAGCTGCTCACGCAGATGGGTGACAGTCTTCTGCATGTCCGTTGCGGGTGCCTTGGACTCCACCCGGTGTTCGAGCAGGACCACCTGGGCGATGATGTCGTCGAACTTCCGTGCGAAGTAGCCCAGCGCTTCATCGGGGCTGACGCCTGGGTATTGGCCGACGGCGATTTCCTCACCATCCAGCGTCAGGAAGACGTGGCCGTCACCTTCGGCACGACCCCATTTGGCTGCTTCAGCAAGTGTCGCCGCGGACACTGCCGGAGCGGCAGGCACGACGGCGGCGGGAGCCTTGGGCCGGGCCGCAAACGCTGCGGGGGAAGGCGCCGGAGACGGCGTAGGGCGAGGTGCAGCCGCCGGTGCAGGCTCAGCCACTGCAGCGGGTTCCTCCGCTGCGGAGGCTGCGGGCTCAGCCGGGGTTGGCTCTTCTGCGGTCACGGGCTGTTCTGCAGATACAGGAGCGGACGCTTCCGTACTGTTGGTATCGGTCGCCTCGACTGCTTCTTCGTTGGCCACTGCTGCTGTTTCGTCGGATTTCTGACTGTCTGTCACCGCTAAAAGTCTTTCGCTTGGAGGGACTGCTAAGGTAATGCACCCCGGGCCGGGGCCTGGAGCTGGTTACTTCAGAGAAAACGAGTCTATCGTGACAGGTGCCACAGGGGCGCCGTCGCCGGTGTTTACGCCAGCTTTGAGGCCTGCGGCCGCAATCGTGGTGACCACGTCCAAACCGCTGGTTACCTTGCCCACCACGGTGTAGCCACCGGCCGTGTCCGCAGGGATGGTGGTGTCCTTATACACAATGAAGAACTGGTGGCCATTGCCGTAGGCGTCGTTCCCGGTGCGGGCAACAGCGATCGTTCCCGCGGGGTATTTGTTGTCCGCCGGAGTGTTTTCCAGAGGCCCCCAGCGGTAGTTGGCGTCATCGGCGCCATCTTCGGTCTTCGCGCCGCATTGCAGGAGCCCAAACGTTTCGGATGTGGTCAGGCGGTGGCAGAACGCGCCGTTGTAGTAGCTGGCGTCGCTCAGCGACTTGAGCACCGCGGCAGCCTGTGGCGCAGCGGTTCCGTTCAGTTCAACGCCAATGACGCCGCTGTTCAAGGCGAGCTCACCAGTGAAGGTTTTACCCGCGGCAGTGTCGGGGCTGGGAATGTCGGCACTGTTTGAGGCCGCCGGTGAAGCGGACGGAGAACTGAGCCCGGCTTCGGCCGCGGCGAACTCAGCCTCGGTGGGATTCGAGCTGAACACCGTCAATTGCAGAACGACGGCAAGAATCACCGCCGCGGTTCCTGCGCCGATGGCGATGGTGTTGTCGCGTTTGCGCCGCTTGCCCTGTTCCTGCCGCAGGGCACGCTTGGCTTCCATCTGCCTGATGCGCCGTTTCGCTTCGCGGTCATCCCGCGACCTTGTTGCCAAGAGTCCTCCTGATTGTGTCCACGTTCGTTGGCTGCCGACAGGAACCCGGGCGTGCTGCATTAGATGTGCACGCGCGGAAAGCATAAACTGGCTGCCGCACATAGTTTATGCATGACCGGCTGGACGCCCGCCCTGTAAACGCCGAACGGGTGTTTAAAGCTGCGGCGCTGTTGGGCTGGGTCAGCTTTCTTCGAGGAGACATTTCCACCATGGCACGTACCGCCTCCCTGTCCGGATTCCCCGAGTGGCTTCCCCAGGAGCGGTTGGTGGAGCTCCACGTGCTGGACACGCTCCGGAAGACATTCGAACTCCACGGATTTTCCTCCATTGAGACCAGGGCTGTGGAAACGGTCGGCCAGTTGCTCCGCAAAGGCGAGATCGACAAAGAGGTCTATGGCCTGAGCAGGCTTCAGGACGATGAGGCAGACGCCGCGAAGCAGAACCAAGCGGACAAGGCAGATCCCAACGCCCTGGCCCTGCACTTCGACCTCACCGTTCCCTTCGCACGCTATGTGGTGGAGAACGCCGGGTACCTGGCGTTCCCCTTTCGCCGCTACCAGATCCAGAAGGTATGGCGGGGCGAGCGTCCTCAGGAGGGTCGCGCCCGCGAATTCACCCAGGCGGACATCGACGTCGTGGGCGACGGCGAGCTGCCCTTCCGCTACGACGTCGAGATCGCGCTGGTCATCGCCGAGGCCTTGAGTGCCTTGCCGATTCCGGACTTCCGGCTTCGAATCAACAACCGCAAACTCGCGGAAGGGTTCTACCGCGGCATTGGTTTGACGGACACCGCTGGCGTTTTGCGAAGCATCGACAAGTTGGAAAAGATCGGCGCCGGGAAAGTCGCTGAGCTGTTGAAGAGCGAACTGGGAGCGACCGAGGAACAAGCGGCCCTGGCTCTCAAGCTCGCCGGCATCCGTACGGAAGACACGTCGTTCGTCCAGCAGGTGCGTGCTTTGGGTGTGACCGATGAGCTTCTGGAAGAGGGCCTCAACGAGCTGGAGCAGGTCATCCAGGCAGCTGTACAGCGCGCCCCGGGCAAAGTAGTCGCGGACTTGAGCATCGCCCGAGGACTCGACTACTACACGGGGACCGTCGTGGAGACCGTGCTGGTCGGCCACGAGCAGCTTGGTTCGATTTGCTCCGGCGGACGCTACGACGCTTTGGCGAGCAAGGGCAACCGCAAGTTCCCCGGCGTCGGCCTTTCCATCGGCGTGACCCGACTCGTCTCCCGCATCCTGAGCCAGGAACTGGCCACGGCATCCCGCTCAGTGCCAACCGCGGTCCTTGTTGCCCTGAACACCGACGACAGCTGGTCAGCCGCCCAGGACATCGCGGCCCAGCTGCGTGGTCGTGGCATAGCAACCGAGGTTGCGGCCAAGGCTGAGAAGTTCGGCAAGCAGATCAAGTTCGCGGACCGCCGCGGAATCCCTTTCGTCTGGTTCACCGACGACGACGGCCAGCACCAGGTCAAGGACATCCGCTCCGGAGAGCAGGTGGACGCCGACCCGGCGACGTGGACACCTTCGGAAGAAGACCTGCACGTTCGAGTCACCACTGCCTGATTCCCGCACCCTTCGTTCCGTCCTCGTGGCGGGAGCCGCGGCCGGGGCGGGTAAACTCGGACGGGATCGTCTTTGCGGCGATCCCTATAAATTTCATGCTGAAAGGAATGCTGTGCTGCGCACACATGACCTCGGATCCCTTCGCTCCGAGCACATTGGACAAACCGTTACCCTGGCCGGCTGGGTGGGCCGCCGCCGTGATCACGGTGGCGTTGCATTCGTTGACCTGCGTGACGCCTCCGGGGTCGCCCAAGTGGTTGTCCGTGAGGAAGAGGTCTTCCACGGCCTGCGGAACGAATACGTCCTGCAGGTGACGGGCACGGTCAACAAGCGTCCTGAAGGCAATGAGAACCCTGCCTTGGCTACGGGTGAAATCGAGGTCATGGCCGATAAAGTCGTCATCCTCAACACCTCCGAGCCGCTTCCGTTCCAAATCGACGAGCACGTCGAAGTTGGCGAGGAAGCACGGCTCAAGCACCGCTACCTGGACCTTCGCCGTCCCGGCCCCGCCCGCAACATGCGCCTGCGTTCAGAGGCCAACCGTGTGGCACGCGAACTGCTGCACCAGCGCGGTTACATCGAAATTGAGACGCCCACGCTGACGCGTTCGACGCCGGAAGGTGCCCGCGACTTCGTCGTGCCGGCACGTCTGGCCCCGGGCTCCTGGTACGCGCTTCCGCAGTCGCCGCAGCTTTTCAAGCAACTCCTCCAGGTGGGCGGCTTCGAAAAGTACTACCAGATTGCCCGTTGCTACCGCGATGAAGACTTCCGTGCGGACCGCCAGCCGGAATTCACGCAGTTGGATATCGAAGCCAGCTTCGTGGACCAGGACGACGTCATTGAGCTCGGCGAAGCAATCGTCAAGGCACTCTGGCAGCTGATCGATGTCGAGATCCCCACTCCGATCCGCCGGATGACCTACCTGGATGCGATGGCCAAATACGGCTCGGACAAGCCGGACCTGCGGTTCGGCGTTGAACTGACCGAGCTCACTGAGTTCTTCAAGGACACCAACTTCGGCGTCTTCAAGGCACCATACGTGGGCGCCGTCGTCATGCCTGGTGGCGCGTCACAGCCCCGTCGAACTCTGGACGGCTGGCAGGAATTCGCCAAGCAGCGCGGGCACAAAGGCCTGGCCTACGTCCTCTTCAAGGAAGACGGCGAGCTTGCTGGTCCGGTTGCCAAGAACCTGACGGAGGCCGAGCGTGAGGGGCTCGCCGACGCTGTTGGCGCCAAGCCCGGCGACTGCATTTTCTTCGCGGCCGGCGAGAAGTCAGCCGCCCGCGCCCTCCTCGGAGCTGCCCGCGTGGAAATCGGTCACCGCACGGGTCTGATCGATCCCAAAGACTGGGCTTTCGTGTGGATCGTGGATGCGCCGATGTTTGAGCCCGCTGCAGCAGCCGTCGCTTCCGGCGACGTCGCTGTCGGCGGTGGCCAGTGGACGGCCGTACACCACGCGTTCACCTCGCCAAAGCCCGAGTTCCTGGACACGTTCGACAAGGACCCCGAGTCCGCACTTTCCTACGCCTACGACATCGTCTGCAACGGCAACGAAATCGGTGGCGGCTCCATCCGTATCCACGAGCGCGAAGTTCAGGAACGCGTCTTCCAGCTCATGGGCCTGGACAAGGAAGACGCCGAAACGAAGTTCGGTTTCCTGCTGGAGGGCTTCAAATACGGCGCACCTCCGCATGGCGGCATGGCCCTCGGCTGGGACCGCGTCGTCGCCTTGCTCGCCGGCGTGGAGTCCATCCGCGACGTCATTGCCTTCCCGAAGTCAGGCAACGGCTACGACCCCCTGACTGCGGCGCCGGCTCCGATCACGGCGCAGCAGCGCAAGGAGGCAGGCGTCGACTTCAAGCCGGAGGCCAAGCCTGCGGCCAAGCCGGAAACGACATCCGAGTAAATCTGTAGCCAAAGGCTCTCCATCTCGGTGGGGAGCCTTTGGTGTTCCCTCGACGAAAGGTGAACCGGCCGTGGTTGAGCAAGCCACCATCGAGTCACTCATGGACAAAGCCTGGCCCGCCCTTGAGCGGGAGGCGGCAGGGGAGTGGGTGCTCCGAGCCTCGGATGGAGTGACGCAACGGGCCAACTCCGTGTGGCCGAGGTCCGTACAGGGTCACGAATCCGGTCTTTCCGCTGAAGGCGGACTCGAAGCGGCCATCCGCTCGGCTTCTCAGTGGTACCGGAAACGACGGCTGCCACTGATTTTCCAGGTCTTCGAGGATTCCCGGAGTGCTGCCCTTAATTCCGTGTTGGACGGGCAACGCTTCACGCGGCAGTCTGAGACAAGGATCATGGTCCGTGGTGTGGATGGCCTGCCTCCTGGCTCCCCGGACGTGGAGATCTCCCACCGGCCCTCGGAAGAATGGCTTGAGGTGTGGTGGTCTGTCGACGGTCGCGGCGGTGCCGCTGAACTGTCCGTCGCCCATAAGATCCTCACCGCTTGTCCCTCGCTCTATGCCTTGGTGCGGAATGACGACGGCGTCCCCGCCGCCGTCGGACGGCTTGCCTTGGTGGACGGTTGGGGCGGTATCTACAGCATGGCGACGTCGGCAGCCCACCGTAGGCGCGGATACGGCGCCAAGGTCTTGGCGTGCCTGCTTGAGGGCGGCGCCGAGAAGGGCTTGGAAGGGTTTTGGCTGTTGGTGACAGCAGCCAATAGCGCAGCGCAGTCGCTCTACGCCCAAGCCGGTTTCTCTGAATACGGCAGCTATGTGTATCGCCAGGCTCCGTTGAAACGCGCACCCGGCGGCTGTTGAAGAGTGCTCCTGAGTTGAACAGTGCTCCTATGCGGACGGATCAGTCACGATGATCCGCACCGAGCAGGCGTCCGCCGCGGCCTTCGCCAGCGCCGCGGCCTTGGGCTCTTGAACGTCCAGGAAAGCCAGGCGGGTACGTCCGGACACGGCCTTGAGTGCGGGGTGGGCGAGCACTTGACCCACCAAAGCACGGTCCCCGCCAGGAACTATGTACTCGATGCGGTGTTCGTTGAAGATCCTCGCGGCGTGCTCGGCTGTTGCTTTGGTCTCAACGAAGCGGTTACCGCTTTTTGAACCAAGAATGGTGGAGCCACTGGTGGCGGCCAGGGCGTAGCCGCCCCTGCGCACCAGCAGCAGGCCCAGGCCGCGTTCCTGGCTGGCAAGCGAGGCCAAGCGCTCCAGCTCGGTAGCGCCCCGGCCCGGGCGTCCGTCGGTCGGCCACGGCGCCCGCAACAATGCGGTTGCTCCGTCGGCCGCGCGCAGGATCAACCCGCCGTCGTCGAAGTCTTCAACAACGGGACTGTGGCTCGCAGTGAAACGGTGAAGCCAGCCCTGCAACCTTGCTGCGGGCACCACAGCGGTCCGGTTGCCGGAGCGCTGCGGCGGGGCCGGTGCAGGACGGTCCATGGTGGATGTCTCCTTTGCTGGAACTATGAGTAGCCTATCCATGTGGAAGATCTCTTTGGTGCCGGTGCAGTCAACGACGACGAGTCGGAGGAATTGCCTACCGCCGGGGGGCCTTCCGACGCTCACTGGATGGCGTCGCAGCGCAGCCCGTTGGCTGTGAGGATGCGGCCCCGCACTTTGGACGACGTCGTGGGGCAGCAGCATCTGCTGGGGCACGGTTCACCCCTGCGCCAGCTGGCAGCCGGGGCGGAGGCGGCCGGACCGGCGGGTCCGAGCTCGGTCATCCTGTGGGGTCCGCCTGGAACCGGCAAGACCACCCTGGCTCACGTGATCGCCCGCGGCCCGGGGCGGAAATTCGTTGAATTGTCGGCCATCACGGCAGGCGTCAAGGATGTCCGGCGCGTCATGGACGAGGCCTTGACGGCCCGGGACTTGTATAAGAAAACCACGGTCCTGTTCCTCGACGAGATTCACCGCTTCAACAAAGCCCAGCAGGATGCACTGCTGCCAGGAGTGGAGAACCGTTGGGTGGTGCTGGTGGCAGCAACTACGGAAAACCCGTCGTTCTCGGTGGTGTCGCCGCTTCTGTCCCGTTCGCTGTTGCTGACGCTGAAGCCGCTCACCGACGACGACATCTCGGGTCTGTTGAAGAGGGCCGTGGCCGACGCCCGTGGCCTTGCTGGTCGGGTGGAGCTCAGCCCGGAGGCGTTGGACCATCTGGTCCGGTTGTCCGGAGGCGACGCCCGCAGGGCGCTGACGGCGCTGGAAGCTGCCGCCGGTGTAGCGTTCGGTGACTCCGCCGCCGTCGGGAATATCGGCTCCGCCGAGGCGGAGGAGGTCGGCGACGACGGCGAACCGGGACTTGCCAACGACGGCGCGCCTGACGCGCCGGTACTGGTGGAACTGCGCCACACCGAGAGGGCACTGGACGCCGCGGCCGTTCGATACGACCGCGCCGGCGACCAGCATTACGATGTGGCCAGCGCCTTTATCAAGTCCATCCGGGGCTCGGATGTGGACGCTGCCCTTCACTATTTGGCCCGCATGCTGGAAGCCGGCGAGGACCCGCGGTTCGTGGCCCGCCGCATTGTGATCTCAGCTGCGGAGGACATTGGCATGGCCGACCCTACGGCGCTGCAGACAGCGGTAGCCGCGGCGCAAGCGGTCCAACTGATCGGTATGCCGGAAGGCCGCATTGTCCTGGCCGAGGCTGTGGTCCACCTGGCCACCGCACCCAAGTCCAATGCCGCCTATATGGGGTTGAACAGAGCCGTGGCAGATGTCCGGGCCGGATTCGGCGGCGGCATCCCCATGCATCTGCGTGACGCGCATTATCCGGGGGCCAAGCAGCTGGGACACGGCAAGAGCTACAAGTACGCGCACGACGAGCCACACGGCGTGGCAACCCAGCAGTATCCGCCGGATGATTTGGTGGGCAAGGACTACTACGAGCCCACAAGCAATGGCGCCGAACGGGACATCGCAGCAAGATTGGAACGCCTTCGCAAGATAGTCCGCGGTGAGTAGACCACAGCAGGAGGCCGACAGTGGGTGGCGGGCCGGCACATGGTAGGATAGTTGCTTGTCTGGCATGGCCCGACGCACAATCCCTTTGAAGATTTCCTCAATAGTGCTGTGCGCCCGGGCTAGTAGCAAGAGGCAGCGGTTGGCCGATGCTCTCCCTGATGGAGGCCAGTAACACTGACACACCGCAGTAATTGGAAGGACACAAGTGGCTAACAACACTCGTGCTCGCCGTACCGCACGCCTCTCGCGTGCACTCGGCATTGCTCTGACCCCCAAGGCCGCCAAGTACATGGAGCGCCGTCCGTACGGCCCCGGTGAGCATGGCCGTGCCCGCAAGAAGCAGGACTCCGACTACGCCGTACGTCTGCGCGAAAAGCAGCGTCTGCGCGCCCAGTACGGCATCCGCGAAGCACAGATGACCCGTGCCTTCGAAGAAGCACGCCGCACCAAGGGCCTCACCGGTGAAAACCTGGTTGAGCTGCTCGAAATGCGTCTGGACGCCCTCGTGCTCCGTGCCGGTTTCGCCCGCACCATTGCACAGGCACGCCAGCTGGTTGTGCACCGCCACATCATGGTTGACGGCATCCGCGTGGACCGCCCGTCCTTCCGCGTTGGCGAAGGCCAGCTCATCCACGTTCACAGCCGCTCCGAGGTTATGCCCCCGTTCCAGGTGGCAGCTGCTGGCGCACACGTCCTCAACAACGTGCCGGCTTACCTGGACGTCAAGATCGAGTCTCTGCAGGCCCGCTTGGTTCGTCGCCCGAAGCGCTCCGAGGTCCCCGTGATCTGCGAAGAGCAGCTCGTCGTCGAATTCTACGCTCGCTAAATCCAAGCAGCGCATACAAAGAAGCCCGTGGCAAACGCCGCGGGCTTCTTTGTATGTAAGGTACCGGCCCAATGTAGGTAAGGTACTTGGGGAGGCCTTGGCCAAAGCCACAACGTGGCGGGTGCAAGGCAGCGCAACGATCCTAGGAGAAGAGTTCTATGTCTGGTGGCGACATCGCCGGCCTCATCGCAGCAGGAGTCTTTGCGCTCCTTGTCTTGCTGTTGGCCGTGCCCATCCTGAAGCTGGGCAGCGTCTTTGACGAGGTCCGCACCTCCATCCGTTCCATCAGCGACGGCGCAACGCCCCTGATGGACGAAGTGACCGCAACGGTCTCTACCACCAACCAGCAGTTGAAGAAGGTTGACGGTATCGCCTCCAACGTTTCCGACGCGTCGGCCAACATCTCTGCGCTGTCCTCGCTTGTGGCCGCAACAGTGGGTTCGCCACTGATCAAGGTGGCCGCCTTCAGCTATGGCGTCCGTTCCGCCTTCGCTGGCCGCCGGGCCCCTTCCTCAGGCCGTCGCAGCCGCTGAACAAGCAGCCGCCGAACAATCAGTAGCTGAACACAGGGAGACCAGAAACCCATGAAGAGAATCGTTTGGATGGGCATTGGCGTCGCAATCGGCGTCATCGCCTTCCGCAAGATCACCGAGGCGCAGGCAAACCTGGGCCCCGAAGGTTTGAACCGTGCCGTTGGCCGGATGGCTGACGGGCTGTTCGACTTCGCCGATGCAGTGCGGTCGGGCATGCACCAACGGGAAGAGGATCTCCGGGCCGCGCTCGGGATCGATGACGCCGCAGCAGGCGGACGGTAGCAGGAGCGGTTCGCTCCCAGGCCCTCAACAGGGCAGAATGGAAAGCTGCGGAACGGCACCAGCCGGTCCGCGCACATCGTGTGCAGTGAATTGAGAAGGGTAAGTATTCAGCTAATGAAGTCGCAGGAGATCACCAAGCGCTGGGTGGACTTTTTTGTCAGCAAGGGCCACACCGCCGTTCCCTCCGCGTCGCTCGTTTCCAGCGACCCGTCACTTCTCTTCACTGTGGCCGGAATGGTTCCCTTCATTCCTTACCTGACCGCACGCGAAGAGCCTCCCTACAAGCGTGCAACCAGCGTGCAGAAGTGCATCCGCACCGGAGACATTGAAGAAGTGGGCAAAACAGCCCGGCATGGAACGTTCTTCCAGATGTGCGGCAACTTCTCCTTCGGTGACTACTTCAAAGAAGACGCCATCAAGTTCGCCTTCGAACTGCTCACCACCAGCGTGGACGACGGCGGTTATGGACTTCCCGCCGAGCGCCTTTGGGTGACGGTCTACGAAGAGGACGACGAAGCCAAGGAACTGTGGCTCAAGAATACCGGCATCCCGGCTGAGCGCATCCAGCGCATGGGCAAGGCTGACAACTACTGGTCCACAGGCCAGCCCGGCCCCGCCGGCCCCTGCTCGGAGATCTACTACGACCGCGGCCCTGCCTACGGCATCGAGGGTGGACCCCTCGCCGATGAGACCCGGTACATCGAAATCTGGAACCTCGTGTTCATGCAGTACCAGATTGAGAACGTCCGCTCCAAGGTGGATTTCGACATCGTCGGCGAACTGCCACAGAAGAACATCGACACAGGCCTTGGCATGGAGCGCCTTGCGATGATCCTTCAGGGCGTCGAGAACATGTACGAGACGGACCAGGTCCGTCCTGTCATCGACAAAGCCGCCGAATTGTCGGGCCGTGAGTACACCTCCGCCGAGTCCCCGGACGATCCGCACCACACGGACGATGTCCGTATGCGCGTGGTGGGTGACCACATCCGTTCCGCCCTGATGCTGATCGCCGATGGCGTATCACCCTCCAACGAAGGCCGCGGCTACGTGCTGCGGCGCCTGATCCGCCGTGCTGTTCGCGCCATGCGCCTGCTGGGCGTCGAAAAGGCCTGCCTGCCGGACCTCCTTCCCGCCTCACGCGACGCCATGAAGGGTGTCTACCCGGTGGTGGAGACTGACTTTGCCCGTATCAGCCGCATCGCCTACGCCGAAGAGAAGGCGTTCCTGCGCACCATTGCTTCGGGTACGGCCCGTTTGGAGGACGCGGTGGCTGAGTCGAAGGCTGCCGGAGTTCCTTTGTCCGGCGCCGATGCCTTCGCCCTGCACGACACTTACGGCTTTCCGATTGACCTGACTCTGGAGATGGCGGAAGAGGCCGGCCTCAAGGTTGACGAGGCGGGCTTCCGTGCGCTCATGCTCGAACAGCGCCAGCGCGCACAGGCTGACGCCAAGGGCAAAAAGGGCGGCCACGCCGACCTCAGTGCCTACCAAGAGCTCCTCGGCAAGGGCGAGACCGTCTTCACGGGCTACGACGAACTTGAAGGCGAGGCTAAGGTTCGCGGCATCGTCAGCGGCGGCCGCGCGGTGGCGCACGCCTCCACCGGCGACGAAATCGAGCTCGTCCTCAACGAAACCCCGTTCTACGCCGAAGCGGGCGGCCAGTCCGCCGACACCGGCCTTATCACCGGCGATGGCTTCGTGGTGGAGGTCCTGGACGTCCAGCGTCCCATCAAGGGCCTGAGCGTGCACAAGGCAATCGTCCGCGAAGGTGAAATTGCTTCCGACGCGCTGGTTCGTGCCGCCGTCGACCGCGAACGCCGCCACGCAGCCGAGCAGGCACACACCGGTACGCACATCGTGCATGCCGCCCTGCACCAGATCCTGGGGCCGGAAGCCACGCAGCGCGGTTCGTACAACAAGGCCGGCTACCTCCGCTTCGACTTCGCCTGGGGTGAAGGCCTGAGCACGGCCACCCGCTCCGAAATCGAAGAGGTCTCCAACATCGCCATCCGGAACAACTTCCGCGTGGATACCAAGGTGATGGGACTGGCTGAGGCCAAGGCTTTGGGCGCCATGGCACTGTTCGGTGAGAACTACGGCAGTGAAGTGCGCGTGGTAGAGATCGACGGCGCGTGGTCCCGTGAGTTGTGCGGTGGCACGCACGTTTCCAACACGTCGCTGATCGGCAGCCTTTCCCTCCTCGGCGAGCAGTCCGTTGGTTCGGGAAACCGCCGTGTAGAGGCCTTCGTTGGTTTGGACGCATTCCGCCACCTGGCTGCCGAACGAGCTCTGGTGACTGAACTCACCGAACTCCTCAAGGTTCCGTCCGGACAACTTGCGGACCGCATCTCCAGCACCCTCAGCAAGCTCAAAGCCACGGAAAAGGAACTCGACCGCCTCCGCAAGGAACAGCTTGCTGCAGCGGCTGCGAATCTGGTGGGAACCGCAAAGGACGCTGCCGGCGTCCGCGTCATAGCCCACGACGCCGGCCAGGTCGGGGGAGCCGACGACCTCCGGAACCTTGCCTTGGACCTGCGCAGCCGCTTGGGCTCGGACGCTGCCACTGTGGCAGTGGCGGGTGTCAGCAACGATCGGCCCGTCATCCTCATCGCAACCAATGAAGCCGCCCGTGAAGCAGGCGTGAAAGCCGGGGCACTGGTCCGACTGGCCGCTGGGATCCTCGGCGGCGGCGGTGGCGGCAAGGACGACGTCGCCCAAGGCGGCGGCAGCGACGCTGGGAAGGTCCCTGAGGCCCTCACAGCGGTGGTTGATGCGATAGCCAAGCGCTGACGGTGGCTTCCAGTACTAACAGTGGCGTCTACCCCCAGGGCATCAAGCTGGGGGTAGACGTCGGTACCGTCAGAGTGGGCGTCGCCATCAGCGATCCCGACGGAATCCTGGCCACGCCGTTTAAGACAGTGGGGCGGGACGCGAAGAAAAATTCCGACATCCGTCTGGTGGTAAAGCACGCAGCGGATTTGCCGGCAGTGCAAATTTTCGTGGGCCTTCCGAGGACCATGAAAGGCGAGGAACGCGGGTCCGCGAGCATGGCCACCGAATACGCCGAGCTCCTTGTGGGTGAGCTGGTCCGGGCCGGTTTGGACATTCCCGTGAACCTCGTGGATGAGCGGCTTTCCACCGTGACGGCACACCGCAACCTGCATGAAGCTGGCATGAGCAGCAAGAACCACCGTAAAGTGGTTGATCAGGTTGCTGCTGCTGGAATACTTCAGCACGCGATCGACATGCAAAAAGCCAGAGGAACGGACGTTGGCCGCCGAGTGCAGGCACCGGTGCAGTCCGAAAAGCCCAGCAGTGCCCCAACGCTGCGGGCTGCCTCCGGCAGTGAACCCGATTCTTCTACGAGGGGACTGCAACTGTGAGCCCGGTCAACAACGACCCCTCCAGCGGTGCCGCCAGCGGCGGCATGCCGCTGACCCGCAAAGAGCTGCGGGCGCGGGAACGATTCCTCGCCACGCAGAACCACAACGTGGTACCCGTTCCCGAAGCGACTCCGGGGGAGGCTGCAGCCCCAGCCAATGTTGAGCCTGAACTGCCCCGTCCAGTGCCTGCTGTTCCCCCAACGCCCGCCGCACCACCGGTTCCGGTGGATCCGCCTGTTTCTCAAGGCAAGCCTGAACCTGAAGCTACGTCCGAGCCTGTTGCCAAGCCGGTGGTTGCTCCTCCGGTTCCTTCAGCCCAGCCTGTCTCTGCTGCGGTACCGGTTGTGGAGTCTCCTTCGGCCGCAGCGGCAACGGAGGAGCAGCATGCCGAGGTCCAGGTGGATGGTGTTGCTGCCCCCGAGGCCGGCACTCATGAAGACCATCTGGAACCTGAGCACATCGATGCTGAACAGGTCCATGCTGACCACGTCCACGCGGAACACGCGGAAGAGTCGGCCCATGGCGACCACTTCGAGGAGCACGACGCCCACTACGGCTTCGAGGCCCATGAAGAACTCCACGATGAGCTTCACCACGACGACCCCCATCACGTTTTGATTGCTCCCGTTGAAAATACGGCGTCCAAAGCCGCAGCCAAGAAGGCGCGTCGCCGCCGTCGGGTGCTTGCCCTCCTGATCACGCTGGGTGTCTTCGTAGCCGCCATAGCCATTGGCGCCCAATTCCTGAAGCCTTTGCTGGGCATGGATAAAGTCACCGACTACCCGGGGCCGGGTACCGGTTCTGTCAACATCACCGTGGCCGAAGGCTCCGGACCCAAGGTGGTTGCCACCACCCTGGTACAAAACGGAGTAGTGGCCGACGCCGATGCGTTCGTCAAGGAATTCCTCAGTGAGGGCGGTGAGCTGTCTCCCGGGGAATTCACGTTCCGTACCCAGATGAAGAACTCCGATGCCGTGGCCGTGCTGGTCAATAAGGATGCTTCCAAAGTCATGTACTTCGCCTTGAGCGCTGGACTGCGGATCAACGAGTCGTTGGAGGCGATCTCCAAGGGTTCGGGCATTCCCATGCAGGAACTCAACGCCCTCAATCAGGCGCCGGGGCAGTTTGGTGTCCCTGCCAAGGCCAAGAACCTTGAGGGTTTCCTGGCGCCCGGAGAGTATCGCTTTGCACTTGGTACACCGGCCAAGGACATCATCCAGAAGCTGGTGACCACCACACTGGACGAACTCAAGTCCCAGGGAATTACGGATTCCGCCAAGCAGTACGACACGGTCACCATTGCGAGCATCGTCCAGGCTGAAGGTGGGCAGGCGGACTACGGTAACGTGGCCGGCGCCATCTACAACAGGCTCAAGCCAAATAACGTGGAGACCAGCGGCCTGATTCAATCGGATGCCACGGTGACCTACGGACTGGGAAAGAAATCCTTCCACCTCACCGAGGAAGAGAAGGCCGATAAGTCCAACACGTACAACACCTACGCCAACGTTGGCTTGCCGGCCGGGCCCATTGGCTCACCGGGCAAGACCGCCATCGATGCAGCGGCCAAACCTACCCAGAACGAGTACCTCTACTGGGTGACCATCAACCTTGATACCAAGGAGACCAAGTTCTCCAAGACGCTGGCTGAGCACAACACGTACGTTGCCCAATACAACGCATGGTGCCAGGCCAACGCGGGACGGTGTGTGTGAGTCGTCGCGCCGCAGTCCTGGGGCACCCGATCTCGCACTCGAAATCGCCGGCACTGCACACTGCCGCCTACGCCAAACTGGGCGTTGACATCGAGTACTCAGCCATCGACGTTACGGAAGAGACGCTTCCGTCGTTCATGGAATCACTCCGTGGGGACCACTCCTGGTGCGGCCTGTCGGTGACCATGCCGCTGAAATCGGCCATGGTCAAAGAAGTGGATGAGGTCCGCGGCGCCGGCGCCCACTTGGGTGTCATCAATACTGTTGTGTTCGAGCACGACGGCGGGTTGGTGCGTCGCGTCGGGTACAACACCGATGTCGCCGGGATCGTTGAGTCGGTTCGCTATGCGGGCGTGGCTTCCACACCCCACGCGGCCATTCTTGGCGGCGGTGGTACGTCGGCTGCGGCTGTTGCAGCCGTCCAGGAACTCGGGACCCGCCACGTCGACGTTTTTGTTCGCGATGCCGGCCGTGCAGGGGACGCAGTAGCTGCTGCGGCCGCCGTCGGAATTTCCGTCACCGTCCGGCCACTGACGGAAGCTGCCGCTGCAGTGGCAGGAACGGAACTGGTGATCTCAACCTTCCCGCCCCGCGCCGCCGATGATTTGGCGGAACAGCTCGCAGCACTGCCGGGCACCGGCGCCGGTGTCCTCTTGGACGTTGCCTACGATCCCTGGCCAAGCCGCCTTGCCGAAGTGTGGCATGGCCATGGCGGAGCTGTGGTCCCGGGACTGGAGATGCTGATGTACCAGGCGGCCGAGCAGATCAGGCGCTTCAGCGGCTGTGACGTGGATGCCGCCGTCATAGATGTGATGTGCGACTCAGTCGGGCTTCCCCGGCGAGTGTTCTAGAGGCCTTACATGGCAGGATTGGTTATATGTTGCGTTGGTTGACTGCCGGTGAATCCCATGGTCCGGCACTGATCGGAATTGTTGAAGGCGTACCTGCTGGTGTTGAGCTCACCAGCGGGCAGATTCGTGACGCGTTGGCGCGTCGCCGCCTGGGTTATGGCCGTGGTGCCCGCATGAAGTTCGAGCAGGACGAGGTCACCATCATGGGTGGCGTCCGGCACGGGCTCACACAAGGTGGCCCGGTGGCCATCCAGGTTGGCAATACCGAGTGGCCCAAGTGGGAGCAGATCATGTCTGCTGACCCCGTGGACCCCGAGGTCCTCGCCGACCAGGCCCGCAACGCCCCTTTGACGCGTCCACGCCCAGGACATGCGGATTTCACGGGCATGCAGAAGTACGGCTTCGACGAAGCCCGACCGGTTCTTGAACGTGCCAGTGCGCGCGAGACCGCCACGCGTGTTGCCCTGGGTACCGTTGCTGCCCAGTTCCTGAAGCAACTCGGCGTCGAACTGGTGAGCCACACGGTGTCCATTGCCAGCGTCACAGTTCCCGAAGGCCGGCCACTGCCGTCGCCGAGGGACGTCATTGCCCTCGACGCTGATCCCTTGCGCTGTTTCGACCGCGAAACCTCCGACGCGATGGTTGCCGAGGTGGATGCCGCCCACAAGGAAGGCGAAACCCTCGGCGGTGTCGTTGAGGTCCTGGCCTACGGGCTGCCGCCGGGACTGGGCAGCTACGTGCACTGGGATCGTCGACTCGATTCGAGGCTGGCCGCTGCGCTGATGGGCATCCAGGCCATCAAGGCCGTTGAGGTCGGCGACGGCTTCCTTACGGCGGCCCGCCGCGGCTCCGCGGCCCACGATGAGATCCTCAAGGACGAGAACGGCAAGATCGTCCGCCAGACCAACCGGGCCGGCGGCATTGAAGGCGGCATGAGCATCGGCGAGGTCCTGCGTGTTCGCGCTGCCATGAAGCCCATCGCGACTGTACCGCGTGCCCTGCGCACCATTGATGTCAGCACGGGTGAGCCTGCCAAGGCCCACCACCAGCGTTCCGACGTCTGCGCGGTTCCTGCGGCAGGCGTTGTTGCCGAAGCCATGGTGGCGCTCGTTCTGGCCGAAGCCGTTGCCGAGAAGTTCGGTGGCGACTCCGTTGCTGAGACCCAGCGAAACCTGCAAAGCTACCTCGACAGCATCCCGGCCACCTTGGACTCGGTCGGCCGGTAGTGGTCCGCGCTATCCCGGATGGCTGCCCCAGCCGTCCCGTTGTCCTGGTGGGTCCCATGGCTGTTGGCAAGTCGGCCATTGGCCAGCAGTTGGCCCAGCAACTCGGTCTGCCGTTTGTGGACACCGACGCAGTAGTGGTTGCTGCCCACGGCAGCATCGCGGACATCTTTGCCGGGCGGGGAGAGCACGCCTTTCGCGAGATCGAAGCAAGGGCGGTGGCGAAGTCCATCGAGTCCGCCAAAGCACAGCCGGCCATCATCTCGTTGGGTGGAGGAGCAGTTCTCGACTCCGGCACGCAGCAGTTGCTGGGGGAATGCACTGTGGTTTATCTGGAATGCGACGCGGAAACCGTTGCAGACCGGATTGCGCGAAACACCGGCAGGCCGCTTTTGCAAGGCGACGCAATGACCCGATGGGAAGCCTTGTTTGCCACCAGGCGTCCCGTCTATGAACGACTCGCGGATATCGTCATGGACGTCCGTTCAGGATCCGTGGCGGAAATCGGCCTCCAGTTGGAGGAGCGGCTGCGCCAGCATGCAGCCTTGAAAGAGGAAGTTGAAAAGTGAGCAACGAAGCAACTGTCATCAAGGTGACCGGCCAGTCAGCCAATGAGAACTACGACGTCGTGGTGGGCCGTGGCCTTCTGGGAACGCTGCCTGACAAACTCGGCGAGCGTGTCCGACGCGTTCTGGTCATCCACCCCCGTGCTCTGCGGTTGACCGGGGATACCGTCCGTGATGAGCTCGACGCTGCCGGATTCACGGCGCTCACAGCCGAAATTCCGGACGCGGAGGAAGGCAAGCACATCCAGGTTGCCGCATTCTGCTGGCAGGTGCTGGGTCAGAACGATTTCACCCGATCGGATGCCATCGTGGCTGTCGGTGGCGGTGCGGTCACCGACCTCGCGGGATTCGTGGCAGCGACGTGGCTTCGTGGCGTCAAGGTCATCCACATGCCCACGAGCCTCTTGGGCATGGTTGATGCCTCGGTGGGGGGCAAGACCGGCATCAACACCGCGGAGGGCAAAAACCTTGTGGGGTCGTTCCACCCGCCCGCCGCAGTCTTGGCCGACCTTGACACCCTGCAGACGCTGCCAAAGAACGAGCTCATTTCCGGCATGGCAGAAGTCATCAAGTGCGGATTCATCGCTGATCCCGCAATCCTTGACCTGGTGGAGAAGAACACCGACGCCGTGATGGACCCGGGGTCGGAAGTGGTCCGCGAGCTCATTGAGCGCGCCATCACGGTGAAGGCTGACGTCGTTTCCCAGGACCTCAAGGAGTCCGGCCTGAGGGAGATCCTGAACTACGGCCACACCTTGGGCCACGCCATCGAACTCGTGGAACGCTATTCGTGGCGCCACGGTGCCGCGGTCTCGGTGGGCATGATGTTTGCCGCTGAGCTGTCACGCAGCGTGGGCCGGTTGTCGGATACCGATGCGGATCGGCACCGCACCATACTGGAAAGCCTGGGCCTTCCCATCACGTACCGCAGGGACCGATGGCAGGGTTTGCTGGACGGCATGCGCCGCGACAAGAAATCCCGCGGTGACTTGCTCCGCTTCGTTGTCCTCGATGGCGTGGCCAAGCCAGGCATTCTGGACGTTCCCGATACCTCCCTGTTGTTTGCCGCCTACCAGGAGATCGCATCATGACGGTCGCCGTTCGTGAAGGCGTGAGCGACTGGCCGACAGCCGGCTTCCCTGGGGTCCGGATGAACCCGGACACCTTGTTGCCTGTGGTCGTCAACGAGGAGGTCATGGAGACCGCGCTTGCGGCCTCGGAAGACCCTGCTGATCGAATTATGGCGCTCCTGCTGGAGAACCAGCCCAAGGAAGCGGCCGAACTCCTGGCCGAAGCCCGCTACAAGGATCCCGAGTCGTTCCGGCTCCGGATCTTCGAAGCTGAGGTCCATCGTGCAACCAACCGCCTGGACCGTGCAGTGCAGTTGTTCCGACACCTGCTGCACGAGGTCCAGGGGAGTTCCAAGGAAGCCATCGTCCGCCAGTATCTGGGGCGCGCGTATTTCGTGAGCGGAAATGCGTTGGCGGCATCAGAAGAGTTCGCCAAAGCGCTGGACCTTCGGGTGGCAATGGCCGCCGATGCCGCGCTGATTTACTCTTCCGCTGTGGCCCTGCAGCGTGCCCGGGATGTCATGGAAGTCGCTTCCTGAACGCTGCGGAAATTGCCACTCGCGAGGGTTCGGCTCATTTGCCGGTAGAATGGTTCTTGGATTTTTGATAAATACGCGCTGGCGCGCCGAATGGCACGCCTGCTTGGCATAGACAGCTGGCAGCTAGAACCAGTGCGATTAACCAGAGGATACGAGTGGCAACCACAAACGACATCAAGAACGGGACCGTACTGAAGCTCGAGGGCCAGCTCTGGAACATCATCGAGTTCCAGCACGTCAAGCCGGGCAAGGGCGGCGCCTTCGTCCGCACCAAAATGCGCAACGTCATGTCCGGCAAGGTGGTGGACAAGACCTTCAACGCCGGCCTGAAGATTGAAACCGCAACGGTTGACCGCCGCGACTACCAGTACCTGTACCAGGATGGCGAAGACTTCGTCTTCATGGACACCCAGGACTACGACCAGATCACCGTCTCCGGTGCAACCGTCGGCGACGCCACCAACTTTATGCTCGAGAACCAGATGGTGAATATCGCCATCCACGAGGGCACCCCGCTGTACATTGAACTTCCCCCGAGCGTCGTTCTGGAAATCACCTACACTGAGCCGGGCCTTCAGGGCGACCGGTCCTCGGCAGGCACCAAGCCGGCCACCGTTGAAACCGGCTACGAGATCCAGGTTCCGCTGTTCGTTGAGCAGGGCACCAAGGTCAAGGTAGACACCCGCGATGGCAGCTACCTGGGCCGGGTCAACGACTAGTGAGCGCACGCGGTAAAGCCCGTAGCAGGGCACTCGAAGTACTTTTCGAGGCGGAGCAACGTTCCGTTTCTGCCTTTGACGCGATGACAGCGCGCCGGGAGAAGACAGACTTGGTCATCAACCCGTACACGGTGGAAATCGTGGAAGGCGTTGTTTCCATGCAGGCAACCATCGACGAGTTCCTGCAGACGTACGCCCAAGGCTGGACGTTGGAGCGGATGCCGTCCGTGGACCGCATCATTCTCCGTATCGGTGCGTGGGAACTCCTTTACAACGACGAAGTCCCGGACGGTGTGGCAGTGAGCGAAGCTGTAGCCCTCGCCAAGACGATGTCCACTGATGAGTCTCCAGCGTTCATCAACGGACTGCTTGGGCGCCTTCAGAAGCTCAAGCCGTCACTGCTCGCCTAGGCGGCAACCACTTCGGTATTTGAACACAGAGGACCCGCTTCCCCAGGAAACTGAGGGGGCGGGTCCTTTTGCCTCATGCGAGGACTGCCGACCTGAGCGCCGGGATGGTGCGGAGATGTTCCAGTTCGTCGTGTTGGTGAACCTGGATGTCGCGGCCACTGAGGATGCGTTGCCGCGTAAAGGCCAAGGCGGTGGCTTCCTTGATGAAGGCTTTCATCTGGGCGCCCCGGCCCCGCGCCGACGCCCAGCGAAGTGCCTGCCTTCTTCCCCTGGAGGTGGCCAGCATTTCCACTTCCGCCGGCGTGAACCAACCCGCCCGGGCATACTCAAGCAGCCGTTGGCGGGTGAGCTTTCCCTCGGCAACGCGAAGCAAGATGATGCCGACAGCTGCGACCAGGAAGATCGGCACCTGGACCACAAAATACTCCACCAGGAAGTTCTGGCCCATGCTGTTCCAGCGGTTGTGCAGGAACATCGCGGGCAGCAAACCGATGAAAAAGGCCAGGACGGCATACCCTGAGTGCCATTTCCGGGCAGCAAAGCCCATGATCAGGCCGGTTGTCCCGGTGAACACCGCGTGGGCGAAGGGCGACATGACGCCTCGAAGAATAAAGATGCGAACCAGGTCGGTGCCGGGATCAGTCGATGACGCGATTTCTCTGCCGAAGTAGAGGATGTTCTCTGTGAAGGCGAACCCGGCAGCGATGGTGAAGGCGAACACCACGCCGTCCACGGGACCATCGAAGTACTTCCGCGCGGCCAGGATCAGCACCAGAAGGCCCAAGGACTTGGTGAATTCCTCCACGATCGGTGCCTGTACCGTGGCCATGAAATAGGTAAAGGCTTCCTCGCTGGTTGTGGGCGCGGCAAGCGCGAAGAGGGGTTGGATCAGGAGTGTTCCGGCTATGGAGACGGCGGCCCCCCACGTAAAGGCAAACCACAGGAGACGCTTTGGCTCAGGCTCCCAACGATCAATAAGGCGCACCGTCAACAGCACTACGGTCAATGGAATCAGCGAAGCAATGAAACCGATCACGAAACCGGTGATGCCGGTATTGCCGAGGAGGAAGGGAACCACCAACAGCAAGCTGCCCAGGGCCAGTACTCCACCTACGATCAACAGCGGGAGTGTTCCCCACGTCCGGCGGCCTGCCGGCGCCGGTGGCACAGCCCATGTCTGCTGGGGAAGCGACGTGGGATTTCCGGGGGCTGGTTGGTAGTTTCCCGGCTGCACGCGGCCGATCCACGTGGGGTTGGCGCCAGGCTCCAGATATGGTCGCGGATACGGGTGCCCGCCGGGCTGGCCGTGGTGGTTCGTGCTCATGGGCAAGAGCCTATTCCACGGCAGCGGGTGTGAGCTTAAACTCACCTCCCACCTTGGCGCTGGTCGCGGTGGCCAGTGGCCGCTGTGGTAGCTTGGAAAAGCAAATATTCCTTTTTTAATTCCGTCCCGTGAGGCGGGGAAAGGGGAGACGAGCGATGACTGAAGTCACTTCAGCGCACGTGCCGTCGCGGGTTGTCCTCAACCAGGCGGACATTGATCGTGCGCTCACTCGTATCGCCCACGAGATCCTCGAAGCCAACAAAGGCTCCCAGGACCTGGTCCTGTTGGGCATTCCCAGCCGCGGCTATCCTTTGGCCGTCAGGCTTGCTGCCAAAATCGCGGCAGCGGACTCCACGGTCAACGCCGAGACGATCGTTGGCCAGCTGGATGTCACCATGTTCCGTGACGACCTCTCCCACCAGCCCACTCGGCCCCCACGCCACACCCGGCTCCCTTTGACCGGAATCGACAATAAAGTAGTTGTCCTGATTGACGACGTCCTGTACTCGGGGCGCACCATCCGCGCCGCTTTGGACGCCTTGGTGGACCTTGGCCGTCCCCGGATTGTCCGCCTTGCCGTGCTGGTGGACAGGGGCCACCGCGAGCTTCCCATCCGCGCAGACCACGTGGGCAAGAACCTGCCTACGTCATCCTCGGAAAAGGTTCGCGTCCACCTCGAGGAAATCGATTCGGTCGATGGTGTGCCCGTCAACGAGGTAGTTATCGAGGCAGGCAAGTGAAGCACCTTCTTTCCACTGAGAACCTCAGCGCGGCCGACGCCATCCGTGTCCTGGACACAGCTGAAGAAATGTCGGCCGTCGGTGATCGCGAGGTGAAGAAGCTTCCTGCCCTTCGCGGCCGCACCGTGGTCAACCTCTTCTTCGAAGACTCCACCCGTACGCGGATCTCCTTCGAGGCAGCGGCGAAGCGCCTGTCTGCCGACGTGATCAACTTCGCCGCCAAGGGGTCCTCGGTTTCCAAGGGCGAGTCCCTCAAGGACACTGCACAGACCCTCGCCGCCATGGGTGCGGACGCCGTCGTCATCCGTCACTGGGCCTCCGGTGCTCCGCACCGGCTCGCGGCCACGGACTGGATCGACGCCGCCGTCATCAACGCAGGTGACGGCACGCATGAGCACCCCACCCAGGCACTGCTGGACGCCTTCACCATGCGCCGGCACTGGTCGCAGCTCAACGGAACAGCGTCCACGGGCGCAGACCTGAAGGGCATGCGCGTGGCGATCGCCGGCGATGTCCTGCACTCCCGGGTTGCCCGTTCCAACGTCTGGTTGCTGAAAACGCTGGGTGCCGAGGTCACGTTGGTGGCGCCGCCAACGCTGCTGCCCATCGGCGTCGAACACTGGCCTTGCAAGGTCAGCTACAACCTGGACCAGACGCTGGAAGCGGGCATCGACGCCATGATGATGCTGCGCGTCCAGGGAGAGCGCATGAACGCCTCGTTCTTCCCGTCCACCCGCGAGTACTCGCGGCGTTGGGGCTTCGACGACGCCCGGCTGCGTGCCCTGGATGACCTGGGCATGAAGGACACCATCATCATGCATCCCGGCCCCATGAACCGTGGCCTGGAGATTTCTTCCGCTGCGGCAGACTCGCCCCGGTCCACCGTTCTTGCCCAAGTGCGCAACGGTGTATCGGTCCGCATGGCCGCCCTGTACCTGCTGCTCTCCGGAGACTCCCGCGAAGCAGCCCCCACGAACGCAGCTACACCGGCTTTCGCAAGCCAGTCCAGCAAGGAGAGCAACTGATGGCCGAGAAAACTTACCTGATCCGTGGGGCCGCCGTTCTGGGCGGGGAGGCCGAGGACCTGTTGATCCGCGACGGCGTCATTGCCGCCCGCGGTAAGGACCTCACCGATGAGAACGCCACTGTCATCGATGGCAAGGGCCTGGTAGCCCTGCCGGGCATGGTGGACGTCCACACCCACTTGCGTGAACCCGGCCGCGAGGACGCCGAGACTGTGGAGACCGGCACCCGCGCTGCTGCCCTCGGTGGCTTCACCGCCGTCCACGCCATGGCCAACAGCAACCCTGTCGCGGACACCGCCGGCGTCGTTGAGCAGGTCCACAGCCTGGGCCGTGCGTCCGGCTGGGTGGATGTCCGCCCGGTGGGTGCAGTCACCGTGGGCTTGGCCGGCGAGCAACTCGCAGAGTTGGGCGCCATGGCTGACTCCCGCGCCCAGGTCCGGATGTTCTCCGATGACGGCATCTGCGTGCACGACCCCGTCCTGATGCGCCGCGCGCTGGAATACGTCAAAGCGTTCGACGGTGTGGTGGCCCAGCACGCGCAGGAACCCCGCCTTACGGCCGGGGCACAGATGAACGAAGGCGCCGTTTCCGCGGTCCTCGGACTCACGGGCTGGCCGGCTGTGGCCGAAGAGAGCATCATCGCCCGCGATGTCTTGTTGACCCAGCACGTTGGTTCCCGCCTGCACGTCTGCCACGTCTCCACCGCAGGGTCCGTTGAAATTGTGCGTTGGGCAAAGGCTCGTGGCATCAACGTCACGGCTGAAGTCACCCCGCACCACCTTCTCCTCACGGATGAGTTGGTCCGCAGCTACGATCCGGTGTACAAGGTGAACCCGCCGTTGCGCACGGACGCAGATGTGCAGGCCCTTCGTGACGGTTTGGCGGATGGCACCATCGATGTCGTGGGAACCGACCACGCCCCGCACCCCAGCGAACACAAGGAATGCGAATGGGCGCAGGCGGCCATGGGCATGACCGGCCTGGAAACGGCTCTCTCCGTGGTTCAGGAAACCATGATCGAAACCGGCCTCATGACATGGGCGGACTTCGCCAGGGTCACCTCCTTCACTCCCGCGGTCATTGGCCGAGTCGCTGACCAAGGCCGTCCGCTGGAGGTTGGCGAGCCCGCCAACGTCATCTTGGTGGACCCGGCTGCACGTTGGACCGTTGACCCTCATAAAATGGCAACCATGGGCCGCAATTCACCGTTCAAGGGCAAAGAACTGCCCGGATCCGTGGTGGCTACCTTCTTCAAGGGCCACCCCACGGTCCTCGACGGCAAGCTCAACACGCCGTACAGGTACCCGGCAGTCAGCAGCAACTAATGGACAACCAAACTCTTACCGTGTTGATCACGGTGCCGTTGATCATCGTCGTCCTGGCGATGATCTGGCTGGGGTGGCGTAACCGGCTCAGGCGACAAGCCGACGTCGAACGCCTTCCCGAGGTGCCCGAGCAGCTGACGCCGGCCACTGTCGTGGCGGAAGGCCAGTACGTGGCCACCACTACGGCCGGTGACTGGCTGGACCGGATCGCGGTCCATGGCCTGGGCATCCGGACCACCGCGGAACTGAGCATCCACGCTGAAGGCGTGTTGTTCGACCGCTCCGGTGCCGGCCCGGTGTTCGTCCCTCGCTCCGCTTTGGTGGACAGTCGTGAAGCAAACGGCATGGCAGGCAAGTTCGTTGAGAAAGACGGGCTCCTGGTCATCAGCTGGAAGCTGGGCGCCCGGGAAGTCGACACCGGCTTCCGATCCAGGCATGCAGCAGACAAACAGCTCCTCCTCGATGCCCTCCAAGAATTGATCTCCGCAGCCCCTCAGGCAGATGCCGATAGTGGAAAGTAATAAAGTGACGGATAGTAAAGCAGCCACCACACCCACCCCCTCAGCAGCAGTGCTGGTGCTCGAAGACGGCCGCATGTTCCGCGGCCGCAGCTACGGAGCCCAGGGCACGGCGCTCGGTGAAGCAGTCTTCGCCACCGGCATGACCGGCTACCAGGAGACCATCACCGACCCCTCCTACGCCCGCCAGCTGGTAGTCCAAACGGCGCCGCACATCGGCAACACCGGCGTCAACAGCGATGACGCTGAATCCCGGCGCATCTGGGTGGCCGGATACATTGTGCGCGACGCCGCCCGCCGACCCTCCAACTGGCGTTCCGAGCGCAGCCTCGATGACGAACTCGTTGACCAGGGAATCGTTGGCATCCAAGGCGTGGACACCCGTGCCATCACCCGACACCTCCGCGAACACAAGACCATGCGCGCAGGCATCTTCTCCGGCGAGGCCGCACAGGCTACCGACAAGGAACTGCTGGACGCGGTACTGGCCAGCGCCCCCATGGAAGGTGCAGCCCTCGCAGAGGAAGTCTCCATCGACGAGACCTACATCGTGGAGCCGAAGGATCACGGCTGGGAAGGTGAGCCGCGCTTCTCCATCGCTGCCGTAGACCTCGGCATCAAGGCAATGACTCCGGTGCGCTTCGCCGAGCGAGGTGTACGCGTGCACGTCCTGCCCGCAACGTCCACCCTTGACGACGTCAACGCGGTCAACCCGGATGGCTTCTTCATGTCCAACGGACCTGGCGACCCTGCTACGGCAGACCACCAGGTGTCGCTTCTGCGTTCGGTGCTGGACGAGAAGCTCCCGTACTTCGGCATCTGCTTCGGCAACCAGATCCTGGGCCGCGCCCTTGGCTTCGGCACGTACAAGCTCCGCTACGGCCACCGCGGCATCAACCAGCCCGTCATGGACCGTCGCACGGGCAAGGTTGAAATCACCTCGCAGAACCACGGCTTCGCGGTGGACGCGCCGCTGAACGGCGCCACAGTGGCACCGGAAGAGCGCTACGGCCGCGTGGAAGTCAGCCACGTGTCGTTGAACGACGACGTCGTTGAAGGACTCGCCTGCCTCGACATCCCGGCGTTCTCGGTCCAGTACCACCCCGAAGCTGCGGCCGGCCCGCACGATGCCGCGTACCTCTTCGATCGCTTCATCGACCTCATGGCCGATACCAAGTCCAAGGCCACAGACGCCAACTCCACCGATTCCAAGACTGAGGACAAGAAGTAATGCCCAAGCGTACAGATCTCAAGAGCGTCCTCGTCATCGGTTCCGGCCCCATCGTCATCGGCCAAGCGGCTGAGTTCGACTACTCCGGTACCCAGGCACTCCGGGTCCTCAAGGAGGAGGGCCTGCGCGTCATCCTTGTGAACTCCAACCCGGCCACCATCATGACGGACCCCGAGTTCGCCGATGCCACCTACGTTGAGCCCATCACGCCGGAGGTGGTGGAGAAGATCATCGCCAAGGAGCGTCCGGACGCCATCCTGCCCACCCTGGGCGGCCAGACTGCCTTGAACACCGCCATCGCGCTGGACAAGAACGGTGTGCTGGAGAAGTACAACGTGGAACTCATTGGCGCGAATATTGCCGCCATCGAGCTGGGCGAAGACCGCGAGAAGTTCAAGGGCGTCGTGGAGCGCTGTGGTGCGGAATCTGCCCGCAGCCACATCATCCACACCATGGAAGAGGCCTTCGCCGCTGCCGAGGACCTGGGTTACCCGATGGTGGTTCGCCCGTCCTTCACCATGGGTGGCCTGGGTTCCGGCCTGGCCTACAACGAGGACGACCTCCGCCGCATTGTTGGCCAGGGACTCCAGTACAGCCCCACCACCGAGGTCCTGCTCGAAGAGAGCATCCTCGGCTGGAAGGAATACGAGCTGGAGATGATGCGCGACAAGAACGACAACGTCGTTGTTGTCTGTTCCATCGAGAACTTCGATCCCGTGGGCGTCCACACCGGTGACTCCATCACGGTTGCTCCGGCGCTGACCCTTACCGACCGCGAATACCAGAAGCTGCGCGACGTCTCCATTGCCGTCATTCGCGAGGTGGGCGTGGACACCGGTGGCTGCAACATCCAGTTCGCCATCGACCCCGCCACGGGCCGTGTGGTGGTCATCGAGATGAACCCGCGTGTTTCCCGCTCTTCGGCCCTTGCCTCCAAGGCAACGGGTTTTGCCATCGCCAAGATCGCCACCAAGCTCTCCTTGGGGTACACCTTGGACGAGATTCCGAACGACATCACGCAGAAGACGCCGGCGTCCTTCGAGCCGACCCTCGACTACGTCGTGGTCAAGGTTCCGCGCTTCGCGTTCGAGAAGTTCCCGGCAGCGGACAACACGCTGACCACCACCATGAAGTCCGTAGGCGAAGCCATGGCCATGGGCCGCAACTTCACCGAAGCCCTGCAGAAGGCCCTGCGCTCCCTGGAGCAGAAGGGTTCGCAGCTGGACTTCAGCTCCGTGCCGGAATACGAAGTCGCCGAACTCATCGAGAAGGCCAAGCGTCCCACCACAGACCGCCTGCACCAGGTACAGCGGGCCCTCCTGGGTGGCGCCACCGTGGAAGACCTCTTCGAGGCCACCAAGATCGATCCCTGGTTCCTGGACCAGCTGCAGTTGCTCAACGAGACCGCCCAGGAGATCCGCAAGGCCGGCGTGCTCACCGAGGAAATGCTGCGCAACGCCAAGCGCCACGGCTTCTCCGACGAGCAGATCGGTGCCTTGACCCACAACAACGAGGCCGTCGTCCGCGGGGTTCGCCAGGCCCTGGGCATCCGCCCGGTCTACAAGACCGTTGACACCTGCGCCGCAGAGTTCGCGGCCTACACGCCGTACCACTACTCCTCCTACGACGAGGAAGACGAAGTAGGCCTGCACTCCAAGCCCTCCGTGATCATCCTCGGCTCGGGCCCCAACCGCATCGGCCAGGGCATCGAGTTCGACTACTCCTGCGTCCACGCCTCCATGGCGCTGCGCAAGGCCGGCTATGAGACCGTCATGGTCAACTGCAACCCCGAGACCGTCTCCACGGACTACGACGTCTCCACGCGCCTGTACTTCGAGCCGCTGACCCTCGAAGATGTCCTCGAGGTCATTGCGGCCGAGGAGCGCACGGGCGGCGTCATGGGCGTCTTCGTACAGCTCGGTGGGCAAACTCCGCTGAAGCTGGCACAGCAGCTCGCCGACGCCGGTGTTCCCATCCTGGGGACCTCGCCGGAAGCGATCGACCTTGCCGAACACCGCGGCGCCTTTGCCCGCGTCCTGGATGAAGCCGGCCTGACCTCCCCGAAGAACGGCACCGCCGTTTCCTTCGAGGACGCCAAGAAGATCGCCGACGAAATCGGCTATCCGGTGCTGGTCCGCCCGTCCTACGTCCTGGGCGGCCGCGGCATGGAGATTGTCTACGACGAAGCCAACCTCTCCCGCTACATTGCCAATGCCACGGAAATCACCCCGGACCACCCGGTGCTGATCGACCGCTTCCTCGAAGACGCGGTGGAGATCGACGTGGACGCGCTCTTCGACGGCACGGACATGTACCTCGGCGGCATCATGGAGCACATCGAAGAAGCCGGTATCCACTCCGGTGACTCTGCCTGCGTCCTGCCTCCGATCACCCTGGGCAACAACGTCATCGAGCGCGTGCGTACCGCTACCCGGGCGATCGCCGAGGGTGTAGGCGTTCGCGGGCTTATCAACATCCAGTTCGCGCTGGCTTCCGATGTCCTGTATGTCCTCGAAGCCAACCCGCGTGCCTCCCGCACGGTGCCGTTCGTCTCCAAGGCCACGGGCGTGCAGATGGCCAAGGCCGCTGCCCTCATCGGTACCGGCGTTACCATCAACCAGCTCCGCAGCGCCTACAAGATGCTGCCGGAGACCGGTGACGGTTCCACGCTGCCTTTGGACGCCCCGGTTGCCGTGAAGGAAGCCGTCCTGCCGTTCAGCCGCTTCCGTACGCCGGAAGGCAAGGTGGTCGACTCCCTGCTCGGCCCGGAAATGCGTTCTACCGGTGAAGTGATGGGTATCGACAAGCATTTCGATACCGCCTTCGCCAAGAGCCAGGCAGCCGCCAACAACGCATTGCCCACCGAGGGCAAGATCTTCGTTTCCGTGGCCAACCGCGACAAGCGTTCGGTGATCATGGGTGTCAAGCGGCTCTCGGATCTCGGCTTTGAGATCGTTTCCACCGGTGGCACCGCCGATGTCCTGCGCCGCAACGGCATCCAGGCGACGCCGGTCCGCAAGGTGGCCGAGGGCAGCAGCGCCGAAGGCGAAGGGACCATTGCGGACCTCGTCATCGCCGGCGAGATCGACATGGTCTTCAATACGCCTTCCGGCGGTGAAGCCCGCAGCGACGGATACGAACTCCGTGCTGCAGCAACGTCCATCGGCATTCCCTGCATCACTACGGTCGCGGAGTTCAACGCCGCAGTTCAGGCGATTGAAGCCCTGCGCACCTATGAGTGGTCGGTGACCAGCCTGCAGGAGCACGCAGCCAACCTGGCGGCCGCAGTGGAAGCCGCACATGCCTGAGTCCACAGCAACGCAGCAAGCGCCCCGGCCGGCCCGGGAGTCTTTCGGCTCCCGGCTGGCTGCCGCCATGGCCTCCCGCGGTCCGCTGTGCGTTGGGATTGACCCGCATCCGCAGTTGTTGGCGGACTGGGGGTTGAACGACGACGTCGCAGGGCTGGAGCGCTTCTCGCTGACAGTCGTGGAGGCCGTAGCTTCGCTCGCTGCCGCGGTGAAACCTCAAGTGGCGCTTTACGAGCGCCACGGCTCGGCCGGCATGGCCGTGCTGGAGCGGACACTGGCCGCGTCTGCGGAGGCCGGGGTCCTCAGTATCGCGGATGCCAAGCGCGGCGACATCGGCTCCACCATGGCTGCCTACGCTGACGCCTGGCTCCGCGATGGGTCGTCCTTGGCTGCGGACTCTGTAACCCTGAGCCCTTATCTCGGCTTTGAGTCGCTTCGCCCGGCGTTGGATCTGGCAGCCCAGTATGGCAGGGGAGTGTTCGTACTGGCGCTGACGTCCAACCCTGAAGGAAAATCGGTCCAGCACGTTGGGGGAAGCGATTCCGTCGCGCGCCGGATCGTTGCCGCAGCTGCCGGTGAAAACCAGCGATATGAAGGTGCCCTGGGTTCTGTTGGCTTGGTCGTGGGCGCCACCATTGGTTCGGCGCTGGAGGATCTGGACATCGATCTTGGTCCCGTGCGCGGAGCCATCCTGGCCCCGGGACTCGGTGCCCAGGGCGCTACGCCGGCAGATCTCCGAGCGACCTTCGGCGAGGCGTATCCCAGCGTCTTGGCCACTTCCAGCCGTGGGATCCTTGCCGCTGGTCCTGCCGTTGCAGCGCTGCGTGGCGCCACTGAGGAGACTCTTGATGGGCTTCGCTCGGAGTAAGTTGCCAACCCTCATTGCGCAACCGCGCCCCTGCCGGTAGGTTCAGGATCAGTCCGCGTGATCTGGATCACAATCTCGATCTGACAGGGGTTTGGCAGTGGGCCTTAAAGAGCTGACACCGCAAGAGCGTTCCGATGCGCTGGAAAAGGCTGCCAAGGCGAGGGCAGTGCGTGCCGCCGCCAAGGAACGGCTCAAGCGCGGCGAAGTCAGCATTGCGGAGCTGATCTCGTCAGGTGCCTCTGATGAGGCAATCGCACGCATGCGGGTAGTGGAATTGCTGGAGGCTTTGCCGGGCATTGGCCCCGTCAGGGCGGCCGGGATCATGGCGGAAATTGGCATAGCCGGATCCCGGCGCATCCGGGGGTTGGGAATCCATCAGGCCCGGGCGCTGGTAGATTTTATGGATACCCAGCAACGCGTTTGACGCATCTCCCCGAAGGAATCCGTGAGCAAGAATCCTGGACTGACCGTCCTTGCAGGCCCCACTGCCGTTGGCAAGGGAACCGTATCTACGTACATCAGGGACAACTATCCAGAAGTTTGGCTCTCGGTTTCCGCCACCACGCGGGCGGCACGGCCCGGCGAAAAGGACGGGGTTCACTACTTCTTCAAGTCGGCTGAAGAGTTCGACGCGCTGGTTGCGGACGGCGAATTGCTGGAGTGGGCCGTGGTCCACGGCCAGAACCGCTATGGCACTCTTCGCAGCACCGTTAACGCGGCCATCGCCGATGGCAAGTCAGTCTTGTTGGAGATCGATCTCCAGGGCGCGCGACAGGTCAAGGCCGCCGTCCCGGAGGCGAACTTCGTGTTCCTGGCCCCGCCCAGCTGGGACGAAATGGTCCGTCGCCTGGTAGGCCGCGGCACAGAAACTCCCGAGGAACAGCAGCGCAGGCTGGAAACCGCTAAACTGGAACTTGCTGCTGAACCGGAGTTTGACCACACCGTCATTAATGACGACGTTCGCCGGGCAGCGGACGAGCTTGTTTCACTCATGGGGCTTACCCCGCACGAGCGCTAAAGCGCTTGCATTTGTTGGCCCGCTAGAATTTGGAGAATTCGTGTCCACGAACCTTGAAGGCATCATCAACCCGCCGATCGATTCGCTGCTTGAGGCTGCCGATTCCAAGTACGGCCTGGTGATCTTCGGCGCCAAGCGTGCCCGCCAGATCAATGCCTACTACGCCCAGCTTCACGAGGGCCTGTTTGAGTACGTTGGACCGCTGGTTGACACCAAGCTGAACGAGAAGTCGCTCTCGATCGCCCTCCGCGAGATCAACGAAGGCCTTTTGGTTTCCACGCCGATCGAGCCCGCAGAATAAAACTGACTGCCTGTTGACGGAGGTCACGTGCGCATAGTCCTCGGAGTCGGGGGAGGGATCGCAGCCTACAAGGTTGCATCGCTCCTCCGGCTTTTTACTGAAGCCGGTCACAAGGTGACGGTCATCCCCACAGAAGCGGCTACCCGATTCGTCGGGATCGCCACGTGGGAGGCCCTCTCCGGCAACCCGGTGAGCAACAGCGTCTTCGACGACGTCGAGAAGGTCAACCACGTCCGTTTGGGGCATGAGGCTGATCTGATCGTCGTTGCTCCCGCCACGGCAGACCTCCTGGCCAAGGCAGCCACAGGGCAGGCGGGCGACCTCCTCACCAACACACTTCTCATGGCGCACGGCCCGGTGCTTTTCGCTCCGGCGATGCACACGGAAATGTGGCAGCACGCCGCCACGCAGGCCAATGTCGAGACGTTGCGCAGCCGCGGGGTGACGGTACTTGAGCCGGCCTCGGGTCGCCTGACGGGTGCCGACTCGGGTCCCGGCCGCCTGCCGGAACCCGAAGCCATCTTCGCCGCTGCCATGGCCTTGGCCGAGGCTGCCGCAGGTGGCGAGGAGAAGGCATTGCCTGCCGCACACACGTCCCTGGCCGGACGTATCGTGACCATTTCAGCTGGCGGTACCAGGGAAGCCCTCGATCCCGTCCGCTTCCTCGGTAATCGTTCCTCGGGCAAGCAAGGTGCCGCTCTGGCTGCGGCCGCTTTGGCCGCCGGAGCAACGGTCCGCTTCCTGGCCGCGCATATGGACGTCCAGCCGCCGGCCGGCGTCGAACTTGTCCGCGTTGAATCGGCCCTGGAACTGCGCGAGGCAGCGCTGAAAGCGGCCGTGGATTCGGACGTCGTCATCATGGCTGCCGCCGTTGCCGATTTCCGTCCGGCAGAAGTCTCGGATACCAAGATCAAGAAGGTGGACGGCGAGGACGCCCCGTTAGTGCGCCTGGTCCGGAATCCGGACATCCTGCATGAGCTTGTCGAGCGGCGCAACGCCCAAGGCAGCCAACAGCTGATTGTCGGCTTCGCGGCCGAAACGGGTGATGCCCAGGGCGATGTCCTTGAGCACGCTACCGCCAAGCTCAAGCGCAAGGGTTGCGACCTTTTGGTGGTCAATCAGGTGGGGATTGGCCGTGTCTTCGGACAGGACGACAACTCTGTGGTCATCCTGTCCGGCCATGGTGCCGAACCCCAATCGGCCGCTGGTTCCAAGGCTGACGTCGCAGCTGCCGTCGTTGATCGGGTGGGTGCCGAACTCACGCGGGTTTTCCCGGCTTTGTAGCTGAGCCCACACCCGAATTCTTAGCACAGGGACACACGGAAGATGCCGCTGTCCCGCAACCCAGTAAGGTGGTCGAGTGACTTTACCGCTGCACCATGAACACCATGGCACCCCGTCCAAGCTCCGGCTCTTCACCTCCGAGTCGGTCACTGAAGGGCACCCGGACAAGATCTGCGACCAAATCAGCGACGCCATCCTTGATGCGCTGCTGGCTGCGGACCCTGAATCCCGCGTCGCCGTCGAGACCATGGCCACCACCGGCCTGGTCCATGTGGCGGGTGAGGTCACCACCGACGCTTATGTAGAAATTCCGCAGATTGTCCGCGAGACCATCCTGGGCATCGGTTATGACTCGTCCGCCAACGGCTTCGACGGCGCCCGTTGTGGCGTCTCCGTGTCCATCGGCCAGCAGTCCAATGACATTGCGGGTGGAGTCTTCAACTCCTTGGAAGCCCGTGAAGGCCGCCAGGCAGACGACTACGACCTCCAGGGCGCGGGCGACCAGGGCATCATGTTCGGTTACGCCAGCGATGAGACGGCGTCGTACATGCCCACCCCCATCTGGCTTGCCCATCGGTTGTCGGAGCGGCTCACCGAAGTCCGCAAGAACGGCGAGTTGGCGTACCTCCGCCCGGACGGCAAGACACAGGTCACGGTGGGGTACGACGGCGACCGGCCGGTATCCGTTGAAACGGTGGTCATCTCCAGCCAGCACGCAGAAGAGGCAAGCCTTGAGCAGCTTCGTGCGGACCTCGCCAGCTACGTGATCGATCCCGTGTTGTCGGCCTCCAACCTGGACATCGCCCGCACGGCGAATATCCTGAACCCTGCCGGCGCCTTCGTCATTGGTGGCCCGGTAGGCGACGCCGGGCTCACCGGCCGCAAGATCATTGTGGACACATACGGAGGATTCTCCCGTCACGGTGGCGGCGCTTTCTCCGGCAAGGATCCGTCCAAGGTAGACCGTTCGGCTGCCTACGCCATGCGCTGGGTCGCCAAGAACGTGGTGGCTGCGGGGCTCGCAAAGCGCGCAGAGATCCAGATTGCCTACGCCATTGGCCAGGCCCGCCCCGTCGGAACGTACGTGGAGACTTTCGGTACGGAAACGGTTGACCCCGCCCGCATCAGCGAAGCCATCGACGAGCTTTTCGACCTTCGTCCGCGTGCCATCATCGACGCACTGGACCTCAAGCGGCCCATCTACACCAAGACGGCGGCGCACGGTCACTTCGGTCGCGACGAACCCGACTTCACGTGGGAGCGCTTGGACCGGGTGGCTGACCTGAAGGAATACTTCAACGCCTGATATTTCCGAGCTTTGGCAGGCTCCAGCACGTGGTTACTACTTTGTCGGTGCCCCATGATTGGCTTGAGCCAGAGAGATGCCCGCAGCGGGTCAATCCCGCTGCGGGCATTCTTTATTGAAGTGCTCAGTTGTTGAAGTGCGCAGTTGTTGAAGTGCGCAGATAATACCTAGCGGTGAGTTGGAGGTTTAAGCATGGCAGGACACGAGACCCAGCCTTCATTGCTTCAACCCTCGCTGCTGCAAGGCTTTCCGGAACGTTTGCCCGTCAACGGACCACCGCTGGCGGAAGACAAACCCGTTGCCCGCGTGGTGCTGGAGTCGTCCGTTCCCCACTTGGACAGGCCCTTTGACTACAGCGTTCCCGCCGAACTCGCTGAGGCAGCGGCTCCCGGCGTCCGGGTTAAGGTCAAGTTCAACGGCCAGGAGCTGAACGGTTTCATCACCGAGCGGCTCGCTGAGTCGGATTCAGCCCACCCGCTGACGGCTTTGCACAAAGTGGTGTCCCCGGTTGCTGTCCTGACTCCTGCCATCTCGGAGTTGGCCGGCACGGTCGCTGCCCGGTACGCCGGTACGCTCAGCGATGTTCTTCGGACGGCTGTTCCTCCCCGGGTTGCCAAAGTGGAGAAGGAACTATTGGCCGGTGATGTCACTGCCGACGTGGGGGACTTGAAGCCGTTCACTGATGGCCAGGCTTGGGCGGCGTACTCCAACGGTGCGTCCTATCTGCAGCACCTTGCCAGTGGCGGTTCGCCCAAGGCCGTCCTCACGGCCCTTCAAGGTTTCGGCCCTGGGGGTTGGCCTGCCCTCGTCGCTTCAGCTGTTGCCACCGTCCGGTCCTCTGGACGCGGCGCGGTGGTGGTGGTGCCTGATTATCGAGACCTCGAGCAGCTGGAAGCGGCACTGGCCAAAGTCCTGCCGCTTTCCGACGTTGCCCGGCTCACTGCGGACGATGGCCCGACTCCGCGCTACAGGAACTTCCTGCGGCTTTTGAGCGGTGCCGCCGGAGTGGCTATTGGCACTCGCTCAGCCGCCTACGCGCCCGTCAAGGATCTTGGCCTGGTGGTGTGCTGGGATGATGGCGACGACCTCCACATTGAGCAACGCGCGCCCTACGCGCACGCCCGTGAGGTATTGCTGCTCCGCTCCGAACAGCAGAATGCCGCGTGCCTGATGGCTTCCCATAGCCGCAGCACCGAACTACAACGTCTCGTTGAAATGCAGTGGGCGGCGCCCATAGAAGCGCCGCGTCCCACTGTCCGCTCAACTGTGCCCCGTGTCCTCAACACGGCCGACAGCTTTGAACAGGAACGGGACCCCCTGGCCCGTATAGCCCGGTTGCCTGGTGCGGCCTGGCGGGCAGCCAAGGACGGCCTGGAACGCGGCCCGGTCCTGGTGCAGGTGGCCCGGGCCGGATATGCGCCCTCCTTGGTCTGTGAGTCATGCCGTGAATTGGCCCGTTGCAACGCCTGCCAAGGACCGTTGGCCGTCTCCAGCAGCTCGGCCATGCCGGCTTGCCGCTGGTGCTCCACGCCGGCTCCGCAATGGCGTTGCAGCCACTGCAGCGGCACCAGGCTTCGCAGGGGAGCTGCGGGAGTCATGCGGACCGCGGAAGAACTCGGACGGGCCTTCCCGGGCAAGACGGTAGTGACCTCTTCCGGTGAGCACATCAAAGCCATGGTGCCTGATGTTCCTGCCCTGGTGGTGGCCACGGTCGGAGCAGAGCCTGTGGCGCCCAATGGCTACGCTGCGGCTTTGCTGTTGGACGGCAATTCACTTCTGCGGCGGGAGAACCTGCGGGCCGGGGAGGACACTGTACGCCGCTGGTTCAACGCTGCTTCCCTCGTCAAGTCCGCCAGGGACGGCGGCCTCGTGGTGATCACTGCGGACGATACCGCCGCTACGGGAGCACTGCTGCGGTGGGACGCCCCTGGCTACGCATCGCGGGAGCTGGCTTTGCGGAAGGAACTGCAGCTGCCCCCAGCGGTCCGGGTGGCATCCGTGACCGGCTCGAGAGCCGACGTCGCGCTGTTCGCTGAAGCGTTCGAGGCCGGCTCGTCGCTGGCGTCCGGCACGAAACTCCGCAGTGCGGGGCCGGCTCCCGTGCAGCTGTACACGTCCGCCTCGGCCGTCGGCGAGGCGGACGCCGATGTCAGGACGCTTTACTTCATTCCCTATGCCGACGCCGCCGAGACCACTCGTGCCATGCGGGCTGTGAAGGCCGCGAGTGCTGCCAAACGCACGTCAGGGCCGGTGCAGCTACGCCTCGACGGCGTGGATGTCCTCTAGTCCGGCGCTACGGCTTCCTCCGACGCAAGGCGACGACTTCCTCAGCCGCAGCAAGAAGCTGCCGTGCAGACTCGTCCCAGTTGAACTCTGACGCGCGTTCCACTGACCTGCGGGAGCGCTGCTGCCACAGGGTGTCATCGCCGAGCGCTGTCACAGCAGCCGCGAATTCCGTGTGTGACTCCGGGTCCACGTAACTGACGGAGTCTCCGCCCACTTCACGGAAGATTGGGATGTCGCTGGCAATCACAGGGGTCCCCAGTGCCATGGCCTCCACCAGCGGCAGCCCGTACCCTTCTGCACGGGAAAGGCTGATCAGCGCGGTGGCCCTGACCAGGAGTTCGTCGTACTGCGCATCAGTGACGCCGTTGTGGAACTGGACCTTGGCTCCTTCAGGAACCATCGCTTCCAATTCCGTCTTGCGCTGCGGCGTGATCCTGCTGAGCAGATGGAGCGTGTAATCCTGCAGCCCGGCCATGCCCCGGATCATGGTTTCCACGTTCTTGTATGGCATGAACGAACCCATGTAAAGCAGGGTCTTGTCGGCGCCGGCGCCGGGATCACGGGGTGTTTGACCAGGCTGGGGAGCGTTGCCCACTATCCGCACGGGACGTTCGGTCAGCTGGTACTTCGCCATCAAGGCTTCCGTGGTTCGGCTGATGGTGGCCACAATGTCCGCGCGGTTCAACAGGAGCCGTTGCGGCCAGAATGCCTTGTGATAAAGCCGCCACAGCAGGCGCACGGGAGCGGGCAGGAAGCCCGGAGGCGTCGGGTGTTCGTAGTAAATGAGGTCGTGGAGAGTGAGGATCAGACCGTACCGGCGTCCGAGGGTACCCATGGTCTGCATCGGACACACCACCACGTCGGCACCAAGGGGGTTGACCTTGCGGGCCACGAACAGCTCCAGTGGGGACAGCGGGCTGTTGACCAACACGTACGGGACGTCCGGGAGCAGGGCAAGCTGGCGCTTGTCGCTGATCAGCATGGTGACGTCGGCGATCTTGGATGTTGCGGCTATGAGGCTTGAACCGTAGCGGCTGATGCCATCGTGGTGGTCCGTCCTGGTAAAGCGGGCGTCGATGACAATTTTCACGCGGGGTGTTCCTCCAGGAAGGTGCGGATGGCTGCTGCCGCCGGGACCGGCGTTTCGTAGTGGATTAAGTGCCCGACGCCGGGGATGACTTCCAGCGTCGCGTCCGGCAGGCGCTCCATGAGTTTGTGCTGGTTGGGAAGCGTGGCGATCTCATCCTTTTCCCCGGCAATGAGGAGCACGGGAAGGGTCAGTTGTTCGGCGACGTCGGCCACGTTGCCCGAGACTGAGGCTTTGAAGGATTCAAGCAGGCTCTTCCGGTCCGAGAACGCGCTGAAGTAGGCGTCATGCTGGCCGTGGATGAAACGGCGCAGGGCTTTGTCCTTGGTCTTGGCCATGGTGATGCTCATGACCCGGACGATCGCACGGTTTCGGAGGACTGCGAGTCCCACGCGACGGGGAAGTTTGGCGGAGGCCTGGTAATACAGCACGGCAAGTTTGGTCATGATTCCCTTGGGACCTTCCAGAGCCGGGGCGGCAATGGGGTTGATCAGGATCAAGGGGTAGATTGCCCGTGGATGCGCGGCCGCAAAGTGGCTGGTCACGATCGAACCGAAGGAGTGGCCCAGCAGGACGGTCTTGGGACCCAAACCCAGCGCCGCCATGAAGCTGGAGATAAACCGACCGTAGCGTTCAACAGTGTGCTCGTCATCAACGAACGGATCCGAGCTTCCAAAGGCCGGCAGGTCCGGCATGATGATCCGCATTTCCGGAAGCTGGTCCGCCACGCGCAGTAATCCGTGGTGGTCGCCGCGGAAGCCGTGGATGACCAGGATGGTACGGGTTGTTGGGGCGACGTTAACCGGTTCGTACGTCCAATACGCCACGGTGCTGCCGTCCACGTCGATGTCCGCGGCCACAGTCCGCCCCGGCAGGGACTCACTGAAGAATTGATGGGGCGCCTGCGCGCCGTCAGGGGAGTGCGCGGTGTCCACTTTTTCCATACGGCTGTTTCCTAGTTCACGTTGTCCGGGTGGGACCCGGTTCGATGGTGTCGTTCGAGTCCTGCCATGCCGTCCATGTCAGAGGCGTCCAGGTCAAAATCGAAGACGGCAAAGTTCTCTTTGATCCGTCCCGCCGAACTCGCTTTGGGGATGACAAGGTTTCCCAACTGGAGGTGCCAGCGAAGAATGACCTGCGCGGGAGTCCTGCCATGCTTCTCGGCGAGGGCAACGATGGCGGGGTCGGCCAGGACGTGCCCGCGGCCGAGGGGGCTCCATGCCTCAGTGGCTATGCCCAACTGTCCGTGCAATGTTCGAAGCCTGGTTTGCTGCAGCCACGGGTGCAGCTCGATCTGGTTTACCGCAGGGACAACTTCGGCCTTCTGCATCAGCTCCTCAAGGTGTCCGGGTTGGAAATTGGAAACCCCAATAGCCCGCACTTTGCCTTCACGGTAGAGCGTCTCCATGGCCTTGTACGTTTCGGCAAACAGGCCCCGGCCGGCGCAGGGCCAGTGAATGAGATAGAGATCCACGTAGTCGAGTCCAAGATTCGAGATGGAGGTATCGAATGCCCGAAGGGTGGAATCGTAGCCATGGTCGTCGTTCCAAACCTTGGTAGTGACAAAAAGGTCCTCACGCGAAAGGGTGTGCACGGATTCCCCGGAACCACCTGTGTCACGGTTGGCTTGCGCGGCATCGCCCACGGCACCACCGAGGGCACGCCCAACGCCCACTTCGTTGCCGTACATCGCTGCTGTGTCGAAGCGTCGGTAGCCTTCGCCCAGGGCTGTGGCGACTAATGCTTCGGCGTCCTTGGGCGGCACCTTATAGAGTCCGTATCCCAAACGATCCATGTGGACGCCGTTGTTCAATGTCAGCCGGGCTGGGAATCTCATAGCAACGACTCTACCCATTCCCTGCACGAATGCTTCAGGAGTGGCCATTGAAACTGACCAGGCGTCGTGCCGAGGCTTCGTCCAAAATGAGGTCCGTGGCCAGTCCGGCAGCCAGGGCTCCCTGGAGTCCGTTGATCTTGGAGGCACCGGACACCACGCAGATCCGTCGCCTGACCTGCCGCAGTTGTTCATGGCTGGGGCCAGTGGATCGTTCGTTGAGGGTGATGCCGTCCGAGGACCCATCGCTCCGGAAGAAGACGGTGGCGACGTCGCCCACCACGTCGTCGGCAGCCAACACAGTGAGGTCGTGTTCATCGAGGTAACCGCCGGCATAAACGTGGCTGGGGTAGTCCGAATCGACCGATCCCACCCCGAAGATGGCGATGCTCATGCGGTCCTGCAGGTCAAGGATGCGTTGAACGCTGCGCTCATTCCACATCGCCGTTTTGGTGGCGGCGTGGTCAAAAAAGGCCGGAACCGGGAATTGCTCCACCCGTGCTCCGTAGGCGCTGCCGAAACGGCGCATGATGTCGCTGGCATAGGTAATGCCGGTGGTTTGCATGTTTCCGGCGCCGTTGAGTTGAACCACGATGCTGTCGTGGGTCACCTTACGGGTGAGGTGTCGGCTGACAGCGCTGAGCGTGGCGCCCCACGCGACGCCGATGATGGCATTCGAGTCCACCAGCGGCCCAATAGTTCGCGCTGCCTGCATGGCCACGCGGTCCAGCGTCTCCGCTTCGTTGAGTGTGTCCAAGACCGGCACCACGTGGACATCGACGCCGTACTGGGTTCGAATCTGGCTCTCCAGCTCAGGGCCGGTATCGAACGGGCTGCGTATCTGGACCTGCACCAGGCCTGTTTCCCGGGCTGACGACAGGAGCCGGGACACTGTGGATCGCGACGTTCGCAGCTCCCGGGCAATAGCATCCATGGTCAAGTCCTGCAGGTAATACATCTGTGCAGCCCGGAGCGCATCCGAGTGACGTGATCGTCCCATCTCATTTCCTTACTGCACGTTTGTGCAAATAGCTTGACTCCATTTTCCACCTTCGCAAGATTAGTGGTGAACGGTGCAGCAGCGAGTGGCGCGGCGCACGAACCAAGCCCAAGGGAGCAGTTTTGGGACACAACAGGATTTCCGGTACCTCACAGCACGCACAGCAGCGCGACTCCGTCGTTGCGCTGCAGGAGCGGCCCTCGGCGAAGGTGCTCATCATCGGCGGTGGAATCAATGGTGTGGGAACGTTCCGCGACCTGGCTCTCCAGGGCGTCGACGTTGCGCTTGTCGAACGCGGTGACTACTGCCAGGGTGCCAGCGGTGCCTCGTCCCACATGATCCACGGCGGCATCCGCTACCTCGAAAACGGCGAGTTCCGCCTGGTCCAGGAATCCGTGGTTGAGCGTAACCGGCTCCTGCGCATCGCTCCGCACTACGTCAAGCCGCTACAGACCACCATCCCGATCTTCAGCACGTTCTCCGGCATCCTCTCGGCGCCCATGCGCTTCCTCACCCACAAACAGGGCAAGCCCAAGGAACGCGGCGCGTTCCTCATCAAGGTCGGCCTGAGCATGTACGACTTCTTCTCCCGTGACGGCGGCAGCGTCCCGCGCCACCAGTTCCGTGGGCGGACCAAGGCCTTGGCCGAGCTTCCCAAACTGCACTCCGGAATCAAGTACGCCGCAACCTACTTCGATGCTTCCGTTCACAACCCGGAACGCCTGACCCTCGACGTGCTGCAGGATGGTGAGAAGGCGGGCCGTGGCGGCGGCCTCCCGGGAGGAAGTGCCCGTGCCAGCAACTACGTTTCGCTCGTCTCCATGGGTTCGGACGGAGTCCTGCTGCGCGATGAACTGACCGGCAAGGAATTCGAGTTCCAGGCCGACGTTATTGTCAACACCACCGGCGCCTGGGTGGACCTCACCAACCAGGCCATGGGCGCCGTCAGCAAGTTCATGGGCGGTACCAAGGGATCGCACATCGTCCTGGACCACCCTGAGCTTCTGGCCGCGTGCAACGGCCGGGAAATCTTCTTCGAGCACACCGATGGCCGTATCGTCCTGATTTACCCCATGGGCGACCGTGTACTGGTCGGCACCACGGACGTGGACGCGGACATGTCGGAAGATGCCGTGTGCACGGACGAAGAAATCGACTACTTCTTTGACCTGGTGGGCCACGTGTTCCCCACCATCAAGGTGGAGCGCGAACAAATCGTCTACAGCTTCGCCGGTGTCCGTCCCCTGCCGCGTCACGACGAAACGCAGCCAGGCTTCGTCTCACGGGACTACCGGATTGAACGCAGCGTCCGCACCGGCAGCGATGCCGTCGCAACGCCAGGCGGCAAGGCCGCCGTCGTCCTCAGCTTGGTGGGCGGCAAGTGGACCACCTTCCGCGCCCTGGCCGAACACATGACCAACGACGTCCTCCGCGAACTGGGCATGGAACGCAAAGTCTCGACGGCGAAACTCGCCATTGGCGGGGGTGCCGGTTTCCCTTCCACCGAACAGGGCGAACAGGAATGGATCAAGAAGCACATGGGACCCGGACTTGACGCCGACCGCGTAGCCGTCCTGCTGACCCGGTACGGAACACGCGCAGACGCCGTCATCGATTATCTCAAGGCCGGACACGACGCGCCGCTGCGTTCCACCCGCGAACTGAGTGTCCGGGAGTTGGCATTCATGGCCGAGCACGAGCAGATCGGGCACCTGGTGGATGTCCTCATCCGCAGGACGTCACTCGCGTTCCGCGGCCTGGTTACCGGTGAGCTGCTGAACGAGATCGCCGCTGCCTTGGCCGAACCCCTCGGTTGGGATGCTGCTGCCCGTGAAGCAGAAATCCGCCACGCCCAGGAAGTACTGCAGCGGTTCCACAAGGTTGACGTGCACAGTCTCGTAGCCTGACACCAAGCAGCGGAAAACAGCTTGACCGTCCCAGCGTGCGGTAGGGACGGAATGGGGTAGGTGGGCCCGCCAGGGGACCACCACACCGGGACGGTTTCGGAGACAACGGAACCGTCCCAACGGCCTCTTCACCCGCGAGGGGGCTGACAACAGAAAAATGAGGAGTCAAAGATGTCTCTTGGAATTGTTTTCCTTTCCGAAGTATTCGGAACCATGATGCTGACCCTGCTGGGTTGTGGCGTCGTGGCAAACGTTGCGCTCAAAGGCACCAAGGGCAACAACGGTGGATTCTTGATGGTGACGTGGGGCTGGGGTATTGCGGTCTTCGCGGGCGTTTTCGTGGCCGCAAAGTCCGGTGCGCACCTGAACCCGGCTGTCACCCTGGGCCTGCTGGTCAACGGAAAAGGTGAGTACGCCCCGGACGTGGCCGTTACTTTCGGCTCGACGTTGACCTACTTCGGTGGCGAACTCCTGGGTGCCTTCCTCGGCGCCGTTGTCTGCTGGCTCGCTTACAAGCAGCACTTCGATGAAGAGCCCCTGGCAGCCAACAAGCTGGGTACCTTCTCCACCGGACCGGCTATCCGCTCCACCCCGTGGAACCTGATCACCGAAATCATTGGCACGTTCGTCCTGGTCTTCGTCATCCTGACCTTCGGCGGCACTCCCTCCGGCCTCGGCCCGCTTGCGGTTGCCCTGCTGGTTGTCGGTATTGGCGTATCGCTCGGTGGTCCCACCGGTTACGCCATCAACCCTGCCCGTGACCTCGGCCCGCGTATTGCACACGCTGTCCTGCCCATCAAGGGCAAGGGCGCCAGCGACTGGGCCTACTCCTGGATCCCTGTCGTGGGACCGCTCGTTGGCGGCGCCCTCGCAGGCCTCGTGGCCATCTGGGTCCCGGACATCATGCCTGCACTGGCCGGCTAATCCCGTACGTACCCACCCGCACACCGTCAACACCATTGAGTAGCTAACAACAGACAAGGACGTCACCATGAATCAATACGTCATCGCCATCGATCAGGGCACCACCAGCTCCCGTGCCATCGTGTTCGACCACTCGGGCAACATTGTGTCCACGGGCCAGATGGAACACGAGCAGATCTTCCCGCAGGCAGGATGGGTGGAGCACAACCCCGCCGAAATCTGGAACAACACCCGGGAGGTCATCGGCTCGGCCCTGTCGAAGGCGAACCTGACACGGCACGACATCGCCGCCGTCGGTATCACCAACCAGCGTGAAACGGCTGTTGTCTGGGACAAGAACACCGGCGAGGCCGTTTACAACGCCATCGTTTGGCAGGACACCCGCACCCAGTCGATCGTTGACGAGCTGGCGCAGGACGGGGGACCAGAGCGCTTCAAGCAGAAGGTGGGCCTTCCGCTGGCCACCTACTTCTCCGGCACCAAGATCAAGTGGATCCTGGACAACGTGGAAGGCGCCCGCGAACGTGCTGAGGCCGGCGACCTCCTGTTCGGCAACACCGACGCCTGGGTCCTGTGGAACCTGACCGGCGGCGTGGATGGCGGCGTGCACGTCACGGATGTCACCAATGCTTCCCGGACCCTGTTCATGGACCTCGAGACCCTGCAGTGGGACCAGGAAATCCTGGACATCTTCGGAGTTCCGGCGTCCATGATGCCCACCATCAAGTCCTCCTCCGAGGTCTACGGCCAGGTCCACACCTCGCAGCTGCTGCGCGAGACCCCCGTGGCAGGCATCCTCGGCGACCAGCAGGCGGCAACCTTCGGCCAGGCCGCATTCCAAGCCGGTGAAGCCAAGAACACCTATGGCACGGGTTGCTTCCTGATCTTCAACACGGGCGAGGAAATTGTCCACTCCAAGAACGGCCTCCTCACCACGCTGGGATACAAACTGGGCGACGCCAGGCCGCACTACGCCCTTGAAGGGTCCATTGCCGTCACCGGTTCACTGATCCAGTGGCTTCGCGACAACCTCGGAATGATCAGTTCCGCACCGGAGGTCGAGGAACTGGCCGCTGCGGTGAAGGACAACGGTGGCGTGTATATCGTCCCCGCCTTCTCCGGTCTCTTCGCACCCTACTGGCGGGCAGACGCACGCGGCGCCATCGTGGGCCTTACCCGGTTCGCCAATAAGGGCCACATCGCCCGCGCTGCTTTGGAGGCCACGGCCTTCCAAACCCGCGAGGTACTCGACGCCGTCAATGCTGACTCGGGCGTTCCGCTCACCGAGCTGAAGGTCGACGGCGGGATGGTCGCCAATGAGGCACTCATGCAGTTCCAGGCAGACATCCTTGGCGTACCAGTAGTCCGTCCGAAGGTCGTCGAAACCACGGCCCTCGGTGCTGCCTATGCCGCTGGCCTGGCGGTCGGCTTCTGGAAGGACCTGGGCGAACTCAGCGCCAACTGGGGCGAGGATAAGCGCTGGGAGCCGCAGTTGCCGGCAGAGGAGCAGGAGCGTCAGCTGCGGCTCTGGAAGAAGGCAGTCACCAAGTCCATGGACTGGGTCGACGAGGACGTTAAGTAGCCTTCCCTCGGCAGAGGTTCCGGGGACTCCCGCCCGCCCGCTTCGCGGTGCCCACCACACCATGGCGCGGAGTCCCCGGAACCTCTTTCGGCGTACGGACGTCTTGCACCCAGCCCGCCGGTTTGGTGGGGTAAGGTATTGGTATGCGTGCGATCCTTCTGCTTAGCTAGCCGCCCGGCTTTCAACAGCCGTGCGGCCGCCCCTCCGTTGTCGAGGGGCTTTTGTGTGTCCGGGGGTATCCGGGACGCCTGCAGGAGGCAAAACCGCCATCGAAGAACAGAAGAGGGCAGCAGTGAGCGTTAAGCCGGAGACAGAGACCGGAACAGCACAGACAGCCGCAGCCGAAGCGCCTGAAGAAGGCGTCTACAGCTTCGCTGCGATGGAGGCCAAGTGGCCGCAGGTCTGGGAAGACCTCAAGGTCTTCACGCCTGCCGACGACGGTTCGCGGGAACGCCGCTACGTGCTGGACATGTTCCCTTACCCTTCAGGCGACCTTCACATGGGCCACGCCGAAGCGTTCGCGATGGGCGACGTCGTGGCTCGCTACCTGCGGCAGAAGGGCTTCGACGTCCTTCACCCCATCGGCTGGGACTCCTTCGGCCTGCCCGCCGAGAATGCTGCCATCAAGCGCAACGCCCACCCCAGCGAGTGGACCTACGCGAACATCGACACCCAGGCGGCGTCGTTCAAGCGATACGCAATCTCTGCCGACTGGTCCCGCCGCCTCCACACCTCCGACCCCGAGTACTACCGGTGGACCCAGTGGCTCTTCAAGCGCTTCTACGAGCGTGGCCTGGCCTACCGCAAAGACTCGCCGGTCAACTGGTGCCCGAAGGACCTTACTGTGTTGGCGAACGAGCAGGTTGTTAACGGTGCCTGTGAGCGCTGCGGCACGCCTGTCACCAAGAAGTCCCTGAACCAGTGGTACTTCAAGATCACCGACTACGCCGACCGCCTGCTCGAGGACATGGACCAGCTCCAGGGTCACTGGCCTGAGCGTGTCCTGGCCATGCAGCGCAACTGGATCGGACGTTCGGAAGGCGCCCACGTGCGTTTCGTCATCGAAGCCACGGAAGACCGAGCCGAGCGCGAAGTCACCGTGTTCACCACGCGCCCGGACACACTTTATGGTGCAACGTTCTTTGTTGTTGCAGCTGATGCGCATTTGGCACTGGATCTTGTGGCTCCGGAACAGCACGACGAACTCATGGCCTACCGCGAGAAGGTCAAGGCCCTCTCCGAAATCGAGCGGCAGTCCACCGAACGCGAAAAGACCGGCGTCTTCACCGGTCGCTACGCCATCAACCCGCTGAACGGTGAAAAGCTGCCCGTTTGGGCCGCCGACTACGTGCTGGCTGACTACGGCACGGGCGCGATCATGGCCGTACCCGCGCACGACCAGCGCGACCTCGACTTCGCCAAGGCCTTCAACCTGCCTGTCCGCGCAGTTTTGGAGACCGGCGACGAGGACCCCGCACAGACGGGTGTAGCCACTGCGGGTGAAGGCACCCTCAAGAACTCCGGCGAATTGGACGGCCTGTCCAAATCCGAAGGAATTCCGGCCGCGATCGAGATTCTGGAAAAGCTTGGAACGGGCGAGAAGTTCGTGAACTTCCGGCTGCGTGACTGGCTCCTGAGCCGCCAGCGCTTCTGGGGTACGCCCATCCCCATCATCCACTGCGGTGAATGCGGCGAGGTCCCCGTCCCCGATGACCAGCTGCCCGTCAGGCTGCCCGATAACCTGCGTGGGGAAGCGTTGTCCCCGAAGGGAACCTCCCCGCTGGCCGCCGCCGTCGAGTGGGTCAACGTTGAGTGCCCCAATTGTGGCCGGGCCGCCCAGCGCGACACCGACACCATGGATACCTTCGTGGATTCGTCCTGGTACTTCCTGCGCTTCGTGTCCCCGGACTACACCGAGGGCCCGTTCGATCCCGAAAAGATCAACAACTGGATGCCGGTGGGCCAGTACGTTGGTGGCGTTGAGCACGCCATCCTGCACTTGCTCTACGCGCGCTTCTTCACCAAGGTGATCAAGGACATCGGCCTGATCGAAGCCAACGAACCGTTCTCCGCGCTGCTCAACCAGGGGCAAGTGCTCAACGGCGGCAAAGCCATGAGCAAGTCCCTCGGCAACGGTGTGGACCTGGGCGAGCAGTTGGACAAGTTCGGTGTCGACGCCGTCCGCCTCACCATGGTCTTCGCCTCCCCGCCGGAAGACGACGTCGACTGGGCGGATGTCTCGCCGTCGGGTTCGGCCAAGTTCCTGGCCCGTGCGTGGCGCCTCGGCCAGGACGTCAGCAGCGAACCGGGCGTCGATCCTGCCACCGGCGACCGCGCGCTGCGTACGGTTACCCACAAGACCATTGCCGACGCCGCCGACCTGTTGGACAACAACAAGTTCAACGTTGTGGTGGCCCGCCTCATGGAGCTGGTCAACTCAACCCGCAAGACCATCGATTCGGGTGCTGGAGCCGCAGATCCGGCCGTTCGCGAAGCAGTGGAGGCAGTTGCGGTCATCCTGAGCCTGTTCGCGCCCTACACCGCCGAGGACCTCTGGAACACGTTGGGCCATCCCGCATCAGTGGCAAACGCCGGTTGGCCGAAGCACGACGAAGCACTCCTGGTGCAGGATACCGTCACCGCTGTGGTTCAGGTCCAAGGCAAGGTGCGCGACCGTCTGGAGGTTTCGCCCAACATCGCTGAGGACGAGCTGCGTGAACTCGCCCTGGCCTCCGAAAACGTTCAGCGTGCCCTGGACGGCCGCGGCATCCGTACCGTGATCGTGCGTGCACCTAAACTGGTGAACATCGTTCCTGCCTAGCAGGGACAGCGTGGCCGCCGGCACTGTGCCGGCGGCCAGCCATCATCTTTGGAGGTCGCGTGCCTGAGCGAGAACCACCCGCATGGATATGGCTCAAAGAAAGAGTGGCGCGCCTCCGGCAGCCTACTGCCCCGGTTCCTGTCGCTGACGAGCCGCTGGCCGCCGTCGTCAGAACCGCGGTTGTTACCGATTCGGCGGCCGCTTTACCGGCCGACTGGGTATCGGCTTTCACCGCCGATGGGCGCCTCGCGGTTGTTCCCATGCCAGTCATGGTCGGGAGCGAAATCTACGGCGAGGGCGAAGACGACATCACCCAGACCTTGGCCCTGGCCCTGGCCTCCGGAGCTTCGGTGAAGACGTCCCGGCCTTCGCCCGGGCAGTTCGAACAGGCCTATCTCGCCGCCCAGCGCCACGGTTTTGAGTCCGTGGTCTCCATTCACATTTCGTCCGAGCTCTCGGGAACCGCTGATGCCGCCAGGTTGGCCGCGGCCCGCGTGACGATTCCCGTGGAAGTCGTGGACTCCCGCACGGTCGGCATGGCGCAAGGGATGGGTGTCCAGAGTGCCGTGGTGGCCGCGGCCGATGGCCAGGAGGCGGCAGAGGTCCGAGGCTTCGCCGAGCGGCGCATGGAGCGGACCAAGGTCTACTTCTACGTGCCCAGCCTGGAGCAGCTGCGGCGTGGTGGGCGCATCGGTGCCGCCGCGTCGCTGTTGGGGACAGTCCTTGCCATCAAGCCCATCCTGGCGGTCGACGGCGGCAAGATCGTTCCGCTGGAGAAGGTCCGTTCCGCTGTGCGCGCGGTTGCCCGTCTCGAGGAGATCGTGGCAGCGGATGTGGCCTCCCGCCCAGTTGGCCAGCAACGGTTGGCGGTTCACCATTTTGGCAACCAACTGGAGGCCGAGGCCTTGGCTGCCCGCCTCAACGAAATGTGCCCTGACTGTCCGGCGCCGCAAATCAGTGCGCTTCCGGCCGTCCTGGCGGCACATGCCGGCTTGGGGGTACTCGCTGTCATTGTGGGGGAGAGCAGTACGCCAACAGGCTGACCCGGGGGCCGTCTTATCCACATAGGGCACCGCGCCCGCGACGGGGCCGTGGTGGCAGCCATAGGCTCGTTGCATGCCACGCCTGAGCCGGGATGCGTCCCCAGATGCCGCAGCGGAGGCAGTCCGGCAGCGCTTCGCCGCGCGAATGGCCTTGGACACCCGTGCCTCTCCGCTGTTGGAGTTGCCAGAGGACGCTGCGCCCGGCGCAGTTGGCCACGAAGATCCCGGCGCCAATGATCGCGGTGTCCGGCTCAGGTGGCGAACTCCTTGGCGGGTGGCGGTACTTCTGGCCGTCGTAGCGGGAGGTCTTATTGCGTGGCACTTGTGGCAGTCTTCACTGGGCCAGCCAACGTCAGAGCCGTTGGATTCCCTGACGTCGGTCGGCCCGGGTGTACCGGATCCGTCAGAATCCCCGCAGCCAGGGGGCCCAGAGGGGGAAGGGAAGCTCCTTGTCCACGTGGCTGGGGCCGTGCGGAAGCCGGGCGTCGTTTCCCTGCCGCAGGGCAGTCGCGTCTTTCAAGCAATGGATGCCGCCGGGGGTGCGGCCCCTAACGCTGAACTCGGCGGTCTGAACCTTGCGGAGGTTCTCAGCGACGGGGTCAAAATCGTCGTTCCGGTCGTAGGAGAGGCCCAGCTGTCCAATCCACCCACGCTTTCCGGCGGTGCTGCCGGTGCGGGCAACTCCAGCGGAGGAGCCGCGAAAGTCAACATCAACACTGCCTCATTGGAAGAGTTGGGGACGTTACCCCGGGTGGGACCCGTGACAGCACAGCGAATTCTGGACTGGCGAAAAGAACACGGGCCCTTCGCATCGGTGGATGAATTGGATGCCATAGACGGGATTGGGCCCAAGCTCATGGAGTCCCTGAAAGACCTCGTGACGGTGCAGGGTGGGTGAGTCCCCTGGAGGTTCGGAAATGGCAAAGCGCCTGGACTTGCGGCTCGTTCCTGTTGTCTTGGTGACGTGGTCCGTTGCCTTGGCGGGTGGCTTCATAAGTGGAGCGTGGTCGGCAGCTTTAGCGGTCACGCTGATCGTGATGGGCGTGGCGTTCCTGGTTTTGGGGCGCCGCCGAGGACCGTCCGGAGTGCGGGCCAGGACGATCTTCGCCACCCTCGCTCTTGCCTGCGTCTTGGGAGCCGCTGTGGCGGTGCACTGTGGGATCACCGCTGGCATGCGTGAGAGCGGGCCTCTTGCCCCTGCGATAGAGGACAGGGACGGGGTTGTCATCCACCTCCTCATCACTGGCAGCCCCGCATCGGCCCCTTCGCCGGGCCAATCCGGTGAGAACCGGTGGATGGTGGCTGCACGCCTGATTGATTTCACGTCCAGGGCAAGCGTGGTGCGTGGATCCGCCGACATCATTGTGACGGGTGGTTCCGGCTGGGAGGACGTGCGTGCGGGGCAGAGCGTCAGAACAACCGGAACGCTGAAACCGGTGCGGGAGGGACAATCCGAAGCTGCGCTTCTGAGCGCCTCCTCTGATCCTGTTGTAACGGGCTCCGGGTTCGATGTCCGGCAAACTTCGGCCGACGTGCGGAAGAGATTCGTGTCCGCTGCTGATTGGCTGCCTTCGGACCCAGCCGGGTTGCTTCCGGGAATGGTGACAGGGGACACCAGCTCGCTGCCGGAAAGCCTGGAAACGGCCATGAGGACCACGGGAATGACACACCTGACCGCCGTTTCGGGGGCCAATTGCAGCCTCATCCTGGGTGGCTTTGTACTGTTGGCGCGATCCTTTCGTCTGGTACGTCCGGCCGCCGGGGTCTTCGCTGCCTGCGGTCTGTTGTCCTTCGTCATGATGGTGGGACCGGACCCGAGTGTCCTACGAGCTGCGGTCATGGGGGCTGTGGGCCTGGCTGCTGTGACGGGTGGGCGGCGCGGGCGGTCTTTGACCTTCCTCTGCCTTGCCACGGCGATTCTGCTGCTGCTGGACCCGGGGATGGCGGCCAACGTGGGGTTTGTCCTTTCTGTCCTGGCCACGCTCGGAATTGTGCTGCTTGCCACTCGCATTGCGTCGTGGATCTCTGCTTGGGTGCCCCGATGGTTGGCCGCTGGGGTCGCGGTGCCGTTGTCGGCCCAACTGCTGTGTGGACCGGTGATTGTGGCTCTTCAGCCGCAATTCACGCCATACGCGCTCATCGCCAACGTGGTGGCTGGTCCGTTCGTGGCGCCGGTGACCATCCTTGGGACGATCGCCGTGCCTCTGGCCGCGGCTTCTTCCTGGCTGGCGGCCGCGCCCGTCGCCGTTGCGGGAGCATGTGCAGCGGCGGTTGCCGGCGTGGCCAGGTTGTTCGCTGGCTTGCCGGGTTCGGCGCTGCCATGGGCCGAAGGGCCTGTGGGAATAGTGGCCATGGTGCTCTCATCCTTGGTGACTCTGCTGGCCGTCTGGATGTCGCTGCACCCGGCTGGCGTTGTGCGTTACGTCATGGCACTGCATGGGTCGGTTGTGGGGCTTTTGGAGCGTGGTGCATGGCGCAGGCATGGCAGACTTGAACCCTGCAAAGAAACGTCCGGAAGGAACCAACTGTGGCTGCTGCCCAAAACACCCGGGCCAAGAGCGTCGCGACGAACACCGTCAGCTGGCGGGACGCGGCACCGGCCGCCGTCGTCCTGATCATGGGCCCGGAAGAGTACCTTGGTATCCGCGCCATGGATGGCATCCGCGTCCAGGTGCGGACCAGCACTCCTGATGTCGAGCTGAGCCGGCTTAACGCGGCTGCCTACGAGACCGGATCTCTGGCGATGACCGTCACGCCGTCACTCTTCGGCGAGGGCAAGCTCATTGAGGTCGAAGGCCTTGAGGCCATGAATGATGCCTTCCTGGCCGATGGGTTGGCCTATCTGCAGCATCCGGACCAGGACGTCGTCCTTGTTCTCCGTCACGCCGGGGGAGTTCGTGGCAAGAAGCTGCTCGACGCCGTGAAGTCCGCGGGTTGGCCCGTCATTGATTGCCAGCCGCTGAAGAAAGACTCCGACAAGACTGCCTTTGTGGTCTCAGAGTTCAGGGCGGGAGGGCGTCGCATTGAGGGCGAGGCGGTCCAAGCCTTGGTGAACGCCGTCGGCGCCAACCTCTCGGAACTTGCAGCCGCCTGCAGTCAGCTCATCGCCGACGCCACCACCGCTGTGACGGCAGAGACCGTGGAGCGCTACTACGGTGGCCGGGTCGAAGCCACGGCATTCAAGGTGGCCGATGCTGCCATGGCCGGCAACGGACCGGTGGCACTGTCCACCCTCAGGCATGCCCTCGCCACCGGTGTTGATCCGGTGCCTTTGGTTGCGGCGCTGGCGGCGAAACTCCGGACCCTGGCAAAAGTTGCTGGAGCCAACGGCTCTTCGGCCACCATTGCCAAAAACCTGGGAATGCAGCCTTGGCTCGTGGAGCAGGCCCAGCGTGACGTCCGCCGATGGACTCCTGAGGGGCTTATCCGCTCCATCCAGGTCATCGCTGAAGCGGATGCCCAGGTAAAGGGTGAGTCTCGGGACCCTGTCTACGCCGTGGAGCATGCGGTCACCGTCATTGCAACGTCAGCCAGCCGACGCTGAAGCTCCGGCTTCCGGTTAAACCCAAAGGCCGGCACCCTATGGGTGCCGGCCTTTTGATCAGCTCAGTCGAACTGGAAAAACCTTAGAGTGCGTTGACCTTCTTGGAGATCGCCGACTTGCGGTTTGCAGCGTTGTTCTTGTGAATAACGCCCTTGCTGACAGCCTTGTCCAGCTTGCGGCTGGCAGCAACAAGTGCAGTTCCAGCAGCATCCTTGTCAGCAGACTCAACGGCGGTGTTGACGGCGCGGATGGCCGTCTTCAGCTCGGACTTGACGGCGTTGTTACGCAGGCGAGCCTTCTCGTTGGTGAGGATGCGCTTCTTCTGGGACTTGATATTAGCCACGTATGAACTCTCTTTTTAATGCGGAAATGGTCTAGAGGGTTTTCAGGTTGGCCATCGACTGAGCGGCGTGGGGATGCCTATGGCAGCCAACCATGTATGGCCGTCGACCTGCACGGACACACAGCTATAAAGGATAGCAGAAAGCAGAGCTCGGCGCAGACTCGTGTCGTCAGCGCCAGTCGTGACGGGCGCTGAGGGCGCGTGAGACGTCCTGGAACTGCCGTTTACCCAAGACGGCACCTTCGCGCCGGATGGTCTGGGGATTCAGCCGGATGACCCGATCTACCTTGACCTCGCTGGGCCGGCCCTGCCGATCCCACGGCCCTGCGCCAATGTCGACATAGTCCTCTGCCCTTGCGCCGTTGTCATGGTCCTTGGACGTCAACATCAAGCCCAATAGCCACTGGCCGTCCCGCCCCACCAGGAGTACAGGGCGGTCCTTGCCTCGCGAGTGGTCTTCCTCGTAAGGAACCCAGCCCCAGACGATCTCGCCCGGATCCGGTTGGCCATCCGGCTTGGGGGAGTAGTTGACTTTAACGGCCCCGCGGAAATCGCCGGGGTAAGTGCCCGGTTGGCGTTCGACGTCGGTGCGCCGGGTTTGCGTCCTTGAGGCGCCTGGCCGGGTGGCAGCTTTGGTGCTGTTGCCGCCCAGTGACTTGAGGGAACGCAGGAGGAATTTGCCCAGAGGGCGCAAGTCGAAGGCCATGTGACAACGCTACAACGGGCCCCGGGGGATACCGGAAGCACAATGTACGGCGAAGCCCCGGTTCATGGGAGACTAGAGGATCAGATGCACGGCGTGTTCCGGCTGGCCTATGCCCGGTTCCAGGAATTGCCGTGTGAGTGTCGACAGTAAGGATCCTGCGTGTCTCCCATGGCCCGCACCGCACCGGTGCCCGCCGCAACAGATCCGGCCATCATCCGGAACTTCTGCATCATTGCCCACATTGACCACGGTAAGTCCACCTTGGCCGACCGCATGCTGCAGTACACCGGCGTCGTTAAGCAACGCGACATGAAGGCCCAGTATCTGGACCGTATGGATATCGAACGTGAGCGCGGCATCACCATCAAGTCCCAGGCTGTCCGCATGCCGTGGGAACTCGATGGCAACAGCTACGCGCTGAACATGATCGACACTCCCGGCCACGTCGACTTCACCTACGAGGTCTCCCGCTCGCTTGCCGCGTGCGAAGGCGCGGTGCTGTTGGTGGATGCGGCCCAAGGTATTGAGGCCCAGACGCTTGCCAACTTGTACCTGGCGATGGAAAACAACCTCACCATCATTCCTGTGCTCAACAAGATCGACCTCCCGGCCGCCCAGCCGGAGAAGTACGCGGCGGAACTGGCCAACCTGATCGGCGGCGACCCCGAGGACGTCCTGAAGGTGTCAGGTAAAACCGGTGTTGGCGTGGAGGCGCTGCTGGACAAGATTGTCCGCGACCTCCCCGCGCCCGTGGGCGATCCTGATGCTCCGGCCCGCGCCATGATTTTCGATTCGGTCTATGACACCTATCGCGGCGTGGTTACTTACGTCCGTGTGGTGGACGGCATGCTCCACCCGCGCGAACGCATCCAGATGATGTCCACCAGGGCAACGCACGAGCTCCTCGAAATCGGTGTGAGCTCCCCGGAGCCAACACCCTCGAAGGGCCTCGGCGTGGGCGAAGTGGGCTACCTGATCACCGGTGTGAAAGATGTCCGCCAGTCCAAGGTCGGCGACACCGTCACCAACCTGGCCAAACCGGCGTCGGAATCCCTCAGTGGCTACGCAGATGCCAAGCCGATGGTCTTCTCCGGCCTGTACCCCCTGGATGGCACGGACTATCCCGTCCTTCGCGATGCGCTCGAAAAGCTGATGCTCAACGACGCCGCCCTGGTGTACGAGCCCGAGACGTCAGCTGCACTGGGCTTCGGCTTCCGTGTGGGCTTCCTTGGGCTTCTGCACCTCGAAATCACCCGTGAGCGACTCGAACGTGAGTACAACCTGGACCTCATCTCCACCGCTCCCAACGTGGAGTACGAGGTGACCCTCGAGGACAAGAAGGTCATTCACGTCACCAACCCCAGCGAGTACCCCACGGGCAAAATCTCCGAGGTTCGTGAGCCTATGGTCTCCGCCACCATCCTCGCGCCCAACGAGTTTGTTGGGTCCATCATGGAGCTCTGCCAGAGCCGCCGCGGCCAGATGCGCGGCATGGACTACTTGTCCGAGGACCGCGTTGAACTCCGTTACTGGATCCCGCTGGCCGAAATTGTCTTCGACTTCTTCGACCTCCTGAAGTCCAAGACGCGTGGCTACGCCTCGCTGGACTGGAAGGCCGACGGCGAGCAGGTCGCCGACCTGGTCAAGGTCGACATCCTCCTGCAGGGCGAACAAGTGGATGCTTTCAGCGCCATCACACACCGCGACAAGGCTTACGCCTACGGTGTGATGATGACCGGTAAGCTTCGCGAGCTCATCCCCAGGCAGCAGTTCGAGGTGCCCATCCAGGCTGCCATTGGATCACGCATTATTGCCCGCGAAAGCATCCGCGCCATCCGTAAGGACGTTCTTGCCAAGTGCTACGGCGGTGACATCACCCGTAAGCGCAAACTGCTGGAAAAGCAGAAGGAAGGCAAGAAGCGCATGAAGATGGTGGGTCGCGTGGAAGTGCCGCAGGAAGCATTCATCGCAGCCCTGACCACTGACGAGTCCAAGGACAAGGCCAAGAAGTAGATGCCCAGCGTCCTACCTTTGGGCGATCCGGCACCTGCGGATGGCATACTGCCTCCGCAGGTGTTGGCCGGCGTCGAGCACCGCAAGTTCGGGCTCTACGTCCATATCCCGTTTTGCGCCGTCCGATGCGGCTACTGCGATTTCAACACCTACACGGCCACGGAACTCGGTGGCGGTGCCTCGCAGGATGCCTACGCTTCCACGGCTATTTCCGAACTTGACTTCGCGGCTGGGGCCCTTGATGCCTCGGGCCTGCCGCGGCGGCCTCTCGGTACCGTTTTCTTCGGTGGTGGGACTCCCACGCTCCTCCCAGCCGAGGATTTGGCCCGGATCTTGCGTGCCGCCGTCGGGCAGTGGGGGCTTGAACCCGGCGCCGAGGTGACTACCGAGGCCAACCCTGATTCCGTAACCCCTGAGTCCCTGAAGGTGCTGGCTGACGCCGGCTTCACCAGGGTCTCGTTTGGCATGCAGTCTGCCGTGCCGCATGTCCTGAAGGTGCTGGACCGCACCCATACCCCCAGTCGTGTGCCGCTCGTTGTGCAGTGGGCGCGTGAGGCCGGCCTCGCGGTCAGCCTGGACCTGATCTACGGTACGCCCGGGGAATCCATGGCGGATTGGCAATTGTCGCTTGAGACGGCTTTGTCTTACCAACCCGATCACATCAGCGCCTACGCGCTGATCGTGGAGGACGGCACTAAACTTGCTGCCCAGATCCGCCGCGGTGAAGTGCCGGGAATTGACGACGACGACCATGCCGCCAAGTACGAACTGGCCGACGCAATGATCTCAGAAGCGGGTTTGAGCTGGTACGAGGTCAGCAACTGGTCCAGGTCGCCCGAACAAGCGTGCCGGCACAATCTGGCCTACTGGCGTGGCGATGACTGGTGGGGGATTGGCCCCGGCGCCCATTCGCACGTTGGAGGCGTTCGTTGGTGGAATGTTAAGCACCCCACTGCCTACGCGGGACGGTTGGCTTCAGGAAGTTCGCCGGCCGCAGGCCGGGAAAACCTCGATGCCGATACCCGGGAAGTCGAGCGCATCATGTTGGAGGCGCGGCTGGGGACAGGTCTTGCCGTAGATGCCTTGGACACGATTGGGCGGCACGCGATGGCAGGGCTGATCGCCGATGAACTGGTGGACCCGGTTCAAGCCTTCAGGGGCCGTCTGGTGCTCACCTTGAAGGGGCGATTGCTGGCCGACGCAGTGGTCCGCCGAATCCTGCCCGAATAGCGCCGTCCGTCGGCGCCGGGGACACTACTTGATCCAGCGCAGGTTGAGCTTGTAACGGTGCGGTTGTCCGTGGTTAACCCGGATTCCGGCCGAGACGGAGAAGCACGTCAGTGCAACCCAGATGGCGGTGGCGATCACAGCAAAGACATTGCCCACTACGGGCAGCAGCACCAGGATGTTCGCCAGAACGGCGGCAATGGTGGGCGGCAGGGTGAAGTTCAGCGCTTCCTTGGATTCCTGGGCCGTGAACGGTCCGCGGTCCCTGAAGATCAAGTAGATGAGCAGCGACGGCAGGCAGCCCAGAATTCCGCCGAAGTGCGCCAGCGTAGCCCACTGCCTGTCCTCACTGGCTGTCAGCGGGAGTGCGTTGGCAGGCGCGCCATGGTACTGGGGCCGGCCTGCGGCGCTGCCCGGTTCTTCAGGAGCGTTCTCTGCCACGGTGTCTTCCCTTTGCTGTTAAAAGATGCTGCGGTGTTGCTGTCCCAGAATACCGGCACCAACGTGCTTCCCGGGACCAACGCCCCGATGGCACGCCAGCGCGGTTCCCGGCGGGCGTTGCTTCAGGGGACGGTGAGGAAGTCGATGACTTCCTCTACGCGGCCCAGCAATGATGCCTCAAGGTCGGCATAGCTGCGCACTGCACCGAGGAGCCTTTGCCAGCCCAGGCCAACATCCTCGGCGGTCGCGTGCGGCCAGCCGAACGCGCTAAGAATCCCGGTCTTCCAGTCAATGCCTCGCGGGACCGTTGGCCATTGCTCGATGCCCAGGACCTTGGGCCTGATTGCCTGCCAGACGTCCACGTAAGGGTGGCCCACGATCAAGACGTTCCCCACGGCGCCGGGGACTGTCATGGCCTCGGCCGCGATGCGTGACTCCTTGGAGCCCGTCACGAGGTGATCCACCAGGATGCCGAGCCGACGGTCCGGTCCCGGACTGAAATCGGCGATGGCTGACTTGAGGTCGTCCACGCCATGCAAGGGTTCCACGACGATTCCCTCTACACGCAGATCGTCACCCCAGACTTTTTCGACGAGTTCGGCGTCGTGCTTGCCTTCCACCCAAATGCGGCTGGCCTTGGCCACCTGGGCGCGGCTGCCTTGCACTTTCACGGAGCCCGAGGCCGTTCGTCCGGCAGGAAGTGCTGACGCGGGAGGGCGCGCGGCAGGCGGAAGCAGACGGATGGCCTGGCCCTCCAGCAGGAAGCCAAATCCGAGCTGGAACGACTTCGTCTTCCCTCGTCGGTCCTCAAGGGACACGATGTGCATTCCGCCGGACTTTTCCACGCGGGTGACTTCGCCGACCCAGCCCGACTGGACATCTTCGAGGACCATACCGCGCTGGACGGCCACCTCGGGCAGTTGGCGTTTGGCAGGAGCGGACAAATCCTGCGGGCCCCAGTTGTCGAAAGCCAAGGAGTTCCTACCTTTGTGCTGGAAGTCAGAACCGGCCGCAGTCGCTACCGGGCCCATGCGCTCATATGTGCCGTGGGCGGTTTCAATGCTAGCAACGGGGTAGCTCATACTAGACTTGTTAGCACTTGGGCATGTTGAGTGCTAACAGCGGTGGTCCGATTCGAGATCCCGCGTGACCGGTCGCAGGGACCACGGCAGTCGTCAGGAGGTGGAGCAATGAGTGAGCCACGCAAATTGGAAGTGCTGCGTGCCATCGTTGAAGACTACGTGCATTCCCGGGAGCCTGTTGGATCCAAGGCCCTCGTCGAACGGCACCATCTGGGCGTTTCCAGCGCCACCATCCGCAACGATATGGCAGTCCTGGAAGAAGAAGGCTTGATTGCGGCCCCGCACACCAGTGCGGGACGCATTCCCACGGACAAGGGCTACCGGCTGTTCGTCGACCGGATCTCGCAAGTGAAGCCGCTCTCTGCCGCCGAGCGTCGGGCCATCCACTCGCTTCTTGAGGGCCCTGATGACATCGACGACATTCTGGAGCGCACGGTAAGGCTCCTGTCGCAACTGACCAACCAGGTCGCCGTCGTGCAGTATCCGCACTCCAACCGAGCGCTGGTACGCCACGTGGAGTTCGTCCTCCTTGCCCCCAAGCAAGTACTTGTTGTCCTCATTGCGGACACCGGGAGCGTCGGCCAAAAGGTCATCGACGCGGGCTCGGATGTGGGCAACGAGGCCTTGATGCTTCTTCGCTCGCGTTTCCTCGGCAGCATCGCCGGCACGCAACTGGCCCTGTTGCCGCAGGTGCTGCCCTCTGTGGTTGCACTGTGCCCACCCGAGCTTCGCAGCTTGGCGCAAACGTTGGCGCAGGGGCTTCAGGCGCTGAGTGACACCAGCCGCGAGGAACGCATCCTGATGGCAGGCACTGCGAACCTCGCCCGCTCAAACGTGGATTTCCCGTTGAGCATCGGGCCGGTTCTGGAAGCCCTCGAGGAACAAGTTGTCATGCTCCGGTTGTTGTCCGATATGGGGGATGATCCCCGCGGTGTGACCGTGAGCATTGGCCGCGAGAACCCCTACGACGGTTTGGCAGAGGCCTCCGTTGTGGCCACCGGTTATGGCTCAGGTGCCAAGGTGGGCATCCTGGGCCCCACGCGAATGGATTATCCCACCACCATGGCCGCAGTTCGTGCCGTGGCCCGTTACCTTTCACGCATTCTCGGCGGCTGACCGCCGACCCGAGGAAACATCCGCAGTACAACAAGGAAGAGATACCGACTTTGAGCAGCCACTATGACGTTTTGGGAGTCTCGCCGGAAGCCACCGGGGAAGAGATCAAAAAGGCGTACCGCAAGTTGGCGCGGAAACTCCACCCGGACGTAAACCCGGGCGAAGATGTCGCGGAGCAATTCAAGGCCGTGACCCATGCTTACGAGGTTTTGTCGGACCCCCAGAAGCGCCGCGTCTACGATGCCACCGGCAATGAGAACGGCACCGACAACGGGTTCGGTGGCGGATACTCCGGCCAGGGCTTCGCATTCCAGGACATCTTCGACACCTTCTTTGGCGGGGGCGGCGGCCATGGCGGGCCGGCCTCGCGTGTTCGTCGCGGCCAGGATGCACTCATCAGCGTCCGCATCGATCTCAAGGATGCTGTATTCGGCGTCAACAAGAAGCTTGAAGTGGACACCGCGGTTATCTGCCCCACGTGTGACGGAAGCTGCTGCCGGCCAGGTACCCATCCGGAACGCTGCGACATTTGCGGTGGCAGCGGTCAGGTCCAGCGTGCCGTTCGGTCCATCCTCGGCCAGGTCATGACCACCGCTCCCTGTGGTTCGTGTGAAGGCTTCGGCACCGTCATCAAGGATCCCTGCAACGAGTGCAGCGGACAGGGCCGCATCCGCAGCCGCCGTTCCCTCACCATCAAGGTTCCGGCCGGCGTCGCAACGGGCACGCGTATCCAGTTGTCCGGACAAGGCGAAGCAGGGCCGGCCGGTGGACCTGCCGGCGACCTCTACGTGGAGATCCGCGTCAACAACGACTCCATGTACATGCGTGAGGGCGACGACCTCCACGCCACCCTCAGTGTGCCTATGACGGCCGCCGCCCTGGGAACGGAACTCCAGCTGGAAACCTTCGATGGCGCCCAGGACATCGATGTGAAGGCCGGCACCCAGTCCGGCGAGATCATCACGCTCAAGGGGTTGGGTGTCACCCACCTCCGCGGCTACGGTCGAGGCGACCTCAAGGTGCACCTGCACGTGGAAACGCCCACTAAGTTGGACCCCGCCCAGGAAGAGCTTTTGCAGCAGCTTGCCAAGCTTCGCGGGGAGCAGTTCACGGAAGGGAAGCTTGTAGCGAGCGGCGGCATGTTCGCCAAGCTGCGGGACAAGCTCGGTAACCTGTAGCGGTGAGCAATCCCGTTTTCTTCACCGCGGCCGGGAGCCTCGCCCACGTGGACCCGGGTTCCACGTTCGTCTTGGACGGCCCTGAAGCCCGCCATGCCGTGACGGTCAGGCGCCTGGCCGTGGGGGAGCCGGTGGATATTGCCGATGGTGCCGGGGCCCGGCTAACCGGCACTGTCGCCGAGGCAGGGTCCAGCACCTTGACGGTGACGGCATCGGACGTGGTGTTCGAGGAGCAACCTGAAGTCCGCCTGGTTCTGGTCCAAGCCCTGGCCAAGGGCGATCGCGACGAACTCGCCATCGAGACAGCCACGGAACTGGGAATTGATGCCGTTGTTCCGTGGCAGTCGGAACGCGCGATTGTGCGGTGGAAAGGTGATCGAGCCGCCAAGGCGCATGCCAAGTGGCAGTCCGTGGTCACTGCCGCAGCCAAGCAGGCGCGCAGGGCATGGATTCCTGAGGTGAGGCCCATGCTGGACACCGGCGCCCTGGCAAAAGCCGTCGCCGCTGCTGACTTGGCCGTCATCCTGCATGAGGATGCCAAGAATCCATTGCGAACTGTCCTGACGGCGTCGGAAGCGTTGCGTGGAGCCAGTGTCGGGTCTTCACGCGAGGTACTCCTGATCGTTGGACCGGAAGGCGGAATCTCACCACGAGAGGTGACACGGCTCAGCGACGCCGGTGCCGTCACGGCACTGTTGGGCAACCATGTCCTGCGGTCGTCGACGGCAGGACCCGCCGCCGTCGTGCTTGCCAGCGATGTTCTGGGGCGTTGGTGACCTGCGCCGCGGCGCCCACCAGGCCCTCGGCGCCTAGCCGACGCTGAACAAGCGGGTGTCCGTACTCGTTTCGATGGTGTTGCCGGCATCATCAACCTGCGAGACCCGAAGTTCGTACTTGCCGGCCTTCAAAGTGGCGCCGAAGGCAAAGAGGCCATACTGTCCGGGTTCGCCCGTTGCCTTGGTCTGGCCCGTGAGAAGGCTGGTCTTCTCACCCTTGCCGTTGTCCTGGAGGATTTGCCAATCGATTGGCCGTGAACTGTCGGTGCTGCGGCCGTTGAACTTGACCAAGCCCGTGGGCATGGAGGTGTCTTCCTGGGGATCTATGATCCAGAGTGGGGCCACCAGCGACGCATCGCGCGCCAGGGGCTCACCCAGCTGCACCTGTCCGAACGCCATGTAGTCCTTATGCCCGTCAACCAGGATGACCACCTGGATCTGCTGGCCGGAGTTGATGAGTCCCGAGGATGAGGCGGCCGCGGTGGCCGTGTACACGAGCTGTTGGACCGCACGTTGGGCCATGCCGGCGTCGAGGTTCGAGTTGAAGGCGTCGCGGGAAATATCGACCGTGATGACGTTCTTTCCCGAGATGGAACTCGCGAGGCTGCTCGGTTCCTGCCAGGGGGTAAAGAAGTCATGGTCCAAGGGCTTTTGAGCCATCATGATCCGCAATGCCGTGGTCACCGGGTTTCCGTCGCCGGAAATGTCCCTGAACTCGCGGTAGAGGTAGACCTCTTCCTTACTGCGTCCGATCCAATAAACCGGAATCTTGGTGGACGCCTGTGTCGTCTCCAACGGCGCATTGCTCGCCGGCGCCTCCTGGACCGTCAGCGATGGCGAGCTGGGGGTCGCTTGGCTGCCGTTGCCATTGGCGATGCAGCCTGTCAGCAGCAAGACGGCAAGCATCGCCGGCGCGGCAATGGCGGACTTGGTCCGCTTGCGTGCGCCGTTTCCGTTGCTTGCTGGCTCCGTGATGGGGTTTTCCTGTCCTGCCTTGGATGGTCGGCAGCCGCTGCCGCAGGGGCCGGGCTGCGGGGTGCTGATTCCACCCGCTATGCCAGCTTGGCACATCGTCGACGGCGGTCGGCCGGGATAGTGCGGACTGCAGCCAACTGAAACATGATTGATACCCGCTTGATGCAGAGTTGAGACAATATGTCGGCATTCCGCCGAAGGCCTTGAGGGGGCGCGCGATTGGGGGTTCATGGCGGGCCGCGCTGGCGTAGGATTGAAGACATTCCGGCATCAAGGCTGGCGCTCGTAGGCGGCCAGAATGTCGAATCGATGGGGTAAATACGACCAACCGGAGGAGATCAGGCCCTTAGGCCAGCACTATGAGTGAATCTTTGAACGGGCGGCTCAGGACCGGAAACGGCAACCAGCCACCCACTGAGTTCCCGCATTCGTTACCGGGCACGCGCACGGAAGTTGTCACGTTCGATAACTCCGAGCAGATGGTTCACTCGCTGGGCAGCCATGACGAAGCCCTGCGGTTCATTGAGGAACAGTTCCAGGACGTCAATTTCCATGTCCGGGGCAATGAGCTCTCAATGACAGGCCCTTCAGCCGTCATCTCACGCATCATGCGTCTCCTTGAGGAAGTGCGCGGGCTCGTGGCCAAGGGAACCGTGGTTACACCTGACGTCCTCCAGCAGCTCGTCTCGCTGTTGAAGAGCCAGTCGGTGCAGAGCCCCGCAGATGTCCTGACACACAACATTCTGTCCAGCAGGGGCAGAACCATCCGGCCCAAGACGCTGAACCAGAAGAACTATGTGGATGCCATTGATGACAACACGGTGATCTTTGGAATCGGCCCTGCAGGTACGGGAAAGACTTACCTTGCCATGGCCAAGGCCGTGCAGGCACTCCAGCTGAAGGAGGTCAGCCGGATCATTCTGACGCGTCCGGCCGTGGAAGCGGGTGAACGGCTGGGCTTCCTCCCCGGAACGTTGAGCGACAAGATCGATCCCTATCTTCGGCCGCTCTACGATGCCTTGCACGACATGATGGATCCGGAATCGATCCCGAGGCTGATGGCCGCAGGGACCATTGAGGTCGCACCATTGGCCTACATGCGCGGACGCACGCTGAACGACGCCTTCATCATCCTCGACGAAGCTCAAAACACCACGCCGGAACAGATGAAGATGTTCCTCACCCGGCTCGGTTTCGGTTCAAAAATGGTGGTCACCGGCGATGTCACCCAGATCGACCTGCCCTTTGGCGCCACGTCCGGATTGCGGATTGTCCGCGAAATCCTCTCGGGAATTGATGACGTCAATTTCTCCATCCTCGATGCCGCTGACGTCGTCCGCCATCGCTTGGTGGCCGATATCGTCTCCGCGTACAGCACCTGGGATGACGCGCACCGCACTGACGCCGCAGGCACAAATCACAAACGTGGAGAACGTAAATGAGCATTGAAGTTAACAACGAGTCCGGTGTAGCGGTGGATGAAGCGCAGCTGGTGACGTTGTCGCGCTTCATCTTTGAGCGTTTGTATATTCACCCCCAAGCCGAGCTGTCCATTCTCCTTGTGGATGAACCGGCCATGGAAAAACTGCACATTGAACTGATGGACGAGCCCGGGGCAACAGACGTTCTGTCCGTACCCATGGACGAGCTGACTCCGGGCACTCCGGACAAGCCCACGCCTCAAGGAATGCTGGGCGACATTGCCATCTGCCCCCAGGTGGCGGAGGTACAGGCCCGCAATGCCGGGCACGCCACGCAGGATGAAATGCTGCTCCTGACGACTCATGGCATCCTTCACCTGCTTGGTTTTGACCATGCAGAGCCGGAGGAAAAAGAAGAGATGTTCGGCTTGCAGCGGGAACTGCTGTCTGAATTCCTGGGCAAGGATGCCCCCATGGAGACCATGCAGTGACCTCGATCATCCTGGTCGGCATGGCGCTGGTTTTCCTCAGTTTCGTTGCACTACTGACCGCCGCCGAGGCTGCGTTCAACTTCCTGCCCCGGCATGAGGCCGAACAGTCCATAGTCCGGAGCAAGGGCAAGGCCTTGGGAGGCATTCTCAAGAACCCCATTGCACATATGCGTGCCCTGCGTTTCTGGCGCGTGTGGTTTGAAATGGCGGCAGCAGTTGCCGTCGCTGTGGTCCTGCATAGTTTGCTGGACAACGTATGGCTTGCGGGGCTCGCGGCCACCGGCATCATGGCAGTAATCGGTTTTGTGCTGGTTGGTGTTTCGCCGAGGCAATTGGGCAGGGCGCATTCGGGGCCTGTGGTTCGCTTCACTGCGCCCCTCATCAGGTTCCTCTGCTGGGTCCTGGGACCCATTCCGGGCTGGCTGGTGGCCTTGGGACAGGCGGTCGCACCCGGCGCCCCAGGCGGGGATGATGCTTTCGTCAGCGAAGAAGAGTTCCGGGAGTTCGTGGATCGCGCCGCGGAGTCGGACATGATCGAAGACAACGAGGCTGAACTCATTCATTCGGTCTTCGACTTCGGTGACACTTTGGTCCGTTCCGTTATGGTCCCCAGGACAGACATTGTCAGCATCGCTACAGGCTCGGATCTTGAAACGGCAATGGGTCTTTTCCTGCGGTCCGGCTACTCCCGAATCCCGGTGATCGGCGAGAACACGGATCAGATCCGCGGCATTCTCTACCTCAAGGATGTGGCTGCAGCAATGCATCGCAGCGAGACCGGACTACAGGCCCATGACGTTGACTCGCTTGCCCGGGACGTCCGATATGTCCCCGAATCCAAACCCGTGAGCGACCTCCTGAGGGAACTTCAGCAGGAGTCAACGCACGTGGCCATCGTCATCGACGAGTACGGCGGAACGGCCGGGCTGGTAACCCTTGAGGACCTCATCGAGGAAATTGTGGGGGAGATCGTGGATGAGTACGATGCCGCAGCTGAAGAGGCCGTCGACCTGGGCGATGGTACCTATCGCGTCAGCGCGCGCATGAGCATTGACGACCTCGGCGAGTTGTTTGATGTAGACCTCGACGACGACGAGGTGGACACCGTCGGTGGCCTCCTCGCGAAGGCGCTGGGTCAGGTTCCGATTGTGGGCAGCTCGGTTGAAGTGAACGGAGTATCGCTGAGGGCGGATAGGCTGGAGGGTCGTCGAAACCGGGTCAGCCACATCATTGCGGCAGCCATGCCAAAGGAAGACACTGACTTTGAGGACCTACTCGAAGACGCCGACTCAACGCAACAGGGAGTTCCACGTGAGCAAGCAAAATAAGAATTTCAATGCCGATGACGACTTCGGCGGCTTCCACGCAGGGTTCTCCGTGTTGGTCGGCCGTCCGAATGCCGGCAAATCGACACTGACCAACGCCCTGGTGGGCCAAAAAGTGGCCATCACTTCGGCCAAACCGCAAACCACGCGTCACACGATCCGCGGTATTGTGCACCGGGATGATGCGCAGTTGATCCTGGTGGACACACCTGGCCTGCACAGGCCGCGAACCTTGCTTGGAAAGCGTCTCAACGAACTCGTTGCCGACACATTGGCTGAAGTCGATGCCATCGGCTTCTGCCTGCCGGCCAACGAGAAAGTCGGCCCTGGGGACAAGTATATTGCTGCCCAACTGGCCGCAGTAGGGCGCAAGCCGATCGTCGCGCTGGTGACCAAAACCGACCTCGTGGACCGCCAGGCGCTGACGGAGCAGCTGCTTGCCGTCGCCGCGCTGGGTCGCGAAGTCCTCGGTGAACAGGGCTGGGCGGACATCGTTCCAGTCTCTGCTGCCGATGGATTCCAGGTGTCCACAGTTGCGGATGTTCTGATCAGCCACATGCCGTCATCTCCGCCGCTTTACCCGGACGGGGAGCTTACTGACGAGCCCGAGGCCGTCATGATTGCCGAGCTCATCCGCGAAGCTGCCCTTGAAGGCGTCCGCGATGAACTTCCCCACTCATTGGCAGTGGTGGTGGAAGAAATCGTCCCCCGTGAAGGGCGCACCGAGGACAACCCACTTTTGGACGTTCGCGTCAATCTGTATGTCGAGCGTCCTTCGCAGAAGGCGATCATTATCGGTAAGGGCGGAAGCCGGTTGCGTGAAGTTGGCACCAATGCACGCAAGGGCATTGAAACACTGCTCGGCACCCGGATTTACCTTGACCTGCACGTCAAGGTGGCCAAGGACTGGCAGCGGGATCCCAAGCAATTGGTCAAGCTGGGGTTCTAGCCGGAGTCACTGGATCCGGCGTGGCTTCGGCTCGATAAGGAACTTCTCAGAATCGGGAACTATGATTGCGGGGATCCAGCTGTTTGAGGAAAGGTAAACCGAATAGTGCGACGTCGTGACGCCCGCCCGGAGGGCACCGGCACCGCAGGCTCCGTTGCGGCACGCCATGGGGAGGCTGCCGACGGCACTCCTCGCCACATGAAGGCGCCCAAGGGGCTTCCGCTATGGCTGAAGATTGTTACCGGCGTGCTGTCGCTAACCTTGGTTGCCGGTGTGGCCTTTGCGGCCTTTTGGTTCATTCGGCTGCAGAACAACATCACCAAGGCTCCACTGAGTGCCGGCGAAACCCGGGATTCCGGTGAGGCTTTGGCCAATGACAAATCCGATCGCCTGCAGATCCTCATCCTTGGCTCTGATACGCGCGACGGAAAAAATGCCGACTACGGCAGCACCGAAGACTCCACTGGCTACGGTCACTCGGATGTCATGATGCTGCTGGATATCTCCGCTGACAACAAGCGCGTCAGCGTGATGAGCTTCCCGCGCGACCTGTTGGTCGACGTGCCACAGTGCACCGACCGCACCAACAACCAGACGTTCCCTGCCCGGAGCGGCGTGATGATCAACGAGGCCATGGCGGAAGCAGGCATAGGATGCGCTGTTGACACGGTCAATAAGCTGACGGGCCTGGAGATTGACCACTTCATGATGGCGGACTTCAATGCGGTCAAGGAGCTCTCCAAAGCGATAGGTGGCGTCAATGTATGCGTCAGCGATCCCGTCTTTGACCCTGATTCCCGACTCCGTCTGCCCAAGGGCGACTCCATGGTGGAAGGTGAGCAGGCCCTTGCGTTCCTGCGAACGAGGCACGCTTTCGGCGATGGTGGCGACCTTGGCCGCATCAAGGGTCAACAGGCATTCCTTTCGTCCCTGACAAGAAAGCTCAAGGACGAGGGCACGTTGGGTAACCCGCAGAGGCTCCTGCAGATCGCAGATGTCGTCACACAGAACCTCACGGTTGATGAGGGCCTGGCATCCGTCCCGTCGTTGTTGACCATTGGTGGGCGTCTGAAGGACATCGACGTTTCGAAGGTTGCTTTCGTGGCTGTTCCCACGCAGGCGGCGGCTGTCGATCCGAACAGGTTGGAGCTCATAGAGCCCCAGGCGTCCCAACTTTTCGCAGCGCTGCGTGCAGACCTTGACCTGACTAATCCTGGCGCGACGTCCTCGCCGGCTGCCACAGAAAGTCCTGCGCCACAGCCTACGGCAACCACTCCTGTCGCGCCGGCCTACAACAAGGCCATCCAACCCGTCGCAGTTGCCAATGGCAGTGGTGTTGCCACTCGGGCGCAGGAGGTCATGGCTGTGCTGACGGGCAACGGCTTCACTCAGGCTGTGTCCTACCTGGCCAATCCCGTGGACCAGACCGTGGTCTATTACGGAACGGGCTTCGCGGATGTGGCCGCTGACGTTGCCACACTCTACGGAATCCCGGCCGCCCAGGTCCAAGAGGCGCCGGGGGTCGCGGGCGTGCAGCTGTACGTTGGCACGGACTTCGGGACGGGAACTGCCTACGGGGCAGCATCCGTACCGTCGGACGTCGTCAACCAGACAGCCAGCGACGCCGTGTGCCAACAGGTAAATCCGCTGTACATCGATCAGTAGCCGATCGAGTCTTTCGCGTGTAAAGAAGAGGCCGGGCCATGTGGCCCGGCCTCTTTGTCTTGCCAGTCCTACCAGATGCTGACGCGATCCTCGGATTCCATCCACATGCCATCGGTCTCAGTGACATCGAATGCCTCGTGGAACGCGTCGAGGTTGCGGGCAATGGCGTTGGTACGGAATTCGTTGGGGGAGTGGGGGTCCGTGGCAAGACGTCGGATTGCTTCTTCCGTGCGGATGACTTGCCGCCAACCAGCCGCCCATGACATGAAGAAGCGTTGCTGTCCTGTGAAGCCGTCGATGACCTCAGGCTCGGCCCCGTTCAGACTCAGGAGATAGGCCTTGTAGGCAATCGTCAGGCCGCCGAGGTCGCCAATGTTCTCACCCAGGGTTAGTTTTCCGTTGACCTTGTGGTCAGGTGCCGCGTAGGGAGAGAGCGCGTCGTACTGCGCCACCAACTTGGCCGTTAATGCTTCGAAGGCGGTTCGGTCTTCTTCCGTCCACCAGTTCCGCAGGGCGCCGCTGCCGTCGAACTGCGATCCCTGATCGTCGAATCCGTGGCCAATTTCGTGGCCGATCACGGCGCCGATTCCACCGTAGTTCACTGCGTCGTCGGCTTCGGCGTTGAAAAAGGGAGGTTGCAATATGGCTGCTGGAAAGACGATCTCATTAAGCATTGGATGGTAGTAGGCGTTCACCGTTTGCGGTGTCATGAGCCACTTGTCGAGATCAACCGGTTTGCCGATTTCGTCCAGATGCCGGTCGACGTCGGCGTCGTGGGCGCGCTCCACGTTGCCCAGAAGATCCTTCGGATCGATGTCCACTGCGGAGTAGTCGATCCACTTTTCCGGGAATCCGATCTTGGGACGGAATGCTTCCAGCTTCCTCAGCGCTTCGGCCTTGGTCTCCTCGCCCATCCACTTCAGGGAGGAGATACTGTCCCGGTACGCCTCGATCAAGTTGGTGACGAGGGTTTCCATCCTGGCCTTGTGGCCGGCCGGGAAGTGCCGTTCCACATAGATCTGCCCGACGGCTTCGCCCAGAGCTGCCTCGACGACAGCCACACCACGCTTCCATCGTTCCTTGTTTTGGGGCGTTCCGCTGAGGGTGGTGCCGTAGAAATCGAAGTTGGTGTCCACGAACTGCGACGACAGGTAAGGGGCAGCGGAGCTGAGAACCCGCAGGGTCAGCCACTCCTTCCAGGTGTCCAGGGGCTCGGATTCCAGCAGGCCGGCGGCACCGGCAAAGAAGTCCGGGGTGCTGACCACGATTTCCTGTCGCTTGGCCGATTCCACTCGCGCGGCCTCGAACCAGGTGTCCAGCAAGGGGAACAGCGATACTGCTTCCTCGGCGGTCTTGAGGTTGTACGTCTTCTGGGGATTCCGGAGAGTGACGTTGTCCCAGTGGTGCGATGCAAGGGCTGTTTCGAGCGCGACGATCCGCTGCGAGGCCTCCGCTGCGTCTGGGATGCCGGCCAGCTTGAACATCCTGGCAATGTATTCGCCATATGCGGTGACGATCCCGGCGAACTTTTCTTCCCTGTAGTAGGACTCGTCCGGCAATCCCAGGCCTCCCTGCCCGATATACAGGAGGATGCGTTCCGGGTTGCCGGCATCGGGAGCAGGATAGATGGAAAAGAGCCCGGAGACGTCCGAACGGAACAACCGGCCAATCATGACGGCCAACTCTTCTGACGATCCAACGGCGTTGACTTCCTCCAGCCGTCCGCGCACGGGGTCGAGGCCCTTTTGTTCGGCTGCTGCCTCGTCCATGAAGCTGGCGTAGAGGCCGCCGACTTTTTGCTCGACGCCGGTCGCGGCCCCTCCCTTGCCGGCAGCTTCTTCGATAATCGCTTTGACTGCTAACTCAGCGCCATCCCGCAAAGCGGTGAACGTACCTTCCAGTGGTCGGTCGTCCGGGATCGTAGTGCTATTGAGCCACGCGCCATTGACGTGCTGGTAGAGGTCGTCCTGGGGCCGGACGCTGTGATCGATGTTGGAAAGAGTTATCCCCGACTGTGGCACTGTGGCTCCTTGTGTGGACACTGCAGCCGGCGTTTCCACCGTCGCGGCGTCTGCATAGTGGACGTTGCATGAGGTGTTGCACTGTCATCATACGCATCGTGTTACTGTGAATTTGTGCGTGCGGCAATGCTTCTTCTTAGCTGCCGCGGCGAGGCCTGAAAGCTATCTGACGCTGGGCCATCCTCGCCGCGGAGTTCCGTTGTGTCCGGCTAAGCTTTCACTTAGTTCTTAGAGAAAAGGCCACATCATGCGCAATGCACAAAAGCCCTCCGGTATGCCGATTCACCGCTACCTGCCGTTCCAGGACCAGATCACCGTCGAGGTCCCCGACCGCACATGGCCGGACAAAGTCATCACCAAAGCCCCACGTTGGTGCGCCGTTGACTTGCGGGATGGCAACCAAGCCCTGATCGACCCCATGAGTCCTGCCCGCAAGCTGAAGATGTTCCAGCTGCTGGTCAAGATGGGCTATAAGGAGATCGAGGTGGGTTTCCCCTCGGCATCGCAGACTGACTTTGACTTCGTCCGCCAGCTCATTGAAGGTGGCCATATTCCGGACGATGTCAGTATCCAGGTTCTGACGCAGGCCCGTGAGCACCTGATCGAGAGGACCTATGAGTCCCTGGTCGGCGCCAAGCAGGCCATCGTCCATTTGTACAACTCCACTTCGGTTCTGCAGCGGCGCGTGGTTTTCAACCAGGACGAAGACGGAATTTTGGATATCGCATTGCAGGGTGCGCGTTTGTGCAAGAAGTACGAAGAAACGCTGGAAGATACACACATTACGTACGAGTACTCGCCCGAGTCCTTCACGGGAACCGAGCTGGAGTACGCCGCACGGGTCTGTAACGCCATTGCTGATGTTTTCGAGGCTTCCGCCGACAATCAGGTCATCATCAACTTGCCGGCCACCGTTGAAATGGCAACCCCCAACGTTTATGCGGATTCAATCGAGTGGATGCACCGTAACCTGCACCCCCGCGAGGGCATCATCATTTCCCTGCACCCGCACAACGACCGCGGTACAGGTGTGGCTGCTGCCGAGCTCGGTTACCTGGCGGGTGCCGATCGCATCGAAGGCTGCTTGTTCGGCAATGGGGAGCGTACAGGCAACGTAGACCTCGTCACGCTGGGCTTGAACATGTTCGTTCAAGGTGTCGACCCCATGATCGACTTCTCCGATATCGATGAGGTCCGCCGAACAGTTGAGTACTGCAACCAGCTGCCGGTCCCGGAGCGTTCACCCTATGGTGGCGACCTCGTCTTTACGGCATTTTCCGGTTCACACCAGGACGCCATCAAAAAGGGCTTTGAGGCACTGGAGAAGGACGCTGCCGCTGCGGGCAAGTCAGTGGACGACTACACGTGGCAGGTTCCGTACCTGCCCGTCGACCCGAAGGACCTCGGCCGCAGCTATGAAGCCGTGATCCGCGTCAACTCGCAGTCCGGCAAGGGAGGCGTCGCCTACTTGCTGAAGAACGAACACAACCTGGACCTGCCGCGCCGGGCACAGATTGAATTCTCCGGGGTCATCCAGCGTCGCACTGATGCTGTGGGAGGCGAAGTCAGCGGTGCCCAACTGTGGAAGATCTTCCAGGATGAGTACCTGCCGTCAGAGGAAGAGCAGGCCCGGTGGGGCCGCTACACGCTGGGCAGCGTGAGCACGGAAACCGACGAGTCAGGCCACATGACCATGAACGCAAACCTGCGGATCGACGGTGTGGATGTGCGACGCACGGGCCACGGGAATGGTCCTATCGCTGCCCTGCTGGATATCCTGCACCACGACGGCGTCGATGTCCGTGTACTGGACTACAGCGAACATGCTTTGTCCGAAGGCGGAAGCGCCAGCGCCGCGGCCTATGTCGAGTGCGCGGTCGGTGAACGCGTTCTCTGGGGTGTGGGAATTGATCCCAGCACCACCACGTCCTCCCTCAAAGCCCTCATTTCGGCAGTAAACCGGGCCGTCAGGGACGCCCAAGCCTAAATGCCCGCTGTGTGGTGACGGGAAATCCGTCACCACACGGTCCCGGCGGCACCGCCGGGGCCGGGCATAGTGCGAAGATTAGTTGTGGCCAATCCGTCGTTTGCAGCGCGGTCCTACAGGGACGATGCCGTGGTGCTCCGTACCCATAAGCTGGGCGAGGCGGATCGCATCATCACTCTTTTGACCAAACACCATGGGCAGGTCCGTGCTGTTGCCAAAGGCGTTCGCAGGACCAGCAGCCGGTTTGGGGCGCGGTTGGAACCTTTTATGGTGGCAGACCTCCAACTTGTCTCCGGCCGGACACTCGACATCGTTACGCAGGCCGTTGCGAAAGGTGCCTACGGGAGCAGCATCGCCGCGGATTATGGCCGGTTCACGGTGGCAGCAGCCATGACGGAAACTGCCGAGAAACTGACTGATGCCGACACCGAATCGGGCACCGCCCAGTACTCTCTCCTGGTGGGTGCCTTGGCGGCCCTGAGTCGCTCGGACCATCCGCCCGAACTCATCCTCGACTCGTATCTGTTGCGGGCCTTGGCAACAGGTGGCTGGGCGCCGAGTTTTACGGACTGCGCCCGTTGCGGACGCCCTGGCCCGCACACGGCCTTCGCCGCTCCCGTGGGAGGGATGGTCTGCAGCGACTGCAGGCCTCCCGGTTCCCCGGCTCCGGCACCGGAGACCGTGGTGCTGCTTGGTGCCCTGCTGACGGGGAACTGGAGCATTGCGGACGCGTCGGACTCCCGGCATCGGCGGGAAGCGGCCGGGCTCGTGGCGAGCTATCTGCAATGGCATTTGGAGCGGGCACTGAAATCACTTAAACACGTGGAGCGAAGCTGACAGTGGCACTGGGAAAGAAAAGCAAGTCAACAACGGCAAGGACTGCACCAGTGGTTGCCCCCTACGGGCACCCCTCGGGCGCAGTCCCGCCAAGCATTCCAAGCGAACTCATCCCGCAGCACGTGGCAATCGTCATGGACGGCAACGGGCGCTGGGCAAACCAGCGGGGCTTGCCGCGTATTGAGGGGCACAAGGCGGGGGAGCCTGCGCTGTTGGACGTGATGGCCGGAGCGATCGAACTCGGCATCAAGTATGTCAGCGTGTACGCCTTCTCCACAGAGAACTGGCGGCGGTCCCCTGAGGAAGTGCGCTTCCTGATGGGATTTAACAAGGATGTACTACGTCGGCAGCGCAACCAGCTCGACGAATGGGGCGTCCGGATCCGCTGGGCCGGTCGCCGGCCACGGCTTTGGGGTTCAGTGATCAAAGAGCTGGAAGAAGCCGAGGACTACACCCGGGCCAACGATACGTGCACGTTGACCATGTGTGTTAACTACGGCGGCCGGGCTGAGATTGCCGATGCCGTGTCCGCAATAGCGCACGATGTGGCGGCGGGACGCCTCAAGCCGGGCGCCGTGTCCGAGAAGACTATCCAGAAGTACCTGGACGAGCCAGACCTCCCGGATGTTGATCTTTTCCTGCGGAGTTCGGGAGAGCAGCGGCTATCCAATTTCCTGCTGTGGCAGTCTGCTTACGCGGAGTTCGTCTTCATGGACACGCTGTGGCCGGATGTTGACCGCCGGACTTTGTGGGACGCCGTCGAAATTTATGCCAAACGCGACCGACGCTATGGTGGCGCCGTGGACGCCGCCCCTGCCGCGAAATAGCACACGCCTGCTAGTTCAGTACGGATAGGCGGCGAGCCATACGGCGACGTCACGGTAGGCCTGTTGGCGTACGGTGCGCCGGGAGAGAAAGACATCATGCAGTGCGCCGGGGTACCGGAACACCGCCGTGCGTCTGGCAAGTCCGAGGGCCCGTCGCGACGTTTGCTCAACATCAATGACGGCATCGGCCCGCATCAGTTCCGCAGTCCATTCCGCCTGGATTCTGGTCCGTCCTGACAAGAGCACCAGGACCGGGGCATCGATGTTCAGCTTGCGCTCCACGGTCGCGTGCCCGGCGAGCACGGCCTTGGTCCATCCCGCCCGGATCGGGAAAGAGGTCCGGGGACGCCACACCGGATCCAGGATCCATTCGCCGTGGGCCTCGTTGCTGACACTCTCCCAGTAAGCAGGCATCTCGGGAAACCTGAAGGGGCGCTTGGGGTCAGTCCGGGCAAAAGGTTCCACCAGGTGCATGGCTATGCTGCGTACGAGGCTGCTTCCCTGAAGCTCCAGCCACGGCGAATTCAGGATCAGGGTCCCCACCCTGCCGGGGTTGCGATCGGCCCAGAGGGCCGCGATCAAACCTCCCAAAGAATGAGCGAGAAGATGAATTGTAGGAGGTGTCGCATTCGAGGTCCGCGAAGCTACGTCCCGTTCGATCTCCGTCAGAGCGGCCGCAAGATCCTCGTCGTAGACACCGAGATCGGAAGTGTATCCGGGAGTCTGTCCCGGCAGCAGGCTGCGACCGAACTTCCGCAGGTCGAGTGCGTAGAAGTGGAAGCCCGATGCCGTGAGGTACTCGGCCAGTTCGGTTTGCAGGAAGTAGTCTGCCCATCCGTGCAGGTACAGAACCACTCTTGGGGCTCCACCTGGATCCGCGGGGGCAGAACGGCGTTTGCGTTTGGTAAAGGACCCCAGGAAGTCCAGGATGCCGTGCGGAGCTGCCTCGGACACGGGCGGCGCGTGTCGGACGAGCGTGGCCTTCACGGGCCCCTCTTCATCGGCGGTGAGGGGCAGGTCCAGGCATTCGTATCCATGTCCCAGAACATCGGGTTGCCACAATGACACGGATTGGTCGGTGGTGGTCATGTGTCCCCTTCCTGCCGGTCGCCCGGCAAGCTGCTGTGCATGAAGCCCCTGATCCATCGGGCAAGCCGTGCGTAAGCGTCCTTCCGCACGGCCGGCGCCGAGAGGAAGACGTCGTGCAGACCGCCGTCAATGCGCTCCAAAGTAACAGTTCGCCCCAACGCCATGGCACGCAGCGCAATGACGCTGACATCCAGCACGGCATCGGAACTCCGCATGGACTCCTGCCAGACCATGCCATTGGCGCTGGCCGAAGACGTCAGGACAAGGACGGGAATGTCCAGTTCCAAGCCGCGGGCCACCTGCGAATGGCCGGCGAACACGGCGTTCAGCCAACCAGCCCGGACCGGGAATGCGAGCGGGGGCCGATACTTCTCATCCAGTGCCCATTCGCCTTCGGCGGTGCTGCTGATGGTGCGGAAGTAGAAGCCCCGTTCGGGCAACCTGAGGACAGTTTCGGGGCGGAGCTTTGCCAGGGGTGTGACCATGGCATGCGCGGCGCGCCTCACCAGCGAACTGCCGTGCATTTCCAGCCATGGACTGTCCAGGATCAAGTATTGAATCTTTCCTGGGTGCCTGCTGGCCCATAGTGCAGCTACCAACCCTCCGGTGGAATGGCCCATGAGGGCTAAACATCCCGGAGGCGCGGAACTGCGGTCGTCGCGGATGGCTTCGACGGCTTGGTTGATTTCGGCGTCATAGTCCGCCAGATCCGCCACGTATCCGCCGGGGTTGTCCGATTGCAGGCTTCGGCCGTGATTGTGCATGTCCAGTGCATAGAAGTCGTAACCCTGTCCTGCCCAGAACCGGGCAAGTTCGGTGTTGAAGAAGTAGTCGCTCCATCCGTGCAGGAACAGAACGGCTCCGTACCGCTTCGGCCCGGTAGGTGCATCCACGGCTGTGGGTTCCTCTGGCGCTGCTCTGTGACGGATGAGGGTGGCGTGGCGGACAACGCCATCAGGGCCCGTGGCATTAAGGCCGCAGGACTGGAAGTCCGGGCCCAGGATGTCAACTGTCCACTCCATGGCTTTAGCTTAGACACTTGCGGCGGCGTCCCTGCCCGCTGCCCTCCCCGTGAAAAGGCATCCACCGAGAAAAGTGCCTTCCAATGCCCGGTATCCATGGACTCCGCCTCCACCGAAACCGGCTGCTTCTCCTGCCGCGTAGAGCCCAGGTATCGCGTTGCCCTCCCCATCAAGAACTCTGGACCGCAGATCCGTTTGGATGCCGCCCAGGCTTTTCCGGGTCAAGACCGAGAGCCGGATGGCCATCAGGGGTCCATGCGCCGGGTCTGCCAACCGGTGGGGAGGAGCCACCCTCATCAACTTGTCCGTGGCAAAGCGCCTTGCCGCCCTGATGGCGGCAAGTTGCGGGTCCTTGCCCAAGCCGCTGGCCACCTGGCGATCACGGTCCTCAATCAGGGACTGCAGGGCGGCGGCGTCAATTGACCTCGAGTCCACCAGTTGGTTCATCCTGGAGGCAAGCTCCGTGGGTGAAGACGCCTGGATGAAGTCGATGCCCTTGTCCATGAAGCGCTGAAGAGGCGTGTCGGTTCCCGGCCGCAAGCGGGAGGCAAGCAGACGGACATCTTTGCCGGTGAGGTCCGGATTCTGTTCGGATCCGGATAATGCAAGTTCCTTGAGCGCAATGGTGCGGTTGAGCACAAACCATGAGTAACCGTGGCCGGAAGCAACGATGTGGCGGAGGGCTCCAAGGGAATCGAAGCCGGGGAAGAGGGGAGCGGGCAACTGTCGTCCCTCGGCATCCAGCCACAAGGAGGAAGGCCCCGGCAGGATACGGATACCATGCAGGGGCCACACGGGATCATGGTTGTGGATTCCTTCGGGGTAGTGCCACATCCGGTCTCCGTTGACCAATGCGCCGCCTGCCGACTCCACCACCGGAAGGAACTCACCGTCCACGGAGGCAGGGACGCCGCAAAGCATTTCCGCCGGAGCGGTACCTCCCGGCCATTGGCGGCGGACCATATGGTGGTTGCCGCCGATTCCACCTGTGGTCACCACGACGGCGCCTGCGGTCGCTTCGAAATGCCCGACGGCGACCCGTGAGGATGCCTGGCCCCGCACCGCCGTCGACGGTTCCAGGACCTCGCCGTAGACGCCGGTGACCCTTCCCGACGTCGTGGTCAGGGATGACGCTCTGTGGCGGAAGTGCAGGGAGACTTTACCGGCTTTGACGCCTTCCATGACTTTGGCCAGAAACGGTTCCACGAGGGCCGGCCCTGTTCCCCACGTGACGTGGAAACGGGGCACCGTGTTTCCGTGGCCCTGCGGACCGTAGCCTCCTCGTTCCGCCCACTGAACCAGCGGAAAGATCCCCACGTTGAGGTTATTCAGCCACGCCCTTTTCTCGCCCGACGCGAAGTCGACATACGCCTCTGCCCATGCGCGAGCCATCCTGTCCGCAGGCCGGTCGAAGGCCGCAGAAGCCAACCAGTCCGACATCGCCAGTTCGGCGCTGTCCTTGACCCCCAAGCGTCTCTGCTCCGGTGTATCGACCATGAAGAGGCCTCCGAACGACCAGTGCGCCTGGCCTCCGGTTGAGGCCTTGGGTTCTTGGTCCAGGATGGCCACGTTCTTGCCTGCGGCGTAGGCGGTCGCGGCAGCGACCAGCCCTGAAAGCCCAGCCCCGATCACCACGACTTCGGCGGAAATAGTGCTCAGGCCATGATCTGCATCACTTTTTTGGAGCGACATGGGTACATGGTAGCGGCAGGCATGGTCACGGGTTTGGTGAGTTGTCCGTAAACCGGAAAACTAGGAGCATGCGTGTTTACCCCACATTCTTCAAGTTGGCTTTTTCCTGGATGGATGCCGAGAAAGCCCACAAGATCGGCTTCCAAGGCATCCGGGCAGCCCATCGTTCGGGGGCAGGCCGGGTTCTCGCGAGGATGACGGCCCCGGACGCGTCATTGCGCACGGAGGCCTTGGGGCTCACTTTTCCGTCACCTTTTGGGCTGGCGGCAGGCTTCGACAAGGAGGGGCACGGTATCGAAGCCCTGGCCGAACTGGGTTTCGGTCATGTCGAAGTAGGCACCATTACCGGACAGGCACAGCCGGGCAACGAGAAGCCCCGGTTGTTCCGACTGATTGAGGACCGCGCGGTTATCAACCGGATGGGATTCAACAACGACGGCGCCGCGGCCGTTGCGCCCCGACTCAAGTCGGCGCGGGCTGCTTTGCAGAAAGGGCGCCCGGTTGTTCGCCCGATCATCGGTGTGAACATTGGCAAGACCAAGTTGGTGGAGCTCGAGGACGCCACTGAGGATTACCTGGTAAGTGCGCGAAGCCTTGCTCCCGCAGCCGACTACCTGGTGGTCAACGTCAGTTCCCCGAACACGCCCGGCCTCAGGTTGCTGCAGAATGTGGAGACCTTGCGTCCGCTGCTGCGGGCCGTGGGGGATGCGGCCGACGAGGCTGCAGGGCGCCATGTTCCGCTGTTGGTTAAAATCGCCCCGGACCTCTCCGACGAAGACATCGACGACGTCGCAAAGCTTGCGCTGGACCTGAAATTGGACGGAATCATCGCCACCAACACCACGATCTCCCGCGACGGGCTGACCTCCGATGCCGCCAAAGTGGAATCCCTTGGCGCAGGTGGCCTCTCGGGGGCGCCGCTCAAGCAGCGTTCACTCGAAGTGTTGCGCAGGCTCAAGGTCGCTGTTGGTGATCAGCTGGTACTCATCGCCGTGGGAGGTGTAGAAACGGCACAGGACGTTCAGGAGCGTTTGAATGCCGGTGCCACCTTGGTCCAGGGCTACACAGCCTTCCTCTACGAAGGTCCGTTCTGGGCGTCGCGCATCAACAAAGGCCTCGTGAAGATTCGTCAGCGGGAAGCCCGCTAGCCTCGAACGTCAGAACGAAGACCCCGGACCAACGGTCCGGGGTCTTCGTACTTCATGAATGATGTGGGCTGTTACGCCGGGTATTGCCCGCGCTTCACCTGTGGCTTGGGGAGGCGGAGCTTGCGGAACTGGAGGGCACGCATGCAGCCGTACCAAACGGAGCCGCGTTCCACTTCGCCGAACTTTTCGGTGAGCTTCTTCCGGAGCTTGCGCGAGAGGATGAAGACGTCCACGAAGACAGCAAGGAACATGATCCAGAAGCCCACGAGGACGTAACTGATGCCGGCGCTCGTTGGCGGGATGATCAGTGAAATGACGACGAAGAGAAGCGCGCCGAACATGAGGTATTCACCGAGGCTGAACCGTGCGTCAACGTAGTCGCGGGTGTACCGCTTTTGGGGACCCTTGTCACGGACGGGGAGGAACCTCTCATCACCCGTATCCAGGGCTTGCCGCATCTTCTGCCGCTGGTCCTGGATGGCCACCCTTTCCGCTGCCTTGGAGGCCTTGCGGTCGTTAGGTACCAAGGGGCGTTTGCGGGCTGCTTCCTGGTCCTTCCGCTTGGGCGTAGGGGCGCCTTTTCCGGCGCCCGGCTCCGGGGCGGTGGCGTAGGCCTGGTCTACTACTGATTGAGCGCTGGGCTCTTCCTTTTTGCGTCCGAACACCCATACAGAATACCCCGCAAGGAGGTGGCGCAGGTTACGTGTCCGGTGCTGGAGCCATATCGCGCCGGGCCGCGCCTGCTCGGACCGCGCCTGCCCGGGCGGTGGTATGCCCGGCGGTAAAGTATGCCCATGACTTCAGCACATGCGGAGATCCCGCAGAACAAGCAAGGGCACTCCGGCGATACCCCGGTCGACGCATTGACAAGGGCAGTCGATGATTCGTTCGAAGCCACGATGGCTTCCCTGAAGGACCTCGTGGAAATTCCCGGCATTGCCTGGCCCAGCTTCGATCCGGCGGAACTCGACCGAAGCGCCGAAGCCGTTGCTTCCTTGGTTAAGGCAGCCGGCATGGAAGACGTCCGTATCCTGCGTTGCGACAAAGCTGACGGGACGCCCGGTGGTCCTGCCGTCGTCGCACGCCGTCCCGCAGCAGCAGGCAAGCCAACCATCCTGCTGTACGCCCACCATGACGTTCAGCCGCCGGGGGACCGGAGCCTCTGGAACTCGGAACCGTTTGTTGCGGAGGAACGGGACGGCAGGCTCTATGGTCGCGGTGCGGCCGACGATAAAGCAGGCGTCATGGCCCACTTGGCGGCCTACACTGCCGCGACAAAGGTCTTGGGGGACGAATTCGGCCTCGGCGTGACCTTCTTCTTTGAAGGTGAGGAAGAAGCGGGCTCGCCAACATTCCGGGCCTTCCTCGAAGAACACCAGGAGCTCCTGCGGTCGGACGTCATCGTGGTGGCTGACTCCAGCAACTGGAAAGTGGGCGTTCCGGCCTTGACCACCAGCCTTCGCGGCCTGGTCGACGGAACCTTTGAAGTGCGTGTCCTGGAGCACGCAGTCCACTCCGGAATGTTCGGCGGTCCGGTACTGGACGCCCCAACGCTCCTGTCGCGGCTCATCGCGACCCTTCACGACGAGGAAGGGAATGTTGCTGTCGCCGGACTCGTGGGTCGGGATGACGTCACTGTTGACCTCACGGAAGCGGAATACCGCGCCGATGCTGCAGTTCTCGACGGCGTGAAGCTCGCCGGGAGCGGGACCATCGGTTCGCGCTTGTGGACCAAGCCTGCGCTGTCCATCATTGGCATGGATGTCCCCGCCGTAGATGTCGCGTCCAACACCCTGATTCCAGCTGCCCGGGCAAAATTCAGCCTGCGGTTGGCTCCGGGGCAGGATCCCGAGGCCGCCATGGACGCCCTGAGGCGGCATGTTGAGTCCAATGCGCCATTCGGTGCCCGAGTGACCTTCACACCGGGCGAGCGGGGCAACGCCTTCTCCACCGACACCTCATCTGCTGCGGCCCGGGTGGCGCTCTGGGCGTTGGGGGAGTCGTGGGGTGTCCAGCCTGTTGAAATGGGAATCGGTGGTTCCATTCCGTTCATAGCGGATCTTCTGGAGATGTATCCCGCAGTGCAGATCCTGGTGACAGGCGTCGAAGACCCGGATTCCCGGGCCCACAGTGCCAACGAGTCGTTGCACATCGGAGACTTCCGCCATGCAGTGCTGGCTGAGGCGCTGATGCTGGCCAGGCTCAATGCCGAGGGATTGGCGGGCTAGGCGCCGCGGCGCGCCGGGAACAAGGAATTGCTGTCTGTGGTTACGTCAGGAGTTATAGCTAAGCGTCTGCGCGACGTAGCATTAGCTATAACCCGTACGTTATTGGGTAAGGGCAGGCTGCGTTCCGGCGCCGCCGCCAGGAGCTTCATAAGAAGGTAGGCCAATGAGCACTGCAACCAACGAAAACAGCACCGGAGCACAGGTCGTCGCCAACGACGAACTGCCCACGCACGAGGTCAACCTGACCGACGTCGCCGCAGGCAAGGTCCGCAGCCTCCTCGAACAGGAAGGGCGCACCGATCTTCGGCTGCGCGTTGCAGTCCAGCCTGGGGGATGCTCCGGCCTGATCTACCAGCTTTACTTTGACGAGCGCATGCTCGACGGTGACGCTGTACGTGATTACGACGGCGTCGAAGTCGTCGTGGACAAGATGAGCGTCCCCTACCTCAGCGGTGCCAGCATCGACTTCGAGGACACCATTTCGAAGCAGGGCTTCACCATTGACAACCCGAACGCCGGCGGGTCCTGCGCCTGCGGCGATTCGTTCCACTGATGTGAGCCATCGCCGCACGTCGGCGCCCCTTCGAACGCAGTTCAACGCGTTCGGAGCCACGGCGCCGACATGTGCGCGAAAACCGCTTGATAGCGGTAAGCTCTACATCGGGTAGTAAAACTTTTTAGTGTGCCCGGTGAGCCTTCGGCCTGCCGGGAGACAGCAACAAGAGGAAGGGCCGTCTGTGAGTTCGCAGAACCGAACCGGCAGCCGACGCATAAAGATCACCTCGATCACTGGCTTGGCACTCGCCGGCGCGTTGGTTTTGACCGGATGTTCACCAGAGGTAGAGAAGGGTTGGCTGCCTACAGAGCGCGGCACGACCAACCACACTGACCGGATCATGGACCTCTGGGTCAACTCATGGATCGCCGCCTTGGCAGTCGGTATCATCACGTGGGGCCTTCTGGTCTGGTGCATCATTGCCTATCGTCGCCGCAAGGGCACCACGGGTTTCCCCAAGCAGCTGAGCTACAACCTGCCGCTCGAGGTCTTCTACTTGACCATCCCGCTGTTCATGGTTCTGGTGTTCTTCTACTTCACCGACCAGGACCAGCGTGCGATCGATGACCGCTCGCAGCCGGCCGACGTCGTTGTTGACGTCCGCGGCAAGCAGTGGGCCTGGGACTTCAACTACAAAAAGGGCGAGGTCATCACTGAGGACCTCCACGAAGCCGGTGTCCAGGCTCACCTGACCGGTAACGAAGTCAACAAGGAACTGCTCCCCACCCTGTACTTGCCGGTTGGCAAGTCCGTGGACCTGGAGCTGAACTCCCGCGATGTCATCCACTCTTTCTGGGTCCCCGCCTTCCTTCAGAAGCGCGACATGATCCCGGGCAAGACGAACTACATCAGGTTCACTCCCACCAAGGAGGGCACCTTCGATGGCAAGTGTGCCGAGCTCTGCGGTGAATATCACTCCGAAATGCTGTTCCGCGTCAAGGTGGTCTCCGAGTCTGAATTCCAGGCACACATGGATCAGCTCCGCCAGGATGGCAACACGGGCCTGCTCGGTGCGGAATATGACCGCAATCCGAACCTGAACGAAAAGTAAGGGGAGCGACGTGGCTACTTACACTCAATCCGCCGGGACCCTTGAGGCTCCCGTAGTTCCTAAATCCAAGGGACGCATCGTCGTCAACTGGATCACCTCCACGGACCACAAGACCATCGGGTACATGTACCTCATTGCGTCCTTCGTGTTCTTCTGCCTCGGTGGCGTCATGGCTCTGCTCATTCGTGCAGAACTGTTCGAACCCGGCATGCAGATCCTGCAGACCAAAGAGCAGTACAACCAGATGTTCACGATGCACGGCACCGTGATGCTGCTGATGTTCGCGACTCCGCTGTTCGCTGGTTTCGCCAACGTCATCATGCCGCTACAGATTGGCGCTCCGGACGTTGCCTTCCCGCGTCTGAACGCTCTGGCGTTCTGGTTCTTCCTCTTCGGCTCCACGATCGCCGTTTCAGGCTTCATCACCCCGCAGGGTGCAGCGTCCTTCGGCTGGTTTGCTTACGCTCCGTTGTCCAATACAACGTTCAGCCCGGGCGTTGGTGGTGACCTGTGGGTCTTCGGCCTTGCGCTCTCCGGCTTCGGAACCATCCTCGGTGCCGTCAACTTCATCACCACGATCATCTGCATGCGCGCACCGGGCATGACCATGTGGCGTATGCCGATCTTCACCTGGAACACCCTTGTAACGGCCATCCTGGTCCTCATGGCCTTCCCGCCGCTTGCTGCTGCACTCTTCGCCCTTGGCGCTGATCGCCGCTTTGGTGCCCACATCTTCGATCCCGAAAACGGCGGTGCCGTCCTCTGGCAGCACCTGTTCTGGTTCTTCGGCCACCCCGAGGTGTACATTATCGCCCTGCCGTTCTTCGGCATTGTTTCGGAAATCTTCCCGGTGTTCAGCCGCAAGCCGATCTTCGGTTACAAGGGCCTTGTCTACGCAACCATTGCCATCGCAGCCCTGTCCGTGACCGTGTGGGCCCACCACATGTATGTGACCGGTTCCGTCCTGCTTCCGTTCTTCGCTTTCATGACGATGCTGATCGCGGTACCAACGGGTGTGAAGTTCTTCAACTGGATCGGAACGCTCTGGCAAGGTTCCATCACTTTCGAAACGCCTATGCTCTGGAGCATCGGCTTCCTGGTGACGTTCCTGTTTGGTGGTCTTACCGGCATCATCCTGGCTTCGCCGCCGCTCGACTTCCACGTCTCCGACTCCTACTTCGTGGTTGCGCACTTCCACTACGTGGTGTTCGGTACCGTCGTCTTCGCCATGTTCGCAGGCTTCTACTTCTGGTGGCCAAAGTGGACCGGCAAGATGCTCAACGAGCGTCTCGGCAAGATCCACTTCTGGCTCCTGTTCCTTGGCTTCCACGGCACGTTCCTCATCCAGCACTGGCTGGGTGTCGAAGGTATGCCGCGTCGTTACGCCGACTACATGCCGCAGGATAACTTCACGTGGATGAACCAGTTCTCCACGATCTCCTCCTTCGTCCTGGGCGCTTCACTGCTGCCGTTCTTCTGGAACGTCTACATCACCTGGCGCAGCAACAAGAAGGTTGAAGTCGATGACCCCTGGGGCTTCGGTGCTTCGCTCGAATGGGCAACCTCTTGCCCGCCGCCGCGTCACAACTTCACCTCCTTGCCCCGTATCCGCTCCGAGCGCCCGGCGCTGGACCTCCACCACCCTGAGTTGGCCCAGGTTCACACTGCCGAGGCCCCGTCGCCCGCAGCAGCAGTCTTGGGTAACGCCGACCAGAAGGACGTCAGCAAGTGAAAATCGAATCATGGCTCTTCGGAGCAGGAGTTTTCTTCTTCGTCCCCGTAGCCATTGCTTATGGTTTCCTGACCGAATGGTCTGAGTGGGTCGGCGTCCTGGGTATTCTCCTCGTTGGCGGCCTCGCCGGCATGATCGGTGCATACCTGGGCTTCACCGGCAAGCGGATCGGCATGCGTCCGGAGGATCGTCCTGACGCAGAAATCCACGAAGGCGCCGGCGAGCAGGGACACTTCAGCCCGTGGAGCTGGTGGCCCCTGGTTCTCGGCTTGGCTTGCGCCGGCGGATTCCTCGGACTCGCCATTGGTTTCTGGGTGACCTACGTCGCTGGTGGCCTTGCCGTCGTGGCATTGGTTGGCTGGGTTTTCGAATACAGCCGTGGCGATCACGCCCACTAGCAGGACATAGCTGGAAAACGATGGGCCCCACCGTTAGGTGGGGCCCATCGTCGTTAATACGAAGCGTGGGAAGTCCAGAGGCTTGGAACCGTGTCGGGAACGCTCCACGTCGTGCCCTGAATAAGGTTCAGCGGGCTTCTGTGGCCTCAAGGACGGCCGACAGTTCCGTCAGGGCATTGGCAGCCACGGAAACGCTATGCTCATCGCTGAGGGCACTCGACGGCACCTCCAAAATCACCTCGCATCCGAAGCCGAAGTCTTCCGTCATGACTTCCAATAATGAGCGTGCGTCAACAGGATCTCCGTCCTGCTTCCGGATGGTTACCGGCAATCCCGTTTCGGTGACCGCGCGGACAAAGACTGCCGCCGCGCGCGCGTGCAGTCCAATTTCAGCGGCGACGAAGGCCTTCTGCTCCAGCAAGCCAACTCCTTTGATACGACGAATCAAACCGTCAGAAAATGATCCATACAAGCGTAGCGGCGGAAGGTGCCCAATTCCACACAAGGGGTCTCGGTGGTCTAGACCTGCAGTGCCCCTGAATTATCCTAGAAGCATGACTCTAACGCTGGAACTCTGCCGTGCCTGAGGCAGCAAACATAGCCGGTGACATCGACCGCACCAGCGGAACGCCCATTTACGTTCAGCTCCGGGAAATTCTCCGATCCTTCATCGCGCAGTCATGCCCCCCGGGCTCTGCTCTCCCGTCTGAACGGGATTTGTCGGACCGGTTCGGCCTAGCCCGGATGACGGTACGCCAGGCCATCGACGCTTTGGTCGGCGAAGAAGTCATCGAACGGGTTGTCGGTCTCGGCACCTTTGTCAGAAAGCCGAAGCTTGACCTACAAGTAAAGCTGACGTCCTACAGCGAAGAAATGCAACGTCGTGGCATGGTTCCCGCGGCCAAGGTGCTCAGCTTTGAGCAGATCGCTGCCAGCGCGTTCCTTGCCCGGGAGTTGCAGCTTGAGGAGGGCACTCCGCTCGTCCGCTTCAGGCGCTTGCTGCTCGCGGACAATGAACCCATGAGCGTTGATGAGAACTTCATTCCAGCGCATCGCGTGCCGGGATTGCTCGATGAGGCGCCCCCAACGTCGCTCTACAACGTGTTGAGCGAACGCTTTGGTTTGGTGATGGAGTGGGGCGAGGACATGATCGAGGCTACGGCAGCGTCGCCCTCCACCGCCAGGTTGCTCAACGTTGACGTCGGTGCACCTTTGTTAAAAATTCAGCGGCACGCATTCGTCGCGCGGGCCATGGTCGACTATTCCGTGTCGTACTACCGGGCGGACCGCTACAAGCTGTGGGTTCCCCTGCAGCGGCCTGGCGTTCGTCCTACCCGCAACTACTCGTCGGGCTATCGCACCCAGAACTGAGCTGGGCACATAGGAAGGGCCCGGTCCATTGGACCGGGCCCTTCCTATATTGACTGCTGCCTGCTAGTGGCTCAGGCTCTTCTGGTCTTCGCCAGCCGCGATTGCCTCATGGTGGCCATGGGCGTGTGCTGCTTCGAGTTCTGCCGGTGTTGCCGGGGCAACGCGATCCTCGAAGAACCACTTGGAGAGTGCCGCGCGGCGCTTCTCCTTGCGGGTGACAACTCCGTGTTCGTTCGGCTGGGCCGGGATGGGAGCCGGCGACTCGAACCCAACGAGCTTGTAACGCTTGTACTCGTCCAGCGGAGCGTGAACCTCGATGAACTCACCATGCGGGAGGCGGACGATACGGCCGGTCTCGCGTCCATGGAGAGCGATCTCACGGTCCTTGCGCTGCAGGGCCAGGGCGATTCGCTTGGTGACGATGAAGGCGATTACCGGGCCGATGAAGAACAGCGCACGAAGCCAGTACGTCACATCGTTCAAGGACACGTGGAAGTGCGTAGCAATAAGGTCGGAACCAGCTGCCGCCCACATCACGCAGTACCAGGTGAAACCTGCAACACCGATGGCAGTACGAGTCGGAGCGTTGCGCGGACGGTCCAAAACGTGGTGTTCGCGGTTGTCCTTGGTGATCCAGCGTTCGATCCACGGGTACATGAACAGGACGGTGAAGATGATTCCTGCAGGCACGAGTGCCGGGAGCAGGACGTTCAACGTCAGTGTGCGTCCGAAGATGACCCATTCAAAGTGGAAGTCATTGATGACACCAGGCATGAGGCGAAGGGCCCCGTCCACGAACCCGATGTACCAGTCAGGCTGGGTACCGGCGGAAACCGGTGAGGGGTCGTACGGGCCGTAGTTCCAGATCGGGTTGATCGTGAACGCCGCCGCCATGAGCGCCAGGACGCCGAAGACGATGAAGAAGAACCCACCAGCCTTTGCCGCGTAAACCGGTCCGAGGGGGTAGCCGACGACGTTGCCGTCGTTCCGGCCGGGGCCGGGGTACTGGGTGTGCTTGTGCACAACCACCATGAACAGGTGGATGACGATCATCAGGAGGATGAGAGCAGGAACCAGCAGGATATGCAGGACGTAGAGGCGGCCGATGATGGCCGTGCCCGGGAATTCTCCACCGAAGAGGAAGAACGAAGTGTACGTACCGATTACCGGGATGGACTTGATAACGCCGTCGATGATGCGCAGGCCGTTACCGGAGAGCAGGTCATCGGGGAGTGAATAGCCGGTGAAGCCTGCTGCCATGGCCAGGATGAGCAGGACACCGCCAACTACCCAGTTCATTTCGCGCGGCTTGCGGAAAGCACCCGTGAAGAAAACGCGCAGCATGTGAACGCCGAGGGAGGCCACGAACAGCAAGGCTGCCCAGTGGTGTACCTGGCGCATGAACAGGCCGCCACGGACATCGAACGAGATGTTCAGCGACGAGCTGTAGGCAACAGACATTTCGACGTTGTACAGCGGCGTGTAGGAACCCTGGTAATGGGTTTCTGCCATGGACGGATCGAAGAAGAACGTCAGGAAGGTGCCCGACATCAGCAAAATGACGAAGGAATACAGTGCCACCTCGCCGAACATGAACGACCAGTGGTCAGGGAAGACCTTTCGGCCGAACTCACGCAGGATGCCGGAGCCACCCACGCGCTCGTCTACGAAGTTGGTGAAACTACCAACCTTTGTCTTCGGAACGAAGGGGGCTTCAGCTGTTGATGAGGCGCTCATGCTCGTCACGCTCCCAGTAACTCGGTCCTACAGGTTCTCTGAAGTCGCTGGTGGCGACGAGGTAGCCCTCTGCGTCAACTGCGATGGGCAGCTGGGGGAGCGGACGACTTGCCGGTCCAAAGATGACCTTGCATTCCTGCGTGAGGTCGAACGTGGACTGGTGGCAGGGGCACAGAAGGTGGTGCGTCTGCTGCTCGTAGAGAGCAACAGGGCAACCGACGTGCGTGCAGATCTTGGAGTAAGCAACGATGCCGTTGTAGCTCCAGTTTTCACGGCCCTCGGAGGGGTTCAGCGAGTTCGGATCGAGTCGCATCAACAGAACGACGGCCTTGGCCTTCTCGTTCAGCTTGCCCTCGTGGAGCTCGTTGAGGCCCTCAGGGATAACGTGGAAGGCCGAACCGATGGTGACGTCCGAGGCCTTTATGGGAGTGCCATCGGGGTCGCGCGTCAGGCGCTTCAGCTTGCCGCCCTCGGGAGCCCACATGGTGTGTGCCAAAGCGTCGTCCGGACGCGGGCCGAGGTCGCCGAAGATGGCGAGTGCCGGCAGGGGAGCGAGCGCAACGGCACCAAGAAGGGTGTTGCGGATCAGCGGGCGGCGCTTGATGCCGGTTTCCTCGACGATGTCGTCGACGATGCGGACCGCTGCCTGGCGATCTTCTTCGGTACGGATAGCGTGGCGCTCTTCAGACACTTCGTGATCGGGCATGAGGGCCTTGGCCCAGTGCACGATGCCGGTTCCGATTCCCAGCATCGCAAATGCCGTACCCAGACCCAGAAGAAGGTTCTGGGTGCGGATGGTCGCAATGGTGGTGTCGTCGCCAAGGTCGATGGCAAAATACGCCACCAGGAAGACCAGCGTGCCAATGACGGAGGTGCCAAACAGAATGGCTACCTGACGCTCGGCGCGCTTTGCGGCTACCGGGTCCGTGTCAGCCAGGCGCAAACGATGCGGAGGAAGACCAGGATCCTGGAACTTCTCCACCTCATTCTGACCAGCCGTAGCTACGGTGCCCGAGTGGTTCGGACTGCCGTCACTATGGTTGCCCATAATTCGCCTCATCCTTCTCTCGTTGTCTCGGCCGAAGCCGAGTTATTTTCAGTTTCAAACTGCTGACCGTGCAGCAGAAGTTTTGTCGCGTCCGGGTTAGGACGTTCGGGACGTCAGCCAGATCGTGAATGCGATGATGACGCCCAAGCCGGCAACCCAAACGAAGAGGCCTTCGGAGACCGGGCCAAGGGAGCCGAGTTCGGCACCGCCGGGCGAGCCGTTGGCTTCGATGGTCTTCAGGAAGGTGATGATGTCGCGCTTGTCTTCCGGGGTGACGTTCGAATCGTTGAACACGGGCATGTTCTGCGGGCCCGTTGCCATCGCTTCGTAGATGTGCTCGGCGCTGACGCCAGCCAGTCCCGGGGCGAACTTGCCTCGGGTCAGGGCGCCGCCGGCAGCAGCAGCGTTGTGGCACATGGCGCAGTTGACTCGGAAGAGTTCGCCACCGTTGGCTGCGTCTCCCTTGCCGTCGAGGAGGTGCTCCTCCGGGATGGCCGGACCTGCGCCGAGCGATGCAACGTAAGCGGAGAGCTGCTTGGTCTGCTCCTCGTTGAACTGGGCGGGCTTCTTCTGTGCCTGCGGGCCGCTCATCTGCATGGGCATACGACCGGTACCAACCTGGAAGTCAACGGCAGCTGCACCCACACCGACCAGCGAGGGGCCGTCCTGGGTTCCGCTTGCACCCATGCCGTGGCAGGTGGCGCAGTTGGCGGCAAAGAGCTTGCCGCCTTCTTCTACGTCACTGGCGCTAAAGCTTGTGGTGTCGGCCTTGGCCTGGTTGACAGTTGTGGCAACGGCGTACAGCCCACCAGTGAGGAGGAGGCCCATCAACAGCAGCGCAATGGCTGCCAGTGGGTGACGTCGCTTCTGCGAGAGTGCCTTCACGTGGTGGTTCCTTTATTCGATCCTGCGTCGGCTCCGCGAGCCGCTTCTTGAAATTCTGCCTCTTGTAGAAAAAGAGTCAAAGCCGGGCTACTTGAGAACGTAGATGACCAGGAAGAGGCCAATCCAAACAACGTCAACGAAGTGCCAGTAGTACGAGGTGACAATCGCCGACGTCGCTTCAAAGTGTCCGAACTTCTTGGCCGCAAAAGCTCGGCCAATGATGAAGAGGAACGCGATCAGGCCGCCAATGACGTGAAGGCCGTGGAAGCCGGTGGTCATGTAGAAGGCGGAGCCGTAGGCGTTGGACGACAGGGACACGTGCTCGGACACGAGCATTGCGTATTCCGTGGTCTGGCCGGCTACGAAGAAGGCACCCATGATGAAGGTGAGGACGAACCATTCGGTCATGCCCCAGCGAGTGAACTGCAGTGGCCTGCCGGTGCGGCGGGGTTCGAGCCGCTCAGCGGCGAAAACGCCCATCTGGCAAGTAAAGGAACTTGCCACAAGGACGATGGTGTTGACGAGCGCAAACGGGAAGTTGAGCTTGGCCGTCTCCTCGGCCCACATCGTTCCCGATGTGGAGCGCAGGGTGAAGTACATGGCAAAGAGGCCGGCGAAGAACATCAACTCACTGGACAGCCAAACAACGGTTCCAACAGAAACCAGGTTGGGGCGGTTCAGCGTCGGGTGCGCCGGGGTACTGGGGGCATGGGTCGCAGATGTCACAAGGACATTATGTCTGTAAAAGTCCAGACTTCCCAATGCAAACCACCGATTCGGGAGACTTTTTCTACAAAGACGCGAAATCGCGCGGAAAAGTTCCCGGCCGCGTTCACATTGGTCATCGGCGTGGCTGGCTCGATAGCATCAGGGAGTGACTTCTCCGGCATCGGCATCTGTAACCAGCAACACCTGGCCAGGGCTCATCTCAGCACTGATCAACGGCGACGACCTTGCGGTGGCCAACACAGAGTGGGCCATGAATACGATCATGTCCGGGGAAGCCACTCCCGCGCAGATTGCAGGCTTTCTGGTAGCACTCCGTGCCAAGGGCGAGACGGTTGAAGAGCTCGCGGGCTTGGTGGAGGCCATGGTCCAGCATGCGAACCCAATCGACATCTCGGGCGAGAAGCTGGACATTGTGGGCACGGGCGGGGATCGCCTCAACACCGTGAACATCTCCACGATGGCTGCACTGGTGGCTGCCGGTGCGGGCGCCAAGGTCGTTAAGCACGGCAACAGGGCCGCATCATCGACTTCCGGTTCCGCGGACGTTCTGGAAGCCTTGGGCGTGCGGCTGGACCTTTCAATCGAACGGGTCGCCCGCAGCGCTGAAGTGGCAGGAATCACCTTCTGTTTTGCTCAGGTCTTCCACCCTTCATTCCGGCACACGGCGGTCCCGCGAAGGGAGTTGGCCGTTCCAACGGCCTTTAATTTTCTCGGGCCAATGACCAACCCCGCCCATGTGCAGGCATCCGCTGTAGGAGTGGCCAATGTTCGGATGGCGCCGCTTGTTGCTGGAGTCCTGGCCAGGCGAGGCAGTCGTGGTCTGGTCTTCAGGGGTGACGACGGCTTGGATGAACTGACACCCACGGGACCGTCTACTGTTTGGGAGATCAGGAACGGAACCGTCACTGAGCAGGTATTTTCTCCTGCTGAGCTCGGAATTGGACCGTCCACGGTAGCCGATCTGCGTGGAGGTGACGCTGCGGCCAACGCCGCAGTAGTCCGCGAAATCCTCAACGGCAAGACCGGCCCAGTCAGGGACGCGGTCCTGCTCAATGCCGCTGCCGGGCTGGTGTCCTTTGATCTTCACGCCGAGGGAAGGTTGGTGGAGCGCATGCGCGCTGCCTTTGAACGTGCAGCGGAATCGATCGACTCAGGAAAGGCGGCCGAAGTCCTCGCCAAGTGGACGGCGCTTAGCCAAAGCTGATTGCCGAAGTTCCTCTTTTATTCGAAACCGAGAGCGAACGCGGCATCAAGGTCGTGTTGCGAGTATGCGCGGAAGGCGATGTGGGTGGTGGTGTGCACCACAGAGTCAACCTTCGAGAGGCGATCAGCGATCACATCCGCAAGTTCGTCGTGCTTGGTGACCCTGGCCACTGCGATAAGGTCCCATTCGCCGGTGACGGAATACACCTCGCTGATGCCTTGGATAGCCGAGATTTGTTCTGCGGTCTCCGGGATGCGTGAGGCGTCGGTCTTGATCAGGACGAAAGCGGTGATCACGTGGGGCCTTTCCGAAAAGCATCATTGCGGACTCATTCCAGCCTAGTGCATCTGCAGGAGTTGAAGCCCGATCAAACGCGGCGTTGGCGTTTGCGCGAGACGCGGATGATCAAGGCCGCGACGGCCCGATATCCCAGCAGGAATACTCCCAGGCTGATCAACGCCACCAGCACGAATGGCAGCACCACGGTTTGACCGGTGACGGCCCTCAGCAGCATTCCCACCAGAACTGCGCCGATCCAAATGCCCACCCCGGAGGGCCAGAGGGCCCAGGGAGCGCGCCACGTGCGGAGGACCACCCACCCGATTGCTGCGCCGGCCAGGAACGGCCATGCCGTGGCGAAAGCTCCTGAGACAATATCTCCGCGGGCGTGCGCGTCGCGACCCATCGCAGCGAAGACAAGAATCAAGAGAAGGTCGGCGATAGCCGCGGGGATCCACGTTCTGGATGGTGAAGACATACTTCAGACACTATCGGCGGCGCCCGTCCCGCGCGAAGTCGACAGCCTTTTCCTGCCTCTTGCGTGAGGTTCAAGGTGCAGTCACGATATGGGCAGTAGTGCACCAACAAACTGCCCTGGAGGACGCCGTGCGATTGATGCAGGTGGCACAACATGCGGAAGACCTGAAGCGGGCGGCTGCTTTCTACGCTGCATTGTTGGACAGTGAGCCGAGGGCTCTCTTCGACCCCCCGGGCCTCCTTTTCTTCGACATCGGGGGAGTGCGGCTGCTCCTGGAGAAGGGTGCGCCATCGTCGCTCATTTACCTGGAAGTGGGTGACCTCTATGGCACCGTGGCAACCCTAAGGCGCCGGGGTGTCAGGATCATCGCCGATCCACAGCTGATTTTTGGGCACACGGATGACTCTTTGGGACCTGCGGATTCGGAAGAATGGATGGCCTTCATAGAAGACAGCGAAGGCAATACCGTGGGGCTCGTCAGCCGCCTCCGGGCGATGGGGGAGTAGGCCGGGCCTGCTCCAGCACCCCGGCGCAAGGGGGCGTAATCGATGTCCGAGGTACTCGCCGTCGGGCGTTGTGTGGGCGAACCATCAGTACTAGCCTCAAGCGGGGGCTAACGGTTCCGGACATCGTTGGAGGAGTGGCAGATGCAGAAAATTTCCACGTGTTTATGGTTTGACGGCCAAGCGGCCGAAGCTGCCGAGTTCTACACATCGACTTTTGACAATTCAGCCATGGGACAGGCCATGCCTGGCCCGGATGGCAATCCACTCACCGTTGAATTTGAGATCGAAGGCCGGCAGTTCATGGGGTTGAATGGTGGGCCGGCCTTCCGGTTCAACGAGGCGGTGTCCCTGGTGGTGAATTGTGAATCCCAGGAGGAAGTGGACAGGTACTGGGACGCACTGCTGGTTGGGGGAGTGGAAAGCCAATGCGGGTGGCTGAAGGACAAATATGGACTGTCGTGGCAGATTGTCCCCACGGCAATGGCCGGACTCCTGAACGGCCCTGATCAGGCAGGTTCACGGCGTGCAATGGAGGCCATGTTGAAGATGCGCAAACTTGACGTAAATGTCCTTCAAAAGGCTTACGACGGCGGCTGAAAGTCTTGGGGGACATGCGCCGGAGGCGCTGTTAGCATTACCGCACGGTGACGTGCGCTCACTTCACACAACCATGAGGAGTATCGACCGATGACAACCCGCCTCAACCCCTACATCTCGTTTCGCGACAACGCCCGCGAAGCCATCACATTCTACGAGTCCGTCTTTGGCGGCGAGCTGAACATCAGCACGTTCGGCGATTATCAGGCCAGCCAGGATCCAGCAGAAGCCGACAAGGTCATGCACTCCATGCTCGAGACACCAGGCGGGTTGACCCTCATGGCAGCTGACACACCTAATGGAATGGAGTACAACCCTGGGGACAACGTGTCTGTGTCCCTGAGTGGCGAAGCCTCGGACGAGGCTGAACTCCGTGGGTATTGGGAGAAGCTCATCGACGGCGGCTCGGTCACCGTGCCGCTTGAGCTCGCGCCTTGGGGCGACGCCTTCGGAATGTGCGTGGACAAGTTCGGTATCGCTTGGCTGGTCAACATCGCCGGTGCGCCGCAGGATCAGTAGCGGACTGTTGAAAGTTCGCCCCGTCTGTAGCTGTCAGGCGGGGCGCACTTATGCGGTCGGGAAGGGCTTCGCCACCTTTACTTTACATAATGTAGATTATCGGCGTTGTAGACAGGTGCTGGAAGTGGTCGTCCCTGCACCTGAAACGACCACTCCGCCAGCTCGTTTTACTTCGCGACGTAAGCAGCCAGATGTTTGCCTGTCAGCGTCGACTTCTCGGCCACAAGCTCTGCGGGCGTTCCAGCAAAAACGATCTTGCCGCCGTCGTGACCAGCGCCCGGACCAAGGTCGATGATCCAGTCGGCATGCGCCATGACGGCCTGGTGATGTTCGATCACGATGACCGATTTTCCTGAAGCCACCAGGCGGTCCAGCATCCCCAGAAGATTTTGGACATCGGCAAGGTGCAGGCCCGTGGTGGGTTCGTCCAGGATGTAGATATCGCCCTTTTCGGACATCTGAGTGGCCAGCTTGAGTCTCTGGCGCTCACCGCCGGACAACGTGGTGAGCGGCTGGCCGAGAGTCAGGTAACCCAGGCCGACGTCCGCCAGGCGGTCCAGGATTTTGTGGGCCGCAGGGGTCCGGGCCTCTCCCTCGCTGAAGAATCCCTCAGCTTCGTCCACGGACATTGCAAGCACTTCTGCAATATTGCGATTTCCGAGTTTGTACTCCAGCACAGAGACCTGAAAGCGCTTTCCGTCACACTCTTCACAAGTGGACTCCACCGTGGCCATGACACCCAGATCCGTATAGATCACCCCGGCGCCGTTACACGTGGGGCAGGCACCTTCGGAGTTGGAACTGAACAATGCGGGCTTCACGCCGTTGGCTTTGGCAAACGCCTTACGAATCGGCTCAAGGAGTCCCGTGTACGTGGCCGGGTTGCTTCGGCGGGAACCTCGAATGGCGCCCTGATCGATCACCAGGACCCCGTCACGCTTAGCTACCGAACCGTGGATCAGCGAGCTCTTTCCTGAACCTGCCACGCCCGTCAGGACGCAGAGGACACCAAGAGGAATGTCGACGTCAACATTCTTGAGGTTGTTGGTTGACGCGCCCCGGATCTCCAGATTGCCGGACGCGGAGCGAACGTTCTCCTTGATGGCGGCTCGGTCGTCGAGATGCCGCCCTGTGATGGTGTCGCTCCCCCGAAGGCCCTCCAGTTGGCCTTCGTAGCATACGGTTCCACCGCCGGTACCAGCGCCCGGACCGAGGTCGACTACATGGTCCGCGATCGCGATCGTTTCCGGCTTATGCTCCACCACAAGCACGGTATTGCCTTTGTCGCGCAACTGCAGCAGGAGCTGGTTCATGCGCTCGATGTCGTGGGGGTGCAGGCCGATGGTCGGTTCATCAAAGACATAGGTGATGTCCGTCAGGGAAGAACCGAGGTGGCGGATCATCTTGGTCCGCTGTGCCTCTCCCCCGGACAACGTGCCGGCCGGCCGGTCCAGGGAAAGGTAGCCCAAACCGATCTCGGCGAAGGAATCCAGGAGGTGCTGGAGTCCTTTCAACAGCGGTGCAACGGAGGGCTCATCCAGGTCGCGGATCCATTCAGCGAGGTCGCTGATCTGCATGGTGCAAACATCCGCGATGCTCTTGCCTTTGATCTTGGAGGACCGGGCTTCCGGGCTCAGCCTGGTGCCTTCGCACTCCGGGCACGTGGTGAAGGTGATGGCCCGCTCCACGAAGGCGCGGATGTGTGGCTGCAAGGCGTCCACATCCTTGCTGAGCATCGATTTCTGGATCTTGGGGATCACGCCTTCGTAGGTGAGGTTGATGCCCTCCACCTTGATCTTGGTCGGCTCCCGGTACAGGAGGTCGTGAAGCTCTTTTTTGGTGAATTTCGCTATGGGTTTGTCCATGTTGAAGAAACCGGATCCGCTGAAAATCCGCCCGTACCAGCCGTCCATGGTGTAGCCCGGAATGGTGAGGGCCCCTTCGCTGAGGGACTTGGTGTCGTCGTAGAGGGCCGTGAGGTCAAAGTCGTTGACCGAACCCATGCCTTCACAGCGGGAACACATGCCGCCCAGCCGGTTGAAGCTTGCCTTCTCCGTCTTGGTCTTGCCCTCCCCGCGCTCCACGGTGATGGCCCCGCTCGCCTTCACCGTGGGGACATTGAATGAGTACGCATTTGGCGAACCGATGTGGGGGTGGCCTAGGCGGCTGAACAGGATCCGCAGCATCGCGTTGGCATCGGTGGCGGTGCCCACCGTTGAACGCGGGTTGGAGCCCATCCGCTCCTGGTCCACGATGATCGCTGTGGTCAATCCTTCAAGCACGTCCACATCCGGCCGCGCCAGGGAGGGCATGAAACCTTGGACAAAGGCACTGTAGGTTTCGTTGATCATGCGCTGCGACTCTGCAGCGATAGTGGCGAAGACCAGCGAACTCTTACCGGATCCGGAAACACCCGTGAAGACCGTCAACCGGCGCTTCGGGATCTCAATGCTGACGTCCTTCAAGTTGTTTTCGCGTGCACCCTGGACGCGGATCAGGTCGTGGGTATCGGCAACGTGCGACGCAGGAGATTGCGTGTCAGTGCTCGCGGCAATAGTCATCATTTCTCCATCTGTTAGGCGGCGCTGCCCAACAGTCCCCCGTCGGCGTCGCCTGGCTCTCATTGACCAACCTCGGTCAGTACGATCGATTCTGCCATTGTCTTCCCAGCTTTACTCACTAAGAATGAAGCATGCCGGTATACATGAGGTCCCTTGAAACCGCAGTTCCGCCAACCATCCTCGTCCAGCAGCAGGCTCGTGAAGTTTTTGCCTCCCAACCAGGCCTGACACGGCTGGGGACACGGCTGGTCACTACCTGCTTTGATTCGGCAGCCATCGACACCCGCTTTACCGCCGTCGAAGAACTCAGCCTTGACGCCCATCCCGAGAACCCGAAGTTCTTCGATCCAGAAACCAACATGGTGCTGAGTCCCAGCACCAAGGTACGCAACGAAATCTTTGCCACCGAGGCCACCAAGCTGTTCGTCGAGGCAGGGAAGACGGCAGTAGCCCGTGCATCAGGTATCGACCTCGACGACATCACCCATGTCATCACCGTTTCTTGCACAGGGTTCTTCAACCCGGGTCCGGACTACAAAGTGGTCAGGGCCCTGGGGCTGAACCCTGCCGTCCAGCGTTATCACCTCGGGTTCATGGGCTGCTACGCCGCGTTTCCTGCCCTGAAAGCCGCGAAGCAGTTCTGCCAGGCCGATCCGGAAGCGGTGGTCCTGGTGATCTGCGTCGAGCTCTGCTCGCTTCACGTCAGGACATCGAACGACCCCGACACGATCATGGGTTCCGCCATCTTCGGCGACGGTGCGGCAGCCGCCGTCGTCACGGCACGTGAACCGGAGGGTCCGGACCCGGTGATCAGGCTGGACCACTTTGAAACCGTCCTGACGCCTGTGGGTGAGGAAGCCATGGCATGGAACATAGGCGACGAAGGTTTCGAAATGGTCCTGGGCTCGTATGTTCCCCACATCATTGAGGAACACATCACGGGGGCACTTGAGCCTCTTCTGGCCAAGGAACCACAGCTGGCAGGACTTCCGTATAAGGACATTACGCACTGGGCAATCCACCCGGGCGGCCGGAGCATCCTGGACAAGGTTGAGTCCAAGCTGGAGTTGACGCAGGAGCAGCTGGTTCCAGCGCGGGAGACCCTCAGGGAGTACGGCAACATGAGCAGCGCCACCGTGCTGTTCGTGCTGAAGTACATGTTGGGGCAGACGGCCGGTGAACGTGAGGAACGCATTTGCTCCATGGCGTTCGGGCCCGGGCTGACCGTGGAGACAGGCCTCTTTACGCTGGTCTCCCCCGCCCTGTGAGCCCATGGGGATCCCTCCGTCAGAGGGATCTGCACTCCGTGGAGGACATGGACAGGGCCGATTGTGATCCTGTACGCCTCACCAGGACCTATGCGCGGTTCCCCGTGGTCAACAGCCTTCTTTCGGGCTGGCACAGGACCTACAGGCGCCGGATACGGCCGTTGCTGTCCGAACGGGGCGGGTTGTCATTGCTGGACATCGGATGTGGCGGCGGGGACGTCGCCCGGAGCCTTGCGCGTTGGGCTCAGCAGGACGGCTTCAGCCTGGCGGTTACGGCGATCGACCCGGATGAGAGGGCGTATGCCTTTGCCGCGCAATCACCTCGCGTGGAGGGCGTCACCTATCGGAAAGCCCACAGCTCCGAGCTTGTAGCGGAGGGCGAGACGTTCGACATCGTGATGTCCAACCACATCCTCCACCACCTCGACGACGGTCACCTCGCCACCGTCCTGCACGACTCCGAAATCCTCAGCCGGGGACTGGTACTCCACAACGACCTCAGGCGCAGCAATGTGGCGTACCTGCTGTTCCTGTGCGGCTTTTGGCCCCTGGGCTTGGGATCCTACATCTGCGGCGATGGCCTCGTATCGATCAAACGCAGTCACACGCCGGCCGAACTGCAGGCAGCCGTCCCCCGTACCTGGACGGTTGAGGCAAACGGTCCCTGGCATAACCTCCTCACCTTTGTACACCGGCACAACGACGCCGTGGATCACCATGCTTGACGTGGTAGTTGTGGGTGCCGGTCCGGTGGGCCTTTTCCTGGGTACTTTGTTGTTGCAGCGGGGGTACAAGGTCCGGATTGTTGAACGCAGGACCGGCAGGAGCCTGCGTTCACGGGCCATTGGGATTCATCCCCCTGCTTTGGCGGAATTGTCGCGCGCTGGAGTTGCCGCCCAACTCATTGAAGCTGGAGTTCGCATCCGCCGGGGCGTTGCCTACAGCCAGGGCCTAAAAGTGTCGGAGCTACCGTTCTCGGGTGATGCGGAGTTTCCGTTCATCCTTGCCGTGCCTCAGGCCATAACGGAAGAGGTGCTCGAAGAATCCGTGCTGGAACTGGATGCCGCAGCGATCGTCCGGGGTACCGAAGTCCAAGAGGTCATTAACGATTTCAGGTCCGTGCGCGTAGTAACGGATCCCAGGGCAGGACATGGCGTGTTCACGGCCCGCTTGGCTGTGGCGGCCGACGGCGCGCATTCATCCATCCGCCGGGCCATCCTTCCCCATCTGCCGACACGGAGGTATCCGGACTGCTACATCATGGGCGACTTCACGGATGGGACAAGGCACGGGACCGACGCTGTGCTGTATCTGGAGCCGGCCGGGATCGTGGAGTCGTTTCCCTTGCCGGACGGCGTGCGCCGGTGGGTGGTGAGGCTGGGAGCGCCGGATCAAGGCACGACGGCGGCCGGACTGGCTGACTTGGTGGCAGCCAGGACGGGCGAGGTACTGGATGCCACCAGCAACTCGATGTTGAGCGCCTTCGAGGTGCGCGCGCGGCTGGCGAAGCGGATGGTCCACGGCCGAGTGGTTCTGCTGGGCGACGCCGCCCACGAAATCAGTCCCATCGGCGGCCAGGGCATGAACCTTGGTTGGCTGGACGCCGCAGCCCTGGCTCCCATCATCGATGCCTCCTTGAACGGAACCGATGTGGGGCGAAAGCTCCAAAGCTTCGAGAGATCCCGCAGGAAGGCGGCCCTCAGGGCATCCCGGCAGGCCGGGCTCAACATGGCTCTGGGCAGACCCCTGCCACCGGCGGTCCTGGCCACCAGGAACACGCTTTTCGCCAGCGCCCTGGAGGTTCCGGCCATCGCCGCGTTGGTGGAGAGGCGTTTCACGATGCGGTAGCTAATTAGCCGTCGTGTAATAGCAGTCGTACGTGTCCTGGCTGACGATCAGACCGTCCCGGAGCTCGAAGACGGCAGTGCTTCGGGCACGGATGGTGTCTCCGCGGTCCCAGTGGGGAAGGTCCAGCAGCAGTGTGGCAGACCAGTTCATTTCGAGGACAACGCGGGTCCCTTCACTGGTGGTGCGGACCACCTCGAAACGTTGGTCGGCGACAATGTCCTTGCTGTGGTCCGCGCCGGAGAGAGTTTCTGCCAAATTTCGGGTGGAGCCTGTCTTGGACAACGCATGCGGCCATTCGGTGAGGGTGAAATCATCAGCCAGGAAGGGCCGCAATTCGGCACCTCTGCCGCCGGCCTCAACAGTTCTGATGAAGCCAAGTACACAGTCCAAGGGGGTGGAATCGCTCATTTGTCGAGCCTAGCTCAACCCCGCGGACACCAGCCGCGTTAGGCTCAAGGCATGACGCATCAACCTCCTCCCGAGGCCTCGGGCCCGGCTACCGACTACAACCCCATCCAGATCAGGGATGCTGTGCGGCGATTGCTCGATGCGGAAGAACTCCCGGCCATTGTCCAAGCTGGACACCCTGTGCTGCGCCAGCTTGCGGCCCCCTACGATGGCCAGCTGGACGACGTCGAATTGATGTCATTGGTTGACCGGATGCGGGAAGCCATGCATGATGCTCCCGGTGTGGGGCTGGCTGCTCCCCAGCTGGGTATCCCCTTGCAGCTCGCCGTCCTCGAGGACAAATACGAGATTGATCCCGCATCCGCTGCCATGCGGCACAGGGAACAGATGGAATTCTTCGCCATCGTCAACCCAAGCTACCGTCCACTTGGTACGGAGGTGGCTTCTTTCTATGAAGGATGTCTCTCCGTCAATGGATACCAAGCGGTTGTGACCCGGCACCGGAACGTCGAGTTGCGCTACACAACCCCGCGCGGGGAGGCCGTAGAGGAGTGGTTTTCCGGATGGCAGGCCCGCATCGTGCAACACGAAACGGACCACCTTCACGGAACCCTGTACCTGGACCGGGCCGAGATCCGGTCACTTTCCAGCAACGCCGAGCACGCTGCGCGATGGGCTGCACCCGACGTCGATGAGGCACGCCGCGCTCTCGGCTTCCTCCTCTAGGGTCCACACTGCGCCTGCCTGCTAATGGCTGCCTGACTGCTACGACTCCGGGCGGTTGGATGCCGTGGGGAGGTAGGCTGCCCACCAACGCAGGATGTGGTCGAAGCGCTGCCGGCGATGATGCGGGGTGCCGGACCGGGACAATTCGTGGTCCTCACCCGGGAAGACCAACAATGCAGTTTCCACGCCTTGCTTCTTGAGCTGGGCGTAATAACGCTGACCTTGTTCAAGGGGGCAGCGAAGGTCGTTTTCGCTGTGGACCACCAGCGTGGGAGTTGTGACGGCAGGGGCAACGGCCATGGGACTCTGGGCAGCCATCTGCTCGGGGCTTCCCCCGGTGTATTCGCCACCGAAGAACCAGCCTATGTCGGAGGAACCAGTGAAGCTGACCGGGTCCAGGAATCCGCGCTCGACGATGGCGGCCTTGAACCGGTGATCGTGGGCAATGGTCCACGCGGTCAGGTAGCCGCCGTACGAACCACCCATGATGCCCACACGTTCCGGATCCAAGCCATCAAAGGCTTCAAGTGCTGAGTCCAGGAACGCGAGGACGTCCTGCATGTCCACGGTGCCCATACGCTCCTTGATGGCGCGGCCGTGGGCTTGGCCGTAGCCGGACGAGCCGCGTGGATTGCACATCACCACGGCGTAGCCTGCCGCGGCGTAAACCTGGGCCTCGTCGAAGAAGGCCCCCGTGTATTGGGCGAACGGTCCGCCGTGGATGGTGAGAAGAACCGGATGCGGCCCAGGCCCATCAGGCAGCACCAGCCAACCCGCAACAGGATGTCCATCGGTGGATTCCGCCTCGAATTCCAGGGGTTCGCTGACCCGCGAGTTGTTTCTGAGGGCGGCCGAAAAGTCGGTCAGGAGGCGGATTTCTCCGCGTTCCAGGGAAGCTGCGTCGCCCACCGTTGAGGCGTCGGAAAAGCTCACTGCGATCTCCCCATTGGCGGCCACGGTGGCGCCAGTCACTACCCGGGCGCCGTGGACGAGGGGCGTGATTCCGCCTTCGGCTGGAACATCCAGGAGTTCCACGCTGCCCAGGGCTGTGTTCAGTACCAGCATGCTGGCCGGACCGCTCGGTTCCAACGGGCCGGAGACGTCCAAATGTTCAACGTCTGTCAGGGCCACCGCATCTCCCCCACCAGCGGGCATGACGTGGAGGACTCCATTGCGTGCCACGAAGTCCTTGCCCGTTTCCCCTAGCTCTTGAGCGACATAGAACAGCCAGCGCCCATCCGTGGAGGGGCGCACGGCGGTGACGGTTTGAGGCCGGTTGTTGGCGGGTTCGACGACGACGGGCCGGCCGCCACTGGTGTCAACCTTGTAGATGGAGGTGATGAGGTCGTCGTCGCGCCTTTCGTGGAGGGCGGCAACAAAGTAAAGCTGGGTGCCGTCCGGGGAGAAACACGGAGACTCATGGTCCGCATCGCCAAACGTGATCTGCTTGGCGGCGGGGACTCCGGTCACCGCCCGCGTCGGCTGCTCATGGGCGGCCCTTCCACGCGGAGCGACTGCGGGCTCGCCGCCCAAGTCCGGAACCTCGACGACAAACAACTGCTGGCGCTGGTCGCCGGTATAGCCGACGCCGTTCATCCTGTACTGATTGGTATCGATGAGGCGGGCATCTTCGCTGCCGGAACTGACGCCGTCGACCGTTCCATAGCGTCCCTGCTCCGGCACCCGGGCCCAGAACGCAATCCGATGGGAATCGGGCGCCCACACGAAACCACCCACACCGGCGTGCTGATCGGTAATGCGCTGTGGTTCGCCACCGGCGGCCTCCACGACGTGCAACTGCGGTTTGCCATCCTGATCGCTGCGGAGGAAGGCCAGAACAAGGCCATCAGGCGAGAAGGCAGGGGCCGTATCCCTGAAACCACGCGTGATGCGGCGTGGATGTTTGGTGGGATCCAGGGGAACAGTCCAGAGCTGGCCGACGTAACTGTCGGCGTCAAAATCCGGGCGGACAACAGAAACAACCGCCTTCGTGCCATCAGGGTGGATGGCCGGGGCGGACACGGAGTTCAGCAGGGGAAGTTGCTCGGGTTTCACGTTGGTGAGCCTAGCCCGGCTGCTCCGCCCCAGGCACCAGACACTCCGTCCCCCGTAGGATTGAACCCATGTTCCCCGACGCCGTCGCTGCCCTTCGCTGTCCTGTGTGCCAAGCGTCGTTCCTGCTTAAGGAAGATCAGCAACGGACGCTCGCTTGCGAGGGCGGGCACTTCTATGACGCCGCAAAACAGGGCTACTTCAACCTGCTGACAGGCAAAGGTACCGCCTTCGAGGCTGATTCGGCGGAGATGGTAGCGGCCCGCTACCGCTTCCTGGAAGCCGGACACTACTCGGCCCTTACGGAGGCAGTCGCAGAGGCGGCCGCCGAAACGCTTCAACGGCCCGACGCCCTGGTCTTGGACGCCGGCACCGGAACCGGGCATTATTTGCACGCTGTTCTCCAGAGTTCCAGCGCCTCGGCAATCGGCCTCGACATTTCCAAGTTCGCCCTCCGGCGGGCAGCCCGGCTCAATCCGCAAGCGGCCAACCTCGTATGGGACATTTGGCGCCCTTTGCCCATGGCCGACAACACCGCGGACGTGGTGACAGTGATCTTTGCCCCGCGAAACCCCGCCGAGTTTGCGCGGGTGCTTCGCCCGGGGGGCATACTGATCGTCGTAACGCCGCGCCCGGGTCATCTCGCAGAGATCGCTGCCCGGACAGGCATGCTCAGCATCGAAGAAGGCAAAGAAGAGCGGCTCGCCGAGGCCATGAGCGCGCACTTCAATACCGCCGCGAACGTCAGCCTGGACCTGCCCCTCGCATTGAATGGTCCGGAGGTGGCCGACCTCGCGTACATGGGACCGGCCGGCCACCACCTTCGCCCCGGACAATTGGCCGAACTGGCCGAAACGGACGGGTCCATAGCCACCATGGCGAAGTTCCGGATCAGTGTGTTCACCGTGTCCTGACGTGGGACGGTACGTCGGGCTAGGATGGAGGAACAGTGACTGTGATCCCGTCCGCGGGATCCGGGACCAAGGGGGAAATGATGTTTGAATGGCTCGGCGAGAATTGGTGGGCCCTCTGGCTCACGGTCTTCCTCGCGTTCGCGGTGGTGGAGATGCTGACTCTCGACCTCTTCTTCATCATGCTGGGCGGCGGAGCCCTTGCGGGACTGATCGCCGACTTCGCCGGCGCCGATTTTTGGCTGCAGATCGTCATTTTCTGCGTGGTTTCCCTCCTGATGATCGTTTTCCTGCGGCCGGTCGCCCTGAAGCATCTGCACAAGGGGCCAGAAGAGCAACGCTCCAACGTTGACCGCCTGATAGGTCAGTCCGCCCTCGTCATCGAAGCCGTGAGCGGCACCAGTGGACTCGTCAAGATTGGCGGTGATGTCTGGAGTGCCCGCAGCACTGCCGGAGTCATCGACCCCGGTGCGACGGTTCAGGTCACCAAAATTGACGGCGCGACGGCGGTCGTCGCCTCGTCCGCCGACAACAGCCCGCGCTAAGGCGCCTCAGGATTCAATCGGTTGCCGGGTAGGACAGCCTGCCTGCGCACAGCCGCATCAAACCACGCAATTGGGGAACGAAGGAGATGTATGGACGGCTTAGGAGGAACAGCAGCAGCAATCGTGCTGATTGTTCTCGTCATTTTTGTCATCATCGTGTTGGTCCGCTCGGTAAGGATCATCCCGCAGGCGCGCGCCGGCGTCGTTGAACGGCTCGGTAAGTACCAGCGCACGCTCAATCCGGGACTTACTATCCTGATTCCGTTCGTCGACCGGCTCCTGCCGTTGCTCGACCTGCGCGAACAAGTGGTGTCCTTCCCACCGCAGCCGGTCATCACAGAAGACAACCTGGTGGTCTCCATCGACACCGTGGTCTATTTCCAGGTCACCGATCCCAGGGCGGCCACCTACGAGATCGCCAACTACATCCAGGCGGTCGAACAGTTGACCACCACCACGCTTCGTAACGTGGTGGGTGGCCTCAACCTCGAAGAAGCACTCACGTCGCGTGACCAGATCAACGGCCAGTTGCGTGGTGTCCTCGACGAAGCAACGGGTCGCTGGGGAATCCGCGTTTCCCGTGTGGAGTTGAAGGCGATCGACCCGCCCCACTCCATCCAGGACTCGATGGAGAAGCAGATGCGCGCAGAGCGTGACCGCCGGGCAGCCATCCTGACCGCTGAAGGTACCAAGCAGTCGCAGATCCTCACCGCGGAAGGCCAGCGACAGGCGGCCATCCTCGCTGCCGAAGGTGATGCGAAGGCGGCCATCCTTCGCGCAGACGGTGAAGCCCAAGCCATTCAAAAGGTCTTCGACGCGATCCACAAGGGCAACCCTGATCAGAAGCTGCTTGCATATCAGTACTTGCAGACGCTTCCCAAGATCGCTGAAGGCAGTTCGAACAAGCTCTGGATTATCCCGAGCGAAGTCGGCGAGGCACTCAAGGGAATCGGCGGCGCACTCGGAGGAAATAACGGGGACTCCCCCGTCCAGGGGCTCTTCGGTGGCAGTGAGCAGGCCAAGGTGTCCGAGCCTGCGGGTACGACGGAGCATTCGCGGCCAGCTGAATAGACCTGTCTGTACGTGCAATGAGCGGTCAGCCATCCCGGCTGGCCGCTCCTTGCTTTCCGGGCTTTTGAGTACTAAGCCTTGATCCGCGTATAATGGGATATTTGTCCGGCTGGTTCAGCGCGGATGGAACATTAAAGCTTGGCCAGGCGTTGCAATTAGTGATGCAAGGTGTGCAGAAGTAGTCCGTAAGGATCGTGAAAACGGCTTACGGCTAGCGCGGGGTTTCTTGCTCCGCGAACAGACAGAGGGAGTAATCATGAGCGATCGCAGCCTGCGGGGTATGCGTCTTGGCGCCCAAAGCATGGAAACCGAATCCGGCGTTGAACCGGCACCGCGCCAGCGGGTCGAATACCGTTGCGAGGATGGCGAGCAGGTCTTCGTGACCTTCTCCTCCGAAGCCGAGATCCCTCCCGTTTGGGTTTCCAAGACCGGCAAGGAAGCGCTGCTGGTTGATGGAGAGCGTCCTGTTGACGCCAACGAGAAGGCAGTCCGCACCCACTGGGACATGCTGCTGGAACGCCGCAGCCTCCCGGAGTTGGAGCAGATCCTTGAGGATCGTCTAAACATCCTGCGTGAGCGCCGTGGAGAACGCCGCTCCGCGTAGCCTCCCAAGCGCCGACGACAAGAGCGCAGAGACAAAAGGCCGGGTCTGGTTCCAATAGGAACCGGACCCGGCCTTTGTCGTATGGGTTTGCGGGCTACTTGGCTGCGGCCGGCGACTTGCGGGTCAGTTTTGCCCAACGAGCGGCGAGCCCCCATTTGGTCACGTTGAGCATGGCTTCCACCACGATGTTGCCGCTCATCTTTGACGCCCCAAGTTCGCGTTCCACGAAGGTGATGGGGCGCTCCTCGATGCGAAGTCCGAGCTTGGCTACCCTCCACGCGAGGTCCACTTGGAAGCCGTAGCCGACTGATTCGACTTCGTCCAGGTTCAGTGCCTCAAGCGTGCTGCGCCGGAATGCGCGGTAGCCGCCGGTGACGTCCTTGATCTTGATTCCCAGCATGATGCGTGCGTAGGTGCTGCCGACGCGGGAGATCGCTTGGCGGTAGAGCGGCCAGTTGACGACGCTTCCACCCGGTACCCAGCGCGAGCCCATGGCCAGGTCTGCGCCATCCTTGACGGCATCAAGAAGAAGGGGCAACTGCTCCGGCTTGTGGGAGCCATCCGCATCCATTTCGACCAAGACGTCGTATCCAGCAGCCAGGCCCCACTTGAACCCTGCGATGTACGCGGCTCCGAGGCCTTCCTTGCCTTTTCGGTGCAAAACGTGCACCTGGCTGTCCGACGCGGCGAACTCATCGGCAAGCTGTCCCGTGCCGTCCGGGCTGTTATCGTCAACCACCAGGACATCGGACTCTGGCACTGCTGCGCGCAGTCGTCCCAGCGTCTTGGGGAGCGATTCGAGCTCGTTGTAGGTGGGAATGATCGTCAGGACACGCAAGAAGAGGCCTTTCCTTGATGGAGCGGTCAGTGTGCCGGACCAGCCTGGCGGCTGGCATTCTGGCGCAACTCTCCATTATAGGACGCTGGCGGGCACCCCTTGAGCGGTTATGGCGTGGGACACACGCGGCGATGCTGCGGGCAGGTCCGCAAGCCCAGGACCAGTGGCGCCGGACAATGTATCCCGGACGAACTGTTTTCTGGGTCGCTGCGGACCTGCCCACCTCCTTGCCGCCACCATGAACGTGTTCCGGCTACGACCGGACCATCAAGCTCCGGCAGTTGCCTCTGCGTTGATTATCCGTTGAGCCTCAATGCTACGGACTCACCCCACGCTGTCAACCAGGTGTTGACCTGCGGATCTGTGGATCGTCCCAGTTCAGCGCGCTTCTTGGTGCCGCAGGTCAATTCCTAGCCACGCAAGGACTCGTGGGCGAACAGCTCGATTCCCTCGTGGACGGTCTGCAGGCAGAGAGGGTCCTTTCCAGTGTCGAGGGCAGGCAACAGCGGTGTACGGGCTCGGGGATCCGTGCTCCACGACTGTACCCGGCTGTCGGCCACTTGAACCATGAGTTCCTCGACTTCCCATACCGCGAAACTGGCCGGCGCGCCTGGCACCAGCTGGCCCATCAGCGGATTCCGGTGCCTGCTGGCACGCCACCCGGCGCGGGTGTGGCCCAGGAAGGCCGCCCGTGCGGAAATCCGCTGTTCGGAGTTGCTGTGCTCCAAGCAGGCGCGGACGCTGGACCATGGCCGCAGAGGGGTGACCGGGCTGTCGCTGCCGAAGGTGATGGGAACCCCGCTGGCGTAGAACGAAGCAAACGGGTTCATCGTTTGGCTGCGGGCGCCCAGGCGCTGTTCGTAAAGTCCACCCGGTGCACCCCACGCTGCATCGAAGCCTGGCTGCGCGCTGACGCTGATGGAGTACTTCGCCAGTCTGTCGATGGCAGCTTGGTCAGCCATCTCGACGTGTTCCAGTCTGTGGCCCGCCGCCCGGATGCGCTGCTCCCCCACCTCGGCTGCTGCAGCGTCCAAGGCGTCCAGGATTGCGTCCAGGCCGGCGTCACCGATCACGTGGAACCCGGCTTGGACTCCCAACAAGGAGGTCGCCGCAAAATGCTTGGCTGCCTCTTCGACGGAGAGGTACAGGCTTCCCCGGTGCCCCGTCGCGTCGGAGTAGTCATCCAGCAAGGCGGCGGTCCGCGAGCCTATTGATCCGTCAATGTTGAGGTCTCCCGCGAGCCCAAGCACTGCAGTCCCCAAATTGTCGAGGATGCTTTGGGCGTGGTTTTCGGATGAGGCCAGTTCACCCCAATATGGAAGTACTTGGGGGTTACCTGCCTGCTCATTCCACGAGGCTGCCATCCGAAGATCGTCGGGACCGCAGATGTGCGGCGCTGACATTTCTGCCAGCGCCACGTAGCCGTTGGCGGCAGCCTCCTGAAGTGCCTGTTCCTGATAACCACGCCTGTCGGTGCTCGGGAACTGCCGTGCCGTGAGTCGAGCCGCTGTGTGTGCTGCCCGCACCACGCGCGCGTTGCCGGCGAAACCGTCCAGCCCCTTCAAGCCCGCGGCCGCAGCCAGCGATGCGGAAACCAGCGCCGAATGGACGTCGACGCGCGAGAGGTAGACGGTGCGGCCTCCCGCAGCCCTTTCGATTTCGTCAAGGGTGGGCAGTGTGGGGTCGTTCCACGTTGTTTCGTCCCAGCCGTGCCCCAGGATGGGGCCCGAACCACCCGCGGTGGCAACGGCGTCGAGGAGTTCCCTGGCCGAACGCACTGAGCTGAGCTTCACACCGGACAGGGCCAGGCCGGTCTCCGTCAGGTGCGCGTGCGAGTCCACGAAACCAGGCGCCAGGAGGGCGCCGCGAAGATCGATGACCTCCATGGACGAATCCGCGATGGACGTTGCTGCCTGTTCAGAGCCCACCCATGCAATAGTGTCTCCGTCCACCACCATGGCGGTGGCAAAGGGATCTGCGGCCGTATAGATCGAACCGTTGCGGTACATCGCGACCTTGCGGTCAGTTCCGTTGCGGTCGCGGCCGGCAGCGCCTGGTTGGTTCATTCGTTGTGCTCCTTGAGCGGTTGAAGACAGTCAATCAATGAGGGATGTGGGTCAGGCCACCGTGGAGTAGGCCACAACACCGCGGCGGACCAAATCAATGGACTCACGGCAAATCCTCACCAGCCGTGGATCAAGTTGCGGGATCTTGGCCAGCTGGTCCAGAAGGTCCACCACCTGCTTGGCCCAGCGGACAAAGTCGCCGGCAGCGAGGTCGGTACCACTGAGGACGTCCTGCAAGTGACGGCCCTTGGCCCACTTGTACATCGGCCACATGAGTCCGAGTTCAGGTTCGCCGGTCAGTGGAAGCCTGTGATGCTCCTCCGTGTCCTCCAGTTGGGACCACTCCCGGACGACGATGTCCACGGCCGTTTCCAACGAAACCGTTGGCATCTTGGGCCGCAGCCCACGGTCCTCGCGTTTGGCCTGGTAGACCAAAATGCTGGCAAGGGACGCCAGCTCGGCTGCGTCGAGGTCGTTGATGGCGCCCCGGCGGATGGACTGCGAAATGAGCAGGTCCTTCTCGCCGTAGATCCGGCGAAGACGCTGTCCGTCATTGTTGATGGTGACGTGACCGGCATCGTCCGTTTCCAAGTAACCGTAGACGGACAAAACGTCGCAGACGCGGTCGAACGTCTTGGCGATGGTGTTCGTGCGCCCCTGGATCTGACGGACCAGGCCGTCAGTCTCCTTGCGGAGCTTCCACCAGCGCTCGGACCACCGCGCATGGTCTTCCCGCTCGCTGCAGCCGTGGCAGGGATGCGCCCTCAGCGCCCTTCTCAGGTCCGCAATCTTCTTCTCCTGATCCGGCAGCCTTGCGCCCAAGCCGAAGTCCTCGTGGCGGCTGTTCCGCCGGCTGTGCGGGGCGTCCTCGCTGATGGCGTGGCGCATGGACGACGCGAGATCGCGACGGGCTTTGGGGACCTTTGCGTTAAAGGACTTGGGGATCCTGATCCGGGTCACGGGAGTTACCGGGCCGTCGAGGTCGTGGACACCGATCCGCCGAAGCTGGTTATCCGATGTCAGCACCGAGGGGCGGGGTTCGCGGGCATTCGGGTCGACATCCAGTACCACTGCATGCCCTGCCAGCCTGCCGCTGTAGATGTTGATGACGTCGCCCGGGATCAGTCGCGTGAGGGAATCAGCCACGTGGGATTTCCGGGCACGTTGATGATCCCTGGCGGCGTGGTTTTCCGCTTCACTGAGTTCCCGCCGCAATTTTGCATATTCGGTGAAATCCCCCAAGTGGCACTGCATGGACTTGGCATAGCCTGCCAACGACTCCTCGCGCCCGCGCACTTGCCTGGCAAGGCCCACCACGGATCGATCCGCCTGGAATTGGGCGAAGGACGACTCCAGGATCTCCCGTGCCCTGACGCGGCCAAACTGGGCAATCAGGTTGATGCTCATGTTGTAGGTGGGCCGGAAGCTGGAGTTCAGGGGGTAAGTGCGCCTTGAGGCAAGGCCTGCAACCGCGGCCGGGTCCGTTCCGGGTTGCCAGAGGACCACGGCATGGCCTTCGATGTCGATTCCACGGCGCCCTGCCCGGCCAGTCAGTTGTGTGTACTCCCCCGCCGTGATGTTGACGTGCGCTTCACCGTTGAACTTCTCCAGCTTTTCCAAGACCACGCAGCGGGCGGGCATGTTGACGCCCAACGCCAGCGTTTCGGTGGCGAAAACGGCCTTGACCAGTCCGTCCGCAAAAAGCTTCTCCACTACTTCCTTGAACGTGGGAAGCATGCCTGCGTGGTGGGCGGCGAATCCCCTGACCAAGCCGTCGCGCCAGCCCCAGAATCCGAGGACATCGAGATCGTCGGCCGGGATCTCGTGGCTCGCCTCATCCACCCGCTGGGCAATGATCTGTTGCTCGCGCTCCGTGGTCAGCCATAACCCCGATGCCGCACACTGCGCCACGGCAGCGTCACAGCCGGCCCTTGAGAAGATGAACGTGATGGCCGGCAGCAGGTCCTGGCGCCTGAGGCTCTCGATGACCTGCGGGCGGCTGGCCTTCCGGACAGGGCTGCGCTGCTCGGATTGTTGGCGCTCGTCGCGGTAGCGGTCTTGGCGACGCCGGCTACGTCCACCGTGCCCGAAGCGGCCAGCCATGTTCATGCGGCTCTCAGAACGCGCCATGGCCAGGAGATCCGGATTGACCTCAAACTCGGGTCCGGTAACGGCTTGACGAACCTGCCTTGTGGAGGCCCGCGTGGGCGTGACTCTCCGACGCTCGGATCCAGTTGGCTCGGCTACGATCTCGTCGGTCTCGGAAAGGTCCGGTACTTCGGTTTCCTCGGCGCCGGGCGCTTGGGGAGCGATCTCATCAAACGTGGTGTCACCAGCAAATAGATCCACGATCTCACGGCCCACCATCACGTGCTGCCACAACGGGACCGGACGGTGTTCGGAGACAATGACGTCGGTGTCGCCCCGTACGGTGTCCAGCCAAGCGCCGAATTCCTCGGCGTTGGAAACGGTGGCACTCAGCGACGCGACCTGGACTTCGCTGGGCAGGTGGATGATGACCTCTTCCCACACAGCCCCGCGGAAGCGGTCGGCCAAGTAATGGACTTCGTCCATCACGACGAAGCCAAGGTCGCCGAGTGTCTCGGAGTCGGCGTACAACATGTTTCGAAGGACCTCGGTGGTCATCACCACCACTGGGGCGTCTCCGTTGATGGTGGTGTCACCCGTCAGCAGGCCGACGTTTGCAGCGCCGTACTTGGCTGCGAGCTCCGAGAACTTTTGGTTGCTCAGTGCCTTGATGGGCGTGGTGTAGAACGCCTTGAGTCCGCGTTCCAAGGCAAGGTAGATGGCGAATTCGCCAACGATGGTCTTTCCGGCACCGGTCGGTGCTGCCACCAGGACGCCCCGGCCCTCCTGCAGCGACTGGCACGCTTCGCGCTGGAAGTCGTCCAGGTCAAAGTCCAGGGTACGGGCAAAGGCGCCAAGATAGGTCTTGGACTCAGCGGCCCGTTGGGCTGCCGCCTGGTAGCGGTCTGATGGAGAAGGAGACCCGGAAATGGAGGACATGCATCAAGCCTAGTGGCCCAAGCTCTAGAGATTCTCCAGATCCGAGGCCGGGGTGGCGATGTCTGCCGTGGCTTCAGTCTCAGCGGCCCGCTTGACGGCTCGACGCTCACGGCGGCGGTCGTTGAGGACGCAAACACCAATTGCGGCGAAGAACAGCAGAAGCATCGGCGCTGCCAGGTAGAACATGCTCATGGCATCGGCGCCCGGAGCAGCCATGGCAGCGAACAAGCACACCAGGAAGATGGTGATCCGCCAGCTCTTGATCAGCTGCTTGCCCTTGACGATTCCCGCAAGGTTCAGCCCGACCAGCACCACGGGAACCAGGAAGGCAATGCCAAAAGCGAGCAGAAGCCTGAGCACGAATGCCAAGTAGATTTCGGCGCTGATGAAGTTGGATCCACCGATGGGCGTGAAATCGGTCAGCACGCGGACGGCATTGGGCAGGACCAGCCAGGCAAGGAGGACGCCGCCGATGAACAGCGGCACCGCCGCCGCCACGAAGGACAACGCCAGGCGCCGCTCCTTCTTGTGCAGACCCGGAACGATGAAGGCCCAGAGCTGATAGATCCACACCGGGCTGGCAAGGATCACGCCCAGAAAGACGGAGACCTGGACCATGAGGTCGAATGAGCTGGCCACGCCGTCAAAGTTCAGGGTGGCGGCGCGACCCTCTTTTTCATTGAGGTCCTTGATCGGTTTGATCAGGGCTTCAAGGAGGGGTTGGTAGACAATAAAGCCCACCACGGTACCCAGGATGATGCCGATGGCAGCCTTGAACAGCCGGTTCTTCAGCTCCTTGAGGTGGTCAAGGAGCGCCATCCGGGCTTCGGGGTTGGCCTTGCGCCCCTTCGTTTCTACCACTTCTCTTTAGACGCGGTTGGAAGGCGGAACGTCGGTCTCGCCGTTGTTCTTGGCCTTGACGTCCGGATGTCCCACAACCTTGCCTTCAACGGCGTCGGAAGCTTCCTGGGAGTCCTTCGCTTCGGAAGAGCCATCCTTCTTCATTTCCCGGACTTCGGACTTGAAAATACGCATCGACTGCCCAATGCTGCGCGCCATGGACGGCAGCTTCGGCGCTGCAAAAAGCACCAGAGCCAGGACGATGATGATGATGAGATGCCAGCCTTCGAGCCTCATGTGGGGAGGTCCTTTCCTTTTGGATACATCCTACGTCTAACTGAATTCTATGTCGTGCAGGGATTGGGGCTGACCCCGCTCGGCTTTACGCTTGACGCGCTTCTGGCGACGAACTTCCTGGCGGAAGGCTTTGGCCGTCAGGTAATCATGACGCATCTCCTCCGGGGAGGCAAAAATTGCGGAGCCTGGTTCCGGACGGGCTTCCGCCGTTTCAACGTCGGAGGTTTCGGCGGGAGGAGAAACGTTGCTGAAACGTTTACCCGCGTCGCCTAATTCGTGAACAGTTGACATGAATTTTCTGAACAGCCGATAACCCAGCGTCAGGTGAAGAAGCAACGAAAGGGCAATAAGCGCGATCCACAACAGGATCCAGAACCACCAAGGCATCTGAGTAGTCTAGCCAGCCGGACTGTCTGAAGCCGAGCCGTACTCGGCCAAGGCGGCGTCGAGCCAGGCACGTGTTACCTGCCGCAGGCCCTCGGGCTCGAGGATCCGGACGGCGCCTCCGTGCTGGGACACGAACATGGGGAGCCACTCGGCGTTGCCAAACCGCACTTCTGCAAGAAGGCCGCCGTCGGGCAGTTGCGCGGTGCGCTCAGCGTAGTAGTCGTCCGCCAGTCCGGCGCCCTGCCGGGTCAGCTGCAGGACCACCAGGACGTCGTCATCGCTGGGAGTAAACAACCTGGCTGGGAAATCCTGTTCCGCTGTTGCCGTGCCGGATACGGGACGTCCATTCGGTTCCAGCAGTTCCACCCTGTCCAGCCGGAAATTGCGGAGCCCCGCTTTGCTGTGGCAGTAGGCCTCGAAGTACCAGGTGTTATCCAAGGAGAACAGTCGGAGGGGGTCCACGTCCCGCTCAGTCACCTCGTCGCGTTGCAGGGACAGATAGTGCAAATGAAGCTGTTGGCCTTCCCTGATCGCGCGGGTGATGGTGGCGAAAGCCTGAGATTGTTCGGGCGCGACGGACTGGCCGGCCACAGATCCAGCCAAGCGTCCGGCCTGCCCGGCCGCGCCGGTCAGCTTGAGGGTGACGGATTCCAGCGCGCTTCCCGGCTCGTCCTCCGGCATGCCGGCCAGGGCGGGCAGATCGCCCAACATGGCAAGTCCGGTCAGTAAGGCACCGGCCTCGTCCTCGCTGAAACGCACCGGGCGGTTGAGGTCCAGGTGCTCGGAGATGTAGACGTGATCGTTCTCCCACTGGATGTCCAGGAGGTCGTCCGGGTAGCCTTCGGGGAGCCCTGAACAGATCAGGATCTTGAGATCGTCGATGAGGGCCTTGCGCGTAATCCCGAAGTGGTCAGCGACTTCCTGGATATGCAGGCCTTGGTGGTGGACCAGAAACGGTACCAATTGCAGCATCCTTGCCAACTGGTCCTCCGAGGTGCGCTTTCGTGCCCGGGGCGCCCGTCCCGCTTCAGGAAACGTTAGCTGCGGCAACGGAAGGGCGTCGAAGTCCACGGCAGCTTTGAGGCGCCGCACGACGGCGGCACGCAGTTCCGCGGGTCCGGCCACCTTCACGTGGGGGCCATAGGAGGCAAGCTCTTCGGCAAGTTGCTCCGGATCCCGGAATTCCACCACGATGTGATCGCGGTTGTTGTCGTCCGGAACAGCCTCAACAAACGCTGCCCTTTTGCGCAACGCGAGCAGCCTGTCCATGTCCACTTCCAGGACGGCTTGCTGCACGGGCAGCTCATTGAGCTCAGCTAGCTCTGCGCGGGCGTTGAAGCCCTCGGGAGGATCGAAATGTTCTCCGGCCACCACGCTGACCGCAGTAGTCATCCGTGAGAGCCTGAAGAGCCTCTTGGCACCCCTCCCCCGGTCCAAACCCACGAGGTACCACTGGCCGAAGCGACTGCCGAGTCCCCACGGTTCCACTTCCCTGACTTCTTCGCGTCCGGTACTGACCGCAAGGTAGCCGAAGCGGACCGGGTTCCTGCCATGCATGGCCGCCACGACGTCGTCGAAAGCTTGTCCGGCGGGCTTGATGCGCGGCTGCACCCCCGCGGGAAGGTCGACGTCGGTAAAGCCGCCGGCCGCCTGCAACTTACGGACGGCGTTTGCTGCAGCAGTGCCCAGCGCGGCGCGTTCCCACAGTTGGGCGGCCAGCAGGAGCACTGTGGACTCCGCAGGCGTCAGGCTGACGTCGGGCAGCCTGTTGGAATCCTTGCCGATCCGGTAGCGGGTTGTCGCAGGGTCGTCACCTGCGAAACTCCGGGGATCCATGAGGGTCTCGATCTCGAAGCCAAATTGCTTCAGATCCACTTTGTCGCGCTCAAACATGCGCCCAAAGGCTACGTCGTTCTCAGCGGAATCGTGGTAGACCTTGTCGCGCAGTACGGCACGCGTCAGTCCCACCTTGGTGTTGAGCAATGCAAGGAGAAGGTTCAGGAGTCGTTCAGTGCGGGATGCGGACACGGTTGCTACGTTACTAAAGACCAGCAGGAAAGCAGCAAGGCGCGTCACCGACCGGCAAAACCGGGAGGTAACGCGCCTTGCGAAGAAACTGAGTCCTAGCGGACAGCTACGAGGTCGACCACGAAGATCAGTGCCTCGTTGGGCTTGATTGCTCCGCCTGCACCACGGGAGCCGTAAGCCAGTTCCGAGGGGATTTCGAGGCGGCGACGGCCACCGACCTTCATGCCAAGGAGGCCCTGGTCCCAGCCCTGGATGACCTGGCCGACGCCAACACGGAAGTCGAGCGGAGCGCCACGGCCCCAGGAAGCGTCGAACTCTTCGCCGGTGGACCAAGCCACACCGACGTAGTGGGTGGACACGGTGTCGCCGGCCTTGGCCTCCGTGCCGGTGCCTTCAATGAGGTCCGTGATGACGAGGTCCGTGGGGACGTCGCCTTCCGGGAAGTCGATTTCCGGCTTGGTGCGGTCGAAGTCACGCTGACCGAATGACATGGTTACTCCTTGGTGTGAGGGGACGAATTGGTGTCAGGAACCAGCTTAGCCAGTGCTTGGGCCAAGCAGGATCTACTTTTTGCCGGTGATCTCAACAACGAAGACGAGCGGGCCCGCCGGGCGCTGCTGAGCTGCAGCGTTGGCGCCGTATGCCAGGTCGGTCGGAATAGTCAGGAGGACCTTGGACCCTACCTTTTGGCCGGTCAGTCCAAGCGTCCAGCCCTGGATGACCTGGTTCAGGCCGAATGTTGCGGGCTCTCCTCGGTCATAGCTCGAGTCGAACTTGCTGCTGTCTTCCCAACGCCAGCCCGTGTAGTTGGCGTCAATGGTGTCGGTGCTCGCCAGTTCCTCGCCGGACCCTTCGGACAGAACCTTCACGGACAACCCGGCAGGAGCGTCAACTTTGGGAATCTCCACGGACGGGACACCCTTGTCATCGAAAGTCACCTTGGGCAGCTTGCCGTCTTTGTCCAGTTGCTCGGTGTCTTCCTTGCTGAGGAGGCCGGGCGCGTCCTTCGCCGAGACGAGCTTGAACACGATCAACTTGGACGAGGTTGCGGGCGAAGCCGTGGCATCCCCGGGAGCAGCGATGGCAATGTGGCTGCCCACCTTTGCCCCAACAATTGCGTTGTACATGGCTGGGTTGGCTGACTTCAACTGATCGTTGATACCCAAGGACTCGGGATCGGCCGTGTAGGTATCCTCCAGAGACGAGCCGTCGTTGCCGTCCATCACGACGTAGGCAAGCTGGACGGTCTGCCCGGCCTTCACGGCATCGCCACTGCCTTCGCTGACCACCTTCACGGTGGGCTCGGCAACGGTGAGGGGCTTGGAGAATTCGATACCGGGTGCTTTGTCGTCTCCGTTGTCCGTCACTTTCACGGAGTCGAGCTTGGAAACGTCACCAGCCGACTGGCTGGTGGGCTCGGCGGCCGGAGTGCTTCCTCCACCGCACGCGGTGATGAGCAGCAAGGCGGGAAGGAGAATTGCTAGGAGTCGGCGCACAAAAAAGACACTTTCGTCGGGGCAAGGGACACTCGGAATAGCGCGTAGCGCATCCAAGCAGGTTGTCTCTTGGGAAGAGACCACTATCCAGAATAGCCCGTGAAGCTGGGAGTCAGCTCATAGAGTCCAAGAGCGCATCCACCCGTTCGTCGACGCTGCGGAACGGATCCTTGCAGAGAATCGTCTGGTGTGCGCGGTCGTTGAGCTTCAAGTGCACCCAATCAACGGTGTAATCCCGCCCAAGTTCCTGCGCGCGGCGCACGAAGTCGCCACGCAGTTTGGCGCGGGTTGTCTGGGGCGGTGCGTCCACGGCATCTTTGACATCGGTCTCCGTGACAAGTCGTCGTGCTGCTCCCCTGGCCTGCAGCAGGAAGAAGATGCCACGCTGCCGCGAGATGTCGTGGTAGGTGAGGTCGAGTTGTGCGATGCGGGGCGAATCAAGGCTAAGGTCATGCCGACGCATGTAACCGTCCATGAGCTTCTTCTTGATGGCCCAGTCGACCTCGGTATCGATGGTGCTGGTGTCGCCACTCTCGATGGCGTCAAGGGTCCTCTTCCACAGATCAAGGATCAGCGGTACATGGGCGTTATGGGCGCCGTTCGCGGCGACGAACTCGGTCACCTTGCCCAGGTACTCCCGCTGGATATCAAGTGCGGTAAGTTGCCTGCCATTGGCCAGCCGAACCAGGGCCCGGCCCGTGAGGTCGTGGGAGATCTCCCGGATGCTGCGGATGGGGTTCTCCATGCGCATGTCCCGCATGATGACTCCGGCTTCGATCATGCGCAGGATGAGGTCCACCGTGCCGACTTTGAGCAGTGCCGATGTTTCGGACATGTTGGAGTCGCCCACGATCACGTGGAGGCGACGGTAGAACTCGGCGTCCGCGTGTGGCTCGTCGCGGGTGTTGATGATGGGGCGCGACCTGGTGGTAGCAGAAGACACGCCCTCCCAGATATGGTCCGCGCGCTGGGAGAAAGCGAACGTGGCTCCGTGTGGTGTCTTCAGCACCTTCCCTGCCCCGGCAATCAGTTGGCGGGTCACCAGGAACGGAATGAGGATCTCGGCAAGGCGAGAGAATTCCCCGCGCCGCGGTATGAGGTAGTTTTCGTGGCTGCCGTAGGAGTTTCCGGCGGAATCGGTGTTGTTCTTGAAGAGGTAGACCGTGCCGTTGAAGCCCTCCGCAGCGAGCCTGGCCTGTGCCTCGTCCACGAGGTCGTCAAGGATGAGTTCGCCGGCTCGGTCATGGGCAATGAGTTGCGCGAGGTCGTCGCACTCCGCCGTGGCGTATTCCGGGTGCGAACCCACATCCAGGTAGAGCCGTGAGCCATTGGTTAGGAACACGTTCGAGGACCTGCCCCAGCTAACCACCTTGCGAAACAGGTAGCGTGCCACTTCCTCGGGAGCCAGCGGTCGCGAATCCGGGCTGGAATACGAGATTCCGAATTCCGTTTCGATGCCAAATATTCGCTTATCCATCTCAGCTCTCCTCTGTGAGCAGGCGGGTCATGTCTTCGGGCAGCAGCCGCCGGAAGGCTCTGCGTGAGCCACGGTGACTCTCCGAAGCGCGGTACAGGACTGCTGCTTCGACTGCGGTTGCCGGCAACGCGTCAACGTCCTTGTCGGCGGCCAAAGCTTGGAGCGCCAAACGCATGGCCCCCGCAAGGGTCAACTCCGGCTCCCAAGCCCCGCTGACGACGTCGGATATCTGGTCGGCCAGTCCGCCCATAACCACGAAACCGTTCTCGTCGGCGATGGAACCATCAAACGTGAGGCGGTAGAGGTGGTCCTGCTCCTGTGCAAGACCCACCTCGGCTACAGCCAGTTCCACTTCGAACGGCTTCTGCTCGGCCGTGAAGACAGCTCCGAGGCTCTGCGCATATACGCTGGCCAAACCCCGGGCCGTGACGTCTTCGCGATCGTACGAGTAGCCACGAACGTCGGCGTATCGGACGCCTGCTTGCCGCAGGCTTTCGAACTCGTTGTACTTGCCCACCGCAGCGAAAGCGATCTTGTCGTAGATCTCACCGATCTTGTGCAGCGACGGCGAGGGGTTCTCCGCGATGAGCGCGATGCCGTCGGCGCAGCTGATGACCACCACGGAGCGTCCGCGGGCGATGCCCTTCCGTGCGAAGTCCGCACGGTCCTTCATCAATTGCTCGGGCGAGACGTAGAACTGCTGTGTCATGTCAGGCCTCCCGTCCGGCGATGGCCCGCGATTCGACAATGGCGGCGGCAATGTTGGCCAGATCCCGGTCAGGGACGCGTCGGTTGCCTGCCCGGTTCACGGTGTAGACCACCGGCCACAGCTGGCGCACGGGGTCGGGGCCGCCCGTCGCAGAATCGTCGTCGGCGGCGTCGTAGAGAGCCTCGACGGCCACGGCGATGGCATTCTCTTCCGACAGGTTTGGCTTCCACAGTTTCTTCAGGGCACCACGCGCGAAAACCGAACCTGAACCAACGGAGTGGTGTTCCTGCTCCTCGTAGCGGCCACCCGTGACGTCATAGGAGAACAAGCGGCCCACGCCGGAGACTTGGTCGAAGCCCGCAAACAGCGGAATAACTGCCATGCCCTGCATGGCCATGGGCAGGTTCCCGCGAATCATGGCTCCGAGACGGTTGGCCTTGCCGACGAGGCTGAGGAGTGTGCCCTCGATCTTCTCGTAGTGTTCCAGTTCGACCTGGAACAGTCGGGTAATGTCGATTGCCAGCCCGGCCGTTCCAGCGATGCCCATCACGGAGTACTCGTCGGCCGGGAATACCTTCTCGATGTGCCTGCTGGCGATGATGTTGCCCATGGTGGCGCGGCGGTCCCCGGCCATGAGGACGCCCCCCGCGTACGTCAAGGCGACGATGGTGGTGGCGTGTGGCGACGATGGGACCGTGCCGGCGGGCAACGATTGATTGAACGGCAGGAGTTCGGGACGCGAGCGTTGGAGATGTTCCGTAAAGGAAGACGTTGCCTGGGTGGCCAGGGGGCCAGTTGATGGGTCCTGCATTGCTGCACTCCTTCGACTCTGCGTTCCGATGCCCGGCGGCCTCTCGCCGGCCGGGCAGTACATTCCGGGGTGGGTCCGGTTACTGGCCGCCCTTTTGGACGAACGCCCTGACGAACTCTTCGGCGTTTGATTCCAGGACGCCGTCGATTTCGTCGAGGAGGTCGTCCACGCCCTGTGTTGCTTCCGATGCTTGCGCTTCGGGTGCTGCCGGTGGGGCCTCCGGGACGTCCACTTCAGTTTCGGTTTCCCGTGACTGCGGTTGTTGCTGCTCCTGAGCTGCCATTTTCTTTCTCCCTACTGTCAGTCTCCTGATGACGGAGACTTCCTACTGCCATATTGCCACGCTGCGGGCTGCTGCGGATGGCTTTGACCAGGCATGAATCTTCCCGTGGCGGGCACGCCTCAGCTCTTGGCCGCCGGCGGATTCTGGCCCATCAATTCGGCCAGGAATGAGCCCGCGTCCTGATGGCGTTCAAAGAGTGCGCCGGTCAGGGTCTGGGTTCCCCTCAAGGGTTCGCGGGTGGGGACGCGCTGCAGCTTTCCCAACCCGGGAACGTCGAAGATCACTGAGTCCCAACTGGCACCGACAACGTCCTTGCCGAACTTGGAAACGCAGCGGCCACGGAAATACGCGCGGGTGTCCGACGGCGGTTCGCTGACCGCTCTGGCGATGTCGCCGTCGTCGACTATCCGCGTCATGCGGTCCCTTGAGAGCAGCCGGTAGTACAGGCCCTTTTCGGGGCGTATGTCCGACCATTGCAGGTCCACCAAGCCGAGCCGCGCGTCGTCCCACGCGAGCCCATCACGGTCACGGTAACCCTCCAGCAACGACCTCTTTGCCACCCACTCGACAGAGGAAGCGGCGGCGCTGATGTCACTGCCCAGCGTTGTCAACGTGGACTCCCAGCGCGCCAGGACCGCGTGGGTATGGCCGTCGCCTGTCACGGAATCGGCCACGCCGGTCTCCTGGGCGAGTTTCGCGGCGGCCTCGTAATACATCCATTGGATATCGAGGGCAGTAACCCTTCGTCCATCAAGGAGCCGCACCGTGGCAGTGAGCGTGGTGTCGTGGCTGATGGACTGCAGCGCCTGGACAGGTTCGTGCACCTCGATCTTCGGCGCCTGTCCCGCCTCGATGAGGCTCAAAACCATGGCGGTGGTACCAAACTTGAGATAGTTGGAAGCCTGGCTGAGGTTTGCGTCTCCGATGATGACATGAAGGCGGCGGTACTTATCCGCTGTCGCGTGAGGCTCATCCCTGGTGTTGATGATGGGACGCCGGATGGTTGTTTCCAGCCCAACCTCGGCCTCAAAGAAATCGGCACGTTGGCTGATCTGGTACCCGGGCGTCGAACTGTCCTGCCCAAGGCCCACGCGTCCGGCACCGCACAATACCTGGCGGGATACGAAGAACGGCGTCAGGCCACGGATGATGTCCCCGAACGGCACCGAGCGCGGCATGAGGTAGTTCTCGTGGGATCCATAGGACACGGACTTGTTGTCGGTGTTGTTCTTGTAGAGGTTGATGGGGGGAAGCGCTGTGTCAGCCGCCACCTTCCGAACCGTGGCCAGGGCCACCAAGTCCCCGGCCGCGTCCCAAGCCACAGCGTCCCGCGGGTTGGTGACCTCGGGGCTTGAATACTCGGGATGCGCATGGTCCACGTAGAGCCGCGCACCGTTGCCAAGCACCATGTTCATCAGCAGCGACCCGGACTCGTCCGCGCCATCCAGTTCCAGTTCCTGGCGACCATAGGCCAAGGCGACTGCTTCGGCGTCGAGCACCGGCGGCTGGTCGGTGAGCTGGCTGGGGTCGGCCGCCGCCCTGTCCACTGTCCAGCCGCGGGCGTCGTGCAACGGTTCTTCGTCCGTGTAATCCCAACGCGTCTCGGCTCCCCCGGCCGCCCGTTGCCGGGTCACCGTGGCATATGCCTGGATGATTCGTGCAGACATCATGGTGGCATTCGCCCCGGGGGCCGACGGTGCGTGGATTCCGTATTCAGTTTCCGAGCCCATCACACGCATGGCGCCGCCGGTAGGCAACTTTTCAGCAGGCGAACCTTCAGGTCTTGCTGTCACAGGTACTGGCCCGTGTTGGCGGTGGTTTCAATGGACTTGCCCGGTTCCTGCCCGGCCTTGCCTTGAACAATGGTGCGGATGTAGGTAATCCGTTCACCCTTCTTGCCCGAGATACGCGCCCAGTCATCAGGGTTGGTGGTGTTCGGCATGTCCTCGTGCTCACGGAATTCATCAACCACCGCACGCAACAAGTGGTCGATCCGGAGTCCCTTTTGGTTGGTGGTCAGGAGATCCTTGATGGCGTATTTCTTGGCGCGGTCAACAACGTTCTGCACCACTGCACCGGAGTTGAAGTCCTTGAAGTAGAGCATCTCGGTATCACCATTGGCATAAGTGACCTCGAGGTATTCATTGGATTTCTCCGTGGAATACATGGCCTCCACCGTGCGCTGCACCATGGCGTCCACGGTTGCCTGCACGTCTCCGCCGTACTCAGCCAGATCCTGGGAATGGAAGGGCAAATCAGTGGTGATGTACTTGGCAAAAATGTCGGCTGCTGCCTCGGCGTCCGGCCGCTGGATTTTCACCTTCACATCGAGGCGTCCGGGCCGGAGAATGGCGGGATCGATCATATCCTCGCGGTTTGAGGCGCCAATGACGATCACGTTGTCCAAGCGCTCCACACCGTCGATTTCACTCAGCAGTTGGGGCACGATGGTGGTTTCGACGTCGGACGACACACCCGTACCGCGGGTGCGGAACAACGAGTCCATCTCGTCGAAGAAGACGACGACTGGGCTGCCATCCGATGCCTTTTCACGGGCACGCGAGAAGATGAGGCGGATATGGCGCTCAGTCTCGCCCACATACTTGTCCAAGAGCTCAGGTCCCTTGATGTTCAGGAAGTAGCTCTTGAGATCGGTGTTGCCGGCGCGTTCTGCAGCGCGGGCCGCCAGGGAATTCGCTACTGCCTTGGCGATGAGGGTCTTGCCACAACCCGGAGGGCCGTAGAGAAGGATTCCCTTGGGGGCCTTCAGGCCGTGTTCGCGGTACAGGTCCGGGTGAAGGAACGGCAGCTCGACGGCGTCGCGGATCTGCTCGATCTGCGGCCCGAGCCCACCGATGTCCTGGTACGTGATGTCCGGGACTTCTTCCAGGACGAGGTTCTCCACCTCTGCCCTCGGAACCTTCTCAAGGGCGTAGCCCGTACGGGAATCCAAGGACAGTGCGTCCCCGACCTTCAAGTGGACGCTTTGGAGCGCCCCGGACAACCGGACGACGCGTTCCTCGTCCGCCCGACCCACGACAAGTGCCCGATCCTTGCCCAGCATTTCCTTGAGGGTGACAAGTTCCCCGGCACGTTCATAGCCAAGACCGGCCACTACCAGGAGCGCCTCGTTCAGGAGGACTTCCTGTCCAACGGCAAGCTGGTTGACGTTGACCAACGGGCTGATGCCCACGCGCATTTTGCGTCCGGCGTTGAAGATATCCACGGACTCTTCGGTAGCTGCCTGACCAGAACTGCCAGCGGCCGGCTGCCTGCGCGGATTGATCTGCACCACGGTCCCGAAGCTGTAGGGCGGCTGGCCCTCCTGTTCAAGGGCTCCCTTCAAGCGGAGAATCTCCGCCTTTGCCGTTTCCAGCATGCTCACAAGCTTGCTGTTGTTCTGGGTGGCCGCTGCCAACTGGCGGTCGATGTGGCGAAGCTTGTCCCGGAGGATGTTGATCTGCCGTTCGGCAACCGTCAGTTCACTCGAAGGGTCTGGCGGTTGGACAGCGGCAAGCCTCCGGCCTGCCGTTTCTTCCGCTGCGTCTGCTTCTTCCGGCGTCGGCCGTCCAAGGTCGTTGTTTGACGTATCCACGATTCATCAGCCCCTTCCTGCGCTTAACAAGACCATAGTCCCGAAAAGCTCAGGGTGCTGGGTGACATCCGGAATGCGGACCCTATTGTGACCTTTTCAGTTTGTGACCGACGGATCATCCTGGACGTTGGTTCCGGCGATGGCATCGCGGGCGGCGCGGCGGAGTTTCTTGTCCGATACTGAACGCTCCCCCACGGCGCCGGGGGTCCAGGCGTTGAGGTCCTCTTCGCTGAATTCCGTCTTGGACGGACGGCGCTTCACGGAGATTCCGGTGACGCCATCGGCGAGGCGGCGCGTGACCAGGAGGAATCCAGTGTGGGCCACCATGCGGTGGTCCGGCCGGACGGCCAGGCCCTCCAGGTGCCAGCCGCGAACCATTGACTCCCAGGCATCGGGCTCAGTGAAGCGGCCATCGGCACGGATGGCCTCGGCAGTGCGGGACAGCTGCGTGACGGTTGCCACGTAGTTGATCCACACGCCGCCCGGGGCCAGAACGGTGGCAACGGCGTCCAGGCACTCCCACGGAGCGAGCATGTCCAGGACCACACGGTCCACGGAGCCCGGAGCCTCGGCCTTGACGACCTCTTCCTGGAAGTCACCCAGGGAGATCTGCCACGCCGGGTGAGCTCCGCCAAAGATGGTCTCGACGTTGCCACGCGCAATATCCGCGAACTCTTCCCGCCGCTCGAAGGAGTGGAGGTAGCCGCCGTCGCCGACTGCGCGCAGCAGGGAAATAGAGAGTGCGCCAGAACCCACGCCCGCTTCCACCACGCGTGCGCCGGGGAAAATGTCGGCCATGGTGACGATCTGGCCTGCGTCCTTGGGGTAGACAACCGCAGCGCCACGGGGCATGGACAAGACAAAGTCCGAAAGCAGTGGCCGCAGCGTCTGGTACTGCTGACCGACGTTGTTGCTCACCACGGAGCCGTCCACCTTGCCGATGATTTCATCGTGGTTCAGGAAGCCGCGGTGGGTATGGAAAGCGCCGCCCACCTCCAAAGTAATGGTGTTCATGCGGCCGCGCTCGTCGGTGAGCTGGACCCGCTCGCCCACGCGGAAAGGCCCGCGGCGACGCGCAGCGCCCGTTGGCTGCACGGGCGTGCCGGTTGCTGCCTCGTCAGTGCCTGCGCCTGCTTCGGGGGCGGCGGTTTCGCTGCTCATGTGGGGTTCCTCGCTCCTGTACGGCTGGGCCGCGATGTGTTGCTGGCTGGTGGGCGCCAAAAAGTTCAACGCGTGGTCGGGTTAAAGCGGCCGGCATGTAACTCTACCGGCAGGGTGTCAGGCGCGTCCGCTCCGGCGGGCTTCCTTGCCTGTTATGGCCGTCACTACGGCCTGCTGGCGGAGGAGCCCGGTGACGATTCCGTTGTGGTCCACCACAGCGTATTCGCCGCCCTCCAACCGTGCCAAGTACTGGATCAGTTCCTGACCCTTGGACCATTCGGGGACGTAGGCCCCGGCGGCCAGGGCATGGGCAACCGCGGTGACGGGCGTCGTCGTCGCGGCTTCGGCAGGAACAGCGGCAGTTGCGCCGACGTCCACCACACCCTGCGGTTTGCCGTCAGGTCCGCAAATCACGACGGCGGGACTTCCCGCGGGTGCTACGGCCAGGACATCTGCCACGGTGGCCGTGTTCGGTACACCGACAGCGGGTTCTGCCAGGCCGGCGGCACTGACAAGATAGAGACGGCTGCGGAGCTTGGCGTGGTGGATGGAGCTCGAAGCGCTCATCCAGAGGAATCCGCAAACGAGGACAGTAATGACCGTGTACATGAGGTTGGGCAGCTGCCCTTGCAGGAATGGCACAACAATGAACCAGATGACCAGGGCCACCACGATGATTCGACCGGACCAGCCGGCAGCAATGGTCCCCTTGTCCTGGCTGCCGGTGGCTTTCCAGACAGCAGATTCCACCAACCGGCCGCCATCGAGCGGCATTCCGGGGAGGACGTTGAAGATACCGATCACCAGGTTGGCCAGTCTCAGGATGTCCGCGAGCATGGCGGGCACGCCGGTCAGCGCGTGGGTTGACAGAATTGCCCACATCAGTGCGGCGATGACGAAGTTTGAAGCCGGTCCGGCCAGGGCAACGGTGACGGAACGGCCAGGCGAAGCCGTGAAGTTCTCGAACTGCGTGTGCCCGCCCCAGAGATTGAGGACTATTTTCTCGCTGGGCCATCCGAACGCCCGGGCACTCAGCGCGTGTGCCAGTTCGTGGATCAGGACCGACACAGCCAGCAGTAAGGCGATGGCCAGCCCTACCAGGTAGCCCCAGTTGCCAATGCCCGGGAATAAGTCAATGACAACCGGGCCGTAGAAAACCACAGTGACAGCGGCGATGACAAACCATGAGTAGGCCAGATAGACGGGCACGCCCGCGATCTTCCCCAGCGGGATGCCTTCCCTCTTCGTCGCAACGTGATGGGGGGCGGGAGAACTGCTCACCTAGTTGGCCCCTTCAAGCAGGTTTTCTGCCGTGAAGCGGTCATCGACCAACTGGCCGACGTCCGCGGCAGTCCGGCCAACCAGGGTGTCCCACATGATCATGCGAGGGTCCTCGGGAAGGGGCACCTGGTGGGGAATCCCAACGGTGACCACACCCGAAGCGATGGCGGCCGTAGCGCCGGGTACGGAGTCTTCCAAGGCCACGCAATGGTGGATGGTCAGGGTGGGGTCGTCCAGCCGAAGCCGTTCGACCGCCGTCAGATAGGCCTCCGGGTGTGGCTTGCCGTTGGTGACGGTATCGCCGGTAACCATGAACTCGAAGTAGGGCTTGGGAAGGCTCTCCACTACGACGCCGGCGAGGGGGCCTTCGGACATGGTCACCAGGGCGCAGCGGATGCCGGCCGTGTTGAGTTCATCCAGCAGTTCACGCGCGCCGGGTCGCCACGGGACTTCCTTGCGGACCTGTGCAATGACTTGGGCGCTGAGGGTGTCCACGATTTCACGGGCCTCAAGCCTGACGCCGGCGGCCTGAAGAACGGCTGCCGAATGAAGCAGGGACTGTCCCACCAATTGCATGGCCTGCTGATGCGACCAGCTGCCGCCATGGGACTCCACCAGCGCGCGTTCGGCTGCAATCCAGTAGGGCTCGGTGTCCACGAGTGTGCCATCCATATCCCAGAGCACGGCTTTGAGGAGGGGCTGGCTGGGTAACGAATGCATGGTTTCCAGTCTACGTGGAACCTGACGGCCGGCTGTGCCTGCATTGCGCTGTGCGCGAATCGGTGACACGCATTGACATGAAATGCCATGCATCCACGAGGGTCTTGGACGTAGGGTGAGTGGATGAACAGTGTGGACGGGACCCCCGAAGGACAGGACATCACCGCGGAGCCCGAGCGTTTCCTCAAGGAACCCGCGGACGGCCAACGCGTCACCGTCATGCTCGCAGCTTTTGAGGGCTGGAACGACGCCGGTGAAGCCGCCAGTGATGCGCTGCACTACTTGAACAAACTCTGGGACGGCAAGAAGGTTGGCACGGTTGACGCCGAGGAGTATTACGACTTCCAGTTCACGCGTCCCACCGTGCGCCGTACATCCTCGGGCGCGCGGAAGGTCAAGTGGCCATCCACCAGGATCTACAAGGCAGCTGTTCCGGACAGCAACGTGGACGTCGTCTTCGTACTGGGCACCGAACCCTCCTACCGTTGGCGCGCCTACACCACTGAATTGCTGGTCCATGCCGAGGCGCTCAAGGTCGATTCCGTGATCCTGATCGGGGCGCTTTTGGCCGATGTCCCCCATAGCCGACCCATTCCAGTCAGCACGACCACCGAGGACAGTTCCCTCAGGGAACGCCTCAACTTGGAGGCATCACAGTACGAGGGACCGGTGGGGATCGTCGGCGTGCTCGCCGAGTTCGCCATGCTGGCGGGATTGCCCACAGTGTCCTTGTGGGCAGCAGTTCCCCATTACGTTGCCCAGCCGCCGTCTCCCAAGGCCCAGCTCGCAATCCTGCACAAGGTCGAGGACCTGCTCCAGGTTCCCCTGGACAGCCAGGCGCTGGCCGAAGAATCCGAGGCTTGGGAACGCGGCGTGGACGAACTTGCCACCGAGGACCCTGAGATAGCTGCCTATGTGCGGCAACTTGAGGAAGCCAAGGACACCGCAGATCTTCCGGAAGCTTCCGGCGAATCCATTGCCCGTGAATTCGAGCGATACCTTAAGCGACGCGGCAAAGAACGACCCTGACGGACACACCAAAGACAACGGCCCTGACAGGAAGTCAGGGCCGTTGGTGCTTAAGCGGTTCTGGCGTGTGCCTAGAGCTCAACGCCGAGCAAGGCATTGACGGCGTCGCCAACCTGGGCTGCGTCAAGCGCGGACACGGGGGTTTCTGCTCGGAGGGCTTCGTCGGCCCAGCGGTCAACAGCGGCAATGGCTCCAGGAGCGTTGAGGTCATTGGCCAACTCGCTGCGCATCGCGGTCACCAAAGCGGCCGCGGAACTGGCCGGAGCGTGGTTCAGGGCAACACGCCAACGCCCGAGCCGCTCCTTTGCTGCCGCGAAGTCTTCTGCGGTCCACGACCAGTCAGAGCGGTAGTGGTGGGCGAGGATGGCCAGGCGGATGGCGGCGGGCTCCTCCCCTGCCGCGCGGAGTTTGGAGACCAGCACCAGGTTTCCCTTGGACTTGCTCATCTTCTCGCCGTCCAAACCCACCATGCCGGCGTGGGCATAATGGCGGGCCAGCGGGACGCCGGACAGCGAATAGGCGTGGCCGGCACCCATCTCGTGATGAGGGAACACCAGATCCGAGCCGCCACCCTGAACGGTGAAGGGCGCCGGTAGGTACTTCTGTGCGATCACCGTACATTCGATATGCCAGCCGGGCCTGCCATCGCCCAGGGTTGCTCCGGACCAGCTCGGTTCGCCTTCCCGGGCAACGCGCCAGAGCAAGGGGTCCAGGGCATGGCGCTTCCCGGCCCTTGTGGGGTCGCCGCCACGTTCGGCGAACAAGGCAAGCATTTCGGTTTCGCCCAACCCGGAAACGTCTCCCAGCTTCCACGCGTCTGTTGCGTCCGACCGCTTGCCGGCCATTTCGACGTCGTAGTAGACGTCGCCGTCGGGTTCGCCATCCGTTCCATGGACGCGGTAGGCGACGCCGTCCGCCAGGAGCCGCTCGATGGCGGGCACGATGTCAGGGATGGCCTCAACGGCGCCAATGTAGTGGCTGGGAGCAATGACGTTCAGGGCGTCCATGTCCGTATGGAACAGGTCGATCTGGCTCTGCGCCAGGTCCCTCCAGTCCACTCCGGTGGCCGTGGCGCGCTCAAGGAGGGGGTCGTCGATGTCCGTGACGTTTTGGACGTAGGAGACACGGATGCCGGCATCCCGCCAGGCGCGGTTCAGGAGATCGAAGGCTACGTAGCTGGCCGCGTGTCCCATGTGAGTGGCGTCGTACGGCGTGATGCCGCAGACGTACATGGACTGTTCCGGTTGCCGCTCGACCTCCACGACGCGGCCAAGGGCTGTGTCGTACAGCCGTAGTTGCGGCATGCTGCCAGGCAGCTCAGGAACAGGGCGGGAGGTCCACGATTTCACGACTCAACCTTAGTGCTAGGCGCTGATCACATTGAAACCGAGCAGGACATACAACGCCAGGCCCAGCAGGATCCGGTACCAAACGAACAGCCTGTAGCTGCGGGTGGAGACGAACTTCAGGAACCATCCGATGATGATGTAGCCCACCACGAAGGCGATGACGGTGGCCAAGGCCGTCTCCGGAAGGCCGTAAGGCCCGGCAAGGCCCTCGTTGGAAACCGTTTTATACAGCTGGAAGAGGCCACTGCCGAACACCGCAGGGATTGCCAGGAGGAAGGAGTACCGGGCGGCGGCTTCACGGGTGTAGCCCATGAGCAGTCCAGCGGTGATGGTGCCGCCGGAGCGGGAAACGCCGGGAATCAAGGCCATCGCCTGCGCAAAGCCGTACAGGATGCCGTGCTTGTAGGTCAGTTGTGTGAGATCCCTCTCTTGCCGCCCAATGGCGTCCGCTACGGCGAGGATCATGCCGAACACGATCAGCATGGTGGCAACAATCCACATACTGCGCAACACTGATTCGATCTGGTCCTGGAACAACAGGCCCAGGACGATGATCGGCAGGCTGCCCAGGATCACCAGCCACCCCATGCGGGCGTCCGGGTTGTTGCGCTCTACTTTGCCCGTGAGGGACCCGAACCAGGCCCGCACGATCCGTACGATGTCGCGCCAGAAGTAGACGATGACGGCGGTTTCGGTTCCGAGCTGCGTGATCGCTGTGAACGCCGCACCGGGGTCGGCGGCATTCGGAAGGAATGAGCCCACAATCCGCAGGTGTGCGCTTGAGGAGATCGGGAGGAATTCGGTGAGGCCCTGCACGAGGCCCAGCAAGGCTGCTTCTATCCAGTTCACGTGAATAGACCCTACGTCATGAAGACTGGGAACTGCCCGTAAGCTAGCAGCTATGCAGCAGCGTTATGTCGGAAACAGCGGGTTCCGTGTGTCCTCTTTGTCCCTCGGAACCATGTCCTGGGCGCAGGAAACAGATGAACAGGACGCTGCCGAAGTGCTCCACGCATTCGTTGCTGCCGGCGGCACGGTCATCGACACGGCCGCGTCCTACGGACAAGGCCGGGCCGAAGCAATGCTGGGGTCCATGCTGGGTGACGTGGTGGCCCGTTCAGAAGTCGTCATCTCGACAAAAGCCGGCGTGTCGTCGTCGGACTCCCGGCGAAGCATCAACGCTTCCCGAGGTTCAATGTTGTCCGCCCTCGATGCCAGCCTTGCCCGGCTGGGAACCGATTACATCGACATTTGGTTCGCCCACGAGTGGGACCCGAATGTGCCACTTGACGAGACCCTTTCAGCTCTGGAGCTCGCCCAACGGACGGGACGCGCCCGTTACGTGGGAATTTCCAACTACAACGGGTGGCAGACAGCGAAAGCCGCTGCCGTGGCCGGTTTCACGCTGGTAGCCAATCAGTCCGAATACTCCCTCGTGCAACGCAAGGCCGAGGAGGAACTCATCCCTGCAGTGGAGGACGCCGGGCTGGGGCTCATGGCCTGGGCGCCGCTGGGCCGGGGTGTCCTGAGCGGCAAATATCGTGGACAGATACCTGCTGATTCCCGGGCAGCGCAGAGCCGGCTTGCTGCTTACGTTGAGCCGTACCTTGAACCGGGGGCGTCCCGTGTGGTGGAAGCTGTGGCGATGGCCGCCCGTGGACTGGGCCGGTCGCCGCTGGACGTTTCCCTGAGCTGGTTGCTGTCGCGTCCCGGTGTTGCGACGGCGATCATTGGTGCCCGGAACGCTGTCCAGTTGAAGGAACTGCTGGACGCGCAGTTGACGGTGCTGCCCGCCGAGATATCGCGCGCCCTGGAAGACGTTTCCGCCCCGTAAGTCCGCTAGTGGCGGTCCAGGATGTCCAGCAGGTAGTTGCCGTAGCCACTCTTGGCGAGTTTTGCCGCCTGCTGGCGAAGTTCGTCGTCGGTCAAATAGCCCATCCGCCACGCCACTTCCTCCGGGGCGCCGATCTTCAGACCCTGCCGGTTCTCGGTGGTGCGTACGTAGTTCGAGGCGTCGTTCAAGTCGTTGAAAGTACCCGTGTCCAGCCAGGCGGTACCCCGCGGAAACTTCTGCACGTGCAACCGGCCGAGGTCCATGTATTGACGGTTGATGTCCGTGATTTCCAGCTCGCCGCGAGGGGAAGGCTTGAGATCTTTCGCCATGGCCACCACGTCGTTGTCGTAGAAGTACAGGCCAGGAACGGCATAGTTGCTCTTTGGCACGGTGGGCTTCTCTTCGATGGAAACGGCCAGGCCGTCGTCGTCGAATTCCACCACGCCGTAAGCGGACGGATCCTTGACCCAATAGCCGAAGATGGCGCCGCCGTCGACGTCCACGTAGTGGCGGAGCTGATTGCCCATGCCGGGCCCGTTGAAGATGTTGTCCCCCAGGATGAGGGCCACCTTGCCGCTGCCGATGTGGTCGGCGCCCAGAATGAACGCCTGGGCGAGGCCGTCCGGCGTCGGCTGCTCCGCGTAGCTGAGGTTGACGCCGAACTGAGAGCCATCACCGAGCAGCCGCTGGAACTGAGCTGCGTCCCCCGGCGTGGTGATGACCAGGATGTCCCGGATGCCGGCGAGCATCAGCGTGCACAGAGGGTAGTAGATCATGGGCTTATCGAACACGGGAACCAGCTGCTTGCTGATTCCGAGCGTGATGGGATGGAGCCGCGAACCCGTCCCACCTGCAAGAACAATTCCTCGCAAACCTGCCGTCCTCACCTGTGCCCAGTCTCGCCGCGGACGGCTACTCTAGGGCCATGCAGAGAATCCTTGTCACCGGCGGGGCCGGATTCATCGGATGCAACTTTGTCCACTACATCATGGAGCACACCGGCCTGCATGTCACGGTCCTGGACAAACTGACCTACGCGGGCAACCTCGAATCGCTTTCCGGGTTGCCGTCACAACGCTTTGATTTTGTCCACGGCGACATCTGCGATGCCACGGTGGTGGATCCGTTGACCGCCGCTGTGGATGCCGTGGTGCATTTCGCTGCCGAGTCCCATAACGACAACTCCCTGCAGGAGCCCCGGCCCTTCGTCGACACCAACCTGCTGGGTACGTTCACGCTGATCGAAGCCGCCCGGAAGCACGGCACGCGCTTCCACCACATCTCCACGGATGAGGTCTACGGCGACCTTGCCCTGGACGATCCCGGACGCTTCACCGAAGATTCGGTGTACCGGCCAACAAGTCCCTACTCGGCAACCAAGGCGGGCTCGGACATGTTGGTCCGGGCGTGGGTACGGTCCTTCGGCCTCAAAGCCACCATCAGTAATTGCTCCAACAACTACGGCCCCTACCAGCACGTGGAGAAGTTTATTCCGCGACAGATCACCAACATCCTTGATGGCATGCGCCCGAGGCTCTACGGCAATGGGCGCAACGTCCGGGACTGGATCCACGTGGAGGACCACTCCTCGGCTGTGCTCGCCATACTCGAGGGCGGCAGGCTGGGCGAAACGTACTTGATAGGGGCGGACGGCGAACGTTCGAATCGTGAGGTAGTGGAAAAGCTGCTGGCGCTCACAGGCCAGTCCCCCGAGGCCTACGACCTGGTGGGCGACCGACCGGGCCATGACCTGCGGTACGCGATCGATTCAAGCAAGCTCCGCCGGGAGCTCGGCTGGGCGCCACGTTATTCGGACTTCGACGCCGGACTGGCTGCAGCCGTGCAGTGGTACAGAAGCAACGAACAGTGGTGGCGGCCCCAGAAGGCTGCCACGGAATCCAAGTACGCCGGCCAGGGGCACTGAACCGTGGAACCGGCACGGCAGCTGCGCTCCAGGACCACGCCGATCCCCGGGCTGGTGCTGTTCGAGCTGCCGGTCCACAAAGACGACAGGGGATGGTTCAAAGAGAACTGGCACCGGAGCAAGATGCTGGACCTCGGGCTACCGGACTTCGGCCCGGTCCAAAACAACATCTCCTTCAACACTGCGAGAGGGACCACCCGCGGCATCCATGCCGAGCCATGGGACAAGTTCATTTCCCTCGCCTCAGGCCGCATCTTCGGTGCTTGGGTGGACCTGCGCGAGGGTCCCGCGTTCGGGACGGTGTTCTGCTCGGAGCTCACTGCCCAGGACGCAATCTTTGTTCCCCGCGGGGTGGGCAATGCCTTCCAGACACTGGAAGACGATACTGCCTACACGTACCTGGTCAACGACCATTGGAGTGCGGAGGCACAGACGGATTACACCTTCCTCAACCTGGCGGACGAAGCCACTGCCGTACCCTGGCCGATCTCCCTGGACAGGGCGATTGTGTCTGCCCAGGACAGGAACCATCCACGCCTCCAGGAAGTGGTGCCGATGCCAGGTCGCCGCACGCTGGTGCTGGGAGCGGACGGGCAACTCGGGAAGGCTTTGAGGGTGGTTTTCACAGGGGACCCCACCGTGGATTTTGCCGGACGGAAACAGTTCGACCTCACCTCTGAAGCGTCGTTCGTGAACCGTGAGTGGCGGAAATACTCCACTGTGATCAACGCAGCGGCCTTCACGGCTGTAGACGCCGCCGAGACCCCGGAAGGCCGCCCGGCTGCCTGGAGCATCAACGCAACGGCCGTAGCCCGATTGGCGAGGGCCGCCGTCGAGCATTCACTCACTCTTGTCCACATTTCCAGCGACTACGTCTTCGATGGCACCAATGACGTACATCGGGAAGATGAACACCTGACTCCCTTGGGCGTCTACGGACAAAGCAAAGCGGCCGGCGACCTTGCGGTGGGCACTGTGCCGCAACACTACGTTGTTCGCACCAGCTGGGTGGTGGGCGACGGAACAAACTTTGTGCGAACCATGGCAGGGCTGGCCTCACGGGGAGCATCGCCTGCGGTGGTTGATGACCAGTGGGGGCGGCTGAGCTTTGCGTCGGACATCGCCTCGGGCATCCGGCACTTGCTCGATAACCGGGCACCTTACGGAACCTACAACCTCAGCAATAGCGGAGAACAACAGACGTGGGCGGATATTGCCGAGGACATCTATCGCCTGCGCGGCGCAGATCCCGGCCTTGTTCGCCGGACCAGCACCGCTGAATACGCCAAGCCGGGTACGGCACCGCGCCCCCGCAGCAGCGTCCTGGACCTGTCCAGGATTCGCGGCGCCGGTTTTAATCCACCGACGGCGGCCGAGCGGCTTGCCGCCTATCTGGACGGTTCCGGGACCTAGCGGAGCGCGAAAAAACGGCCTAAAGTGGCCCTACGGCAGCCCACCATGTGGCTGGGCCGGGAGACAACTCAAGTAAACAAGATGGTTGGGCAGCACCCGCTGCCCCCGGCGGTCCAGGCAGTGCAGCAGCCTCGGATCGTCGGCCTGATGGTTGTGCCCTGAGCTGGACCTTGAGCCTGGAGAGCCGAGAATGCTGCTGCCGAAGATTGCCCCCAAAAGGGGCACACTCCCCCACCGCCACCCCTCCTTGGACGTCGATGCCGGCGCCCTGCTGCTCCCGCCGCACAGACGCCCGGCGGTCCGGTCCGAAGTCTCCGCACCGCAAGGGCTGAACTCACAGCAATGGGTCAGCCTCGGCGGAGCGCCAGTGAAACTTATGGAGTTCGATCCCGCCATACGCGAGATCCTTGACCGCACGACGATAACCGGCGCGAAACCGCTCGGCGTCTGTTCGGCCAATCTCGACCATATCCGGCACTTCGGCGTGGGCAGCCGCTGGCGCGGCATCCTGGACCAGCCTTCACCGGTGGAATGGCTGACGTTGATCGATGGTGCGCCGCTGGTGTCGGAAGCCGGGCGCTTGACGCACCATCGGTGGCCGCGGCTCGCAGGCAGCGATCTGGTGGGCCCCTTGCTGGATGAGGCTGAACGCCGTGGCCTGCGCGTGGGCTTCCTGGGCGGGACCGAGGAGGCGCAGCAGCTCATCCGGAAGAAGTTCGCGGTGGAGCGTCCTGGTTTGACAGTTTCCGGGTGGTGGGCGCCGGAGCGCCCAGTGCTGGCCGATCGGAAAGCCTCGAAGCAACTGGCAGCGGACATAGCTGCCAGCTCCACGGACATCTTGGTGGTGGGATTGGGGAAGCCCCGGCAGGAATTGTGGATTGCTGAATACGGGAACCTCTGCGGGGCCAAGGTAATGCTCGCGTTCGGGGCTGTTGTGGACTTCCTGGCCGGCCGGGTGAGGCGTGCACCGGCCTGGGTGGGCGCCCATGGCCTCGAGTGGGCATGGCGTTTGATGCTGGAGCCCCGCAGGTTGGCCCGACGATATGTGGTGGAGGGGCCTGGGGCATACCTCAAGCTTCGACGGTCCAGCAGTGCAACGCTGCCTTCTTTGGTGCCCGCTGTGGCGCAAGCCTTCCCGGAGCACGAGCCCAGCCGTGTTCCGGGAGCCTTCTTACCTGCCGAGGCCGCAGCGAAGATTGCCGTGATCGTGGTGACGTACAACAATGCCGACGATGTCGGGCCCTTGCTGGCGAGCCTTCGCAAGGAAACCGTGGAGCAATCCATCAAGGTGGTGGTGGCCGACAACTCCCCCGACGGCCGTACTTTGGCAGAACTGGCGCGGCACCTGGACGTAGTGACCCTCGCGACGGGCGGCAACCTCGGATACGCCGGCGGCATCAACGCGGCGATGCGGGTCGCCGGTCCTGCTGACACCTACCTCATCCTGAACCCAGATCTCCGGGTGGAGCCCGGCGCGTTGGCTGCCATGCGCAGGAGGATGGCAGCGTCCGGTGCAGGAATGGTGGTTCCGGTCCTGTTGGACGATGACGGCAGCGTCTACCCTTCCCTGCGGAGGGAGCCGGGATTCCTGCGAGCGCTGGGGGACGCGGCATTTGGCAGCCATGTGCCTGGGCGGCCGGGGTGGTTGTCCGAGATGGATTGTGCGCCGGAGAGTTACCAGCATGCTCATTGTGTTGAATGGGCCACGGGGGCGGCGTTGTTGATCAGGGCGGACGTGGTGAAGGAGGTTGGTGAGTGGGATGAGCAGTTCTTCCTGTACTCGGAGGAAACGGACTATTGCCGACGCGTCCGGGAGTCCGGCCGTTCCATTTGGTTTGAACCTTCTGCCCGGATGTGGCACGAACGCGGAGGGTCGGGGACGTCGTCGCAGTTGACGGCGCTAATGTCGGTCAACCGTGTGCGTTACGCGGCCAAGTATGGAGGGTCGGCCCGGTTGGTGGCTTTCAGGGCTGTGGTTCTGTCGTCGGATCTTGTTCGGCTCCACAGGCCTGGGCACCGTGAGGCGCTACTGGCCGTGGCCAGCCGTCGGCGATGGGGTTCTTTGCCCAAGGCCTCGCGGAACAACGAAGCCTCGCGGAACAATGAATTCGGTGGGACTCTCCCGTCAGGGGCCGTGATCATTCCGGCGCACAACGAGGCGGCGGTCATCGCCAGGACGTTGGATTCGCTGCGTGAGGTCAGTGGTTGGGGCTCCGTTGAGGTGGTTGTGGCGTGTAACGGCTGTACGGACGATACCGCGGCCATCGCGTCGGGCTATGAGGGCGTCCGTGTCCTTCAGGTGGAGGAAGCGTCCAAGACTGCGGCGCTGAATGCTGCTGACCTGGTGACCCAACGCTGGCCCCGTCTCTACCTGGATGCTGACATTGAGGTCACGGCCGGGGCGATCGGCGCGGTGTTCGCGGCGCTTGACGGTGGTTCCCTGTTGGCGGCCCGTCCGGGGTTCCGTTACGACGCTTCCGGTGCTTCGGCGCTGGTCCGTTCGTATTATCGGGCCAGGAGCAGGATCCCTGCCAACGCGCGGGGTCTTTGGGGTGCGGGGGCTTATGCCCTCAGCAGGGCCGGGCACGATCGTTTGGGCACGTTTCCACCGCTGACCGGGGACGACTACTACGTGGACCGGCTCTTCGAGGCGGAGGAGAAGGCAGTGCTTGCCACCGAACCGGTGGTGGTCCGGACGCCGCGAACGTCGGCTGCGTTGCTGGCAATCCTTCGGCGCACGTACCGCGGGAACGCCCAGCAGGATGTGGTGGATGCTGGTGGGACGACGACCCGGACCTTTGGCGAGTTGCTGTTGTCCGTGCGGGGTCCGCTGACTGCTGTTGACGCCGCCGTCTACGCTGTCTTCGCCGGTCTCGGCCGCCGTCGTCCGCTGTTGCTGCGTAAGCCGGCAACCGCTTGGGAGCGGGACGAGACCAGCCGGTAGTCAGAAGCCGCAGCTTCCGCCGCCTTCGATGCGGTAGAGGTGGACGGCGTTGCCGTCGGCGAAGGCGTCCGTGAAGGTGCCGTCGGTGATGGGGATGGTCCGGTTTTCATCGATGACGACGGCGGAGCTGCCGCCGCAGCGTAGGTGGAATGCTGCCTTTCCGCCGGTCTTCTTGTTGGCGCCGGCGAAGACGTAGGTTGTGCCGTCGTGGAGTTTCGTGGCGACGTCCACGGGGCCGGTTGCTGTGGTGGCGCCGTCCAAGAAAGGTGCGTTCAGGACGGGAGCGAGTTCGGTGATTTGTTGGTTGAGGGCTCCCACGGTGGGCCGCACGTTGGCGCCGCAGTCCCGCAGGACGTGCTGGGAGATGCATTCGCTGCCGAAATTGTGGTTGAAATAGATGACTCCCCGGGCGCCGTGGATGAGGCTGCTCCAGACGGCTGCCCTGATTTCGGGGGCGGTGATGGTGGTTGCTCCGGGTGAGTCCTTGAAGGGGTGGCCCGCTTCGACGAAGGCCCATACGGGGCTGATTGGACCGGGAGCGTGGAGCTTGCGGACCCGATCGATGGTCCACCCATAGTTGGCCGCGAGCCGGCACTCGTCCTCTGTGAGGTCCCGGGTGTAGCCGTTGAGGGCTCCCCCTTCGCCTTTGGCGCAGATATTGGGGTCCGTGAACCAGTAGGTGTCAGCCGAGACGACGTCCTGGACCCCTGTAAAGAAGACCTGCGACTCTTCGTCGGACAGCCAGAAGGCGACGCCTTTGCCGTAGTTGGCGTACAGCATGGCCCCTTGTGGTGCCACGGCTCGTCGCTCCTTCTGGACGGTGTAACCGCACTTGCTTTCTTCCGGAACACAGAGTGGTCCTTCGCCGGGGTATTTGCCGGTCCATGGGGCATTTCCCGGCCCCGCCCACATGTCCACTTCGTCGCTGAGGGCGAATCCGGAGGCATATTCGGACGGAAACGTCGGGATGGCATACATGCCGGACGCTTGCACCAGGTGCAGATCTGAATTGGCGGTCAGTTCGACGTAGGTGTTCAGCCCAATCCCCGTGTCCAAGGTGACGTTTCCCTTGTCCAGGACGCTTTCGAACCACACTGCAATGGGAAAGAACGAAGGGTCCGAGGGGAGGCCGTCCTTGAATTTGGCATAGAAGTCCGGCCCGCCGTCCACGGGGCGGATCACCACTCCTTCATAGGATGCGGTTGGGGGTGCGGGGCTGGATGCAGTGTTACTGGGCGCACCCCCGGCAAAGGGTGGCACGCCGCTGGCAGCAGCCACCGCAATGGCCAGACTGGCCACGACAGTTCCGCCTAAGATGCCCGCTGTCCTCGGTTTCACGGGAGGCCTTTCAGGCAGAGGTTTCCTTGATGGGCGACTTGCCGTTGGCGCGTGAGCGGAGGGATTGACTCAATGGTCTGTTGGCTGCGAGGAACGGGTCTGCTTCAGCTGGCTCCAGAACGTCCTGGATGGTGAGTTCGTCCATGGTTGGACCAGTCCCCGTGCCCTTACCGTTCTGGTCTGGCCCGTGCTGCCGACGGCGGGGTTTCTTCTGCTCCCCTGCCGGTGCCGCTGTTCGGGCCCGCGCCCTGGATGCTTCCAATCCGCGGGCGATGGACACTGCCCCGAAGGTCAGGACCACGCCGGCGACGAGTACGACGATCAGGGACCTGAGGCGGCTGGAGAACTGTTCGGTGGCGTTGTCCGGAGCGGCGACCATCAGCGAGGTGTACAGGTACCGTTCATCAGCGCCATTGATGGACTGGATGGCCAGGAGATCGTTCTCCAGCCGGGCTCCGAGCGCTTTGACGGTGGCTACGGCTTTCTCTTTGCTTTCCGAGGCCGCTGAAATCTCGATCAGGAAGGACGCGGGCGGGCGTTGGACTGTGAAGTCCGTGCTGAGCCCCTCTCGAAGGAGGGCGTCGCCGGTGGTGTCGTCGTTCAACCGTGTGCCCACTACTTGGGCGATCAGGGAGGAGTCCGCTGAGCGGAGGTAGGGATTATCGGTGTTCAGTGAGTTAAGGGACGGGTTCTTCTCAAGTTCCGCGGCCGAAGGGATCTTCGGGTTCACAATGGCGTAGGTGGCCTTGGCTTCGTAGGACCGTGGAGCGAAAGAGTAGACGTAGAGGGCTGCGAGCGCGGTCACCAGCAGGACAGGCAGCACGATGAATTTGTGATGCCACAACGTTTTGAAAACTGCTACCGGGTCCATGTGATCGCCTCTTCGTTCAGGGTGGAAGGTTTGACGGGAAGTCCGTTCCGGGGCGGACCGCCGGTTTCTTGGTGTGGAACTGCGGATTCCCGGAGTTCGATTTCACGGCGGACCATGGTCCATGTGCCTCCTCCGAGGCCAACAATGAACGGGTAGACCAGGGCGAACACGGGGAAGGCCATCGAGTCGAACGTCAGGGAGCAAGCGGCAGCCACGGCACCCCCTGCTGCTACGGCCCCGGCAAGGGAACGCAGTGCCGGTAAACGTGATGCCCTGGCGGCCAGGACTGACGAAGTGAAGGGAAGGACCAGGTAGGCCACCATACCGATGAAACCCACGAGCCCGAGGGTTACCAGCGAGTTGAGGTACTGGTTGTCCAGGATGTGGAGGGCGTTGTCCGGAAGATAGTTGCCAGGCCCGAGCCCAAGGAATGGAAGCTCACCGAACATCTCGGCCACCCGGGGGTAGTTGTTGGTCCGCGTTGTCAGGGAGGGGTCGCTTTGTCCAGCCGTGAAGGAGGAGGTCAGTGTTCCCACCAGGCCGGGGATGGCCACGAACAATGCGGCCATGGCTGTGGGGGCTGCAACCAAGGCCCACCGCCGTGCTACGCGGGGCAGGAAGGGGATGAACACCAGCATGCCCACCACCAGTCCGAGGACTCCTGACCGGGAAACCGTGGAGGCGATGGCGACCACCAGGAGCCCGGTCCCTGCCCAGTGCAGCCACTTGTGGCCGGTGCGGTCATAGATTCCCCGCCAGATGGACAGGGGCAGCAGCATGGAACAAACCACTGCCAGTTCGATGGAGTGAAAGGTGCTCCCCGCAACCCGTGTCATGAAGCCGCGCACCTGGAAGGCTGTGTTTCCGCCATTATCCGTGAAGCCGGGCATCGCCTCCTGGATCCACACCATGGGATTGACGCGGAACAGGAACTGGACCAGGGCGACGAGGCAGCAGAAGAATGCTCCGGCCAGGATGGCCCTTACCAATGACATGGCGTCGTTCAGGGTACGGACAGCTTCGGTGGCCACCAGGGCTATCCCCGCGCTGGCCAGGATGAGGATCAGCCACCGGTCTGCGGCGGCCTGCGCGGAAACGTTGGTGTTGCCGGTGAAGCCTGAGAAAAGAGCCACATAGGAAGCGCATGTTCCCACCCACAGGAGCCCGAGCCCCAAACGTCCGGGATGGCTGGTCCTGAAGGGGTTGTGGAGTCCAAAGAGTGCCGAACACAACCAGAACGCCAGGAGCAGGAGCGCCAGCATGATCGGTATGGTGCCGACTGCGCCTATGGGTTTGATGATCATGTTGGAGGGGAAGAAGAACACGGCGAAGGCTGCGAACTTCAGCAGCAGGCTCACGTGTCCGGCATCGCTTGTGCTTCCCACCAGGTCGTGGAGCTGGACCTCGCGGGCCGGCGGAAAGATGAGCGACCTCCTCGTGGCCCTCATGGTCGCCCACCCCATGGGGAACCACTGGGACTTTCAAGGGGCACGCCCGCGCATGATGTCTCGAGGAAACGCGCAAACGATTGGCGGGAGTCGGCCCAGCCCAGCCTTGTCCTGCCCGCGACGGCTGCTGCGCGTTCGTCGATGCCGGGAGCAGTGACCACGTCTGCGAGCGCCATGGCAAGGCCCTGAGGTGTCGCGGGGGCCCATACAGCGTCAGGGTCCGTGAGCAGCCCGGATGCGAAGGCGGCCTTGTTGAGGACGGGAACGTTTCCGGCTGCCAGCAACTCTCCGGGAACCAGCGAAATGTTGGTGAAGGAGATGGCCAAGCCGGCGATCGTCCGGTTGTACAGGGCGTTCAAATCCTGGGGGCTGAGGTTGCCGTGGTTCGTTACCGGGATGTCCCACCCAGTGACGGTATCCCCATAGATGTGGATTTCCTGTTCTGGGTGGAGGGCGTGGAAATGTTCCAGGGCCAGCTTGGCCAAGAGGTAGCCGCGCCTGTCCACTTTCTTCTTGGCGTAGTACACCACTCCTGAACGGTTGGTCCCTGGTGCGTGCTCGAGCAGCCGGTAGGTGTCTGTGGCGCAGCCGAAAGGAACCACGGCCTGTGGGGGTTCGCCGAGTTCGGACTGCATGACCTGGCCGATCATGGCCCCGAGCGCAACATTGGTCAGTCCAAGGCGGTAGCTCTCTTCGGCCAGGGCATAGAGAAACCCGCGTGGGTAGAAGTAGGGCTCGTAGTCCTGGATGAAATAGAAGAGGTGGACGCCGTCCGGAGCCTGCCCCGCAACAACGTGTGCAGTCGGCCAGGAACTCGCGACAATGGCGTCCACCCCTTCCATCCCATATGTGGCGCTGCGAACCCCGGCACGCAGCGCCGGCCAGTGGCGGCGGATAGTCTCTTCGTGACGGCTTGCGTCGTCATCATTGGGGTCATAGAGGAACAAGGTGCACTGGTGGCCCCTTTCCTCCATCTCCTCCACCATTCGGAAAAAAGTGGTGTGGCCACCTGAACCGGCGGCTGGCGGGGTACAGACCCAGCCAACCCTGAGGTTGCCGGCTTTATAGGGCGCCGGTGATGAAGGAACACGTGTCCGGGAATCCATGATGTCCGTATCACGGAGCGGAAGGTGTGGTTCTGCCAGGTTCCAGGTGTCGACGGCCGTGGCAGCCAGTTTGGCCGCTGCGGTTCGCGCCACCGGGCGCCAGCCATCGGTGCGCAGGCGTCGTGCGATGAGCTTGGCTGTTGCCAACGTCGATGGTGTCATGGCTGGCCTGCGCTTCCGGTGATATGGGAAGGCGTCGTTGCCGGTTCCTGGGGGGCGGCCCGTTTCTCGCTGAGCAGCGTGCGGATTTCAGCCACGAGGCGTTTGCCGCGGTGGAACGTCAATGCTGTGTAGATGGCTGTTCCCAGCAGTGCGCCGACGGCGAGTGCCAGGAAGGGATTTCCCATGCTGTGGGTGGCCAGCCAAGCGCCGACTCCCGCCAGGGCCGCCGCGAGCAGGGAAGGCAGACTTCCGCTGAGCAGTTGCCACGCGGAGACGCGCAGGACAGTTGTCAGGGCTTTGACATACAGGGGAATAACCACCAGGCAGGCGACGGCTGCATGCGCCACCCCTGCGCCGGCTATCCCCCACCATTGGATGCCGAAGTACAAAGCCGGAGCAAGCGTGACGAGCCACGCCACCTGGACCCAGAAGAGCCACACGGTCCGGCCGGCGCCCACGCTCAGGTCCGCGAACAGCTCCACGAGGATCCGGGTGGCACCGAAGACTCCCAGGGTGGCCAGGGCGATCCCCGCCCCGGCCCAGGCATCACCATAGGCGGTGACGATCAGCGGATACGCCAATGCGATCACCAATGCCGAGATGGGAAAGGCACAGTAGGACACTCCGGCCACGAACCTGCCGGCGAGAGCGCCCAGGGTCCCGTCCTGGAAGAGCCTGCCGAACGTGGGAACGGCAGTAGCGCGGATAACCGCCGTGATCACCGAACTTGGCAGCCCTGCCAGATTGAAGGCCAGCAGGTACAACCCCAACGCCGCAGGGTCCAGCATCCTTCCGATCAGCAGGTAGTCAATGTTCAAGGTCACGAAAACGACCAGGTTCGCCATGGCCAGCGGCATGCCCAAGCGCAGGATCTCCACAGCCACGGAGCGGTCAAACCCAGGGGCATACCGTGCGGGCGTGATGATCCAGTACCCGGCCATGGCAACCACCTGCCCGCCAACCCTGGACCAAGCCAGCGCCATGGCGCCCCAGCCGTCCAAGGCCATCGGAACCACCAGAACCAGCACGGTCAGGAGGCTGCAGACGTCGACGACGACCCGCGGCTTTTGCAGGAACTCCCGCCACACCATGGTGGACGGTACTGCGCTGATGCCCTGCAGGAGGATGGTGATCGACAGGACCTGAATCACGGGAGTCGCGGCGGGATCGTCAAAGGCCGCCGCCAAGGCCGGCGCCAAGGCGATGGCGGCCCCGGTCATGATTCCACTCGTGACCAAGGCAATGGAGAAGACGGTGGGTGCGATCCTGTCCGGATCACCATTGCCCCGAGCCAACGCGGCGGTCGCACCAAGCTCAGCCATGTTGGTGGCGATGGTTTGCACCACGATGGCCACCGCCAGCGCCCCGAAGTGTTCCGGCGCAATCATGCGGGCCACGATGATGGTGGTGGCGAACTGGACGATCCTGCCGAGGGCCATGTTCGCCCCGCCCCAGAGCGTGGCGCTCGCGGCCCGGTTGCCCAGCGTGCGGCCTTCCCCGCGGACGGTTGTCATGAAATCCCCGTCATCGCCCACACGCGCCAGCGGACACGATCCAGTTGGCTGTGTAGATAGTGGGCAGCAGCCCGACCGGTACCAGGCTTCTTGCCGCGGGAGACCTGCGTGATCCGGGCTTGTAACGCGTTTGCCCGGTGGATGTTGCCCGGAACGTCATGCAGGCACTCAATGAACTTCCGCAGTTCCGTAGCGGCCTCCGCGGAACCGCCCCCCGTGATCTCCTTGAACCCGAGCTGCACAGCTTCCTTGCTCAAGGCGCGCTTGGCCCGCTGCAGTTGCTTGGCCCGTTTTTCCGGGGAACAAGGGAACCGGGGATCCTCAAGGACGCGGAAGGCGTCAAGCCTGTGCCGTAGGTCCACAGCGGCAGCTGCGAACTCGGTTTGGTGCATGTTGGCCCCGTGGACACGATAAAACGCCTGGACCCGTCCGTTGATCCGTCCCACGTCCCAGCGAGCGGCGGCACGCAACCAATACTCCAAGTCCCCGGAGTGCGGCAGTGCTGCACTGTACGCGCCGATGTCGAGTACAGCCGCTGTCCTCATCACCACTTCCGGGGAGAGGATGAAATTCCGTCCGCGGGCGCACGCCAAACCGATCCAGTTCATCCCGCCCCACACCGTCCAGGTGGTGCGCTCATGCAAGGGAACAGGCGGGGGCTGGTCAGTGAAGTCCTTCGGCAAGCCGTAGACCATACCCACCCGGGGATGGGCTTCCATCAAAGCAGCTGCCCGGGACAAGGCCCCTGGTGCTATGAGGTCGTCCGCCGAAAGCAGCGTGACGTAGCGGCCCCCGGCCCGGGAAAGCCCATCGTTGTAGGTCGCGATGTGTCCCTGGTTCCGTTCGTGGTGGACCACAGTAATGCGCCGGTCCATCGACGCCAAACGCCATGCCACGGCCGCACTGCCGTCAGTGGAGGCGTCATCGACCACTATGACCTCCACCTCCACGCCGTCCTGGGACAACGCGCTCTCCACGGCGTCAGGCAGGTACCGGCCATAGTTGTAGCAAGGAATTACCACGGTCACGCTGGGCCGGTCCGCTGTGGGCACTGGGCGCATCAGTTTCACTGGACTCCCTCCAGTGCAGGAGAATTGCCCCGCCGGATGACCCGAGCCGGGACACCTGCCCAGGTCTCGTCCTCGGGGACATCATTAAGGACCGCAGCACCCATCCCAATGGTTGCCTTCGCGCCGATGGATCGGCGCTCGCGGACGCTGGCATTCATCCCGATGTAGGCCGCACGGCCGATGTGTACGTTTCCGCCCAGGGACACCCCGGAGGCGAACGTTGCAAAGTCACCGATCACGTCGTCGTGTGTGAACGTGACGCCAGGCATCGCCACCACGTGGGAGCCGATGGTGACCGAAGCGGTCATGCTGACATGCGCCAGGAGGATGCTTCCCCTGCCGATCTCGCATCCTTCGGGAACATTGACGGACGGATCGATCGCTGTCGCATACCGGTCTTCGGCAAGCCCCAGAGAGCGCAGCCGCATCACGACGCTCTCCCGGCCGGTTCCGGATCCAATGCACACGAGCAGGAGCGCGTGGGGGAATTTCAGGGCGTCCCGGACGGGACCCAGCACGTGTGCGCCGTCCACCACGCGCCCGAGTTTGTCCTCGTCGTCGTCGAGGATGCCGATGACATCGAACGGGCCGCTGCTCCGGACCATGGCAAGCACCTCGCGGGCGAGGCCGCTGGCGGCGATCAGGAGGAGTTCGCTCATCGTCCCAGTCCTGCCGCGCGAAGCACTGAATCGATGACACGGACCTGGTCGCCCAAGGCGAGCTGGTGGTAGAGGGGCAGGATGAGGGTGTGGTCCGTCAGCCATTCGGTGGCGTCCAAAGAGGCGGCGCCAGTGTCCCGTCCGGCGTAGGCCGGTTGCCGGTGGGCAGCCATGATCCCGCGGCGGGCGGAGATCCCGTCTTCTGCCAAGCGGGTCATCAAGGCGTCCCTTCCCATCGGGAACCCGGGACCGACCCCCAGCCAGCAGGACTGGAAATTGCTGATGCCGTAGTCCGGGTCGCTGACCAGCCGGAGGCCTTCGATACCGGCAAAGGCGTTCGCATAGGTGGCCGCGAGTTCCCGCCGCCGACGGACAGCCTCGCGGAGCCGACCCAACTGGACGATTCCGACGGCGGCCTGAAGGTCGGTCATGCGGTAGTTGAAACCGACTTCGAGATACTCTTCGGCGGGTGCGAGGATGCTGGCGTGGCGGTCAGTAGCTGAGACGCTCATGGAATGTTCCCGGAGGCGCCTTGATCTGTCCGCAAAGTCTTGGCGTGAGGTGGAGAGCATGCCGCCCTCGCCGGTGGTGAGGATTTTGCGCGGGTGGAAGGACCACGCAGCCACTTCCGCGCCCGCTCCAACGGGCAGGCCATGATAGCGGGAACCAATGGCACACGCCGCGTCTTCCACCACCGTGATACCGAGGGGATCGCACAGCGCCCGGACTGGGCCAAGATCCACGGGCACCCCACCCTGGTCGACGGCGATCACCGCAGTGGTCGCCGGAGTCAAAGCGGCACGGATGGTTTCTGCTGTCACGCAGCCGGTCACAATGTCCACGTCGGCAAACACCGGACGCGCTCCCACATATGTTGCCGCGTTCGCAGTGGCAATGAAGGAGAACGACGGCACCACAACGTCATCCCCGGGTCCTATGCCTGCAGCGGCGAGCGCCAAGTGCAGCGCGGACGTGCAGCTGGAGGTCGCCACGGCGTAACCCGCCTGTTGTTCCATGGCAAAGGCTTCCTCGAACTGGCGAACCTTGGGTCCCTGGGCGACCCACCCGGAGGCGATCACCTCGGCCACTGCTTGCGCTTCCTCTACGCCGAGCCATGGCTTCATGACGTCGATGCGTGCTACACGGGTCTCCGACGTTGTCATCGAGCACCAACTGCCGGCGCTTCGGGCCGGGCCGTTGTGCGGGCGGAGGCGATCTCTTCGCGAAGTGGCCGCCACCAGGACACCAACGAGCGCAGCCCATCTTCCAATCCGATGGCAGCCTCGAAGCCGAGGTCTTTCCGTGCCGCTGAGACGTCCGCCAAGCGACGGGCGACACCGTTCACTGCCCTCTCGGGGCCATGTTCCAAATGCAGGGGTGATTCCATGACCCTGAGCAGGGTGCGGGCCAGCTCGGCCAGGCTTGTCTCGGTGCCGCTGGCCACGTTGTAGGCGCCCTCCCGCACGCCGCTGACTGCGGCCAGGATGTTGGCCCTTGCGACGTCGGCTGTGTGGATGAAGTCCATGGTTTGCTGTCCATTGCCGAAAATCAGCGGAGGAAAGCCATCGACGATCCGCTCCATCCATCGGACCAATACCTCGGTGTAAAGCCCGTGCACATCCATCCGGGGCCCGTAAACGTTGAAGTACCGAAGGGCCACGTAATCCAGCCCGGACATGGCCCGGAAGCTCCTGGCCATCCCTTCGTTGAATGACTTTGCTGCGCCGTAGAAGGTGTCGTTGTTGTGGTGGTGGTGGCTTTCCCCGGTGGGAAACTCCTCCGCCATGCCATAGACGGAGGCACTGGATGCTGCGATGAGTTTGTCCACTTTCTCCTGCGCTGCTGCCTCCACCACGTTGAACGTGCCGTCCACCAGCACTTCGAGTGCCAGCCGTGGTTCCTCCGCGCATTGGGTGATGCGGATGGCCGCCTGGTGGAACACCAGGTCCTTGCCCCGGGTGAGGTCGTGGACCAGGTCTCGATCCCGCACGTCGCCCTCCACCAGCTGAACGCGTTCGCTGGCAAGGGCGGCATCCAGGTTCGCCCGGCGTCCCCGTACGAGGTTGTCCAGGACGTCAACGTGGGCAGCACCGGCGTCGAGCAGTTGGTCGACTACCGTGGACCCTATGGTTCCCGCGCCGCCGGTGACCAGCACGTTGGCGCCCAGCAGCTCTTTCACCGTGCAACCTGGAGATTGACCTCGTTGCCGGCCACCAGGGTGGATTGCCCGTCCGAACTGAGGCTTTGGGTGACGGCCTCCAGGACAGACAAAACGCGAAGTCCTGATTCGCCGCTGGTGCGGGGCATGGTGTGGTTCCGGATGGAACCTGCGAGTTCGGCCACCACCTGGCCCAGGGGCTCACGTTCCTGCAACGCGGGTGACCACGTATCGCCGAGGCGGTAGGAAATGGCCGAGGTCCGTTTGTCGGCGGCCGATCGTGGCTGGTGCTCCAGGCTGACCCCGCGGTCGTAGACGCTGATCCGCTGCTGGGGGTTGAGGTCGTCCCACACGAGGGTCCGCTTTGATCCACCGATGATCATTTGCCGGATCTTCGTGGGACTGAGCCAGTTCACGTGAATGTGCACCATGGCGTCATTGGGGAGGCCGAAGGTCAGGTGCCCCACACAGTCCCGACCCGTCCCGAGCGGGTCTGCGCCGTGCGCAGCGATTTCGGTGGGGTGCAATCCGCCTGGCAGGACAAAGTCCAGGATGGAGAGGTCGTGGGGGGCCAAGTCCCAGAAGACGTTGACATCGGGTTGGACGAGTCCAAGATTGATGCGGACGGAATCGACGTACAGGATGTCCCCCAAGGCTCCGCTGGCCACCAGTTCCTGGATCTTCAGGACCGCTGGGGTGAAGCAGTACGTATGGTCCGCCATCAGCACCAGTCCCCTGGCCTTGGCTTCCTCGACCATTTCCAAACCCTTGGCACGGCTGTCTGCCAAGGGTTTCTCCACCAGTACATGCTTTCCGGCGCGCAATGCCGTCATCACTACTCCGTGATGGGTATGCGCCGGGGTCGCTACGGCAACGGCATCCAAGTTATAGGTGTCCAGCAGTTCGTCCAGGGACTCGACGACGGCCACGCCACCTACCGTTTCGGCGAGCTTCAGGCCGCGTTCGACGTCGAGGTCGCAGATGGCCACCAGGTCCCAGTCGGGGCTGGCCTTCAGGTTCCTGGCAAGGTTGGGACCCCAATAGCCCGCCCCTACCACCGCAATGCGAAGCCTCGGCCGCACTGCGTGGCCGTTCAGTTGTCCTGATGGAACAGTTCGTATACTCATTTCCCACTCGACTTCTGTGTTGATAGCGCGGTTGTTGTTGGCTAATGCGTGGCTTTCGCTAGTAGGCCCCGGAAGGCCGGGTCATGGCCCGGAACGTCCGCCACATGATCATCAAGTCCCCCGCTATCGACCAGTTCTCCACGTAATACAGGTCCAGCCGGACAGCCTCTTCCCAGGGAAGGTCGGAGCGTCCGTTGATCTGCCACAAACCGGTGATCCCCGGTTTGATCAAAAGCCGGCGGTGCGTGTGGCGTTCGTACCCGCTGACCTCGCGGGACAACGGCGGCCTGGGACCCACAAGGCTCATGTTTCCCACCAGGACGTTCCAGAATTGCGGCAATTCGTCCAACGAGTACTTCCGCATCCACCGCCCGCATCGGGTGATCCGTGGATCGCCCCGAATCTTGAACAGGACGCCTGCCCCCTCATCCTGGCCGCCGAGGGCGTCCAGGTGTGCTTCGGCGTCAACCACCATGGAACGGAACTTCAGCATCCGGAACGTGGTTCCTTGCTTGCCGATCCGCTCTTGTTTGAACAGGACAGGTCCGGGGCTGTCGGTGCGGACAATCGCGGCGAGAAGCAGCAGGAGCGGTGCCAGGACCAGCAAAGCCACAGCGGAGACGGTGATGTCCATCAGTCGTTTGAGGGTGTGTTTGCCGCCGGAGTAGTGGGGAATGTCCACGTGCATTAACGGCAGACCCTCAACGGGCCGCCAGTGGATGCGGGGACCGGCCACATTGGTCAGTGTTGCCGCCAAGACCAATTCAGCGGCGTTCTCCTCCAGCCGCCACCCGAGCTCCTGGATGAACTGGTTGCCGCCCGGAACCGGGCCGGCAACGATCACCGCGTTGGCGCCGGTCTGACGGACGGTTTGTGCAACGCCGTAGATCGACGACAGGACAGGGACACGCAGGTGGTCCACCGCAAGGACGGTTCCACGCCGCGCGCCGGGCAGGCAGGCTCCCAGGATGTCGTAGGCGGCGCCGGACTTCCGGTTAATCTGTTTGATGACGTATCTGACGTCTTGCGGTTCGCCCACCACGATCGCGCGGGACAAACAGCGGCCTCGCGATTTTTCGTAGGTCAGCCACCGCCGGAATCCCCATCTGCTGCCTGTGAGCGCCACCAGGCCCAGCGGCAATGACACCAGGACGAATGAGCTGACGGCTTCGAGATGGAAAACCACCGCCACGAGGCCAAGGAAGCCGAAAACGCGGAAACTGGCGGAGAGCACGCGCTTGTATTCTTCGGGACCAACACCAAGTACTTTGGGATCGTGGGTCCTGTAGACCTCCAAAGCGGCCACCCAGACGATGCCCAGGATCAATCCCAGCATCAGGCGCGCCGTATGCTCGGGGCTGTCGGTGGACGGGTGCACTCCACCGACATTCATCAACAGGCCTGCAACAACGGCTGCGGCAACCACTGCGGAGTCCGCCAAGCGGAGACTGGTGGTCAGGAAGTGTGTCCAGGTTGAGCGGTCCTTGTGCTGGGTGACACCCCGCGCGCGGCGGTGGGTGACTGGCGGCATGAGGTCCACGGTGACATCCGACCTCAGCGCCGCCAGTCCCGCCTTTTCAGTCCGCTGTGCAGCAGTGGACTTGCCAATCCAGGGAGACACCGGCGGATTGACGTCGGAAACGGCTGTATCGACCGAGAAGGCTGGCCTCACGGAGGCATGGGCCGCACTTTTGGGTGCCGCTGCCTTGCCTAAACGCAAGACTGGAATTTTCACCATGTCAGCCTTCTTTGCAGACCTGCCGTTGCCTACCTATCAGTGAAGCCGCGGCGGTCAGGAGGCGCACCAGTAGTCGGTACTCAAGTTTGCGCAGGATTACCCATGTAACCTACGTGCAAGTACCTAGCTGGCATCGGCGGGACTACGTGTTTTCGGGCGTAGCGAAACGATCAAAACCCGCAGAAATCCGGGCGATTTACGCAGGGATCCTGGCGGAGGAAAGCCACAAAAAACCGGCCACCCGAAGGTGGCCGGTTGATCAGGTGCTAGTCCTCCACGATTTCGAGGTCTTCATCGAGGGCCTCGTCATCATCCTCGTCCTCGTCATCAAAGACCTGCAGCGGAGTAACCTCGGAGTAGGCCTCGTAGAGTGCGTCTTCGTAAACCTCGAAGGCGTCCGCGACGGCGAAGAACGCGGCTTCGACGTTGGGGTCGCCCTCGCCCCGCCGGGCGGATGCGGCGGCCAGATGCTCTTCAAGGGCGGCGGTCAGTGATTGAAGCGCGACACGCGGATCGATGCTCATGACTTCACGTTAGCCGGAAAAGGACGAAAATGGAGAGGGATGAGAGAACAATTTCCGGGCAGCTCCGTGGAGCGCCAACGAGACTACGCACGTCAGTACGAGTACCTCGTCCTGACAGTGGGACCTGACGATTCGCTGCCTGAAGCACGGCGCCGGCTCGCCGAACATTCCGAGTACGGCAAATGGGAACTTGAGCGCAGCGTCCTCTACCTTGGAGGCGGGCGGCGCTTCTGGCTTCGCCGAAAGGTCTATTCCGTACAGCGAACCGTCTAGTCCCGGCGGCGACGTCGGCTAGCCTTCCAAGGGGCCCAACCACGCGTTGGCCACGGTGTTATGTGCGGATTCATCGTTGGATGGGTGGAAGATGCCGGCCAGGACATCCCGATACAGGCGCTCCATCTCGGAACCCTTGAAGTAGCTGGATCCGCCCGTCACCCGGATGGCCAGATCCACCACGTGGCGTGCGTTCTCCGTAGCCCGGGATTTGATCCCCACGAGCTTGGGAAACCATTGCGCCCCGTGGTCAACCCGGTTGTCGACGTCGCGGGCCACTGCCGAAATCTGCGGATAAATCCCATCCATCGCCAAGGCAGCGTCTGCCACCTTCCACCGGATATCCGGATCCTGGGCGTAGCTGCGCCCACCGTACTTCGCTGACACGCGGCGCTTGACGTTCTCCACGCCCAGGGTAAACGCGCGCTCGGCCACGCCAGTGTAGACGGCGGCGAGCAACGTTTCGAAGCAAGCGAAGATCGCAAAAATGAGCAGGTCCTTGTTCGGACCTACGGGCAGCTTGCGGAAGATACGTTCCGGGGGAATGACGGCCCCATGCAGGAGTGTGGTGTTCGAAGCACTGGCCCGCATTCCCAAAGTATCCCAGTCACTCAAGGTCTCATGGCCGGGTTCATCGCGGCGGAGGAAGCCAAAGACAAGTTCTCCCTCACCTTCCCGGGCGTCCGCATCCTTGCCAAAGGTCCCCAAACGCGTCCAGCCACGGGAAAGACTCGTGAAGATCTTGCGGCCCGTAAACCTGTAGCTGCCGTCGGCCAGCGGCTCGGCAACCGTGCCGGAATCGAACAACATGGAATCATTGCCGGCCTCCGAGATGCCGAAGGCAAAGACTTCGCCCTGCGCGGCCTCTTTCAGGACAAAGTCCAAGGAATCGTCTCCCCTGGCGGCCATGACCTGCGCGACGCCGGTCCACACCAAGTGCATGTTGACGGCCAGTGCTGTGGCGGGGGCAGCCGTGGCCAGTCGCTGCTGCAGCGCAGCTACCGCTTCCAGGCCGAGTCCCAAACCGCCGTCGGCCTCCGGGACGAACAGCTTGAGGTATCCGGCAGCCGCCAGGTCTTCCAGGTCCTCGTGGAAGAACTGATTGTTTTGGTCATACCCGGCTGCGCGGCCGCGCAGGCGTTCGAGCAGGGCCTCGGGCAGGATGTCTTCGGGAACCATCGCAGGGCCTCCTTTTGGTGGTTTGCTCTAGTAGTTACTGAGCAGCGTATTCAGGACGCGGGCGCCGAACTGGAGTGATTCGGCAGGAACGCGCTCATCAACGCCGTGGAACATCCCGGTGAAATCGAGCTCGTCCGGCAGCATCAGCGGGGCGAATCCGTAGCCCGTGATGCCGATCTTGCTCAGCGACTTGTTGTCGGTGCCGCCGGAGAGCGTGTAGGGAAGCACCTTGGCGCCCGGGTCCTCGGAGTGCAGGGCGTCGATCATGGAGTCCACGAGGTTGCCCGCGAACGGTACCTCCAAGGAGACGTCCTTATTGACGTAGCTGATCTCGATACCGTCGCCGGCGAGTTCCTTGATGGTCTCAAACACCAGTTCCTGCTGACCCGGGAGGGTGCGGCAGTCCACGAATGCCTCGGCCGACTCAGGGATGACATTGTGCTTGTAACCCGAACGCAGGAAGGTGGGGTTGGATGTGTTCTGCAGTGTCGCGCCAACGAACCGGGCCACCGTGCCCAGCTCCTTCAGGAGGATGTCCGGGTTGTCGGCATCGAACTCGACGCCGGTCAGTTCGGTGACGCCGTCCAGGAACTGGCGCGTGGTGGGCGTCAGTTCCACCGGCCACTTGTATTCACCGATCCGGGTCACGGCAGCTGCAAGCCGGGTGACGGCGTTGTCGGTGTTGATCTGGGAGCCGTGTCCCGCCCGGCCGTGGGCCACCAGCCGCAGCCAGGACAGGCCCTTTTCGGCAGTTTGGAGCAGGTAGGTCCGCTGTCCGCCGATGGTGGCGGAGAAGCCGCCCACCTCGGAGATGGCCTCGGTGGCGCCGTCGAAAAGCTCGCGGCGGTGTTCCACAGCGTACCGGGCGCCATAAGTGCCACCGGCCTCCTCGTCGGCAAAGAACGCGAAGATGATGTCGCGCTTGGGTTTACGGCCCGTCCTGGCGAAGTTCCGCATGACGGACAGGATCATGGCGTCCATGTCCTTCATGTCCACGGCGCCGCGTCCCCAGACCAGGCCGTCCTTCAGTTCGCCGCTGAACGGGTCCACGCTCCACTGGTCCCTCAGGGCAGGGACCACGTCGAGGTGTCCGTGTACCACCAGCGCATTTGCGGACGGGTCCTCGCCGGCCAGGCGGGTTACCACGTTGGCGCGGCCAGGGGCGGACTCGAAAATTTCAGCCTCAAGGCCTACCTCGGTGATCAGGCCGGCCGTGTACTCGGCTGCTGCACGCTCCCCCGGGCCGGTGTCGTCGCCGAAGTTGGAGGAGTCGATGCGGATGAGCTCCTGGCAGATCCGGACAACTTCGTCTTCGGGGCGGATGACAGACATGGAAATTCTCCTTGTGTGGCTGGGCTGCAGGTTCCGGCGACGCAAACTGCGGCTCCGCAGCCCGTCCCGTGTTCCCTCAGCCTACTCACCAGCAGCGGCCCCAGTCAGGAATTCGTTTCGTCGTGGGTCCTCCGACGGGCACGGAAGGGCCCCGACCAGCGCCGATTTTTCAGCTACCCGAAACCGTGTTAGAGTTTTTCTCGCTGCTTCGGAGGAAAGTGAAGCACCGGAAGGTGCAAAACGACCCATCTGAACACCACCTTGCGCGGGTGGCGGAATGGCAGACGCGCTAGCTTGAGGTGCTAGTCCTCGAAAGGGGGTGGGGGTTCAAGTCCCCCTCCGCGCACAATCACAAGGCCTGGAATCCACGGATTCCGGGCCTTGTTTGTTTTTTGCCCCGGCCCCTCCGGGCGAAATAGGATGCGAGTTTGATCACCTTTGTTTCTTCCGTGGACAGTGAAGGAAAAACATGACCAGCTCTGAAGACATCCTCGGTCCCGACTACATAGCTCGGACCCTGACCCTCCAGCCCGACTCCGAGGGCGATGTGGTGGCGACGCTGGTCAGCAGGAAGATACCTACCGGCACCGGGCGTGCCGTCCTCTATGTCCACGGGTTCGTGGACTACTTCTTCCAGGCGCACTTGGCCGATGAGTGGGCCAACGCCGGATACGACTTCTACGCCCTGGACCTTCGAAAGTATGGACGGTCCCTGCTCCCCCACCAAACGCCCAACTACATCGAATCCCTGCAGAGCTACGACGAGGAACTCGACGAGGCAGCCCGCATCATCAGGGATGAGGATGGGCACGATGTCCTGGTTGTCCTGGGCCACTCCACGGGAGGCTTGATTACCAGCCTCTGGGCACACCGGCGACGCTTCGATGGCACCGTGGATGCGCTGATCCTTAACAGTCCGTGGTTCGACCTGAATAAGCCGTTCCTCCAGCGGACGGTGGGGACCGCCGTCGTCGACCGTCTTGCGACGTACCAGCCGAGGCGGCAGGTGGGCGTCCTGGGTGAGCATTACGGACGCAGCCTGCACTCAACCACGGGCGGCGCGTGGGATTTCAACCTCAGCTGGAAGCCGCTGGAAGGATTTCCCGTTCTGGCCGGCTGGTTGCGCGCCATCAGGCGCGGACACGCCGAACTCGCCAGGGGCCTGGATATCCGCTGTCCCGTCCTGGTCTGCGCCTCCGCCGCCAGTGCATCGGTAACGGCACCGCCCGAGACCATCAATTCCTCGGACATCGTGCTCAACGTCCGGCATATCGCCGAACGCAGTACACGACTGGGGCGGTTGGTCACCTTGGCGCGGATCGATGGCGGTATTCACGATCTCGCCCTGTCTGCCGAACCGGCGCGGAGCAGATTCTTCGAAGAAGTCTTCCGCTGGGCGGGCGCTTACGTGCCGGAAAGTGGGGCGAAGCGCTGAGCTGGAGCAGCGAGTTAACGACGGCGGCGGTCACCTGAGGTGACCGCCGCCGTTTACTGCCTTGTTTGTCAGGGCAGATGGGAAACGCTGCCCACGAAATGGCGCCGTCCGGTGCGTGGGTTCCAAGCCACGTACGTCGATCGTTCCCAAGTGCCCGAGTTCCCTTGGACTGTGGCGATATCCAAGGCAACCCGTGCCGGAAGGAACACCGGGGCTTCAAAGGCGACGTCCCAGGCGAAGGACTCCGACTTGACCGCACCGACGTCAGCCAATGCCCGTGAGGCCAGGTACATTCCGTGGGCAATCGATCCCCGCAGCCCCAAAGCCTTGGCGGACAAGACGCTCAGGTGGATCGGATTGAAATCGCCCGAAACGGTGGCGTAGCTTCGGCCGGTCTCCAGGCCGAGCTGCCACAGCGCAGTGGGGTCCGGCGGCGAGAAATCACCGGCCATTGGCGCACCATTGGGGTTTCCCGCCTTATCTATGCCTGGCAGGAAAACACCCTTGGCAAGGTAGGTTGAAACACCCCGCCAGAGCAAGTCGCCGCTGGACGTTGAACGGACTTCAGCTACGATGTCCAACTGCGTCCCTGCACGGTGGCCGGCGAGGTTGGCCGCCCATGATCGGATATCCAGGGACTCGGTGAACTGGATGGGGACACGCTGCTCCACACGATTCTTGAGATGGATCATCCCCAAGAGGGGTAACGGAAAGTCGTCCCTGTTCATGACGCTCATGGACACCGGAAACGCCAGCGCATGAACGAAACCCGCAGGGAGGATATCGCTTGCGGTCTCGCCTACCAGGTGCTGGTAGGCGGTCAGGTTTTCCACCTCGGCCCGGATATTCCGGACCTCGTGGCTGACAGCCGGCAATCTGGTCTTCCCTGTCGACGCCCCAAGGACCCTGCGGCGCGCAGCAGTTGCGGCCGCATTGACATACAGCTTGGACAGCGACGGCAGCTCACCAAGGATGACGGGCTGGGGATCGGTCATGCTCCCACCAGTTGTTGTCCGCAGACGCGCAGCACTCCACCAGAAATTCCGCCGGCGGCATCACTGGCCAGGAAGGCGATCGCTTCGGCGACATCCTGGGGCTGGCCGCCCTGTTTGAGCGAGTTCAGGCGGCGTGCGGCTTCACGGATGGCAAACGGCATCCTGGCTGTCATTTCGGTTTCGATGAAGCCCGGGGCAACCGCGTTGATGGTGCCGCCGAAGGGCGCCAGCAGTGGCGCGGTGGACTTCACCATGCCGATCACCCCACCCTTGGACGCGCCGTAGTTGGTCTGGCCCCTGTTGCCGGCGATGCCACTGGTGGAAGCGACCGAAACGATGCGTGGCGAATTCCTGAAGTGCTCGGACGCCAGAAGGGCCTCGTTGATCCTCAGTTGAGCGGCGATGTTCACCGCGATGACCGACTGCCAGCGTCCCTCGTCCATGTTGGCCAGGAGCCTGTCGCGGGTGATTCCGGCGTTGTGCACCACGATGTCGATCCTGCCATGGCGTTGCACAGCATGTTCGATGATTCGGTGGCCGGCGTCGTCCCGGCTGATATCAAGCTGCAGTGCCGTTCCCCGTACCTCGTTGGCCACCGCTGCCAGGTGATCCCCGGCCGCAGGGATGTCCACAGCGACCACCGTGGCGCCATCCCGGCGCAGCGTGCGTGCGATGGCTGCTCCGATGCCCCGGGCTGCCCCTGTGACAACCGCGACCTTGCCTGCCAGTGGCTTCTCCGAATCGGTCGGCAATGTGCCCGAGGCCGAGCTGACGGTCAGGAACTGTCCGTCCACGTAGGCGGAGCGTCCGGAAAGGAAGAACCGCAGGGCGCCGAGCGCCGAGGGGCTTGTGGTTGCAAGGTCGTCGTCCAAGAGAATTCCGTTGGCTGTCGCCCCAGCGCGGAGTTCCTTGGCCAGGGACCGCAGGAGACCGTCGATACCCTGACGTGCCGCCGCGGACGCAGGAGACGTTGCCGAGTGGGCTGTCCGGGAGATCGTGACCACTCGGGCGTTCGACGCGAGGTCCCGCAGGGAGGCGCCGGCAGTCAGTACAGGTTTGGCCAGGTCTTCGGGATGTTGGACGGCATCGAGGACCAAGAGGATGGCACCCAGCTTTTCCTTGGGCAACGCGTTGCGCCGAACATCCAGGCCCCAACCCAGCAGCGTCGTGGCGATGTCATCGGCACCTGCGCTGTCGCCACTGACCAGCACGGGGCCGGTCAGCAGCGGGGCACCTGGTTGATGGCGTCGCAGGACCACAGGCTGCGGCAGGCCGAGCTTCTTGGCGACGTCCTTGCCCAATCCCTGACTCACCAGCTGTGTGTATTTGTCTGTCATGGAGTTCCCCCTACGCTGCTTCCAGGATGGCAACGACGCCCTGCCCGCCGGCGGCGCACACGGAAATCAGTCCCCGTGCGGGCCGTCCGTCGACCGCGCCCTTCTCATGCAGCATCTTTGCAAGTGAAGCCACGATCCTTCCACCCGTCGCGGCGAAGGGATGCCCTGCGGCCAGGGAAGATCCGTTGACGTTGAGCTTGGCGCGGTCCACCTTGCCAAGCGCTCCATCGAGGCCAAGCCGGGTGCGTCCGAACTCCTCGTCTTCCCATGCTGCCAACGTGCTCAGCACCGTGCCAGCGAAGGCCTCATGGATTTCGAAGAAGTCGATGTCTTCGAACGTCAGCCCGTGCCGGGCCAGCAAGCGCGGGACTGCGAAGACGGGCGCCATGAGGAGGCCATCCTTGCCGTGGACGAAGTCGACGGCGGCTGCCTCGCCATCCAGGACGGTGGCGAGCTTGGGCAGGCCATGGGAGTCTGCCCATTCTTCGGTGGCCAACAGGACGGTGGAGGCGCCATCGGTGAGGGGCGTGGAGTTACCGGCCGTCATGGTCGCCTCGGAGCCCAGGTTCTTGCCGAAAACGGGCTTCAGCGTGGCGAGCTTCTCCAGCGTGGTGTCGGCACGGAGGTTGGAGTCGCGGCTGAGTCCGCGGTAGGGCGTGATGAGGTCGTCGAAGAAGCCGCGCTCATAGGCGGCGGCAAGGTTGCGGTGGCTGTTGAAGGCCAGCTCGTCCTGAGCTTCACGGGCGATCTTCCACTGTGCGGTGGTGAGGGCTTGGTGCTCACCCATCGACAGGCCAGTGCGGGGCTCGCCGGTGTTGGGTGCGTCGGGGGCCAGGTCCTTGGGCCTGATGCGGCCGATGATCTTCAGCTTCTGCACGGGCGTTTTGGCACGGTTGAGGTCCAGCAGGATCTCGCGAAGGCCCTCGCTGACCGCGATCGGCGCGTCGGATGCCGAGTCCACTCCTCCAGCGATGGCTGAATCGATCTGGCCTAGCTTGATCTTGTTGGACAGCCCAATCACGGTCTCCAAACCGGTTGCGCAGGCCTGCTGGAGATCGTACGCCGGAGTTTCCGGCGACAAAGCGGAGCCCAGCACGGCTTCCCGGGTGAGGTTGAAGTCCCTGGAGTGCTTGAGCACTGCGCCTGCAGCAACTTCGCCAATGCGTTCATCCTGAAGTCCGAAACGTGCAACCAGACCCTCCAATGCCGCGGTGAGCATGTCTTGGTTGGACGACTTCACGTAGGCACCGCCTGTGCGGGCGAAGGGGATGCGGTTGCCGCCCACGATGACGGCGGAGCGTGTTGCTTGAGGGGTTGTGGTTGCTTCCCGGGTCGCGCCCGCGGTCACATCTGCTGCAGCCATGCTGGTCTCCTTCGATCAATGCCAGTTACTGATACCCAGCGTACCTGATACGCTGGGTATCGTGAACAGTCGCTCCGAAGAAGTCGCCGTTGCCGTCAACGCCCCGCAGGATGCCATCAGCGCAACCGTGGATGGACGCACAGCACGGTGGCAATCCCATCGCGAAGAACGGCGCCGCGAGCTGATCAAATCGGCACGAAAGGCTGTTCACCGCTTGGGCAGCGAGGCCTCCATGGAGGACATTGCCGGAGCGGCCGGCACATCAAAATCCGTCTTCTACCGCTATTTCGGTGACAAGGCGGGGCTTCAGCAGGCCATGGGCGAAGTTGTGCTGGGGCAGATGCAGCGCCGGATGCAGGAAGCTGCCCAGTCAGCCCAGACGCCCCGCGAAGGGTTGCTCGCCATGGTCTCCGCGTATCTGCAGATGGCGGAATCCAGCCCCAATGTCTATGCCTTCATAACGCGGCTGAGCCCCGGGGAGGCATCGGCGCAGGACGCCATCGCAGCATCCGGAGCGTTGGGCAACTTTTTCGAACAGATCACGGACATGATCGCGACCCCCATGCGGGAGCACCTTGGCGAGGAAAAGGAAGCAGTGATTGTGTACTGGCCCACCGCCGCCATTGGACTTGTCAGGAACGCGGGCGAGATGTGGTTGGGCAGCCCCGCCAGCAGCACCAAACCCGATCAGGCAACCATGGCCGGGCGGATCACCGATTGGCTGTGCCTCGGCATAGCCCCGGAACTCAAGACCACCACCTGACACAGCAATGACTCATCAGTTGTCGGAACCAAAGAAGGAAACAACATGACTGAAGTAGTGGACCGGGCCTCATCAGCCAACCAACCCTCAGGCCGCGATGACGCAGCCACCACCACAGGCGCGGAGCCTGTGGTGGATGTTGCTGCCCTTGGCGAGCAACTCCTGGGCAAGTGGGCCCACATCCGGCACCAGGCCCGTGCTGTTGCCGGCAATCCGGCTGTGCAGAAGGTCGAGGGCCTGTCTCACACGGAGCACCGTGCCCGGGTGTTCGAACAGTTGAAGTTCCTGGTGGACAACAACACTGTTCATCGCGCTTTCCCCACCCGTCTGGGCGGCTCCGATGACCATGGCGGCAATATCGCCGGGTTCGAAGAGATCGTCACTGCCGACCCCTCACTTCAGATCAAGGCCGGCGTCCAGTGGGGCCTCTTCGGATCAGCGGTGATGCACCTTGGCACCGTCGAACACCAGGACAAATGGCTGCCCGGCATCATGAGCCTGGAGATCCCGGGCTGCTTTGCCATGACGGAAACAGGTCATGGTTCGGACGTCGCCAGCATTGCCACAACAGCTACTTATGACGAAGCGAGCGGGGAATTCGTCATCAACACGCCTTTCCGCGCAGCGTGGAAGGACTACATCGGCAATGCGGCCAATGACGGTCTGGCCGCCGTCGTGTTCGCCCAACTGATTACCCGCAACGTCAACCGTGGCGTCCACGCGTTCTATGTGGAACTCCGCGATCCTGCCAGCCAGGAATTCCTTCCGGGTATCGGCGGCGAAGACGATGGCATCAAGGGCGGACTGAATGGCATCGACAACGGCCGGCTTCATTTCACGAACGTCCGTATCCCCCGCACCAATCTGCTGAACCGCTACGGCGACGTAGCTGAGGACGGCACCTACTCCTCCACCATCGAAAGCCCCGGTCGCCGCTTCTTCACCATGCTCGGCACGCTGGTGCAGGGACGCGTCTCACTGGATGGCGCGGCGGTAGCTGCCAGCAAGTTGGCCCTCAAGACGGCCATCCAGTACGCAACCGAGCGACGCCAGTTCAACGCATCGTCAGCCACCGACGAAGAAGTCCTCCTGGACTACCAGCGGCACCAGCGTCGCCTGTTCACCCGATTGGCAACCACGTACGCGGCCAGCTTCGCGCACGAACAGCTCCTGCAGAAATTTGACGACGTCTTCTCCGGCGCCCACGACACCGACGCCGACCGCCAGGACCTGGAAACGCTGGCAGCCGCACTCAAACCACTGAGCACCTGGCATGCCCTGGATACCCTGCAGGAATGCCGGGAGGCCTGCGGCGGCGCCGGCTTCCTGATCGAAAACCGCTTCGCCTCTCTTCGGGCGGACCTGGACGTCTACGTCACGTTCGAGGGTGACAACACCGTCCTGCTGCAGCTGGTAGCCAAAAGGCTCCTGGCTGACTACGCCAAGGAATTCCGTAGCGCGGACTTTGGCGTCCTGGCCCGTTACGTCGTGGACCAGGCCGCCGGCGTGGCTTTGCACCGCACGGGCCTGCGTCAAGTGGCCCAGTTTGTGGCGGACACCGGCTCGGTGCAAAAGGCTGCGCTGGCCTTGCGGGACGAGGAAGGCCAGCGGACCCTTCTTGCCGACCGTGTGCAGTCCATGGTGGCTGAGGTTGGCGCAGCCTTGAAGGGAGCCAACAAGCTTCCGCAGCACCAGGCAGCGGCCCTGTTCAACCAGCACCAGCACGAACTGATCGAGGCTGCCCAGGCGCACGCTGAACTGCTGCAGTGGGAAGCCTTCACCGAGGCCCTTGCCCAGGTCTCCGACGAAGGAACAAAGCGTGTCCTGACGTGGCTACGCGACCTTTTCGGATTGTCGCTGATTGAGAAGCATCTGTCCTGGTACCTCATGAATGGTCGGCTCTCCATGCAGCGTGGCCGGACCGTGGGCACCTATATCAACCGACTGCTGGTCAAGATCCGCCCGCATGCGGTGGACCTTGTGGACGCCTTCGGCTACGGCCCTGAACACCTCCGCGCCTCAATTGCCACCGGCGCAGAGGCGACGCGACAGGACGAAGCACGCCGGTATTTCCGCGAGCAGCGTGCCAGTGGAAGTGCCCCTGCGGACGAGAAAACGCTCCTGGCACTGAAGGCCAACAAGTCGCGGTAGCAGTTCTCCGCCGCCTTGCGGTGAACAGCAGCGGAACTTTGGTAAACCACGACGGCGCCGCCCCAGCAAAGGGGGCGGCGCCGTCGTGGTTTGGACTGCTGTTGGGACGCTTCAATCCCGATAAATCGCGGTACTGGTTACCGCAGTTCCGGCTACCGCAGTACGGAGCGGTAGACCTCAAGGGTTGTTTCCGTGATGGACTCCCAGGAGAAGTGCTCCTCTGCCCGGCGTCGACCGGCGATGCCCATCTCGCGCGCACGGGCAGGATCGGCCACTACCTCGTTCAAGGCGGCAGCGAAATCGCTGACGAACTTCTCCGGATCCAACGGTGTGCCGGTTCCGTCCGTGACCTGTTCCAATTGGACGAGCAGCCCCGTTTCCCCGTGCTGGACCACTTCGGGGATGCCGCCCGTGGCGCTGGCCACAACGGCTGCACCGCAGGCCATGGCTTCCAGGTTCACGATGCCCAATGGCTCGTAGATTGAAGGGCAGGCGAAGGCTGTGGCATGGCTGAGGACCTGGATAAGCTCGCGGCGCGGCAGCATCCGTTCAATCAGGACGACGCCTTCGCGCTTGGTCTGCAGTTCCTCGATGAGCCGCGCCGTCTCGGCGGCCAGTTCGGGGGTGTCGGCCGCGCCGAGGCAGAGCACCAGTTGGACGTCATCAGGGAGGCTGGACGCGGCGCGGAGCAGGTACGGGACACCTTTTTGTCGGGTGTTGCGGCCAACAAACACCACGCTGGGCTTGGCAGGGTCGATGCCCAAGGCCCGGATTGCGTCGTCTTCCTCGTCCCGCTCCCACAGCGAGACATCAATGCCATTGTGGACCACGCGGACCTTGTCAGGATCAACGTTGGGATAGCTGCGGAGGATGTCCTGGCGCATGCCGTCCGATACGGCGATGATGGCGGCAGCGGCTTCGTAGGCGGTTTGCTCCACCCAGGAAGACAGCGCGTAACCGCCGCCAAGCTGCTCGGCCTTCCACGGGCGGAGGGGCTCAAGACTGTGGGCGCTGAGCACGTGCGGAATGCCGTGCAGCAGCGAAGCGAGGTGGCCGGCCATATTGGCGTACCAGGTGTGCGAGTGGACAAGGTCCGCTCCCGCAATGTCCGGAACGATCCTCAGATCAACGCCCAGCGTCTGGATGGCAGCGTTGGCGTCGCCGAGGTCCTCGGGCGTGGCGTAGGAGGCCACAGTCGCCCCGTGATAGTCGGCATCACGAGGGGCGCCGAACGCCCGAACATGAAGATCGACGTGCTTTGCCAGCACCCGGCTGAGCTCGGCAACGTGGACACCGGCACCGCCATAAATTTCCGGAGGGAATTCTTTAGTCACAATGTCTATTCGCACGCTAACCAACGTAGTCGTTCCGGCGTATGTGTTCTAGTGTGAAAGAGTCCGGAAAATCGGACTTTTGGGGGCTACGAAGACGTACGGGGAGCTGTGACCATGGCGTTGAAGAAAGTTTTGGCAATCGTATTGGCAGGCGGAGAGGGTAACCGACTCATGCCGCTGACGGCGGACCGGGCCAAGCCCGCGGTTCCGTTTGCTGGCGGCTACCGTCTCATTGACTTTGCACTATCCAATCTCGTCAATTCGGGATATTTGAAAATTGTGGTTCTGACGCAGTACAAATCGCACAGCCTTGACCGCCACATCTCGGAAACCTGGCGCATGTCGACGCAGCTGGGCCGCTATGTGGCATCCGTTCCGGCGCAGCAGCGTGTAGGCAAGAGCTGGTTCCTTGGCAGTGCCAACGCCATCTATCAATCGCTGAACCTGATCCACGACGACGCCCCGGACATCGTGGTAGTGGTTGGCGCTGACCACGTGTACCGCATGGACTTCTCCCAGATGGTGGAGCAGCACATCGCCAGCGGTGCGAAAGCCACAGTTGCTGCAGTGCGGCAGCCACTGAACATGGCCAACCAGTTCGGCGTGATCGAGGTGGACCAGAACGATCCCCAGAAGATTGCAGCCTTCGTGGAGAAGCCGGCCAGCACCCCCGGGCTGGCGGCGGACCCCACGCAGTTCCTGGCATCCATGGGTAACTACGTCTTCAACGCTGATGCTCTTGTTGAGGCACTGCATGTGGATGCGGAACGCCTCGACACCAAGCACGACATGGGCGGCGACATCATTCCCTACTTCGTGGACCAGGGCGAAGCCGGCGTGTACGACTTCACCCTCAACGACATCCCCGGCGCCACCGAACGCGACCGGACCTACTGGCGCGACGTCGGTACCATCGACTCGTTCTACGACGCACACATGGACCTCATCTCCCCCGTGCCGGTCTTCAACCTGTACAACTCTGAGTGGCCGATCTACACCCGCCAGAGCATTTCCCCGCCCGCAAAGTTCGTCCGTGGGGAAAACAACACGGTGGGCACGGCCCTCGATTCCATCGTGGCCAGTGGCGTGGTGATCTCCGGCGGCATCGTAGAGGGCTCTGTCCTCTCAAACGACGCCTATGTGGCGGCTGGCAGCCGGGTCCAGGACTCCGTGCTGATGGACAAGGTCCGCGTCGGTGAGGGTGCCGTCATCAAACGGGCCATCCTGGACAAGAACGTCAAGGTCCCCGCCGGGGCTGCCATCGGTCTGGACCCCGCTCTGGACAAGGCCCGCGGCTACAAGGTTACGGAGTCCGGCATCACCGTCCTGGCGAAGGGGCAGGTGGTGCCCGAGCCCGGCGAGGCAGAGCTCGCTCTGTCCGCACAACATCGCCGAGCGCTGCCGGAAGCTGTCAAGGCGGCCACCCATAACGACCCCGATATCCGTGACTCCGCCGAAAAGGTAGCGGCCGGCATCCAGTCACGCGTGGCGGACGCTGCTGCGCAGGGTGCCGCGCACTAGCCTGTACCCCTCCAGCTGACGCAGACAGAACCCGAGGCAGGCCGCGGGCTCCCAAGGCTGTAAAATCAGGTCAATGAGCTCCACCGATCTGACGCCTGAAGAGATCCAGGCCTGCCTCAAGGTTCTGACCACGATCCACGTCTACGACGAAGAGCACCCGGACTACGTTGCAGTCCGGCGTGCCACCGGCAAGATGTTCAAGGCCGTCAAGCGCCACCGCCGCGTGACCAAACGCGATTCCATCGCCGAGGCGGACCGCGCCGTCATCGCCCTGACTGCTACCGCCGCGCCGGATCGTATTGACGATGAAACCCGCGGCAACAAGCTGGCCCCCTCCGCTACCGGCGAGATCGCGGGCCACCTCATCCGCTCGCGTCCCTGCTATATCTGCAAGAAGCACTACACGCAGGTGGACGCGTTCTACCACCAGCTTTGCCCCGAATGCGCGGCCTTCAGCCACAGCAAGCGCGACGCGCGCACCGACCTCACCGGCCGCAGGGCGCTGTTGACCGGTGGTCGTGCCAAGATCGGCATGTACATCGCGTTGCGCCTGCTCAGGGACGGCGCGCACACCACCATCACCACCCGATTCCCCAAGGACGCGGCGCGTCGCTTCGCCGCCATGGAAGACAGCGGCGAGTGGCTTCACCGGCTCCGGATCGTTGGCATCGACCTGCGCGATCCTGCACAGGTCATGGCCCTGACGGACTCGCTGAACGAAGCCGGCCCGTTGGACATCATCATCAACAACGCAGCGCAGACGGTGCGGCGATCCGGCAACGCTTACAAGCCCTTGGTCGACGCCGAGGACGAACCGTTGCCTGCGGCCCTGGAGGCGGCCAACGGAGGTCCCGAGTTGGTGACTTTCGGGCACGCACATGACAAGCACCCGCTTGCCCTTGCCAGCAGCGTCACCGAACACCCGGTTCTGGCGGGGGACGCGATCACCTCGCTGGCCCTCTCCACCGGATCGGCATCATTGCAGCGGATTGAGTCGGGAACGGCGATCGACGCCGGTGGCCTGGTTCCGGACCTTGCCTCGATCAACAGCTGGACCCAGGTTGTTGACGAAGTGGACCCCCTGGAAATGCTCGAGGTCCAGCTGTGCAACGTGACCGCGCCCTTCCTCTTGGTCAGCCGATTGCGCGATGCCATGAAGCGCTCCACGGCCCACAGGAAGTACATCGTGAACGTATCTGCCATGGAAGGGCAGTTCTCCCGTGCCTACAAGGGTCCCGGACACCCTCACACCAACATGGCCAAGGCGGCCTTGAACATGATGACGCGGACCAGTGCACAGGAAATGCTGGACTCCGATGGCATCCTGATGACCGCTGTGGACACCGGTTGGATTACAGATGAGCGTCCCCACTACACCAAGGTCCGGCTCATGGAGGAAGGGTTCCACGCACCCTTGGACCTGGTGGACGGCGCAGCCCGTGTGTACGACCCCATTGTGATGGGGGAAAAGGGCGAGGATCAGTACGGCGTCTTCCTTAAGGATTACAAACCGTCCCCCTGGTAAAACTCTCGAATTTGAGTACAGATAAGGCCCTTAAGAATGTTCTTAAGGGCCTTATCTGTACAAAATTTCTAAGCGAGCCGGGTGATCTCCACTGACACAGAGAGCCCGGATCCGCCGCCACCGGACAGGATACCTTTCAAGGGTGGCACGTCGCGGTAGTCCCGCCCCCTGGCAACAGTCACGTGGTAGTCACCGGCGGGCTTGTGGTTGGTGGGGTCCCAGCTGCGCCACTCCCCGTCCCACCATTCCAACCAGGCGTGTGACTGACCGGCCACGGTTTCGCCAATGTCCGCCGAGGACCGGGGGTGGATGTACCCGGAGACATAGCGGGCGGGAATACCGCTGCACCGCAGGGCGCCGATGGCCAAGTGGGCGAGGTCCTGACAGACACCCTGGCGTTGCGACCACGCCTGTTCGGCATTCGTCGTGACACCGGTGGTGCCCTTCATATAGGTCATCTCGCCGGCCATCCACGCGAACACCGCCAGCGCCGCCTCGTGCGGGTTCTTGCCATCGACGATTCCGGGAACGATGCTGAGGACTTCGTCGCCCGGGCCACTGAGCCGTGACTGGGGTAACCAGTCGCTGAACTCGTCCTGTACTTTCTCCGAGGCTATGACGTCCCATCCCACGATGTCATCCTCGGCAGCGATCCGCTCGGTTCGATGCACTTCCACGGTGGCCGTAGCGAGGACCTCAAGGCTCTCATGCGGCATCTGCATATCGAACGCCGTGACTCGTGTACCCCAGTAGTCGCGGTAGGTGCTGACAGAGGCCTGGTTGGGCGAGACCTTGAGGGAGGACTCCAGGACCACCTGCTGGCCGTCGGTCAGCGGGGTCATCCGGGCCTCGTTGTAGGACAAAGTCACGCGTCGGTGATACTTATAGGCCGTTTTATGGACGATGCTCAGCCGGGTCATGAAACTTCTCCCACCCAGGCGTGTTCATCAGCCTGATTGAAGTACTTACGGGAAATCGCGTCTGACGCTTGCGTCACTGCCTTTTGCACACGTTCCATGTGCTCAGGCAACTCGGACATAAGGTCATCCGTGCGGTGGAACTCAAGGAACGTCCTCGCTTGGCCCACGATGCGCCGGGCATCGTTGATGAAGCCAACGCGTTGCGCGGACGGATCCAGTTTGGCGAGGCACTCGTCCGCATCGCGCAGGGCGTAGACGATGGAGCGTGGGAACAGCCGGTCCAGGAGCAGGAACTCTGCCGCGTGCTGGTCTCCGAACGCGGCCCGTCGGGTCCGGATGAAGGACTCGTAAGCGCCGGCGCACCGCAACATGTTCACCCAGGACATTCCTGCGGACTGGACGTCCCGCGTGGACAACATGCGTGCAGTCATGTCGGCCCGTTCCAGGGACCGGCCGAGGACCATGAACAGCCAGCTTTCGTCATGGCTGACCGTGGTGTCCGCCAGGCCGCGAACCATGGCGGTCCGCTCCAGTACCCAGTTGCAGAAACGGTACGTTCCCACCACGTCCTTGCGGTGCTGGTTGAGTCCGTAATACGTGGTGTTAAGGCTCTCCCAGAGGGATTGGGAGACAGTTTCCCTGGCCCGGCGCGCATTCTCGCGGGCTGCACCGAGGGAACCGGCAATGGATGATGCGCTCTGTTTGTCGTAAGCCAAGGCATGGAGAAGTTCGGGCAGGCCAAAGTCTTCGCTTTGGGGCTTCGCTCCCATGACCGCCAGCAGCTCCCTGGCCACGCTGCGCTGCTCTTCAAGGGGCAGGTGGTTCAGGCGTTCCAGGTGGACGTCCAGGATCCTGGCAGTGCCGTCGGCGCGTTCTACGTAGCGTCCGATCCAAAAAAGTGATTCAGCAATACGGCTCAGCATGTGGCTGCGCCTCCTTCGCGTGGTGCATGTCGAAGTTCAGTTGTTGGGTGGAGCGGGGTCACTGCTGCTGCTCCGTCTGGCGGTCCCGCCAGTTGCTTTCCACGGGCCACACGGAAACCTGCTCGCGAACGGTGACGGACTGGCGCGGGATGACTTCGGCGGGCATCTGCGGTGAATTGGCCAAGACCCAGGTGTCTTTGGACCCGCCGCCCTGGCTGGAGTTCACGATCAACGAGCCTTCCTTGAGCGCCACCCGGGTGAGGCCGCCGGGCAGGACCCAGACGTCGTCGCCGTCGTTCACTGCAAAAGGCCGCAGGTCCACGTGGCGTGGCCCGAACTTGTCACCGGAAAGAGTCGGCACGGTGGAGAGCTGCAACACGGGCTGGGCGATCCAGCCGCGGGGATCGGCAATGACACGTTTTCGCAACGCATCAAGTTCTTCCTTCGAGGCGTCCGGGCCAATGACCAAACCCTTGCCACCGGAGCCATCAACGGGCTTCACCACAAGCTCATCGAGGCGGTCCAGCACATGCTCCCTGGCTTCCTTTTCTTCAAGCCGGAAGGTGTCGACGTTGGCAATAATTGGCTCTTCGTGAAGGTAGTACCGGATCAGGTCAGGGACGTAACTGTACACGAGCTTGTCATCGGCTACGCCGTTGCCCACGGCATTGGCAATGGTCACGCCCCCGGCCCTGGCTGCGTTGACCAGGCCCGGACAGCCAAGCATGGAATCGGAACGGAACTGCAGGGGATCCAGGAAGTCGTCATCGATGCGCTTGTAGATGACATCCACGCGCTGCTCGCCCGCGGTGGTCCGCATGTAGACGCGGTTGCCACGGCAGATGAGGTCGCGGCCTTCCACCAGTTCCACGCCCATAAGCCCCGCCAGGAGGGTGTGCTCAAAATAGGCGCTGTTGAAGACACCCGGTGTAAGCACCACGACGGTGGGATCGTCGACGCCGGCGGGGGACGTCTTGCGGAGGGCAGAGAGGAGCCGGCGGGGGTACTCTTCGACGGGGCGGATGTGCTGCTGGCCGAACGCTTCGGGCAGGCCCTTCGCCATGGCGCGCCGGTTTTCCAGCACGTAGCTGACACCGGAAGGTACCCGGACGTTGTCTTCGAGCACCCTGAAGGTTCCCGCAGCATCGCGGACGACGTCGATACCCGAGACATGGACGCGGACGCCGCCGGACGGCTCGAAACCGTGGACTGCCCGGTGGAAGTGTGCACTGGTGGTCACCAGTTGCCTCGGGATCACGCCGTCGGTCACCACGGCCATGCGTCCGTACACGTCATTCAGGAACGCTTCGAGCGCTTTGACGCGTTGGGCGACACCGCGCTCCAGCACGTCCCACTCGTCGGCCGGGATGACCCTTGGCACGATGTCCAGCGGGAACGGCCGCTCCTCCCCCGCGTAGTCGAACGTCACACCGCGGTCCAGGAACGTACGGGCCATGGAATCGGCACGGGCCGTGACGTCCGCCAGGGAAAGTTCGCGCAGAGCGCCGGAAACCTGACCGTAGGATTTTCTGGCAACGTGGCCTGGGGCAAACATCTCGTCGTAGGCGCCACTGCGCGCAGCGGCCTCGGAGTAATCCTGGAATAGGTCAGACATGGGAATTAGACAATCACCTTTTTGAGTCGGGCGCATTACGCGCAGATTGTGTCGCAGTTTCCGGGAGGTCCCGGTTCGCCTTTCCGTGCCCCCATCCGGCAGGGTTGAGGCATGCCCTTCAACAGTCTTTCGCCCCAGCTGTCCCGGCTGGGGCCCGGGTTGGTCCTGAGCATCGCCGCAACGGGTCTGGCCTTCGCCATCCACGCGGTGTTTCCAGCCGTACCAGCCATGACGCTCGCTGTTGCCTTGGGCTTGCTCTCAGCCAATATACCGGGCACAGCTGTCTTGGCTGCCGGGCGCGCCCGCCCCGGCCTGGACTTCGCGGGGAAGCACCTCATGCGAGCGGGAATCGTACTGCTGGGCCTCAAGGTCAGCATTCAGGATGTGCTCGGCCTCGGCTGGCTTTCCCTGCTCCTGATCGCCGGAGTTGTGCTGGTGAGCTTCGCAGGAACCTATGGCTTGGCCCGCCTGCTGCGCCTCCCCGGCGAAGCTGCCCTGCTGATCGCCACGGGCTTCTCCATCTGCGGGGCCTCCGCGATCGGAGCCATGGCGGCGGTGCGGCGCATCAAGCACCAGGACACGGTGCTCCCCGTGGCGCTCGTGACACTGTGCGGTACGTTGGCTATTGGCGTGCTGCCACTCCTGATGCACCCCTTGAACCTGAGTCCTGAGCAGTTCGGTGCGTGGACCGGAGCGTCCGTGCACGATGTTGGCCAGGTGGTGGCCACGGCGCAAACCGCGGGTCCAGCGGCGCTGGCGATCGCCGTCGTCGTCAAATTGACCAGGGTGGTCCTTCTTGCGCCCATCGCGGCAGCGGGCGGCCTGCACCAGAGGATCGACCATCTGCGACAGCGCGCTAACGGTTCAGGGGACGCGGCGACCGTCGGCGAGGGAAAGTTCCCGCCCATCGTGCCGTTGTTCGTCCTCGGCTTTATCGCGATGGTGGTGGTCCGTTCCCTGGGCTGGGCACCAGAGATGGGACTCGAAACAGCGGCGGCCCTTCAAGACATCCTCTTGGCAACGGCGCTGTTCGGTCTGGGCTCGGCGGTGCGGGTGCGCACCCTGATTCACACCGGTGGACGCGCTGTGCTGGTGGCGCTGGGTTCCTGGCTGATCATCGCTTCGCTGGGTCTGGGTGCCGCGTGGATCATGATTAGATAGCTGTGTGTCGAATCACAATCTGTCGCGCGATGAAGCCGCTACCCGTTCAGCCCTGATCACCACCCACAGCTACGACGTCACCCTCGATGTCCGAGACGCGGCAGATCCCGAAGTCGCCGGCTACCCGAGTATCAGCACCATCACCTTCTCCGCCAAACCCGGCTCCGCAACCTTCCTGGACTTCATCAGCGGAGGCGTGCAGTCGGTGGTGTTGAATGGCGTACCGCTGGATATTGGGAGCGCGGTGGACCGCGACAGGATCATCCTGGATGGCCTCGCTGCCGAGAACGAGGTAACAGTCACGGGAACGGCCCTTTACAGCCGCTCCGGTGAGGGCATGCACCGCTTCGTGGACCCCGCCGACGGCCAGTGCTACCTCTACACCCAATACGAACCGGCGGACAGCAGACGCGTTTTCGCCAACTTCGAACAGCCGGACCTCAAAGCCGAGTTCACGTTCCATGTGATCGCGCCCGCCGATTGGGAGGTTGCATCCAACGGCGTTGAAGCCGTCCGGACGCCCGCCACATCCGACCCCGGGGTGGCCCGCTGGGACTTCGCCACCACCAAGCGCATGTCCACTTACATCACCACTGTGCTTGCCGGGCCCTACTACAAGGCCACGGACCACTGGGGAGCAACCCTCGACGACGGCACCCGCCTTGACGTGCCGCTGGCACTTTTCTGCCGGGCCTCTTTGGCCGACTCCTTCGACGCCGACGAACTCTTCCGTCTGACCAAGGGTGGCCTGTCATTCTTCAACGAGCTCTTTGACTATCCGTATCCGTGGGGCAAATACGACCAAGCCTTTGTTCCCGAATACAACCTGGGAGCCATGGAAAACCCCGGCTTGGTCACGTTCACGGAGAAGTACGTGTACGCCTCAAGGGCCACTGACGCACAGTACCAGGCACGCGCCAACACCCTGATGCACGAGATGGCGCACATGTGGTTCGGCGACCTCGTGACCATGAACTGGTGGGATGACTTGTGGCTCAAGGAGTCCTTTGCCGACTATATGGGAACCCTCGGAGTGGACCGGGCTACCGATTGGGACACCGCCTGGGTGAACTTCGCCAGCAAGCGCAAGGCCTGGGCCTACCTGCAGGATCAGTTGCCCACGACGCACCCGATCGTTGCCGACATCCCCGATCTTGAAGCAGCCAAGCAAAACTTTGACGGCATCACCTATGCCAAGGGCGCGTCGGTCCTGAAGCAATTGGTGGCCTATGTGGGGTTTGACGCTTTCATTGACGGCTCCCGGCAGTACTTCCGCGACCACGCCTTCGGGAATACTTCCCTGCAGGATCTCCTGAAGGCCCTCAGCGCAGCCTCCGGACGCGACCTCGCCACCTGGGCACGCCAATGGTTGCAGACATCCGGGATCTCCACCATTTCCGCCGAGATCGTGGAAGACGGTGGGACGCTCGGCGCGGTAACACTCCAACAGGACGCCATCGATCCCATCACCGGTCACCAGGAGCTCCGTCCGCACCGCATGCGCCTGGGCTTGTACGACGCCGACACAACAGGCGCCCTGGTCAGGTCGGAGAGCATCGACGTGGACGTCGTCGGCCCCAGCACACTGGTAGCCGAGCTCAACGGAAAGCGGAGGCCGGCGCTGCTGCTGGTCAACGATGACGACCTCAGCTACGCCAAGGTCCGGCTCGATCCCGTGTCCGAGCACACGGTGCGCACCTCACTGGACAGAATCCAGGACCCCATGGCGCGTGCTCTCTGCTGGACGGCGCTCTGGGACTCTGCACGGGATGGTGTCACGTCTGCTGCACGGTACGTTGCCGCCGTCGAGCAGTTTGCTCCAGCAGAGAGTGGAATCGGTGTCCTGCTCAACGTGCTGGCCAATGCCACAGGCGCCATTGAACGTTTTGTTCCGGCCGCGACGCGGGCCGACGTCCGCAAGGAGTTCCTGGCTGTTGCTGCAAACCAGTTGCAGGCCGCTGCGGCAGGATCGGATCAGCAACTTGCGTGGGCCAGGACACTCGCGGACGTGTCGCGCCACGGTGACAGCGAGCTCTCGCTGATCCGGGGCATCCTGGAGGGCTCTACGGTCATTGGCGGCCTAGCTGTGGACGCGGAGCTGCGGTGGAGCCTCTGGCAAGCACTCTCAGCACACGGACAAGCGACGCAGGCTGAGCTGGACCGGGAACTTGAAGCTGACAAAACCGCTTCAGGCAGGGAGGGCCACGCGCTGGCTTCGGCCGCCCGACCGGATGCCTCAGTGAAAGCAGCAGCCTGGGACTCCGCGGTCAACACCACCGGCCTTTCCAACGAGATCCTCAGCGCTACGATCGCTGGCTTCGCGACGGCGCCCGCTGACATGCTGAAACCCTATGTTGAGCCGTACTTCGAGTGCCTTGAAAGAGTATGGGCTGAGCGAAGTATTGAAATCGCCGGCAGGATCGTCCGCGGACTTTTCCCGGCCGCACAGGATCTTGCGGACGGAATGCGGCCCACCAGCCATCCGGTCATGCTCCGGACTGATGAATGGATGCAGAATCACAAGGGTGCTCCCAGGGCCCTGCGGCGCATCATTATCGAACAGCGCAGCCATCTCCTGCGGGCACTGACAGCGCAAGCGTCGGAGGGCTAGCTGTAGTGTCCCGGCAGGTTGGTGACACGGGATTGATGTGACGCAATAAGAGGACCTCCGGGTGTTGTGTGGTGCTTGTCGAGAGCAGTTACACAATCCAGGAGGTCCTCGTGTCCCACTCTAACG